>NZ_JAXFNY010000008.1:0-203989 GCF_034180645.1 Mobiluncus sp. | reverse complement strand
AACACCACCGCATTCGCCCAGTTTTACGACCCGAGGTTTCCGACCGGCAGGCTTAAACCTATTAATTCGCGTCGGTGTGGCATATATTGCACACCGGCGCGGGTAAATAGTTTTTATACCCGCTATTTAGAGAAGCACAGGGCACTGTCAGCGTGTTTAACTCGGGGTATTTGGGCTGTAGCTGCAAATAATGGCCGCTACAGCCCAAATCCCCCTAGTTAACCACGCTGACAGTGCCCTGAGCTTCTCTAAATAGCTGGGATAAAAACTATTTAAACGCGTCGGTGTGCCATATATGGCACACCGACGCGAATTAATAGGTTTAAGCCTGCCGGTCGGAAACCTCGGGTCGTAAAACTGGGCGAATGCGGTGGTGTTCGCTGATGGTGAACAGTGTGCGGGTGGGCTTGGCGGCAGTGGTGGAGCCGTGTGTGCCACCAAGTGGGAGGGTGGAGGCGTTAAGAAACGGCGCGGTGTGCCGTTTTAGCCGTAACTCATATCAGTGCTGTCGTACCTTGCTTCCCGGTTCGGTGTGGTGTTCGCTGGTGTGTCGGTAGCACCGGCGGTGGCTGGTGAGTTTTGGTGCATGAGCGTTTGGCTGGCCCGTCTGGGGTGGAGACGTCTCTAGCGGTAGCGAAGCATACGTGGGGGACTGATTGGAAGGTTGTGTATGTGGCGTCTAATCGTAATCCGGTGGATGCCCTACCAGCGGCGACTATCGGGGACGGCCCGGTGGTGTTGACTGATGGTAAGAGTCTGAATCTGGGTGGGGTGAAACCCGGCAAGGTTGTGTTGCTTGGTGGTGTGGGTGCGGTGCCTCAGGCTATCGAGGACCAGGCCAAGGGGCAAGGTGTGGAAGTGGTTCGTTTGGCGGGTGCGGATCGTAATGCTACGGCGGTGGCTATCGCGAAACAGTGGGTGAAGGTTAACGGCACCCCGAAGAATGTGTATGTGACGAAGAATGTGGGTTCGGGTTCTCCGGACGCGGTCACAGCGAGCGTGTTGCGTGATGGCCCGATTTTGACGTTTACGTCTGAGGTGTCCGCGGCAGCTTTGCCCGGAGTCGTCTCCGAGCTGAAAGCCAGTAAGGTTACCGCCCTGGGTGGTACGGCTGTTGTGCCGGATTCCATTCTCAACATGGCTGCTGGTGGGAAAGCGACGGCTCGCCTGGCGGGGGCGAACCGGTATGAGACCGCGTTCACTATCGCTAAATACGCGAAAGCCCAAAAGTCCGGCAGTGTGGTGTATTTGGCGTCGGGTACGGCGTTGAAAGACGCGATGGTTGCTGGTGCCGCCAAAGACGGAGTTATCCTACTCAGCCCATCTAACGGGGAGGGCGTGAAAACGAAAGCCGACGCCCTGGGTGCCAGCAAACTGATGATTATCGGCGGAACCGGTGTCATGCCCGATGCTACCGTCCAAGCCGCTGCCACCGGAGTAATCCCCAAACCGAAACTGGAAGACATGACCCTCGCAGAAATGCGCGCCAACTACCCATTAGCAGGCGAACCCGAGCACTTACCGAGCGACATCGCTTCGTATTCGTACTGCCTGGACGATGGAGACGAATTCCGTATTTTCTACGATGCAATTGGGATGCCGATGATTTTTAAAGCCGAACCTTACACTGCCACGACACCGCAAGGTTACCTAGAAAAGTATCCTGGGTGGTTTTTTAAGGATTTGAGCGACGCGCAACGCTGGTTCACCGATCCGAATTACAGAGATTACGGTAATGACACGGATCCATCAATTATCAACGGATGGGGAGGCACTATGGCAGCTCAGGAACATGACCCTCTCAGGTTCTATCCTTCCCAGTGCCGCCCTGGTGCTGAACATCCCGAATGGACCAAACCGTTCCCCATTGGCAAACGGTTGGAACGTACCACTGATGAGGGGGCAAACTACAGCTGTGCAGCTGATGGTGAGGTTCTGAAGTGCTTCTGGTGAGGTAAATATGTGCAAACTGACACTCAGGGGCAGGATGAGAACAACCCATTGTGGTTCACTGCAGAATACAAGCCGGATGAGGAGTAACTGCACCTAAATCAGTTTCATACTGTAAAAAAACAGTGTGGCGGGGAGCGCAAACTCCCCGCCACACTACAGCCGGATACTGTTTAGACCCGCATCTCTGAGTCTTGTTACCAGATATGACGCAAAAGCGCGGATTCAGCTCAATTTGGACACCTGCGTGGAGGAAAGGAATATAGCCTGCGCGATCCTGTGCGGGCGGTGCTCAGCTCGGGTCAGCCTCGCGCAGCATCTTGATATGGGGGATATTGTCCTCCAAGTAGGGCTCAGAAATCTGGCGAAACCCGAGGTTTTCATAGAACCCCTGGGCATAGACCTGTCCCTCCAGATAGATGGCTTCAGCGTGGAAACGCTCTTGGGCCACGCGTATTCCCGCTTTCATGATTTCAGAACCCAGGCCCTGGCCGCGGCGCGCGGCAATGACCCGGCCGATTGCGACATATTCGCTCTCTACGCCGCGATCCAAGACGCGCAGGTAAGCCAGAATTTCGCCGTCCTCTTCCAGCCACACGTGCAGAGAACCCTCATCGCGCCCATCAATTTCCGGGTAGGGGCAAGCCTGTTCGACTACGAAAACATCAACCCTGAGTTTCAAGATCGCATACAGTTCCGTGTTACTAAGCTGTGCAAAAGTCTTAACCTTCAGCTCCAAAGGTGACGCCTCCTGTGTCGTGGGTTTCATGCCTTATCGGCTTTTTAGTCTACCAGCGGTTTACCTGTACCACACAGAGCGAAAACCGAGAGCACGGGGGACAAAAAGCGGGACGCTCGGCAAGGCAACCTGAAACGCGGCGCCGCTATGCATAGGATATAGCCCGTGGTTACAGCAAAAGATGTCTCTGATTACTCCGCCCACCACCTTTCCGTCTTGGAGGGGCTGGAGGCGGTGCGCAAGCGTCCCGCTATGTATATCGGTTCGACCGACAGGCGTGGACTCATGCACTGCCTGTGGGAAATCATCGACAACTCGGTTGATGAGGCTCTGGCGGGGTTCTGCGACCACATCGAAGTCGTGCTTTATCCCGACCATTCGGCGGAAGTGCGCGACAACGGACGCGGGGTGCCGATAGACGAAGTACCCGGCACGGGCTTGAGCGGTGTGGAAGTCGTGTACACAAAACTGCACGCGGGCGGCAAATTCGATGCCGGGCTGTACAAGGTCGCGGGAGGCCTGCACGGAGTGGGAGCCTCGGTGGTCAACGCCCTGTCCGCCCGTATGGACGTGGCGGTAGACCGGGGCGGTTACACTCACGGTCTGCAGTTTCGCCGGGGCGAACCCGGGGTGTTTAGCGACACGGAGGAACTGAACCCCAACAACGCTTTCCAACCTTTCGAGCACTCCTCAAAGCTGACGAAACTCGGCAAGGTTAAGAAAGGCACCACCGGGACGCGGGTCCGCTTCTGGGCGGATTATCAGATTTTCCCCAAGGACGTTGACTTCAGTTACGAGGACCTGTCCAACCGGGCGCGCAAAACGTCGTTCCTGGTTCCCGGATTATCCATCACCGTCACCGACCTGCGCGGGGAGGAAACCCTCACCGACACGTTCTTGCACAAGGGCGGTACGGTCGACTTTGTGGACTATCTCGCGCCGGACCGGGCCATCACTGACACTTGGCAGCTACAGGGGAGCGGCACTTTTACGGAAATCGTGCAAGTGCCGAATCAAAAGACGGGTCACTTGGAACCCAAAGAGATGGAGCGCACCTGCGAGGTCGACGTGGCGTTGCGCTGGGGAGTGGGCTACGACACCGTGGAACAAAGCTACGTGAACATTATCGAGACCCCGGTCGGCGGCACGCATCTGGCTGGCTTCGAGGCGGCACTGGTGAAAACCCTGCGCGCGGCAGTCCAAGCCAACTCGCGGCGCCTAAAGCTGGGCGCTAAAGAATCCAAAATCGAAAAAGAGGACATCCTGGCGGGCATGACCGCCGTCATCACGGTGCGCCTGCCCGAACCCGAATTTGAGGGACAAACGAAAGAAGCCTTGGGCAGCGCAAAAGTCAAGCCAATCGTGACCAAAGTCGTGACTGAGGAGCTGGAAGCAAAGCTAAACTCCCGGAAACGCGAGGACAAGAACCAAGTTTCTGCACTTCTGGACAAAATCGTGGCCGAGATGCGTTCGCGCCTGTCCGCCCGGCTGTCCAAAGAAATTACGCGGCGGAAAAACGCGCTGGAAACCTCGACCCTCCCGACGAAACTTGTGGATTGCCGCAGTGACGACGTCGAGAAATCCGAGCTGTTCATTGTGGAGGGCGATTCCGCGCTCGGCACCGCGAAAGCTGCCCGGAACTCCGAATTCCAAGCCCTGTTCCCGATACGCGGCAAAATCCTCAACGTGCAAAAGACCGGCACCGCCCAAATGTTGGCTAATGCGGAGTGCGCGGCGATTATCCAGGTGCTCGGGGCCGGCTCGGGGCGCACTTTCGACATTTCACAAGCCCGGTACGGCAAAGTCATCATGATGACGGACGCTGACGTGGACGGGGCACATATCCGCACGCTGCTGTTGACCCTGTTCTTCCGCTACATGCGGCCCATGATTGCTGCAGGCCGGGTCTTTGCAGCCGTCCCGCCGCTGCACCGGATTCAGGTCAACGCGAAAGGCAAGACGCCGGGCGAGTTCCGCTACACCTATTCCGAGGACCAGCTCCATAAGGAACTGGGGAAACTGGAGCGGACCGGGCGAACCTATAAGGAACCAATTCAGCGCTACAAGGGCTTGGGCGAAATGGACGCTGACCAGCTGGCGGAAACAACCATGGATCCGCGCCACCGCACGCTGCGGAGAATCCGTTTAAGTGATGAAGCCGCTGTCAACCGGGCGGAAGAAGTCTTTGAACTGTTGATGGGTTCGGCGGTGCCGCCGCGGCGGGAATTCATCATCGAGGGAGCCTCCAAGTTGGACGCCGAGATGATTGACGCCTAGAATCGTCAGATAGGCTCCAGGTTGATATGCGGTTTTTCACCGGTCACATTAACCAAGCTCACGGCAACGGCTCCTAACAAGCGAGGGAGAGATTTGGCTCAACTTTTTGCGTATCCAGCTGCCACTCCAGGCATCACCTGGAAACCGCTGGAAGCCGCGCATAAGCAGGACCTGATGCGGCTCATAGTCGATATGGAACGTATCGACAATCCACCCTATCGCACTTCGCAGGCAGAAGTTGATTCGATTTTTCAATCCGAGTTTTGTGGCCTGAGCGCCTGGGATCAGGACTCGCGGATGGTCGCCTACGCCATCGTGCGTGTCGAGGAAACCGATGGATTCCAGGCGGTTTGCTCCGGGGGCGTGGAGGCGAGTTGGCGGAATCGCGGAGTCGGTTCCATCATTTTCCAATGGGAAGTTCAAACCGCTCACGCCATGCTGGCGGATAAGCCGCGACCAGCCCAGATTGTGTGTTTCGTGGATCGAGCGGCGAGAGATGCTGCGCACCAACTGCAGGAAAATGGTTTTCAGCCCGCCCATACTTACCTGGAACTGCGCCGAGATTTGGCAGCACCGGGGGAACTGGTGGCACCCGGCCAGTATCTGGAAATTATCCCGTGGTCTGCGGATTTCGATGACCATGTGCGCCGGGCTCACAATGAGCTGATGGCTCTGGCGACGGGGGCTCCCGCCCAAGATCTGCAAACGTGGCAGTCGAATCGGCCTTTCTTTGCTCCACAGTGGTCTTTTATCGCCTTGGACAAATCCAGCGATGTCGCCGAGGTCGCGGGTTATCTGCTTTCCGCTCGCTACGAGCAGGACTGGGAGGCGATGGGGTTCACCCAAGGCTATACCGAAATCCTGGGAGTCCTGCCCGATTATGCGGAAACCCAGGTCGCCGCGGCACTGCTGTCACACGCCATTGCGGCTTACCAGGAATCGGGAATGCAGTTCGCGGCGGTGGGGTTGGATCAAGAAAACCCGACTGAAGTCGCAAAACTTTATACTGATTTTGGGTATGAAGTTACGGGAGGCTCGACCGAATGGGTGGTGAACCTGCCTGCCGAGGAACAACAACCCCTGGACCCTACAGTTTTACGCGAAGAAGTCGCCCAGATGAACCGTCAGTCAGCCGCCGCGCTGCCGACTAGAAAAAGAGAGAAATACGGGGCGTAAGACTCCCTAAACTCCGTCGCGAGCGTAACGCTACCTCCCTAGGCGGACTCCACCAGGCCGAAAAGAAAATATATTAAAATCCGGTATCAACCGAAATAGGCGATGTTAGATTTTAAGTTCGAGCCGGAACCGTCGCGGCGTTCATCCAGTTCCGGCAGCTTGACCGGCTTTCCTTTGGCATCTATGGCATGAATCGGATCCGGACCGACAAAGGCCATATCGAGCGCGTACTCGCCCTTGAGGAAACGCTGCACTCGCACCCCTTGTGCGCCCCGCCCCTTCACGGGATAGCAATCTAAAGGCGTGAGCTTAATGGAACTTTGATTTGCTCCGGGCATGGCGTTCATGATGGCGGCGACGGTAGCCACGGTGGTGGCCGCAACCAACTCATCAGGGACGATAGCTCCGGCAATGACCTGCGTATGGTCTTTCAGGCTCATGCCCGCGACCCCGCCCGCGTTGCGGCCTTGGGGACGAACTTTATTTGCTGGGGTGCGCAATAGCTGAGCATCCGTTGAAATCATCACGATTTGGGCGGCGTCCGGGCAAGCTCCGGCGTAGACCAGCTGGTCCGTGCCTTCCAGATTGATGATGGTGAAGCGGTTTTGGGTACTGGGATAGTCTGGCCGCATCCGCTTCACGATGCCCTGTTCGGTCATCATTCCTACCGTTTCATCTTCATCCAAGGTGAGGATGCCGACCACGGTTTCCCCATCCTCCAATCGAGCTGCGGCTGACAGTTGCGGAGCGCCGTCAAAAGACCAGGGGGGTGAGCTTTCTGCGAGGCTCTCCACAACGTTGGCCTCCCCGCTCGCGGTTTGAGCCGAATCTGTGGACCCGGCATCGCCGGAGCTGGCAGAGCCAGCCAGCGGGGACTTTTCCCCCGGAGGAAGATTCAACACGTCCAGACGCACCACAAAACCCGATGAGGTGACGACACCGAAAGACCCGCGTGTATGGGTCAGGATAGAGCCGGCGACTGTGCTGTTGAATCCCTCCAAGCGCGTAACGGGACCGGTATGAGCCAAGCGGATAGCCCGTCCGTCGGCACCCAGGACAATCCGGCACGGCACATCGGGGACCTCCAAGGGCACATCCGTAACCGTCATCGCCCCCAAAACCGGCAGCGCGGCATCTTCGGAGGCCGCCACAGCCGAACCGTCCTCTTCCATCAACACGGTACGCCGCGGCGTGGACAGCTTCGCAGCGGTCTGACGCAAATCAGTTCGCACCACGTCATGCAGTTTTTCCGTGGAGGCCAAAATCTGTTCCAGATCGGTAATCGCTTGGCGCAGCTCGTCAGCTTCCGCCTCCAGTTCCAGCCGGGAAAACTTGGTTAAGCGGCGCAACCGCAACTCGAGGATGAACTCCGCTTGGGCTTCGGACAAATCGAATACCGCCATCAAACGTTGGCGGGCCGCGGTGGAATCATCCGAAGTCCGAATGACCTCGATGACTTCATCCAGGTTCAGTACGGCAATGAGCAACCCATCGACCAGATGCAGGCGTTCTTGCTTTTTCTTTAGGCGGAATTCGCTGCGCCGCCGCGTGACCTCGATACGGTGGTCGACGAACACTTGCAGCGCTGCTTTCAGACCCAGCGTGCGCGGCTGACCATCGACCAAGGCGACTGTATTGATGCCGAAAGATTCCTGCAGGGGAGTGTACTTGTACAGCGAAGCTAAAACAGCTTCGGGATGAAAACCGTTCTTGACTTCGACCACCAGGCGCATTCCGTGAGTCCGGTCGGACAAATCCTGCCAGCCCGAAACGCCTTTGACCTTGCCGGAGCTGACGGTTTCTTTCAGCTTTTCCGCGACCCTTTCGGGGCCGACCTGGTAAGGCAGTTCAGTAATGACAATGCCACGCTTGCGGGCAGTGACTTGCTCGATTGTGGCCCGGGCACGAGTGGTGAAGATACCTCTGCCGGTTTCGTAGGCTTCGCGGATTCCGTCCAGGCCCACAATAATTCCGCCGCCGGGAAGGTCCGGGCCGGGGCAGTATTTCATCAGTTCCGCGGTATCGGCTTGCGGATGATCCAGCAGGTAGATAGCGGCGTTGATGGTTTCGCCTACATTGTGGGGTGGAATGTTGGTGGCCATGCCTACCGCGATACCGTTCGCGCCGTTGACCAGCAGGTTCGGGAAAGCGGCGGGGAGTACCGCGGGCTGGGTCAGCTGATTGTCATAGTTCGGCACAAAGTCGACAACGTCCTCGTCCAAGTCATCCACCAGAGCCAGGGCGGCGGGAGCCAGACGAGCCTCGGTGTAGCGCGCGGCGGCAGGACCGTCATCCAGCGAACCAAAGTTGCCGTGACCATCGATAAGCGGTACGCGCATGGTGAAAGGCTGTGCTAGACGCACCAGGGCATCGTAGATGGCTGAGTCTCCGTGCGGGTGCAGTTTGCCCATGACGTCGCCCACGACGCGCTGCGACTTCACGTGCCCCTTGTCCGGGGTCAAGCCCATCTGTTTCATCTGGAACAGGATGCGGCGCTGGACCGGTTTCAACCCGTCTTTCGCATCGGGCAGGGCGCGCGCGTGAATGACTGAATAGGCATATTCCAGGAAGGAGTGCTCCATTTCCTCGTTAATGTCGATGTCTTGGATGCGTTCGAGGGAGGAGTCAGACATGACACCAATTCTTACGAAGTTTCCAGCTCTTGCGCCGCTTGCCACACCGGCGAGGCCAGAAATGATTGAATGGAAGGGTGAGCGAGACGGAATTTCACACCGAAATCGTGGCTGCGAACGATCCTGATTTATGCCTCGATGCCCTGCTGGAAAGCGAGTTCGCGGCTGCCGGCTGGTCTCCCTTGCCCCAGGGGCTGCCTGTGGAACCCGATGCGGCTGTCAGCCCCGCTGGTGCCCCAATCGTCCTCGTGTTGATTGACGGACTGGGGTGGTGGAACCTGAACGAATATTTGGGACACGCGCCGAACTTACGCGCTTTGGTGAAAAACGCCGCCGCCTCAGGGCAGCCTCCGACTGGCCGCAGCGTGTGCCCCTCCACTACCGCAGCCGCTATTACTTCCACCCTGACCGGGCTGGCCCCCGGACGTCACAATATGTTGTCCTATCAGCTGATAGACCCGGTAGCACGGGCGAAATTCAGCTTGATTACTTTCGAGGAGTACCCGGGAAGGGTGGAGGAATTCCAAACCGAACCGACTTGGTTTGAACGCCTCAACGCCGCGAAAATTCCGGCTTTTGCGCTGGGGCCGAAAAAATTTATCGGCGGTGGACTGACACGAGCTGCCCTGCGGGGCGCCACGTATGTGGCTTCGGAAAACTTGGATGCGCGAGCCCGTGACGCCGCAACCGTGTCCAAGCAGGGCGGACTGACATATTTCTATATGGCAGAAGTCGATCATGCCGGACATGGTTACGGGGTGGGGTCGGATAAATGGGTGAAAAACCTGGAAAAGGCTGATCGCGCCATTGGAATCATGCTGGACAGTCTGGCTCCTGGCGTGAGGGTCATCGTTACCGCGGACCACGGCATGTTAAACACGTCCCCAGAGGTCACCGTGGATTTGGCGAACACTGCGGCGGCAGAATTCATTGCGGACGCCAGCGGAGAGGGACGCGCCTTGCATGTCCACGCCAAACCGGGAGCCGCCGCGGCGCTGCAAGTTAGTCTGCAGACGCTGTTGGGGCCAGCCAAAGTGTTGAATCGCGGCGAAACTGAGACGTTATTTGCCTCCTATAACGGCACCACGGTGCGCCGGGCGGAACTGTTGGGAGACGTGGTCGTATTCGCTGCGGGGACGGGTCAGACCTTGGACTCACGCTTTTTCAAAAGTCAGGTATTCCAGATGAAAGGCCTGCACGGTGGCTTGAGCGAAGCGGAAATGCGCGTCCCGATGCTGCGTTATTGCAGCTGAGAGTCTATCTCAGTCGGCTTTAGAGCCGAATAAAATTTCGTCCCAAGAGGGCATGGCGGCACGTCCCCGACGCGCGGTGTGTTTACCGCTGTCGGCGGGGGCTGAAGCTGGCTTCGGCTGCAAATCTTCCATCCCCGGCAGGACGCCGGTTTCTGTGGGCTGCGCGGGTGGCTGAGCAGATTTGGAGGACTGGCGCTTCGCGGCATCGAGGGGTAGAACGTCTGCATCGGGCTGGGACGAAGCGACGTCTGAGTCGGGGGCGGCTGGCGGCGCGGCCTCAGCATCGGGGGCAAACCCGGAGGCAATAGCGGCTTCCATCGCGGAAACATCGTCCTCTTCATCGCCGGTCACTACGGAAAGACGGGTTCCCCGGGCGGCATTGAGCTCATCGAGCAAGGCTTCGGTAGCGCTGGTTTCCGTAGACTGTGCCGGGACGGGTTTCGTAGCCGTGGTGGGGTGAGCCTCGGCCTCTGGGGTGGAACCGAAATGAAAATGTCCCCGGCTCAACAGAGCGTCAGAACCGGCCGGGGTGGCTGTCTCGGTCAGCCAGCGCGCCTGTTCGTCCAACGCCGTCAACGTGCGGTTTTCGTGGTCAAAGTCCCAGTTCGCCTCCAGCGCTTTGGCATCCTGGACAAACTCCAGGTGGACCAGCCAATTTTCGCCGGGCTGCCGAGTCGCATCCCAAATTAGTGAAGATGGGCTGACCCCGCGGGTGGCCAGGCGGTCTATCACCAGTTCGCCCAAGGCCGGAGCATCTTTGTCCGGAGCTACACGAGTTTCCTGAGCCTGACGGGCGGCATAAATCCGTTCCGCCATAACCGGAGCTTCGTAGCGTTTGACCTGATCCAAGTCCAGACCGGCGCTGGTGGCGACTTCCTGGGCGGTGGCGCCGCCGCGAATCAAGGTTTGGATGTCTTTGGGACGCAAGTCCTGAGTGTCAGAGGCAGACAGGGCTGCCACCACTTTACGTCGCTGTTGGCGCACAATGGAGCGCAGCTCTTCGTCGAGGGGTAAAAGGAAGCGCTCACCGTCTGTGTCAACCAAGACAAGGTGTTCGCCGTCCGTGTGAATTCCAAGCAAAGAAAGACTGCGCATATTTCCTCCTAAACTAAACATTGCCAAATTCATAGGCAGTTTTCACGTCAACCCGCCGTAGCGTTGCCGAGAGGTCGCAATTTCCTTAAAGTAGTGCTAATATCGCGACGCATCAAAACTATTATTTTAAGGGAGTGCAATGGCTACCGATTACGATGCCCCGCGCAAACGAGACGAGGAAAACCCCGAGGAATCTATCGAGGAGTTAAAGACTCAGCGCAAGAACACCGAAGACGCTTCAGTTGATGAGGATGAAAATGAGGCAGCAGATTCCTTCGAGTTACCCGGCGCGGATCTCTCCAATGAAGAACTCTCCGTTCGGGTAGTCCCCAAACAAGACGACGAATTCGTGTGTTCGCAATGCTTTATTGTGCATCATGCGTCCCAGTTGGCCGGGGAAGAAAACGGCCAGCCGGTGTGCATGGATTGTGCGGGTGTAGCCTGATGGGACTGTTCTCTAAGAAACGCAAAACGGATAAAGCCCCCAGTGAGCTCGAGGACGATTCCGCTAGCGAGGTAAAAACGGATACATCCGCCTCGGTGTCGACCGCGTCTGACGCTCCGGGGACAAAAGAACAACCCGCAGGACCTCTGGACATCAAACAACTTGCTGACCAGGACACCTCCCAGTATGCAGACTTTGGAGTGTTCTTGCTGCCCCAGATTCCTGGGTTGGCGGTTCATCCCGAATCCCCCCTGGACGAAAAATCTTTTGGCTCCCTGACCATGCAGTTCGGTAAGGCGGCGGTAGAGCTGCTGGCGGTAGCCGCACCTAAGTCGAAACGCTTGTGGCCCGAACTGCGAGCGCAGGTACGCGGAGAAACCACCGCGGCGGGCAACACTTGTGACGAACGCGAGGGCAGTTTCGGCACCGAACTGTTCGTGCAGCTAGCGGCGCAAGACGCCCAAGGCAACCGGGGGCGCGTGCAGGTTCGCTATTGCGGAGTGGACGGCCCGAACTGGTTTGTGCGCCTGGTCTTTAACGGCATGGTGCAAGCCGATGACCCGGATTTACAAACCCTGGAACAGGCTGTCCGTCAGGTCGTGGTGGTGCGTGGTTCCCGGCCGATGAGCCCCCGCTCGGTCATTCCCGTGGTTTTGCCCGACGACTTGGCACGTCAGCTGGCGGCTCTGCGCGATCAGCAGGCCTAGCCGCAGCGCAAACAAAGCGAGTTCACCATGTCACCGCGTCAACAGATAACCCGGGTCGGCACCGTGCTTTCCAGGTCTTTCCTGTCTCCTTCTGACGTGCCGTCTTTCCGGATTTGCCTGGAGACCGCAGGAGGGTTCATCAACGTGAGCTGGTTGGGACGTATGGAAGTTCCCGGAGTAACCTTGGGACGCCGCCTGCAAGTGTGTGGAATCCCGCTGCAGGGCGAGGACGGGGTGGAACTGATCAACCCTGATTATCACCTTTTGGGAGACAAATGAGCGAGGAAAAAGACCAGGAAGCAGTTACAGCCGGACTCAACGAATTCAAGGATGCCCTGGGTCGAAACATGGGGGGCAGACTGGACGCCGAAGAATTCTCCCTGCGCCAAGCGGTAGGAGGGTGGCGTGGCATAGTCGAGTCCATCGGGCCCACGCTGGTATTCGTGGTGGCGTTCGTGGCTGGCTGGGACGTCATGAAGGCCGGGGCGGTTTCCCTGGGATTTGCCGTGGGCTTGATTATCGCGCGGCTCATTGGGCATTCCTCGATTATGCAGGCGTTTGCGGGATTCTGGGTCGTCATCGTCGGCGTGCTCTGGGCTATGTTCAGCGGAAAAGGTGAGAACTACTTTTTGATGAGCCTGATAATTAACGCGGTTTATGCCAGCGTGATTCTGGTCTCGATTTTAGTGCGTTTTCCCGTTATCGGTCTGCTGGTAGGGTGGTTTCGCTCCCAAGGTTTGAGCTGGCGGACAGATTCGAGACTGAAAGCAGATAAGCAAGCATACTACGCTGTGACCGTCATCTGGCTGGGCGTTTTCCTGCTTCGTCTGGCTGTAAAAACGCCTCTCTACTTGCTTGGAAACGTACCTTGGCTGGGAACTTTCCAAATTTTGTTGGGCTTGCCGCTATTCGCTTTGGCGCTCTATCTCAGCTGGCTCCTGCTGCGCCGCACCCACGGGAAGTTCCTCGACTCAGGCCTTCCCGACATCGACACCCCCGACAGTGCTAGCTGAATCCGTGGTATCCGCGGCCGTCAATAGTTTTCCGACCTGTTCAACGGTATCTTCATTTTGCTCGGGGAACAGGAACAGCAACTTATCTGAGGCGTGTAAGTTCGCGACCTCGTGGGGAGCCAGCGCTTTCCCGTCTTGAATAACCGCAGTCAACAAAACCCCCATCGGCCACTCCAGGTCGCCCGCGGGCCGGCCCAAAACCGGGGAATCAGCGGAGAGGACTATCGAGAACAATCCGTTGCGGGAGTTAAAGAACCGGAAAATCGGCACCAAGGTACCTACGCTCAGAGCCTCCTCGACCAGGGCAGTCATCATCCGGGGGGTAGAAATCGGCACGTCCACGCCCCAAGACTCATTGAACATCCACTCGTTCTTGGGATTATTAATCCGTCCGACCACGCGGGGCACCCCGAACTGAGTCTTGGCCAGCAGCGCAATGACCAGATTAGCCTGGTCATTGCCGGTAGTTGCGACGACCACATCAGCTTGCGCCCCGCCCGCTTGCTCCATCGTTTCGGGAGTGGATAAGTCTCCCAGGATCCAGTTCGCTTCCGGCACGGAGGAAACTTTCATTGCCTCGGGGCTCGAGTCGGCTATTGTGACCTCATGTCCCCTGGCTAGCAGTTCCCTGGCGATGGAGCGGCCGATTGAGCCCGCCCCGGCAATAACAATCAGCATCTTTACTCCTTGAAATTCCGGGACAAACGGGAGGCAACCACTTTGCGTTGAGACTCGGAAACAAAATAGAACAATTCGTCGTTTTCCTGTAACACAGTTGAGGCCTCAACCATCAAAACTTTAGAAAAACGCAGCACATAAGCGACCCGAATCTCCAGTTCAGTCTCTAAGGCAGAAACTTCCTGACCGACCCAGCTGGGTCCCACAGGAACACGGCACAGGCTCAAGTGCCCGGTATCCTCGGTAAACACGACATCTGGGGGTAGCGGTAACACCCTTGCCAGCAATAATGCGGCGGTGCGATCCACAGAACCGACGGTGGGGATACCCAACCGTTCATAAACCTCGGCGCGCCGAGGATCGGAGATGCGTGCCACCACCTTCTTTACGTGATAAATCTCGCGGGCTACGCGTGCCGCCAGGATATTAGCATTGTCATCATCAGCCACCGCCGCAAAAGCGTAGGCATCTTCGATACCGGCCTGCAACTGTGTATTGCGGTCGTAGCCTTCACCAGTCAGCTTTTGCCCTTGAAAATTCTTGTACAATCGGCGGAAAGAATCCGTGTTATTGTCGATAATTGCCAGGGTGTGTCCCCGGTCCTCAATCGCTTTCGCCAGCGTGGTTCCGACGCGGCCACAGCCCATGATTACAAAATGCACCCTTAAAACATAACCTGAAAGGCACAAATTCGGCTACATTTCACGGGTTGGGGAGGGAAATTCTTTCCGGTTTGAATCCGAGCGGCTAAAGTTGAGACGTGCTGAAGAATCTGACTCCGAAGGAGGGTTGGCTGGAGACCTTTACCCAGCTGGCTTTCTTCGCACCAAAATTTTGGTTTCCAGCCCTCATTGCAGCCTCGGTTTTTCCGTCTCTGATTGCGTATTCGGGACCGATTTTTTCCGCGGTGGCCCTGTGGATTGTGGCGTTTGTCCTGATAGCCGGGTTGATAACAACGCTGGCCCACGGGTATTCCCTGGGGCAAACCCACCGTTTAGATTCCACGGCTGCCCTGGTGCAAGCCTACTTGGGGTCTTTCCTCGGAGCTCTCACCGCTGCGGCCTCGCTGCTGGCGATGGTCGTCGCCGTAGCAGCCCTGGTCTCTACCGCTACCACCTTTATCGTGGTTTCCGCGGATTTGCCCGAAAACTATCGCGTGTGGATTCTCATTGCCGGTTTCGTCTTGCTGCTACTGGCGCTGTTTTTCCCCGAACCTATCCGCAGGGCGATCCCGTGGCTTACCCTGGTGATATTCGTAGTGGGTTTCCTGTTGCTGGCCTACGGTTTTTGGCACTACCTGCATGACGGAGCCAAGCCTGGTTTGTTGGAACTGCTTAGTTCCACTACGAAAGCCAAGAACGCGGTCGCCGATGCCAACCTGCAGTCCGGTTGGAAAGCTGCTGCCGTAGCGGCGCTGCTGCTGGTTCCGGTGATCCCGGCGGTGACGCTGTTCCGCAACGAAAGCCGCCAGCCGCTTTCTGGTCTCATGTTCAGAGTTCTGGGCGGTTCCGCCGCCGCCATGTTTGCCGCTACGGTCTATCTGTCTTTTACGGTCGCCGGATTCCATTGGACCCGCCTGGATACGGTCATTCAAGGGCCGGGCAACCTGGCTTTATTGCTGAGGGTTTTGCTGGACGAGAACGGGTGGCTGGTCGTCCCAATCATGTCTCTGTTCGCGCTGGGATGCCTCATCAGCGCCTATATCTATGTCTCCAGTGTCTCCACTTTGCTAACGGATTTGAGCGGTCACGACTTGGCGGTCCATCAGGTTCCCGTGTCTTGGATGCGCCGAGGGCGTTCGGCTTCGATTTTGACGTTCATGATTGTTACGTTCGCGGTGGCGCTGACGGTACACAGCCGTATGGGGGTGGCAGCACTGACCTGGGTGACTTTCGTGGCCATCTCCAGCTTCTTGGGCCAAGTCGCCCGGATGCGCATGTGGCGTTCCCGATTCCACAGAGGGGCAACGTATGTGCAACGTCGCCAATCCAAGCGGTACTACCGCATCGCCATCATCAGCGTCATTATCAGCCTAATTATCCTGATTGTGGTTTCGGTGGCATTCAATTCCATTTTTGAACTTTATGTGCTGGCCGTCTGGGCCGGACTGGGATTGCTGATTTATTGTCTCAACTTATATTACCGGAGGGTGCAAAACAAAATGTCGCAGCTCGAACACGCCGAAACCCCGGTGAAACATACTCTCGCCCTCGTGATGGTGCCGCGTTTTGACGCCTCTGCCCTAAAAACTATTCGTTACGCGTGGGCCGCGCACCACCCTAATGTCGAGGTCGTGCACGTGCTTGAACCAGATGAGGACGAAACTGAGGTCCGCCGCCAGTGGCAGGAGTTGGGAATCACCGCTACGCTGACCCTGATTCCTGACGGGGGAGGCAATCACCTGGGTTCGGTTCAAAAATACCTCAACGCCAAACTCGATATGGATCCTCTGACCTCTATCTCGGTCTATTTGGCGCGGTACGTCCCGAAATGCAGGGCTCTGGGATGGCTGCACAACGCGGCTGAACGTACTTATGCCCGCCATTTGGCACGCCTAGAACGAGTGACGATTACCTGGGTCAGCTTGACGGCTTGAAGGGAAATGTATGCAAACTGAATTAATCGAACTGGGTGGGCCGGCTCACGGCGGATATTGCGTGGGCCGTTTGCCATCAGGAAAAGTCGTTATGGTGCGGGGAGGACTGCCGGGCGAAACCGTCGAGGTCGAGGTCACCTCGGAGCGTTCCAAAGTTGCCTACGGGCGGGTTGTGCAGGTGAAAACAGCCAGCGCGGACCGGGTCGCACATATCTGGCCCGAAGGTGAGGTGAAGGATTTGGGCGGGGTGGAACTGGGACACGTTGCCTATCCAGCCCAGCTGCGCTGGAAGCGTGACGTGGTGCGTGACGCTATCCGGCGAAATGGTAGCCCGGAACTGCTGGAACAGCTGGACCAGGCTCATCCCGGTTGGGAAGTGGAATCGTTGGGACCCGAGCCGGGCCGTACCCGCGTGAGTTTTACGGTCAGCGAGGGCGGGGGACTGGGGATGTATGAAGCTGCGGCCCACAATGTCCATATGGTGCGTTCTTTTCCGCTGATGGTGCCCGAGTTGGTCGACTTGGATTTGTTCCGGCGGCATTGGGAATTTGCGCCGGGAACTCGTCTGCGGGTCATTGCCCCGTCCAGTTCAGCGTCCGTATTGTTCGTTGATGGCCAGACTTTCAGCGTGGACGGCGAGCCGACAACGTCGCGGGTGCGAGAAACGGTCAGCGTCGGGGACCGGACTTTCACGTACCGGGTTTTTGCCGGGTCGTTTTGGCAAACTGACCGGCGAGCTCCCGCGACTCTCGCGTCCGCACTGTTAGGTGCCGTCGGGGAGGTCGAGGGGTTTGAAGCGTGGGAGCTGTATTCCGGTTCGGGGTTGTTTTCGCTGTTCCTGGCTCAGGCCGTGGGTGCAAAAGGGCGTTTTACCACGGTGGAGGGTGACGGTCCAGCGACGAAATCGGCTGCCTATAATTTGGCGAAGGCCGGTTTCGATTGGGTTGAGGTGCGGCGCGGTAACGTCTCTCCGCAGTTGTTGCATGACTTGCCGCTGGGTCAGATGGTCAGTGCCGGCACGTTGGTGGTGGCTGATCCGCCGCGCTCGGGGTTGGGTAAAGCGTTGGCACGAGCGATTTGTCAGCAGAATCCGGATTTGGTGGCGCTGTTTTCCTGCGACCCGGTTAGCTGTGCCAGAGACCTGGAAACCATGCGCCAGTTGGGTTACCGGGTTAAGACCTGGCGAGCTTTCGACCTGTTCCCCTACACCAGCCACGTGGAGACGATGGCCTTGATGTCGACGAGATAACTCAAAATTTGTAAAGAGAACTTAGGAGAACAATGAAGATCTATATTATTGGAGGGTCGGGAAGCTGGGAGACATTTCTTGTGGGAAAGCTTTCCCAAGAATTTAGATTTCGGCATTACATTGGATTGTCGCAAAACAGTGTCGCTTATTAGCGCACTGACAGAGACCCAATAAGCAGGTGATATTGGATGAACAAAGACCCGTTCAAAGAATATATTAGGGAGTCGGAGCCGAACAAACGAGACAAGGGGTATGCGTGGTATACGGCCATCGGTCTGCAGGCTGTTGACGGTCTGAAGACGTCGGACTATCTGGTGCATACGGCTGTACGGAACATCGAAGGCGAGATATCCTTCGAGGAGGCCAATGCGCTCCTGCAGAGTTATTACGAAGAGAATCCTGTGCGTGACGCAGACGACCGCACAGAAGAAGCGGATAAGGTTTCTGCCCGAATTGCAGCGCTTCTTTCTGAGCAGGCCTTCAGCTTCACTCCGAATGAATACCTGTCAATCCATAGAAAACTATTCACCGGCATCTATTCCCACGCTGGACGAGAGTCGTCCGCTTCATAACCGGACATTGCATATCAGAGGTACGTTCAAAGAAATGGTAAAACCGGACATTGAAGAACTGAAAGCGGACATTGAGGGGATGCTTCAGCCCAAAACCGTGAGCCATATACTAAAGCTCCGCGAGGCATTTCCCGGTCAAACAATCTTTGGTCGGTCTAATGTGATGAGTACCATTGGTATTAAGTCGTCCAGAGCATCGGAACTTCTGAAGGAACTAGTCGATAAGGGGATCATTGAACCGGTATTAGGTCACGGAAAAGGGAAATACTGTTTCCGGCAGAAGGGTTGAGGCGGTGGATCTTTTCACCATAACTGCAGTAAATAGTCGGGTGGACGCGCCAATAGAATACATCGAAGATCATCAGTTAGATTCACGGACTCACAATAAGGTAATAACGAAAGCTCGTGAAAGTAACCGCATTACACCGAAACAAAATGAGTATTTACAGTCACTTAAACGATAACATTTTTTGTATGCGGCTGGAAACCCTTACGGTGTTAAAAACTGGATTAAGAGCTCGTTTACAGTATAATGTAGGCAATTGGGAGGTGCAGTAAACTGGATTAATGCCTTTGAAATTATATGCTACCTGCTGACCGCTCTGTTGCTGGGAGACATTGCCAAGCAGCGAAACCGTGTTGAACTGCGTTTATTCCTGGCGGCAACTTTGGCGGGATTTATCCTTGAAATTCTGGCTGTGAGAACCACCGATATCTATCACTACAGCAACGACTATTTTCTCAGCATCGGTGCGCCGCCCAATCAGTTTCCTGTTTTTGGTGGATTGATGTGGGGCGCGTTGGCCGTCTGTGGTTTCAGGATCGCGAGGAAATTTACCGAAAGCTATTTTTGAAATCAGCCTTTTTACTGGCTGGCTGGTCGTTTCGATGGATTTATTACTGGATGTGGCCGCCATCCGACTCAATGGGGGGTTTCTGGATCTGGGACGGACGTGTTCTTTCCTGGGACATCAATCACCATGTGTTCATGAGTGTGATTTGGGTAAACTTCCTGGGCTATCTGTTCGAAACTCCTGCAGTCGTTTACCTAACATTGCGTCTGAATAAACTCGCAGAAAAGTCGCGGCTGATGGCAATCCTCGCCCTCCTCGGCGCCGGGTTGGGAGCAGTGATTACCGTAGGCGTGGGCAGCAGTTTGTCTCTGCTGCTAAATAAAAACAGTGATGAGTGGTTTGCTGTCGTTGCATTTCTGGTACTTTGGGCGGCCATTTTGGTGAAGCTGCTAGCACAGATTGCAAAACGCTGGCACACTTTGACGTTACGAGCGAATCACGACTTCGTTCTGGGGTTTTTTTGGGCCGTAATTTACGGTTACTGCTTGGTTGCGCTGTGGTCTCTGGGCGCGTTCCATACGAACATCGTTTATGCTCTTTTCGCTGCTTTCATAGCATTAGCTACGTTATTAATGTCTTTTGTCAGCACGAATGCCTACACAGAATCAGATTGATTCTTCTGGATGCAACTGCCGACAAGGACGCTGTCTGACAATTACCAGGTTGTCGTTGGAGAATTCCTGAGGTGCATGGGATAGCGAAGAACAAAGGATTAGGATTTGCGCAACAGAAGTTTTGCGAATTGCCCACGTTAGAGAACCGGCAAATCGGCACGCAACGCCCTTGCGAATTCGAGGTGCAGTCAAGCAGTGAGCCATTTTAGGACACATAATCCCAGGTGGAACCCTATTTGCGGTAAGTTCCGGGCTGGAAAACGAAACAATGTCCGCGGCGCAACCTCTAATGTGTTGAGAAATGACGAAATAAAATATATCTTGATGTCGAGATAAATCTTTGTGGCGTTGTTGCCACCCTTTAGGAGGTTATTTATGGCCAGTTTGAACAGCTTAAATGCTCGCAAGACTTTGCAGGTGGGAGGTAAATCTTACGAGATTTTCTCTCTCGATGCCGTGGAAGGCTTAAAAAAGCTTCCTTACGCGCTGCGCATTTTGGGCGAAAACCTGTTGCGTAACGAAGACGGTGCTAACATCACTGCCGACCAAATTAAGGCTCTGGCGGCGTGGAATCCCGATGCGCAGCCCAACACGGAAATCCAGTTCACGCCGGCTCGCGTGGTGATGCAGGACTTCACCGGCGTGCCTTGCGTGGTTGATTTGGCCACTATGCGCGAGGCCGTGAAAGACCTGGGTGGGAACCCGGAGAAAATCAACCCCTTGGCTCCGGCAGAGATGGTCATCGACCACTCGGTCCAGATTGATTACTTTGGCCGCCCTGACGCGCTAAAACTCAACACGGATAAGGAATACGAACGCAACTCGGAACGTTACAAGTTCCTGCGTTGGGGCCAAGGTGCCTTTAACAACTTCCGCGTAGTGCCGCCGGGGACCGGCATTATCCACCAGGTCAACATCGAATACCTGGCGCGTTCCGTGTTCACCAAAGAACTGCCCGACGGCACGGTGCAGGCTTACCCCGACACCTGCGTCGGCACCGACTCCCACACCACGATGGTCAACGGTCTGGGCGTGCTGGGCTGGGGCGTCGGCGGTATCGAAGCCGAGGCCGCTATGCTCGGTCAGCCGGTGTCCATGCTGATTCCGCGCGTGGTCGGATTCAAACTCAAGGGTTCCATCCCTGCCTCCGCTACCGCTACGGACGTGGTGCTCACCATCACCCAGATGCTGCGCGAGCATGGCGTGGTCGGCAAGTTTGTGGAGTTCTATGGCGAGGGTGTTACGCAGGTGCCGCTGGCTAACCGCGCCACCATCGGCAATATGTCTCCCGAATTCGGTTCGACCGCCGCCATCTTCCCGATTGACCAGGTCACCGTGGACTACCTGCGCTTGACCGGACGTGACGAGGAACGTTGCGCTCTGGTGGAGGCTTACGCCAAGGAGCAGGGCTTGTGGCACGATCCGAGCTTCGAGCCCAAGTACTCGGAGTACCTGGAACTCGACCTGTCTACTGTGGTGCCTTCCATTGCCGGTCCGAAGCGTCCGCAAGACCGCATTAAGTTGAGCGAAGCCAAGCAGACCTTCGAGCAGACCCTGGTGCCCACCTATGCTCCTGAAGCGCACAAGGTCGTGGATTTGACCACCGCTGACGGAACCAAGACGAACCTGGATCATGGCCGCGTGGTCATTGCTTCCATCACGTCTTGCACGAACACTTCCAACCCCTCGGTGATGATGGCTGCCGGCATTCTGGCTCGCAACGCTCGCGCCAAGGGACTGAAGTCAAAGCCGTGGGTAAAGACATCGGTGGCGCCCGGTTCCCAAGTCGTCACGGACTACTTTGACCAGGCCGGTCTGTGGGGTCCCCTCGATGAGTTGGGCTTTAACCTGGTGGGTTACGGCTGCGCGACCTGCATCGGTAACTCCGGTCCGGTTCCGCCCGAAATCTCGAAGGTTATTAACGACAACGACCTGGCCGTTACAGCGGTGCTGTCGGGTAACCGTAACTTCGAGGGGCGTATTTCTCCCGACGTTAAGATGAACTACCTGGCTTCACCGCCTCTGGTTGTGGCCTACGCCCTGGCCGGTACTATGGACTTCGATTTTGAGACGGAGCCCCTGGGGCAAGACCTTGACGGCAACGACGTGTTCCTGCGTGACATCTGGCCCGACCCTGCCGAGGTGCAACGGACTATCGACGAAACCATCAACCGCGATATGTACACGAAGGATTATGCAAACGTGTTTGCCGGTGATGAGCGTTGGCAGTCCCTGCCGACTCCGGAAGGCAGCCGCTTCACCTGGGACGATGACTCGACCTATGTGCGCAAGGCACCGTTCTTTGACGGAATGAAGATGGAGCCCGAACCGGTGCGGGACATCCGCGGAGCCAGGGTTTTGTTGAAACTGGGTGATTCCGTCACGACCGACCATATCTCTCCGGCCGGCGCTTTCAAGCCCGAAACTCCTGCGGGCCAGTACCTGATCGGCAACGGGGTGCAGCCCAAGGACTTCAATTCATACGGCTCCCGCCGTGGCAACCATGAAGTCATGATGCGCGGCACCTTTGCCAACATCCGTATCCGCAACCAAATCCTGGACAACGTCGAGGGCGGTTTCACCCGCGACTTTACCCAGGAAGGCGGCCCTCAGGCCTACGTCTATGACGCCTCCATGAACTACCAGGCCGCCGGGATTCCGCTGGTCGTGCTGGGCGGCAAGGAATACGGTACCGGCTCCAGCCGCGACTGGGCCGCAAAAGGCACGCGACTGCTGGGCGTGAAA
Source organism: Mobiluncus sp. (assembly GCF_034180645.1). Lineage (GTDB taxonomy): Bacteria > Actinomycetota > Actinomycetes > Actinomycetales > Actinomycetaceae > Mobiluncus. Next base: position 181,393 of record NZ_JAXFNY010000008.1, on the reverse strand, counting down.
GCCGTTATCGCCCAGTCCTTCGAGCGCATTCACCGTTCCAACCTGATTGGCATGGGTATCCTGCCGCTACAGTTCCCGGAGGGGCAGTCGGCGGACTCGCTGGGTCTGGACGGGACGGAAACCTTTGACATCAGCGGTGTAACCGCTTTGAACGAAGGCAAGACTCCTGAGACGGTGAAAGTCTGCGCCACCAAGACGGACGGCTCCAAGGTCGAGTTTGACGCGGTGGTACGTATTGACACCCCAGGAGAAGCCGACTACTACCGCAACGATGGCATTCTGCGTTACGTGCTGCGTAACCTGGTGAAAGCCTAAGCGTTAGCGGCTCAACCGTTCATAGCTCCCCGAATTGCCCTCTGGTCAGTTCGGGGAGCTATTTTTACGGTAGACCGACCAAACCGCTACGTGACCACCGCTCCAAACTGGCACGACATGAAAGAAAACGTAAAAACTGGATAGAATAGGACAGTATCTTCATGAGGAGTTTTACGATTTTATGTCCCAACTTGAACCCGTAAGCGCGCAAAACGCTGACTTGATGTCGCTGCGCCTATTGCCGACGATTTCTTCGCCGCGCGATTTGCGGAATCTAAATCACCAGGAAATCAATCGCCTGGCGGAGGAAATTCGTCATTTTTTGGTGCAATCAGTAGCAAAGACCGGGGGACACCTGGGTCCGAACCTCGGCGTGGTCGAACTGACCATCGCCCTGCACCGCGTGTTTAATGTCACCCGAGACACTTTCGTTTTTGACACGGGACACCAAACTTACGTCCACAAACTCCTGACCGGACGCCAAGATTTTTCCCGGCTGCGTCAACGCGGCGGCCTGTCTGGGTATCCCTCGCGGGCGGAATCTGATACGGATGTGCTGGAAAACTCCCACGCTTCAGCCGCGCTGTCCTGGGCGGACGGGATTGCCCGGGCAAACCGCCTGACCGGCAAACGAGGCTGGGTCGTAGCGGTCATTGGCGATGGAGCGATGACCGGCGGTATGGCTTGGGAGGCTCTAAACAACATTGCCGAAGAAAACGAAGGTCGGCTAATCATAGTCTTGAACGACAACGGGCGTTCCTACGCTCCGACCATCGGCGGGCTGGCACATCACCTGGATGCCCTGCGGGTTACACCCCAGTATGACAAAGCCTTGAAGTGGGGCAAACAAACCCTGAAAGGCGGCGGGCCGGTGGGAAATCTGGTGTATTCCGGGTTGCACGCCGCGAAAGCCGGGTTGCGCGACATGGTCGCCTCCGCCGAAGGGGTCCTGTTTGACGAGTTGGGCATTACCTATACCGGCCCCATTGACGGACACGACATTGCTGCCTTGGAGTTTAGTTTCACCAGGGCGAAGGCTGCGAAGAAGCCCGTATTGATACACGTCATCACCCAAAAGGGCCGCGGCTACACCCCGGCGGAAGAAAACGTTTCCGACCACTTCCACGCAATAGGACGGATTCATCCCGAAACCGGCCTGCCCATCGAGCCGGAACGCTTTGAATGGACTCAGGTTTTTGCCGAGGAAATCTGCAGCCTGGCGCGTGAGAACGAAAAAATCGTCGCCCTGACCGCCGCGATGCTTCGCCCCGTAGGGTTGTGCCCGATGCAACGAGAATTCCCCGACCGGGTTTTCGACGTTGGTATCGCGGAAGCGGATGCCCTGGCCACTGCCGCCGGCTTGGCATACGGCGGGATGCACCCGGTCATCGCCCTGTATTCCACGTTCTTAAACCGGGGTTATGACCAGTTGCTGATGGATATCGCGCTACACCGGGCTGGGGTGACGATTGTCGAGGATCGTTCCGGTATTACCGGCAGTGACGGCGCCAGCCACAACGGTATGTGGGACATAGCTCTGGCTGGGACGGTGCCCGGTCTGCGCCTGGCCGCGCCGCGCGATGCCGCGACATTGCGCGAAGAACTGCGGGAGGCTCTCGAAGTTGAGGACGGACCCACCATCGTGCGCTATCCGAAAGGCTCGCTGCCCAAGCCTTTGCCGGCACTGAAACGTGCCCACGGCAGCGATGTGCTGTGGGAATCGGCTGACTTCGTGGCACCATCAGCACCGACCCGCGAGGCAACGGCCAGCTCAAACCGACCCCAGAACCTTTTGATTGTGGCGACCGGAGCGTTTGCCCACCTGGGGGTGGAGGTCGCGAACGAACTCCAGGCCCTCAACAATCTGGTGGTGCGCGTCGTCGATCCGCGGTGGCTCATTCCCGTGCCCGCCGACTTGGTGGCGGCGGTAGGAGCCTACGACCGGGTCGTAACCCTAGAGGACGGCCTGGTGGAAGGCGGTTTTGGGTCTCAGCTACGCAACGCCGCAGCGGCGCAGGACATCTTTACTCCCGTGCTGTCTTACGGGATTCCGCGACAATTTCTGCACCACGCCACGCGCGACGAAATCCGGGAAGAACTGGGGCTGACCCCCCGAGCACTGGCTGATTCCATTAATTCTCGGATTTAAGGGCTTTCACCAGCGAATCCAAAGTATTTTCAATCTGCCAAGGCCGCGCCTGACTGGCCTGCAGTACTTCCAGGACCTGGGACTCCGGAGCATCGTCAGGCAGCACCCAAGCCAGCCGACGGATAGTTTTCGGTTCCAGCATGACCTCGTAGTGGACATCTAACTGGGTAGCCACCGTGGCCACGGTTTCACGCAAACGCCGCCACCGATCGGCCTCCAGGGGGTGATTGTGCGTAAAAGTGCGCGAATCTGGAACCTCCCCGGGGATACGCGGGGCGCGCCGCGGGGGAAGTTCCTTGGCAGACAGTTGATAGGACCTGCGCAAAGCCGCAAACCAGCGGTCGGCTCGTTTCCGACCGACCCGGTCGTGGCGAAAATCCTCCAAAGCCCCCATGTAGCGTTTGCCCTTTGGCAGCCCCACCGCCAAGGCAATCATCGCCGCGTTCGTCAGCACTTTGGTAGGTGCTAGATCCTCGTCCTGGGCCAGTTCATCGCGGGAATACCACAGCTCCCGCAGGGCGGCGAGATTGCGCGGGGCGTGGACTTTTCCAGAACCTGGGACGTGACGCCACGGATCGGGTTTGGGCGCAGGGGGCTGAAAATCCAACAGATAGTCGAATTCTTGCTCCGCCCAGTCGTCTTTATCCTCGTCTTGCAGCCTTAGCCACAGCTCATTGCGCAGGTCAATGAGGTAATCCACGTCCAGGGCGGCGTAGGTCTGCCAATCGGAGGGCAGGGGGCGGGTGGACCAATCCGCCGCGGAATGTTCTTTCGCCAGAGTGATGCCCAGCACCTGCTCCATCACCGCGGCCAGGCCAAACCCCTCAAAGTTCAACAGTTTCGCCGCCAGTTCCGTGTCGAACAGCAGCTGCGGGCGCATTCCCAGTTCCGACAGACAGGGCAAATCTTGGGTAGCGTCGTGCAAAATCCACTCCGCCTTGCCAATAGCCCGGCTTAACGGCTCCAAATCGGGAAAGGCTATCGGGTCGATGAGGACAGTGCCCACGCCCTCGCGACGCAATTGCACCAGGTAGGCACCTTGTGAATAGCGAAACGATCCGGCACGTTCAGTATCGAGCGCCACCGGGCCCGTGGCAGCGGCGACGAGTTCACAGACGTGTTGCAGAGCTGCGGGAGTGTCCACAATCGGAGCTAAAGGCTCGCGAGTACGGGTGACCAGCCGTGGAGATTGCGGTTTTGAGGTAGTGCTCGACATAACGGTTCTATGTTATAACCTGGTGCGGCTGTGCTCGTCCTGCCGCACCGTAGGGGTGCTACCGGTGGGATATCTGTGAGCGCACAAGGGCGGTCGGGAAGGTTCTAATGACGCAGCTGAGTGACGTTTTCCTCGGGGGAGAGCCCGGTCGCCTGCAGCATCGTGTCCAGCCAGGCCAGGAAATGAGCGCTCAAATCGGGACTGCCAGGGGTCCAAGAAGCGCGAATCTCGAGGGTAGCGGAGGTGGCGCGAAGCGCGAAGCCCTCAAAAGAACGGTTGATGGTCGTGGTGGCGGTACCCACCAAATGTCCGTAATCAGCGTCTCGGCTCGCTAAACACTCGCGCAGCCAAGACCAGGCGACTTCCCCGGCTAGCGGATCTTCGCCCAAAGCTAACTCCGTATCGGTCGCCACCAGAGCAATAACCCGAAACTCGCCGCCCCAACCTTCTTGGGTCTGCGGATCATAGAGACACACAAACCGACCGGTAGCGGGAGCCTCCGCCTCCACGTGCAGCGCCGTCTCCGCGCTAATCGCCACTGCATAAGGGGCAATTTTCACCGGGGCAGGCACCTCGTGAATGGAAACGCGGGGCGGTACCGAGGCTTGGCGCAGCGACAAAAGAGCGAGTTCCCACGCTGGGGGTACCTGCGTCTGTGCCGTTGAACTTGCCTCGCTCACCCTCTCAGCGTAAGCGAGAGGGAGGGAAAACCGGCCTTACCACGCCCTGCAGACCCGAAATACCTTTTCGGACTGCCCGTCGCCCAATACTAGAGAGAGGGGTCCGCCAAGGGGGAGGCCAAAACCACAATGGAACGCGAACGTACCGTAACGGTCTCGGGGGAACCCAGCAGCTTGGCCCGCTCGAAATCCGTCTCAATTGGCTGTTCCGCGGTCGTGTCGATGACCCGATACCACTGCAAATCATGAGCCCACTGGGGCATAGTGAACTCCAAGTCCTTTTCGGAGGCGTTGAACATGAGGATAAAATCATCATCTTCCACGCGCTCACCGCGTTTGCCCGGCTCGTCAATAGAAGCCCCGTTTAGGGAAATGGTTAGGGCTTTAGCGTAAGCGGTCGTCCATTCTTCATCGGTCATATGTTCGCCGTTGACGCTAAACCACTCGATGTCGCCACGATCCGATTCTCCGCCGCGAGCCGCGTCCCCAGCCAGGAACCGGCGCCGGCGAAACACCGGGTGCTCGTTGCGCAGGTGAATCAGAGCTCGGGTAAAGTCGAACATCTTATGGTCACGCGCGTCTTCGTTCCAATGAATCCAGGTGGTTTCGTTGTCTTGGCAATACCCGTTGTTGTTACCGCCCTGAGTGCGCCCCAACTCATCGCCGTGAGAAATCATGGGCACGCCTTGGGACAGCAGCAGGGTGGTGAGGAAGTTGAAACGTTGGCGGCGGCGCAGTTCATTAATGGACTCGTCGCTGCTGGGACCTTCCTCCCCGTGATTCCAAGATTTGTTGTTATTGTCTCCGTCAACCCCGCCTTCACCATTGGCTTCATTGTGTTTATCGTTATAGGAGACCAGGTCAAGCAAGGTAAATCCGTCGTGGGCGGTCACAAAGTTGATGGAGGCCACCGGCAGTCGGCCGGTATGGGCATAGAGGTCTGCCGAACCGCTGAACCGGGATGCGAACTCACCCAGTTTTGCTGGCTCGCCACGCCAGTAGTCCCGCACCGTGTCGCGATACTTCCCGTTCCATTCCGACCACAAAATCGGGAAACCACCCACGTTGTAGCCGCCTTCGCCGACGTCCCAAGGCTCGGCAATGAGCTTGACCTGGGAAATAATCGGATCTTGGTGGATGATGTCAAAGAACGCCGAAAGTTTGTCGACTGAGCTGAGTTCCCGGGCCAGGGTTGACGCGAGGTCAAACCGGAAACCATCGACGTGCATCTCGGTAATCCAATAGCGCAGCGAATCCATAATCAGCTGCAGTACCGCGGGGGAGCGCATCAGTAGGGAATTGCCGGTTCCGGTCGTGTCGAAGTAGTGTTCCCGGTCGCCTTCCACCAGGCGGTAGTACACTTCGTTGTCCAAGCCGCGGAAAGACAGCGTCGGTCCCATCTGGTTGCCCTCGGCGGTGTGATTGTACACAACGTCGAGGATGACTTCGATACCGGCTGAATGCAGGTCTTTGACCATCTGTTTAAATTCTTCGACCTGACGGTCGCCCCGGCGATCCGAACAGTAGCCATTATGCGGGGCAAAGTAGCCGATAGTGTTGTAACCCCAATAGTTTTTGAGGCCTTTTGCCTCCAGGGAAGGATCGGTGACGAATTGGTGCACCGGCATGAGTTCCACGGCGTTGACGCCCAAGTGTTTCAGATAGGAAACGTTGTTCGGATGTCCCATTCCCGCGTAAGTGCCCCGCAGCGCTTCGGGAATGGCAGGGTTCAACATGGTCATCCCCTTGACGTGAGTTTCATAGATGACTAGGTCCGGGTAATCCAAGCGGGGATGACGGTCGTTGCCCCAATCAAAGAAGGGGTTGATGACGACTGAATGCATTGTGTGCGCGGCCGAGTCTGCCTCGGAATAGCCGTCTGGATTCCCGGCCGGATAGGCAAAAATGGACATGTCGCCGTCTAAGTCGCCGGCGATGGCTTTGGCATAAGGGTCCAGCAACAGTTTGCTCGGATTGAAGCGCTGCCCATTGGTGGGGTCGTAAGGGCCGTGAACCCGGTATCCGTAGTGTTGCCCGGGACGGAGGTTCGGGATGTAGCCGTGCCACACGTGGGCATCGACTTCTTCCAAAGAGAAACGTTCAGTTTCCCGTCCGTCGTCCTCTACTAAACAGAGTTCCACTTTTTCAGCGTTGGCTGAAAAAAGTGCAAAGTTTGTTCCGCTCCCATCATAAGTTGCCCCCAGCGGATAAGGTTTTCCTGGCCAAATTTCCATAATCCAAATATCTCATACTCCAGCGTGGTGTGCTGAATGTGGGTTATGAGGGCTGTTCCTCGCCGGGTGGGACATCGTCTATTTCGGAGGAATTGAGTTTCAGAAGTCCGCTCAACGGGTTGGAACGACTGGCCTCCGTTTCATCAGGCAGCGGGGGAACTATGTCAGCAGTCGAGGCTTGCCACCAGCCGCGTTCCTGCAGAAGCGGTTCGGCCATGCGCACAAACTCGGCAGCAATCTGGCGATAGGTGTCGGTGTTGGGGTGGAAACCGTCCTCGGCACGAATCATGAGGGTTCTCCACAGAGGCACATCTCCTAAGTGGCGCATGGGAACCAAAATGTGGTCCGACTCGGAAACTGTCTGGATGACGATGTCATTCATCTCGATGGCGCGTTTATCTGCGGGGAGGGGTTTCGCCGGGGGAACCTCAGAAATAAAAGCGCGAGCAGGCAGGCTTTTCAGGATAATTTCCATCTGTTGCTGGAAATCTTCGGCGCTTTGCCCCTCGGAGGCAAACACATCGTTACCGCCAATGTCCAGGGTGATAATGTCCGGCGTTAAGCCCGTGGCCAGCAGCTGCGGAATTTGCGTGTTGACTACGGTCGAGGCGATGGCCCCGGAAATGGAAAAATTCAGCACGATAACCCGTCGCTGCGTGGCACGTCGCAGATAGGAGGCAAACAAAGCCACGTAAGAGTCCTGCACGTTCTCGCAACCCACCCCTTGTGCGGCGGAATCACCGAGAGCGACGTAAACCAGGGGAGGGGCGTTCTTAATTTTCGAGGGACGATGCAGTTTTTGACCGGTTTGCGGGAAAATCGGTTTGTTCGAGTACCAGTCGCTGCGGTGCATATAACGTTGCGCCCCGTTAGAAAACATCTCGAAGCCGGGGGCGTAGATTTCTGGGTTTGCCAGCATCCCCAGTTCGTCCAGCTTTGCTAGCCCGGAGATGACGTGATCCTCCCAGAACCAACGGTGACTGGAAACCTCTTGATGGACTTTCCACATCCCCGCAGCGGTGGTGCCTGCCCAGACCAGGGACGATGACGTTCCCAGTGCGGTGAGGGCGGAAACTTTTGAAGAAGCGGGCAACTCGCGGAACAGTTCAAGCACTGTATCGACAGAAATCTTTTTGGCAGCCATGGCAGAAGTTTACCCGGCTCGAGTCGTTTTAAGCGCGCCAGAAAACAAGTTTGGTGGGCCATACTGGGATCGAACCAGTGACCTCTTCCGTGTGAAGGAAGCGCGCTACCGCTGCGCTAATGGCCCAAGGCTTATCAAGTTTAGCCTTAGGTAGCTCCGAACGCAAAACCTCGGCGTACCGCGGCAGAACGGCAGGTGCCTTCGATTCGGCGCCTTTCGGGAACACTATTGCGAACCTGAGAAAACGCGTTTGGCTGTATCCCCGAGTTTTAGCCAAAGCCGGTCGAAGTTCAAACCAACAAACCGCATATGTTAAGACAAATGCCCAGATAATTTTCAGAAATCCTACAGGGTACGTTTAGAATTCTGACATGTATGAGGTTTCAGATTCTGCTGTTGCCGTCAAAAGGCGCGTGACTTTGGATGATGTGGCAAAGGTGGCACATGTGGCGACCTCTACCGCTTCGCGGGCGTTGAACCGTCCGGGGCGTATCAATGCTGAGACGGAAGCCTTGGTGCACCAAGTTGCGAACGATTTGGGCTATGAACGACCGGAAATTTTTTGGCGACGAACACACGTATTGACCCAAAAAATCGGGGTCACGATTCGTCTCCAGGAGTACCAAATGTTGGCTGCGATACAGGACAAAATGATTCTGGACCAGTACTTACCGGTTTTGTATCCCGCTGTTTCTACGCGAGTCCTGCAGACCGTTAAACGGGAGTTCAATAACGTCGATGGGTTGATTATTGATAATCCGCAGATTCCCGGACGTATTCGCCTGGAAATCCCCAATACCGAGCCTCTGGTAGTGACGAACTGCTTGATGGATGAAACAACTTGCGTCGTGCCGGATACGGAACAAGGGGTTGCAGTCTTGCTGACACATCTGAGTTCGTTGCGGCATCAATCGATAACTTACTTTTACGCCAAAGATAGATGGCTGGACCGAAGTGTTTTGCAGGCTTTGCGGTCTGGGTGTGAAAGGGACGGGTTGGTTCTGCATACGGTGGGAAATGTCGGGGATAGCCTGGAATCAGGCCATCGTGCGGTGTCGGCTTGGCGTAAGCATCTGGACAGTGTGGCGGTCTTTTGTGGGGCACTTTCTGCCATCGGTTTTATGGAAGAGTTAGATCAATCTCTGAGAGTCTCAGTGCCAGACGATGTTTCCGTTGTGGCTATCGGCGATGCTTTTATTGGACGTCTGCACCAGCCCAGAACTACCACCCTCGAAGTTCCTTACCGAAAGATTGGCACGGAAGCCGTGCGTCAGCTAGTCAGTCAGATTCGCCATCGGTCCCGTGTAGAAAAGCGAGTCAAACTTGTGAACATGCGGCTAGTAAACGGCGGTACCACGGGTTTTTTCTAAGTTCCGATTCTCGCGTTTTCTCCGTTGGGTCATTCTGGCGTGTCGAGTATTTGCAACCCCCGCGCACTTATGTGTAAGATACTGAGGTTGGATTTTTCCGGCTTGTCGCGGATGTGGCTCAGTTGGTAGAGCATCACCTTGCCAAGGTGAGGGTCGCGGGTTCGAGTCCCGTCATCCGCTCGGTTTTTGGGGGAATCGAGCCTCGGTTCGGTTCCCCTCAAAAATTGGCTGTCTGAGGGCTCGTGCCGGTTTCGCAACGTGTACCGGGTTCGGGTTCCTTTATGGAGTAAAATACTCAAAACCACATTGGTGGGTTGGCCGAGTGGCTAGGCAGCGGCCTGCAAAGCCGTATACACCGGTTCGAATCCGGTACCCACTTCGACGGGCGGTTGGCGCAGCTGGTTAGCGCGTTTCCTTGACACGGAAGAGGTCGCAGGTTCGAGTCCTGTATCGCCCACCACGACGCAGGTCGAGGATAAAGCCGCGACCTGCGTGTTTTGGTTTTATGAGCCGGGCAAGCTGGCTTGCAAAGGCTCATAAAACCAAAACACGTCAGCGGGGGACCCGCTGGGGGCGTTATCCGAGACCAAGGAAGTGGCGCGCAATTTTGCGTAGCAAAATTGCTGGCACGATGGCGTGTGCTACGCGGAATTTTGCGTTGGCTTTTTCCGATTTTTGTGTCTTTCTCCGGTCGTGTCGTTAGAGGACTGTAGCTAAAACTTTTTCCGTTTAATTCTGTCGCGTATAAGATTGTTTAGTAAACCAAGACTGAGAAAGGCGCAAAGTGTCCGAGATTAACGTCACTATTGACGGGAAAGCAACCCAGATTGAATCCACCATCACCGGCGAGGACCTGTACCGGGATCGCAAAGAAGTCATCGCTTACTTCATCAACGGTCAGGCTCGCGACCTATATCGCGAACTTCACGACGGGGACACAGTCGAAGCCATCACTATTGATTCCGAGATGGGCTTGAACATTTTGCGCCACTCCTGCACTCACGTGATGGCCCAGGCGGTCAAGCAAGTTCGCCCGAACGTAAAGTACGGTATCGGACCCTTCATCGAAAACGGCTTTTACTACGATTTCGGCGTTGACGAGCCTTTCACCCCGGAGGACTTGAAAGCCATTGAAAAATACATGGCGCGAATCTGCAAAGAAGACCAAAAGTTTGTGCGCCGGGTCGTCACCGAAGAGGAAGGCCGCCAGGAACTCGCCGATCAGCCTTACAAGCTGGAATTGATTGGTTTGAAAGGGACGGATGCGGACAATGACCAGGCTGCAGCCGTAGCGTCGGTGGAAGTCGGCGGTAGCGAACTGACGATTTACGATAACGTGCGCAAGAACGGTGAGGTCGCCTGGAAGGACTTGTGCCGCGGGCCGCACGTACCTTCGACCCGTCTGCTGAACGGGGTGTTTAAGCTGATGAAGGTGTCGGCCGCGTACTGGCGCGCCGACCAAGCCAACGACTCCCTGCAACGTATCTACGGAACGGCTTGGGCGACCAAAGACGACCTGAAAGATTACGTGACCCGCATGGAGGAGGCCGCCAAACGCGACCACCGCCGGCTGGGCAATGAGCTCGACCTGTTCAGTTTCCCGGAGGAAATCGGTTCTGGCTTGGCCGTGTTCCACCCCAAGGGGGCGATGGTGCGCATGGAGATGGAAAACTATTCTCGGCGCCGCCACCTGGAGGAGGGGTACTCTTTCGTCTACACTCCGCACGTCACCAAGGGTCAGCTGTTTGAAACGTCAGGGCACTTGGAATGGTACAAAGACGGCATGTTCCCGCCCATGCGCGTGGACGAGGAATGCGACGACCACGGCAACGTTACGAAGGAAGGCTTCGACTATTACTTGAAGCCCATGAACTGCCCCATGCATAACCTCATCTATAAATCCCGCTCGCGTTCCTACCGGGAGCTACCGCTGCGATTGTTCGAATTCGGGACCGTTTACCGTTACGAGAAATCCGGTGTGGTTCACGGCCTGACCCGCGGACGCGGCTTTACCCAGGACGACAGCCACATCTATTGCACGCGTGAACAGATGAAAGACGAGTTGACGAAACTGTTGAACTTCGTGCTGGATTTGCTCAAGGACTACGGTTTGGACGACTTTTACCTGGAGCTTTCTACGAAGGATCCGCACAAGTTCGTGGGCACGGACGAGATTTGGGAGGAGGCGACCAATACGTTGGCGGAAGTCGCCACAGCCTCGGGCTTAGAGTTGGTGCCGGATCCCGAGGGGGCGGCGTTCTACGGTCCCAAGATTTCCGTGCAAGCCCGCGACGCGATTGGGCGGACCTGGCAGATGTCGACCATTCAGCTGGACTTCAACCTGCCTGAACGTTTCGATTTGGAATACACCGCGGCGGATGGCACCCGTCAGCGTCCCGTCATGATTCACCGTGCCCTATTCGGTTCTATCGAACGTTTCTTTGGGGTGCTGACCGAGCACTACGCCGGAGCGTTCCCGGCTTGGCTGGCGCCGGTGCAGGTGCGTTTGGTGCCGGTAGCAGAGGCATTCAATGATTACTGCGAGCACATTGCGGACCGGTTGCGGGCGGAAAGTGTGCGGGTCGAGGTCGATGAGACAGATGACCGTTTCGGCAAGAAGATTCGTAATGCCGCCAAGGACAAGATTCCTTTCACTCTCATTGCTGGTGGCGAGGACGCGCAGGCAAACGCGGTGTCCTTTAGATACCGCGGCGGGGAGCAAAAGAACGGTGTCCCGATTGATCAGGCAATAGCGGAAATCCTGGAGGCCATCCGCAGCCGCAGGAACGATTAATATGACTGACCTACCCGCGGAATCAAGCGAAAACTTTGGTGCGCAAACTGACGGGTTGGAGCGCCTGTGGACGCCTCATCGAATGGTGTACATCGACGATGGGCCGCATCGTGATGTACAAGCGTGCCCGTTTTGCGAGGGCCCGAAAGGGGACGACGAACAGAACCTGATTGTGTATCGGGGCAAGACTTGTTTTGTGGTGATGAACCTGTTTCCATACAATCCCGGTCATGTTTTGGTCTTACCCTACCGGCACGTTCCTGACTACACCGATTTGGACTTTGTCGAACGTATCGAATTCGGCGAGCTGACCGCGCATACTATGGAGGTCATTCGCCAGGTCAAAGCGCCGCAAGGCTTTAACCTGGGGATGAACCAAGGCACGGTCGCGGGTGCCGGAATCGCCGGACACCTGCATCAACACATCGTGCCGCGCTGGGCGGGGGACGCGAATTTCTTTCCCATCGTGGCGCGCACGAAAGCCGTCCCGGAACTGTTGGGTCAGACCCGCCAGGTCCTGGCCCAGGCGTTCGGCGACTGGCAGCCGCGCGAAATCTGAAACCTCTCGGTACCGGACTTGAGAAACTGCAGCTCAATCACGATGAAAACTACCAAGACTAACGCGATGCGACTGTTGGACGGCGCCGGGGTAGCTTACGAAACCTCGAGCTACCCCACGGACGGTGACATCGGTGCGCTGCACACTGCCGAAGTCTTGGGGATTTCTGCCGAACTCATCTACAAGACCCTAGTGTTGGAGGACGGGCAGGGCGGACACTATGTCGCGGTCGTTCCCGCCGATGCCGAACTGGATTTGAAAAAGACCGCCGCGCATTTCGGCGTGAAACATGTCCAGCTCATCAATTGGCGGACGCTGCGGGACGTGACGGGGTATATCCGCGGGGGTTGCTCCCCGTTGGGGATGAAAAAATTGTTCCCCACTGTCATCGAAGAAACCGCCGTATTGCACGATAAGTTCTATGTCTCGGCAGGGTTGCGCGGCCGGCAAATTGTGGTTAATCCTCAGGATTTGGCACAAGTGGTGTCGGCCGGTTTCGCCGATATCGTGCAGTAATCGCTAAAATGGGGGCGACTGAGAAATCGTAACCAGAATTTGAACAAGGAAAGAAGGCAAAATGTCTAATCAACTGGCGCAAGGAACCGGGACTGATTTGGTGAAACGGGGCATGGCTCAGATGCTCAAGGGCGGTGTCATTATGGATGTCGTCAACGCGGAGCAAGCCAAGATTGCCCAAGACGCCGGTGCCGTAGCGGTGATGGCTTTGGAGCGTGTTCCGGCGGATATTCGGGCCGAAGGCGGCGTTGCGCGCATGAGCGACCCGGATTTGATTGACGGAATCATTAACGCGGTGTCTATTCCCGTGATGGCCAAAGCCCGGATTGGTCACTTTGCGGAAGCTCAGGTGTTGCAGAGCTTGGGTGTGGACTACATCGATGAGTCCGAAGTTTTAACCCCGGCGGACTACAAGCATCACATCAACAAGTGGGATTTCACCGTGCCTTTCGTGTGCGGAGCCACTAACCTCGGTGAGGCTTTGCGCCGTATCAGCGAGGGCGCGGCCATGATTCGTTCCAAGGGCGAAGCCGGTACGGGGGACGTGTCCAACGCGGTAACCCATATGCGCACCATGACTTCGCAAATCAACCGGCTGACCACTATGCGTCCCGATGAGCTGTTTGATGCCGCCAAGGAATTGCAGGCTCCCTATCCGCTGGTCAAAGAGGTTGCGGAAACCGGGAAGCTGCCAGTCGTGCTGTTCACCGCGGGCGGTATAGCCACTCCTGCTGACGCGGCGTTGATGATGCAGCTGGGTTCCGAGGGTGTGTTCGTGGGTTCTGGCATCTTTAAGTCGGGCGATCCGGCGAAGCGCGCGGCGGCAATTGTCAAAGCCACAGCCCGCTACAACGAACCAGAAGTCGTTGCTGAGGTGTCCCGTTCCTTGGGCGAAGCTATGGTCGGCATCAATGTTCACGACATTCCCGATGACGCGCGCCTGGCTCAGCGCGGCTGGTAATCCGCGGTATTGCTGAGTTTTGTCAATAAGCCAGAGAAAAGGATGACTTTGAAGCAAAATCAATGGCGCGTGGGTGTCCTTGCTCTGCAGGGTTCGGTGGTCGAGCACGCGCGGGCTCTGCGCGCGCTGGGAGCCGTGCCGGTGGAGGTGAAAGTTCCTTCCCACCTGCAGGATTTGGACGGTCTGATTATTCCGGGCGGGGAATCGACCACCATGTACAAGCTAGCGCGCGCTTTCGACCTGTTTGACCCGTTGAAAGCCTTTGTCCACAGCGGAAAAGCCATTTATGGCAGCTGCGCGGGCATGATTATGCTGGCTGACCACATCGTTGACGGGATAGACGGCCAAGAAACCCTGGGCGGATTGGATGTGGTCGTGCGGCGCAACGCGTTTGGCCGGCAAGTCGATTCGGCGCAGAGTCTCGTTGACCCCGGTTCTTTTGGTGGCGACGAGCCCCTCCCGGCCGTATTCATTCGCGCCCCCTGGGTGGAATCGGTCGGAGCGGGGGTAGAAGTGCTCTCGACCTGGCAGCAGACCCCACAGTCGGCTTCGCGAGTGGTGGCGGTGCGCCAAGGCCCCCTGCTGGCGACCTCATTCCACCCCGAAGTTACCGACGACCTGCGCGTACACCGTTACTTCCTGAACCTTGTGAAAACTCAATCCAACTGAGACGACACCGAAAGGCGAGGGAACAGGCCATGGACGAGGTTTTACACTCCGTCGGGCACGGCGAAACTGCGCCGAGCACCAGACCCGACAACGACACCGAAACCTCTATTGACGACTATTTTCTGCGGGAATGGCCCCGGGACGAGGCCGGCTATTATCATCGCCAAGCGGCGAGAGTCGTGGCTTTCAACAGCCGCGATGAGCTGCTGTTGCTGCGCGGACACGATTTTTCAGACTTCGAGCACTGGTGGTGGTTTACCGTCGGGGGCGGTCTGGAAGCGGGGGAGGACCCGCGAGACGGAGCCGTGCGGGAGTTCTTTGAAGAAACTGGCTACTGTCTAAGTCCAAATGCGCTGGTTGGACCGGTGCTGCGCCGTCACGCCACCTTCGACTTTCACGCCTTGACCTGCCGTCAGGACGAACTTTTCTATTTCACGAGGCTTCCCGGGTCGCCCGTGTTCGTGCGTGATGGTTTTACTGAGGTCGAACGGGAAGTTTTAGATGAACTGAAATGGTGGGACCTCGACGCTTTACAACGTGAAATAGCTGGCGGGGCGGTGGTTTACCCGCTGGATTTGGTTTCCCTGGCTCGCGGATGGGTGCGAGGCTGGGATGGAAGCTGCCCCGAAATCAGCGAAGGCACCGTGGGGAAAAGCCACTGAGCCGGTTAAACGTTTGGTGCCCGGTCAAAGACCAGGCACCAAAAATGATTCAGTTATGTCCGGTTTATGCTTCCGGCGTGGCTTCAGCGGCCGGCGCCGGGCCGGCATCAGCAACGCTCGCGGTATCGTCGATCTTGAATCCGCCAACAATCCCGGTCAGCTGGTTGGAAATGTCCAAAACCGCGTTCATGTTATTTGCCACATTGCCCAATTCCTCGGAGTTGTTCTGGGCGGCATCGGCGATGGTGCTGATGTCCTGGGCGATGCTTTGTGAACCTTCGGCCGCGCTTTGCACGGACTTGGAAATTTCGTTCACGGTGGCGGTCTGTTCCTCCACCGCGGCGGCAATAACCGTCTGGGACTCGTTGATCTTGGAAATAACGTCCGTGATTTCCTGCAGGGCCTGTTCGGCTGACGCGGTGTCTTCCTGGATGGAAAGCACGCGGGCGGAAATATCCGAGGTAGCCGTACCCGTCTGAGCCGCCAAGTCCTTCACCTCACCGGCCACAACCGCAAAGCCCTTGCCGGCGTCACCCGCACGGGCGGCCTCAATGGTAGCGTTCAAAGCCAACAGGTTCGTCTGTTCAGCAATCTGGGTAATCGAGGCAATAACCTCACCGATACGCTGGGACGATTCGGACAACTTGCCCACAATCTCGGTGGTGCGAGCGGCAACTTCCATGGCGTTGTTCGCAACCTCGGCCGCGTTCGTGGCGTTCGAGGAAATCTCGCGGATGGAGGCGCCCATCTGTTCCGAGGCCGCGGCCACCGTGGCGATCGAAGCAGACACCTCGTTGGCGTTCGTGGCCGTGTTGCCGGCATGGACTGCCGCCTGCTGGGCATCATTGTTGGCGCGCTGGGTCGAACCACCAATGGCATCCGTCTGATTCTTCAAAGTCACCGCGGAACTTGCCAGCATGGAAACGACCTCGGCAATGCCGGAGTTCTTGGTGTTGATGGTCTCGGCCAACTGCTGGGTCTCCAACACGCCGCGCGGACGCAAACGCACTGTCAAGTCCTTGGCGTCGCTGGACTCCAGGATGCGGCGAAATTCCTGAATTGGCTTAGCGGTGGTCTCATTGAACAGCGTCAACAGCACAATCAACACGACTACCAGGAGGATGGCCACAATGGTCAACAGCCACAAAGCGGCGTAAGCGCTCTTAGAGGCTTGCGTTTCGGACGAATCCAAACGCTGAGTCATCATGTCAATGCCCTGATTGATCGGGGTCATAATCTTGGTAACTTCTCCGTTGTATTCTTCCCCGAAAATGAGGTCACGCGCCAAGGACTGCTTCGCTGCCGGTTCCAAGGCGGCATCGGCGGGGTCAACCTGCCATCCCGCCACGGCTTCCGGCATATTGCCGGGCGCTACACCCAGGGAGTCCAAAATCAGACGCTGAGCGCGGGTCTCCAAGTTGATGAGGTTATCGGAATTAACCATGCCCTCTTCAATCAGGGCAGTTTCCTCGGTCGGAGCACCCATATCCTTGAGGTTCTGGACCGCATCAGCCTTGTTGTTCGCGGCCACCTCGTCCCAATACATATCCAGCCACTTCTGATCCAGGGTGGTCACATATTCCTGCACGTAGTTAGTCAGGTTTGCCGATGCCGTGGACACTCGAGCTGCCTGGGTCGTCTGCTCTGTTTTCGCAGCCACATCGCTTTGCATCTTTTTGAATTCAACCTGGGTCAAAATGGTTCCAACCAGGACTAATACACCGAATACTGCAACAGCAGTGTAAGCAAGTTTTACAAGAAAGCTGAGCTTCATATCATCTCCTTCTCTTTCTGTCTTAAGACGAAATTAAGTAACCGCAATAAAAAAACTGCTCCGGTTCCAAATTTGAAGTTGATTAATAATAACGAAAACACGCGGGGGGGGGTGCTAAATGTGCTGATTTTCCGTAAATTTACAAAATACTTGCTTTGGCATCGTTGCTTTGAATGTGTGCGGTTAAAACCGGATAAAATCATCTACATGCAAGCCACGCCGCTTTCCGTTCTCGACGTCATCCAGGTGGGGGTCGGTCCTTCCGCCTCGCACACGGTCGGTCCGATGCGTGCCGCGGCGGATTTCGTGAATCACCTGGCGCAATCGGGGGCGGCCTTTGATCGCCTGCAGGTTGAACTCCAGGGTTCGCTGGGTGCGACGGGTCGCGGCCACCTTTCCGATGGTGCGGTTTTGGCTGGCCTTTCGGGTTTTCTTCCGGACACGGTCGAGCCCGGGAGTCTGCCGCGGTTGCTTTCTTCGGTAAAACCCGCGGGTTCAATAGTCCTGCCGGGCGGGTCCTCGGTAGGGTTTCAGTATGACTGGGATATGGTTTTTACCCCTGAAACCGTGGCGCCGTTCCACAATAACTCCCTGGTGATTCGCGCTTCGCAGGGCGATCAGGTGACTTTTGCGCTGCGCTATTACTCGACAGGCGGTGGCTTCGTGACCCGCGATGACGCCATCGAGGGTGAGCCGGGGAACCTGACCCAGCTGGATAAAACCCCCACCACCGTGGACGTTCCCTACCCCTACACTTCCATGGGGGACCTATTGCGGGCGGCGGAAACGAACAACAAAACCATCGGCGAAATCGTGCGCGCAAACGAAAAAACCCGAATGAGCATGGGGGAGTTCGGTAAACGCCTGGATACCCTGCAAAAGCAGATGGGCGCCTGCATTGACCGCGGGTGCGCCACAACCGAAGACGTGTTGCCCGGTGGGCTGGCGGTACCGCGCCGGGCGCGAAAGTTGTTCCTGCGCCTAACCGAGCGCGACGGCAAACCCGGAACTCCTGCCATTTGGCGTAGTTTCGCTCAAGACCCCATGCGGGCAATGGATTGGGTGAACCTGTGGGCGCTGTCGGTGAACGAGGAAAACGCGGCTGGCGGAATGGTGGTACGAGCCCCCACTAACGGCTCGGCGGGTATCGTAGCCGCGGTGGGACGCTACCTGCAGTGGTTTTGTCCTGAAGTGGAAACGAAATGCGGTCCGGCCCAGCGGGACTACCTGACGGTGGCCGGGGCCGTGGGCGGAATCATTAAAACGAATGCCTCCGTGGCCGGGGCCGAAGTTGGTTGCCAAGGCGAAGTCGGTTCCGCGGCGGCGATGGCCGCGGGAGGCTTAGCGGCGGCTCTGGGGGGCAGTCCCCATCAGATTGAGAACGCAGCTGAAATCGCCATGGAGCATCATCTGGGCTTGACCTGCGACCCTATTGGGGGACTGGTGCAGGTGCCCTGCATCGAACGCAATGCGATTGCCGCGGTCAAAGCCATTAATGCCGCCCGCATGAGCTTGTGGGGAGACGGAACGCATCGGGTCAGCTTTGACGAAGTCATTGAAACGATGTACGAAACCGGCTTGGATATGAGCTCAAAATACAAAGAAACCGCCACCGGGGGACTGGCGGTCAACGTTGTGGAATGCTGAGAAAGGTTCGCTGGGGAACTGACTTTTAGGTTTGGCGCGACTGCGGTTCGGGAATTAAGTCGGATTTGCGGTAACCTCAGTTAGACGATTCGAGGAATGTTTTATTAAAATGTCTTCGTTATAGGCAAGAAGTTTAAGGAGATACACCAATGTCGGGTCACTCAAAATGGGCCACCACGAAACATAAGAAGGCTGCCATTGACGCCAAGCGCGGCAAGCTGTTTGCGCGCCTGATTAAGAACATCGAAGTGGCGGCGCGTACCGGCGGCGGCGATCCTGCAGGCAATCCGACCCTCTTTGACGCCATTCAGAAAGCTAAGAAATCTTCCGTTCCTGCGGATAACATCGATCGCGCGGTGAAGCGCGGTTCCGGTGCTGAATCTGGCGGTGCCGACTGGCAGTCCATCACTTATGAAGGCTACGGTCCCAGCGGTGTGGGCTTCATCGTGGAGTGCCTGACCGACAACAAGAATCGTGCCGTGTCCGAAGTGCGTACCATCTTTAGCAGAAACGGCGGCAATATCGCTGATTCTGGTTCAGTTTCTTACCAGTTTGCCCGCCGCGGGATTATTGAGGTTGCCAAAGTCGATGGCTTGGACGAAGACAAGATTCTTGACGCAGTGCTGGCGGCCGGTGCCGATGACGTGGAAGATGCCGGTGAACTCTTTATTATCGAAACCGAACCGACGGATTTGGTGGCGGTGCGCACCGCTTTGCAGGAAGCAGGGATTGACTACGATTCGGCTGAATCCCAGTTCGTTCCTTCAGTTAAGGTTGACCTGGATTTGGAAGCCTATCGCAAGGTCATGC
The DNA here is from genome assembly GCF_034180645.1 of Mobiluncus sp. Taxonomy (GTDB): domain Bacteria; phylum Actinomycetota; class Actinomycetes; order Actinomycetales; family Actinomycetaceae; genus Mobiluncus. Next base: position 161,893 of record NZ_JAXFNY010000008.1, on the reverse strand, counting down.
GCCTGTTCGACGCTCTGGAAGACAGTGATGACGTCCAGAATGTGTTTATGAACGGCGATGCTTCCGATGACGTCATTGAGCAATACGAAGCCGAAGAGTAAACGTCTACATGAGAGTTTTGGGCATCGACCCCGGTATCACCAGGTGTGGTATCGGGGTCGTTGACTTTGACACGAGCCGGCAGTGTACCTTGGTGTATGTCGATGTGGTGCGCAGCGACCCGAACACTGCCACTCAGTTTCGACTGTTGAAAATTTCGCAGGGCATAGCGGAGGCAATCGCCCGCTTTCAGCCAGACATTGTGGCTTTGGAGCGTCCTTTCGCGAAAGAAAATCGTCAATCCGTGGCTACCACTATGCAGGCTATGGGAATCGCGATGGTCGAGGCAGCGCGTCAAGGTCTGCCCGTGGCGGTGCACACTCCCTCGGAAGTGAAAGCGGCCGTGAGTGGCAACGGGAGTGCCTCGAAAGCGCAGGTGAAAGCCATGGTGGCGCGAATCCTGCGACTGGATAAACCCCCAAAACCCGCCGATGCGGCAGATGCGTTGGCTATCGCCATCACCCAAGCCTGGCGTGGCACGGGGATTCTCGGTGCCAGTTCAGATGGAGACTTTAGCGTCAGCCTCAGTGGGAAAGTGAAAACTCCGGCCGGAACCCACTTGACCGCCGCCCAACGCTTGTGGGCGGAAGCGGAAGCGAAAACTCGACGTTCCGGCGCGGTGGATCCGCGGCGGCGCCAGAAACCGCTATAGTACAAGTGTTCGAATTGCCAACCGCGAGGACAATCAGTGATTTCGATAATTAAAGGGGAAGTCGTCTCCAAGACGCTGGACCGTGCCACGGTGCTGGTGGGGGGACTGGGGCTGGAATTCTTTGCTACCCCCAATACTCTGTCCGCCTTGGTTCCAGATACGGTCGCCACGGTGCAAACCTACTTGGTGGTACGCGAAGATTCCCTCACTCTCTACGGATTTGCCACAGCCTCAGAACGCGATACTTTTGCGACTCTGATGCAGGTTAAAGGTATAGGTCCCAAACTCGGTTTGGCCGCCCTGTCGGTTTTGAGTCCCGAGGCTTTGGCTGGGGCGGTGGCTAACAGTGACGTGACCACGTTGCAAAGCATTCCCGGAGTCGGCAAGAAATCTGCCGAACGAATGATTCTGGAAATCGGGGATAAACTCGGTGGCGTTCCCGGCGCAGTGGCGCTCGCGGGGACGGCATCTGGGTTTAACGCCAGCACCGTTGTGGAAGCGCTGAGCAATCTGGGTTACAACCAAGCCCTCGCCACCGAAGCAGTCAACGCGGTGCAGGCCAGTGATGCCCCCACCGCGCTGCGGGAAGCCTTAAAGTACCTGGGGAGCAAACGTGGCTGAAGATACAGATTTTTCCTACGAGCAGCGTTTGGTCGATTCCTCCGCCCCCGATGCGGAACGCGCTGCAGAAGCAGCTTTGCGACCAAAGACGCTCAGCGATTTCATCGGTCAGGAAACGGTCAAAACTCAGCTGCAACTGGTCCTCTCAGCGGCCAAAGAACGCGGCGAAGCCGCTGACCATGTATTGTTAGCGGGTCCTCCCGGACTGGGCAAGACGACTCTGGCAATGATTATCGCCGCGGAAATGTCCTCCTCGCTGCGCCTGACTTCCGGGCCAGCAATCGGTCACGCTGGGGATTTAGCAGCCATACTGTCCTCCCTGCAAGAGGGCGACGTGTTGTTTATTGACGAAATTCATCGGTTGGCGCGTCCCGCCGAAGAAATGCTGTACCTGGCGATGGAGGATTTTCGGGTCGACGTCGTGGTGGGCAAGGGACCAGGAGCGACTTCGATTCCTTTGACTCTGCCGCCCTTTACGCTGGTCGGAGCCACGACCCGGGCGGGGTTGTTACCTGCCCCGCTGCGCGACCGTTTCGGCTTTACCGCCCATCTGGAGCCTTACCAGCCACCGGATTTGGCTCTCATCGTGAAGCGTTCCGCCAGTTTGCTTGGTGCTGAAATCACCGAAGACGCAGCAGAGGAGATTGCCCGGCGGTCACGCGGTACGCCGCGGGTGGCAAATCGCTTGTTGCGCCGGGTCATTGACTTCGCCCTGGTTCACGACCATCCCCGGTGCGACCTGGAATCGGCTCGCCGCGCCCTGGAACTTTTTGAGGTCGATCAACTCGGCTTGGATCGCTTGGACCGCAGTGTTTTACGGGCGGTAATAGAGAGGTTTGCCGGCGGGCCAGTCGGGCTGCACACCCTCGCGGTGTCGGTCGGGGAGGAACCGGAGACGATTGAAGAAGTCGTGGAACCGTTCTTAGTTCGCGAAGGTCTCCTGGTGCGCACCAACCGGGGACGTGCCATTACTCCGAAGGGTTGCGAACACCTCGGGGTCACCCCGCCGGCAGGAAATGCCCTGTTTTAGAGGGTATATTTTCCGTTTTTAACCCGCAGGCTTTAGACTTGGACGGTCGCCTATTTTAAGGAAGGTTTATCTGTGCTGCCATTTCAAACTGCTGCAACCAACGCCCAAAATCCCATTATTACCTGGGTGATACTCGGCCTCGCGTTTGTGTTGATTATTGTTTTTATGCGCCGCTCCGGCCAGAAACGTGTGTCTCAGATGGAAGAACAGCGCAAGAGCATGGAACAAATGATGACTCCGGGAACCTGGGTGCGTACCACTTCGGGGTTCTTTGGAAAAGTCGTTGAAGTCAGTGGGGAAGTCATTACCTTGGCTAATCTGACCGGTGAGGAAACCTTGTGGGATCTCAAGGCTATCGCCAAAGTTGAGGATCCGAATTTTGGAACGGTCGCCGACTCTGATTCCGATTCCGCAGTGGAAGCGGAGGCAGACCCGGTGGCTGAGTCCACCCCGGAAACGCCTGACACCGAGCCGGAAGAACCCGGTTTCGGCTCCAATATGGGGGAAGATTCCCCGTCAGGAGATGACACCGAAAAAGGTGAGGGTCACACCTATTGACCCGAAGAAACGTTATAACAGCTAGTGAAAGTTAGATAAAAGAAGGATAATCTGTGGCTGCCAAGAAGACAAAGAACAAGGCGTTGCGCACACTCATTTTTTTCGCCGTGATTGTGGTGGCTCTGACTGGGACCTTGGTCGGTTCGACCATATTTTCAGATGGCTCGTACGCCCCGAAACTGGCAATCGACCTCGAAGGTGGAACCCAGCTGATTCTCACCCCGAAGAATACAGAAGCCAAAGCGAAGGCCATCTCAGACGCTGATATTGAACAAGCCATTGAGGTTATTCGCCAACGTATCGACGCCTCCGGTGTGGCCGAGGCTGAGATTGCGCGAAATGGTCAGGAAAATATCTCGGTTGGTATTCCAGGCAACCCCAGTGAAGAAACTTTAGCTCTGATTCAGCAGTCCGCGGTCATGCGTTTCCGTACCGTGCTGCTCAGCGCACCCGGCAACGCTACCAACAATGAAGATCCCCAAGCGCTCTTGGGACAACTGACCGGTACCGCGGCTCCTGCCGGACAAAACCAGCCAGCAGCTGGCGAAACTGGTGGCCAAGAGACTCAGACCACCGTGGGTGAAGGCAACAATACGGTGACGATTCCGCCGTCTGCACCTGCCGAGACAGGTCAGACACAGTCCCTGGTGTTCAACTCAACGGACCCCAGTGCCACACCCACGCCGAGCGAGCCGAACCAGACTGCACCTGATATTGCCCCGGCCGCTAAACAGCCGTCCTCTGCGGCGATTCCGTTCGACAAACTCATGAAAGAGGCGGAAAAATATCCCGATACCCCGGCTGGCCAGTCCAATGTCATCAACGACCGAAAACACATTACTGTGCGGGACATGTTCATCTTTAACCACCTGGATTGCACCGACCCAGCCTCTCTCAAGGGCGGCTCATTGGACGATCCGAAAAAGAACCTGGTCGCCTGCTCTAAGGAAGGCTACGAGAAATACATCTTGGGCCCCGAAGTCCTCTCCGGCACCGACCTGGTTTCCGCGTCTTCCGGGATGGGAACCAACCAGCAGGGCAACGCCACCGGTCAGTGGGAAGTCGCGCTGAAACTCGATGCTGATGGCGCCAAGAAATTCGACGAAGTGGCCAAGGTGCTGTACCCAAACCAATCCAAGGGGACGAACCGCAATCCTGACAATAACCGTTTCGCCATTGTGCTGGACTCCTTAGTCGTCAGCGCGCCGGGGGTCAACGCCCCGGCCTTCGGCGGATCCGCATCTATTTCTGGTTCCTTGACACGGGAATCTTCCGCAACTTTGGCTAACCAGCTCCAGTTTGGTTCTCTGCCTTTGAACTTTGAACAGCAGTCCAAGCAGACCATCTCGGCGACCTTGGGCGGGGAACACCTGAAAGTCGGCTTCTATGCCGCTATCGTTGGTTTGGTTCTGGTCGTGCTGTATCTGCTCCAGCAATACCACGCTTTGGCAGGTTTGGCGACAGCCTCCCTGTTCCTGGCGGGTGGTATCGTGTACCTAGCCGTCGCCATCCTCTCTTGGGCGATGGGATATCGTTTGTCTCTGGCGGGCGTGGTCGGTTTGATTGTGGCCGTCGGTGTGACCATGGACTCATTCATCATCTATTTCGAACGTATTCGAGACGAGGTACGCGATGGTAAGCCCTTGGCTACCGCGGTGGAAACCGGCTGGGATCGTGCGAAACGAACCATCGTGGTGTCCGACATCGTGAACATTGTGGCTGCGGTGGTCCTTTACGTTCTGGCTGTTGGTGGCGTACAGGGCTTCGCCTTCACCTTGGGCTTGACCACTCTGGTTGACCTGGGAATAATCTTCCTGTTCACCCACCCGATGATGTCGTTGCTCATCAAGACCCGTTACTTTGGTGAAGGCCGGAAGTTCAGTGGTCTGGATCCGCTGCACCTCGGTGCCAGCAGCGACCGCATCTATATGCAGTCTGCCTCGACGGCGTCTTCGCCTCGTAAAAAGAAGTCTGCGCAAAAGGTCGCCGCTCCAGCCATTTCTTTGGCTCGCCAAAAGGCCGGTCTGCCTCAGGCTGATGAGGAGGACGAAATCGAGGAAACGTCTGCGGCTCCGGCTGAGAACACCGAGCCGGAAACTCCCGCGAAAGAACCTGAATCGGACACTTTCCCGGAAGAACCCACTTCCGAAACTGCGGAATCCGACGGAAGCGAGGAGACCGCCCCGAAAGATGAACCCACCCAGACAGAGGAGGACGCGAAATGATGAGTTATGCCCAGTGGGGTAATGCGCTTTACTCCGGGAAAAAGTCTTACGGAATCATTAAGAATCGCCGAATTCCGCTCACTGTCGGAGCTATTTTGATGGCTATTTCCGTCATCGGAATTGCAATTTTTGGGTTGAATCCGTCTATCGAGTTCACCGGTGGTGCCGAGTTCGTAGTCACTAACGCAGCATCGAATCCGCCGCAGCAACCCGCCTACGATGCGGTGAAAGCCGCCGGCCTGAACGAACAGACCAAGGTTGCCCAGATGGGCACGAACGGTCTGCGCGTCCAAACCAGTCAGCAACCCACCGACGTGGAACTGAAGATTCAAAAGGAGCTGGCCAAAGCCTACAACGTGGACATTTCGAAAGTCTCTAAGACTTCGATTGGTCCGTCATGGGGGGCTTCGGTGTCCAAGCAGGCTTTGTTTGGTTTGCTGGTATTCATGGGCATGATTGCACTGCTGCTGATGGCGTACTTCCGCACCTGGACCATGTCATTCTCAGCACTGTTTGCGTTGATGCATGACTTCCTGATTACTTTGGGCGTGTTTGCCTACACGCAGATTGAGATTACTCCGGCAACGATTATCGGTTTGCTGACCATCTTGGGTTACTCCCTGTACGACACGGTGGTGGTTTTCGATAAAATCCGCGAAAACACCCGCGATATGTTCAATCAGTCGCGCTCCAAGTATAACGAGCTGGCGAACCTGTCCATCAACCAAACGATGGTGCGTTCCATCAACACCTCTATCACCGGTATTTTGCCGGTGTCAGCGATTCTGTTCCTGGGCGCGGCATTGCTGGGTACCTCCACTCTGTTGGATATTTCGATGCCGCTGTTCATCGGCATGATTGTGGGTACTTTCAGTTCTATATTCATCGCCACCCCGATGCTGACCCTGGTTCGTGGTCGTTCGCAAGCTATCAAAGATCACAACGCCAAGGTTGACAAGGCTCGTGCCGCCGCTGTGGAATCGGGTGCCGCCACTCTCAACGAGGACGGCTCGTTCAAGGAGGTCACGCCTGCCGTGGTGGCGGCCCCCATGGTTCCTGGACACCATAAGGGGCAGGCTGCACAACCGAAACGGAAGAAGACCAAGAAATGAATTTCCCCGTTGACTTCGACTCGCGTCTGCACGAGATTATCGTTACGCACCTGACTGAGATTCCTGATTTTCCCCAGCCCGGTATCCTGTTTCGGGATTTTTCCCCGCTGCTCGCTTCCGGGGAGCCTTTTCAGGAATTGATTCAAGGAATTGCCCAGCACTATCGGGGGCGAATCAACGCGGTAGCCGGATTGGAGTCACGCGGGTTTATCCTGTCCTCTCCTCTGGCTGTCGAACTGGGTGTGCCCATGATTATGGTGCGTAAGGCCGGAAAGCTGCCCGGACACGTGGTTAGTGAATCCTACGATTTGGAATACGGTTCCGCGACGATTCAAGTCCAACCGGAAACGGTGCAAGGCTTTGACAACATTCTGGTGGTTGATGACCTCTTGGCAACGGGAGGAACCGCCGCCGCTTCCGTGAAACTCTTGGAAAAAGCCGGGGGACACGTCTGCGAAATTATGGTGTTGATGGAGTTGAAAGCCCTCAACGGACGCACTCACCTGGGCAATACGCCTTTCCACTCCCTCGTGGAACTGTAAACGCACGCTTATCACCTGTGACCTGTAGGGTGATAGCTGAGGAATTCGGTGATTTCGCGCTCGATTTTTGGAAAAGAATCCAGGTCACGCCCAATTAAACTAACGTTTACCGGGCAAAAGATTTAGAATCTCTGTATGGAGCAAGCGCCGGAGATTGTCAACGAGCCCAGTGAGAATACTGGTGCTCTGCGCGGCTCTCTGTTTCGATTGGTTCGTTCCCGTAGTTCATACCGCGAGCTAGAACCCGTGTTGCGGGCAGTCAAGGAAAACCATCCCAAAGCTGACTTTGACCTTTTGGAGCGGGCTTATGTGACCGCTGAACGTTACCACCAGGGACAATTCCGGAAGTCGGGAGAGCCCTACATTACGCATCCGGTCGCGGTCGCGACTATCCTGGCCGAACTGGGCATGTCGGAAACAACGGTTGCGGCGGGGCTGCTGCACGACACCGTAGAGGACACCGACTATTCTTTGGAACAATGTCGGCGTGACTTTGGCGAGGATATTGCCGCTTTGGTCGACGGGGTCACCAAACTCGATAAAGTGAAATATGGCGATTCCGCCCCGGCAGAGACTATCCGAAAAATGCTGGTCGCGATGGCTAAGGATATCCGAGTCCTGCTCATCAAACTCTCTGACCGTCTGCATAACGCACGTACCTGGCGATACGTCAGTAAAGAAAGTGCCGCGCGCAAAGCTAAGGAAACCCTGGAAATTTATGCCCCGCTGGCTCACCGGATGGGGCTCAATGCCATTAAATGGGAGCTGGAGGACCTGGCGTTTAAAACCCTCTATCCTCAGATTTACCAAGAAATCGACAAGCTCATTCAGGAGGCCGCGCCCCGCCGGGAGGAACAGCTCAGCGCCATCATCCAGACTATTGAAGGCGACTTACGAGATGCGAAAATCAAGGGGACTGTGACCGGGCGCCCGAAACATCACTACTCGATTTATCAAAAGATGATTGTGCGCGGTCGTGATTTCAACGATATTTACGACTTGGTGGCGGTGCGCGTGCTGGTGGAATCCGTGCGGGATTGCTACGCCGTGCTGGGACTGATGCACTCGCGGTGGTCTCCGATGCTGGGTCGATTCAAGGACTATATCGCGATGCCGAAATACAACCTGTACCAGTCGTTGCACACCACGGTTATCGGTCCTAAGGGAAAACCCGTAGAGATTCAAATTCGCACCTATGAAATGCACCGCCGTGCCGAATTCGGGATTGCTGCCCACTGGAAATACAAAGAAAACCCCAACGCCAAATCGTTGAAAAAGTCCGAGGGCGGCAAGGTCTTGGACTTGGAAAATGAAATGGGCTGGCTGCGCCAACTGGTTGATTGGCAAAAGCAAACCCAAGACTCAGGGGAGTTCCTAGACTCACTGCGTTACGAAATTAACTCCGCCCAGGTCTATGTGTTCACCCCGAAAGGCCAGGTAGTAGTGCTCGCTGCCGGATCCACTCCGGTCGATTTCGCCTATTCCGTACACACCGAAGTGGGAAACAAGACGGTCGGCGCCAAGGTCAACGGCAAGCTGGTTCCCCTGGAATCAAAACTGGAAAACGGCGACACGGTGGAAATCTTTACGTCCAAGTCTCCCGGTGCGTCCCCCAGTCGGGACTGGTTGTCCTTCGTGGCCACCCCGCGCGCAAAATCAAAGATAAAAGCCTGGTTTTCAAAGGAACGCCGCGAGGAATCTATCGATAAAGGCCGGGAAATTCTGGCAAAAGAAATTCGTAAACAAAAGTTGCCGATTCATCAACTTGCCAGCCATGAATTTTTGGAATCCGTAGCGAAACAGTTGGGATTACCCAACGTCGACACTCTCTATGCGACCATCGGAGATTCCCACGTCAGCGCCCAAAATGTGGTGGAACGCCTGCTGAGCTTTACCGGTTCCCTGGCAGAAGATGACGATGAGGAGGTTTTGTCCGAGGAAGAAGCCGTCCCCACTCATACGCCTACGACTGAATCTCGTGCCGGGGGCTCCGGGGTATTGGTCGATGGTCAGGACGCTGACGATTTGTGGGTTAAGCTGGCCAAGTGCTGCACCCCGGTTCCCGGAGATGAGATCATGGGATTTGTCACACGGGGTCATGGGGTTTCCGTACACCGCGTTGATTGCGTGAATGCCAAGAATCTCAGCGTGGCTCAACAGGAACGCGTCATTTCCGTCAAGTGGGCGCAGCATTCCAAGACACCGTTCCTCGTCCAGGTGCAAATTGAGGCTCTGGATCGAGGAGGGCTATTGAGCGACGTGACCAGGGTTCTCACCGACAATCACGTAAACATTCTCTCGGGCAATATTTCCACCACACGCGACCGGGTGGCGTATTCCCGTTGGGCTTTTGAGCTCGCCGAGCCTTCCCATCTGCAAGACATTCTCAATGACTTGGGACGCATTTCAGGGGTATATTCCGCAACTCGAGTGACACCCGGACAAAACGTGGCCGCAGAGCCGACCCCGCAGCCTTAGACTGGGGGAGATAACCCAGAAAGATACGGGATTCTCGCGGCGGATTATTCCGCTGCGGCTTTACGAGCCTGGTCGAGCCAGCCCTTGCGGGCCTGCAAATCCTCTTCGAGTTTTTTGGTGTCCTTGCCGTCTTGCTTCGCAGCGGCAATCTCAGCTTCGAGTTTGGCGATTTTCTCTTCGAGCTGCCCGACCAGACCCTCAGCGCGAGCTTTCGTTTCCGGATTGGACTTAATCCACGCCTCGTTTTCAGCTTTCGCAATAGCCTGTTCCACGGAACGCAAACCGTTTTCCAAACGCTGTATATCTCCGCGGGGTACCCGCCCGGCTTCATCCCACTTATCCAGCAGGTCGCGGAATTTTGCCTTGGTGGTTTCCAAGTCTTTCACCGGCATGAGGGCTTTCGCCTGTTCCAGCAGCTTTTCTTTCACCTCAAGGTTGGATTGTTCCTCGGTACTGGTCTTGGCGTTGTCGGCGCTGCGAGCATCGAAAAAGACCTGCTGAGCAGCGCGGAAACGTTCCCACAGCGCGTCGTCGTCTTTGCGGGAAGCCCGCCCGGCAGCTTTCCATTCCGTCATCAAATCCCGGTAAGCTGCGGAGGTTCGCGCCCAATCGGTCGAATTTGCCAGCTCCTCAGCGCGTTTAATCAGGGCTTCTTTCGTACTGCGAACTTCTGCCCTTTTGGTATCAAGCTGTGAGAAGAATGACTTACGATGCCTGTCAAAAGATGTGCGGGCTGCTGAAAAACGCTTCCACAAAGCGTCCTCGGTGGTGCGATCGATACGCGGTCCCTTGCGCTGGGATTCTTTCCATGATTCCAGCAGTTCGCGCAAGCGTTCCCCGGATTGCTTCCACTGGGTGCGTTCCGGATCTTGGGCGGCAATTTTTTCGGCTGCCTCCACAATCTTGTTGCGTGTCTCAAGGGCTTGCGCCTTGGCGACTTCGCGTTCCTCAGCCAGCTGTTCCTTGCGAGCTGCACCCAGTTCCCGCAGTTTTTCAATGCGAGAACGCAAACCGTCGAGGTTGCCCACCACCATGGGGGACTCCATCGCCTTGTCTAAGGACTTTAGGGTGGCATCGATATCGTGAGCCTTTAACGTTGCCAAACGTGCTTGAGCCAAATCGACTTGGGCTTGCAGATCGAGGAAACGACGTACGTAAAGCGCTAAGGGTTGCTCCGGGATTCCGTCCGCGTATTGGCCGACTTCCCGCTCGGTATCGCCGTCTTTGACAAAAACCCGACCCTGGTCATCAACGCGCCCGTATTTGGAGGCTTCGTCCATAGCGATTTTCTCGATGGGTCCCAGGGGCTTGTTTTTATTGGTATCTTCCAGGTGTACCGGCGTGATTTGCGGGGTATTTTCACCAGTTTGGGGCGCGGATGCTGCGGGAGATGCTTCAGTCGGTGTTGGTGCAGGAGCGGTGGGAGGTTCCGATGCCGCCGTGGGCTCCGGGAGGGAAGCGGCTGGCGATTCAGTCTGAGGTAAGCTATCGGCCTCAGCTGCTGTCTGGGCAGGTCCTGTTGAGGTTTTACCAGGTTGGTTTTCCTGCGTTTCCTTGATTTCGCTGGTGATGGATTCCTGTTCAGACGTGGCCATGAATTTTTCCTCCTGACGGGGTTGGTGCCGCGGCACGTTCCGTTCGCGTTGGTAAGTATATTTCCAGGATTACTTTACTTGAAAAGACACGGTTTCGGGAAACTGGGTGAAAGAAAATTCGTGACGGAAAAAATCAGTTAGCCTTGAACTATGGATGTGTTACGGATTGTTTCGCCGATTTACGGAGAAAATTGCTATGTTTTGGTCACTGCGAACAAATCCGCTTTGGTTATTGATCCCGGCGCGAAAACCGCCACGCGAATCAAGGAACTTTTGACACAGCTCAATGCTGAGTTGGCTGCAATCTTGCTGACTCACGGCCATGCTGACCACCTGTGGAATACGGCTCAGGTCGCTGCCTGCAACCCCGAGGCACCCGTTTATCTGGCAAAACCGGATCATTTCTGGATGGATGCTCCCGGTCCGGGCGTTCAGCTAGGTGTTAACAATTACTTCACCGAAATGGACGGGGCGTGGGAACCGGTTACGGTTCAAGCTCCGCCCGATGCGCTGTTTGCCGGTGGGGGAGCGCAAATTATTCCCGATTTAATGTTGCGTGCCCTACCGGCTCCGGGACATTCGCCCGGATGCACCATGTTCTTTGGCGCTGACAAAGGCGAGGACCACGGTCAGGGACTCGGTTTTGACGGCCGCGACGACCAGGCATTTTGTTTCTCCGGGGACGTAGTTTTCAAAGGCTCGATTGGTCGTACCGACCTGCCCCATTCCGACGCTGAGGTGATGACGGAAACTTTGCGAACCCTCAAAATCAGCGTCAACCCCGACACTCTGCTGCTGCCCGGTCACGGAGAGACGACCACCTGGGCGGCAGAGCTCGCGAACAACCCATTTCTGAGATGACTTGGGAAAATGAGAGAATATGCCCATGATGACATCACTTTCAGGTTTTCCCGAGTTCACCCCGGAGGAAAAAATCCTTGAGGACGAGTTGATTTCCCGTCTGACTAGGGTATTTGAACTGCACGGATTTTCCCACCTGGAGACGCGTGCCATCGAACCTCTCAGCGAGCTGGAACGCAAGGGAGAAACTTCCAAAGAGGTCTACGTACTGTCTCGGCTGCAGGATAAGGAAGGCAAAGAGGATCGCAAGAACGGGCTTCACTTTGACCTGACCGTGCCGTTGGCTCGTTACGTGCTGGAAAATTCCCACCTGTTGCGTTTCCCCTTTAAGCGTTACCAAATTCAAAAGGTGTGGCGCGGCGAACGACCCCAGGAAGGTCGTTTCCGCGAGTTTGTCCAGGCCGACATCGATATGGTTGCTGCGGAAACTTTACCGCCCCAGTTTGAGATTGAAGCCCCGCTGATTATGGCTCAAGCGCTGGAATCTCTGCCGATTCCCACCCCGGTGGTGCACGTGAATTCCCGTAAGATTTTGCAGGGAGTCTGCAATGCTCTAGGTATCACGCAAGTGGACGAGGTTCTGCAAGTCATCGATAAACATGACAAGGTGCGCCCCGAAGACTTCACACAGATGCTCAGCGAACTTGGCCTCGATGCGCCTCAGATACAAACTCTGGTCAGTCTGGCAGACATCAGCGGAGCCGACGAACGCGTCATCCAGCAGGTGCGCGATTTGGGACTGCACGATGACCTGCTGGAGGAAGGTCTGTCGGACGTGGCGCGAATGCTGCGTAGCGTTCCTGATCATGAGAAAGGCAACGTGGTAGCGGACTTTAAGATTGCTCGCGGGCTGGATTACTACACCGGCATGGTCTACGAAACGTTTATTACAGGGGCTGAATCTTATGGTTCGATCTGTTCCGGGGGGCGCTACGATAACTTGGTTTCCCAAGGTAAGCGTCACTTTCCCGGGGTGGGGATGTCTATCGGTTTGACCCGGCTCATCTCGATTATTCTGGCTAATGATTGGGCTAAAGTGTCCCGTCCGGTTCCGACCTGTGTTTTGGTTGCGGTGGACAGCGAGGATACACGGGGACAAGCCGAGGCGGTGGCTTGGCAGTTGCGGGCTCGCGGCATCAGCACGGAAGTCAGCCCCACCGCCGCCAAGTATGGGAAACAAATCAAATACGCGGTGACCCGCGGCATTCCCTACGTGTGGTTTGTGGAATCCGGGGAAGTAAAGAATCTCATTAGCGAGACCCAGGAAAGTGCTCAAGCCGACACGTTTACCCCCGCCCCCGAACTTTTGAAACCGCAGGTGATTGCCAACTATGAGTAGATCGCCATCGAAGAGTTTGGATGAGTTAGCGCAGCAGCTGGAGGACCTAATCTTTGGTTTTCCGGTGGCGCAGGCTCCTGCCGTAAAGCTGCGAAACACGGCAGTCTCCCGGCTTCGCGAGCATTTGCGCGCGCGGGGTACTGACCTGGACGGTCCCCTTGTCGCGGTACTGGCCGGTTCTACCGGGGTGGGCAAATCGACGCTCCTGAACTCTTTGGTCGGTGCGCAAGTTCCGACTTCCGTGAGGCGTCCTACGACTATGACCCCGGTACTCGTGTACCATCCTGACGACGAGTTGTGGCTGGCGGCAGACCGCATCTTGGGAGGATTTGAAAAGATACGTCTGTTAGACGATGATGCCTGGGACGATTCCGCCGTCGCGTCTGCCGTACCGGAACGTGTGCCAGCGGGCGAGGAGGCTGCGACAGCACCGGCGCCGCAGCTCATCTTGCGTTCGACTCCCAAGATGTCTCCGGGAATGTGCCTCATCGATTGTCCCGATTTGGATTCCTATTTGGACACGAACCGTGAATTAGCTCAGCACCTGTTGGAAGTCGCTGACTTGTGGATTTTTGTGACTACCGCCAACCGTTACCGGGACGAGCCGGGGCTGGAACTGTTGCGGAAGGCTGCCCGGCGTGATGTCGCTATCGGGGCGGTGCTGAACAGGGTTACACAAGGTTCCCTCCTGGCGGCTAAGCAGGATCTCAGCGCGGAAATCTCTGCTAGCAACCTCAAAGATGTTCCGATTTTTGCCATTATGGAAACTCAGATTGCTGACGGAGAGCTGCCCGCTGAAGATTTAGTTTCCCTGCGTAACTGGCTCGATAACCTGGCTGGTGACGCCTTGATGCATTCTGCCATGGCGCGTCAGACCCTGTTTGGTTCTCTGCATGAAGTCCTGGATTTGAGCGAAAAAGTGTTCGATGCTGCCGCCGCTGAGGGACAAATGCGCAGTGATGCCCAGCAAACCGTGGATCGGTTGGAACAGCAACTGTTGGACTTTGTTGAGGCTCAGATTACCACGCCCACGTGGTTCCAAGGTGAGCCTGCCGACCTTTTGGAGCCCTGCGTGCGCTGCCAACTCGAGGAGTACCAAGCTGAAAACAGTTGGATACGCCAGCGGCTGAAATGGAAAAATGTCTGGCTCAATCAGCAACCCCAACCCGATGCGGCACTGGATGCTGTAAAGCGGGCGGTGGCGAGTAGCGTGTCGAACCTCGACTTTCAGATGGAGCAAATGATTGCTGACGCTATTCAGGACTCTGTATTGCCCGACTCCGGTCAGATTGTAGACGAAACCTCACAGCCCTTGGACGGTAGCGAACTCTTAGAGCAGTGGTCTCTGACCCCAGCGGAATGTTGCCGCCAAGCTGGCTGGAATCGGGATGAGAAGCTCTCGACAGACGATGCCCAGACGCTTTTCCTGTCGGTTCTCTTTGCCGGAATGGCCTCGCCCGAAACTTGCCAGTTCACCAGGATTGACGAGCTTTTGGGAGCTTTTTTTGATATCTCGACACGTTTGCGACTGCGGTCGTGGAGCCGATCCACGCTTCGCCGCGGGCTGCACGCTCGGGTCAACCAGCGCATCGCCACCTTGCGTCAAAGCATTCCTGATTACGACAACTCTGAACTAATCGCCGCGGGACGAAAAACGCTGCGTACCCTGCGAGAGGAGTGGTCCTAGTGCCGCGGAATAATCCCGAACAACGCAAAACTCGAATGCAAGCAGCCCTGCACCGCGCGGCGGAGTGTCTCGATGTCGTTCAGGGAACGCGTGGCTCCGAGACGTTCCTGGTTCAGGCTCGCGAAGATTTGCGCCGTTTAGAGAACCAGCTAGAACGCCGGGATGCCTTAGACCCCCGAGTAACCGTGATAGCGGTAGCCGGACCGAGCGGCACCGGAAAATCCACGGTGGTAAACACCTTGGCCCGTCGCGACAGCTTGGTGCCAACGGGGATGCACCGACCGACCACAACTGAGCTGGTGGCCTATGTCGACGCGGAGGTGACTGCCGCACCGTTTTTAGAACTGAGCGGAATTCCGCGCAGTGTCAGCGTGGAGTTTTGTACCACCCGTTCCAATCCACTCCGGGACAGTTTGGGAATGGTAGGCGAGGGTCACCAGGTACGGTCGGCTCTTACACAGTGCGGTCACCCGATTGTGGTCGAAGTTCCCGATACACTGCTGGTTCCCGAACTGACCTCAGCGGCGTCCCAGGTCCTAGAAACAGCGGATCTCATCTTGTGGACTACGGATTCCCAAAAATATGCCGATGCCGCTTTCCACAGCCGAATTTCGGCGTTCCCAAGTCACCCGAACTCGTACTTTGTCCTGACCCACACCGAGGGCTTGACTGAGTCTCAGCTACAAACCCTGAACCAGGAGCTGTCCGCCATTGCCGAACGGATAGGGGTCAGTCCTGAAATTTTGCAGATTTCGCTTTACGATGAGTCCAGTTTGGCACGATTCCGCGAAACCGTAGCCGAGTTGTCCCACGCGCCGGAAGCTCGTTGGAGAGGCGAACAAGCCGCGATTCATCATGCCGCCACGAAGCTAGGCCAAGATTTGGAACTGGATGTGACCGGACAGTTCTCAACGCAGCCCGTTCAGGCTCCGTCTGTTGCTTCGCCACCGTCCCCAGCCGAAACAAAACTGGTGGACCAGGTGACCCAGGTCAGCGGTCTGTCGGCCGTGGAAGCGAACTTTTCCAAACAATACCTGAGGGCGGGAGGCTTTTGGACGCTGTGGCCGGTGCTGAACTGGTTGGCGGGAATCAAACCGTTGGCACATGTCAATCAGGATAATTCGACCACGCCCGGCGAACCTGAAGCGGACAAACCCGTCGGCCCTTCTGCGGACCCCTCCCCAGAACAAACCGCCGACGAGAGCGCGACCCCAGCCGTAGCTGACTCCACTCCAGACCCAGACCTTCCTTCGGTAGCCCCGCAAGCCGACTCGCTCAACCGTTTCTTCCCCCGCGTCAACGTGGCGGGAATTACCAGCGCGGCTCGCACCTACGCGGCGACCGCCAGTGCGCACCGCCCGTCCAAATGGGTGGACTTTGCCCAGCTCAAGGCCGTGGAACTGTCCGGAAACCTGGTCAGCGCCCTCAACCTAGCTTTGGAATCCTGGAAATTCCCGGCTCGTCCCGCCCGGACCTGGTGGCGGATTTGGCGACTCGGACATTGGTTCTGGCTAGCTGCGTTAGTGGTGGGACTGCTGTGGAGTCTCGTTGCGGGGGTGGCGTTCCTAGGCGGGGCTGGCACCAGTGCGGCCGTGTGGATGGTCGGACCGGTGCCGTTCCCTCTCCTGGTCTTGGTTGCCGCAGTTGCGGGCACCCTGGTGTGGAGCCTGGTGGGAACTAAGATACTGCACTGCGGGGCGCGAAACTACGGGAGAGAATGTGCCGACAAATTCCGCTCGCTGATCCAGGAAGTGACTCGTCAGGGTTTCCTGGTCAAAATGAACCAGAATTTGGATTTATACCCCCAGCTGTCCGAACTGGTTTCAGAAATGCGTTTGCGAGACACCCAATCGCGTTAGCTTTCGTCTCACCAGTTCAAGGAACAGCTTCCAGGGTTTCCCCTCAGCTCAGATAGGCGTTAAACTTTAGAGAGCCCACTTATGGGAACGGGGTGTCGCACCCCGATTGACTTGAGACGAATTTTCAAAGGAAGGCATAAGTTGCTGCGAACTCACAAATGTGCGGAATTGAACCTGAAACACGATGGTCAGACCGTCACCCTCTGCGGTTGGGTGGATCGTCGCCGAGACCACGGCGGGGTAGCTTTCATGGACTTGCGCGATGCCTCCGGAATTGTCCAGCTGGTCGTCAGTGAAGAAGTGGTCCGGGAAGTCCGTAACGAATACGTGCTCAAGGTCACCGGCAAGGTGCGCAAACGCCCCGAAGGCAACGAAAACCCCGAAATCGTCACCGGCGATATTGAGGTTATGGCCGATGATGTCGAAATTTTGAACTCCTGCGCGACGCTGCCTTTCCAAGTTTCCGAACATGCCGAGGACTCCAATGTCGGTGAGGATATCCGGTTGCGTTACCGTTTCGTTGATCTGCGCCGCCGTCAGCTGCACGACAATCTGGTGCTGCGCTCGCGGATTTCTCAGATTGCCCGGCGGGTTATGGAAGAACACGAATTTATTGAGATTGAAACCCCAACTTTGACGCGTTCCACCCCGGAAGGGGCGCGGGACTTCGTAGTCCCGGCGCGGATTCGGCCCGGTTCGTGGTACGCCTTGCCGCAGTCGCCCCAGCTGTTTAAACAGCTGCTGATGGTCGGCGGTATGGAACGCTACTTCCAGTTGGCTCGCTGCTACCGTGACGAAGATTCCCGCGCTGATCGCCAACCCGAATTTACGCAGCTCGATTTGGAAATGAGTTTCGTCGACCAAGACGATGTCATCGAGGTAACCGAACACCTGCTGAAAGAGATTTGGAAAGTTATCGGCTATGACCTGACCACTCCGATTCCGCGGATGCCTTTCCAGGAAGCCATGGATCGTTTCGGTTCGGATAAACCGGATTTGCGTTTTGGCTACGAACTCGTTGATTTGACCGAATTCTTTAAAGACACCCCGTTTAAGATCTTCCAAGCACCCTACGTGGGGGCAGTGGTCATGCCCGGTGGCGGTTCCCAGCCGCGGCGTACTTTTGACAAGTGGCAGGAATGGGCGAAAGCCCGCGGTGCGAAGGGTCTGGCCTACGTGACGTTGAATGAAAAGGGCGAAACTGCCGGCCCGGTAGCCAAAAATATTTCTGACGCGGAAAAGGCCGGTCTGGCTGCTGCCACCGGAGCCCAGCCGGGGGACTGCATTTTCTTTGCCGCCGGGGACAAGACCGCTTCGCAAACGTTGCTGGGTGCAGCTCGCCTGGAGATTGGGAAGCGTTGCGACCTCATCGATGAAAAGGCGTGGGCCTTCACTTGGGTGGTCGACGCGCCGCTGTTCAAGCCCTCCGGCGAGGCAGTAGCGGAAGGCGACGTGGCGCTGGGCCACTCCGCTTGGACCGCCGTACACCACGCTTTTACTTCGCCGAAACCGGAATGTCTCGATACCTTCGATACCGACCCCGGCAATGCCTTGGCGTACGCGTATGACATCGTGTGCAATGGGGTGGAACTTGGCGGTGGTTCTATCCGTATCCATCGCCGCGATGTTCAGGAACGGGTGTTCAAGGTTATGGGCTTTTCGCAGGAGGAGGCGCAGGCACGCTTCGGATTCCTGCTCGACGCTTTCAAGTACGGCGCTCCACCGCATGGCGGTCTGGCTTTGGGGTGGGATCGCATTGCCGGAATGCTGACGGGTTCCCCGTCGATTCGCGATGTTATCGCCTTCCCGAAGGCTGGCGACGGCTTAGATCCGCTCACCGGTGCGCCCGCCCCGATTACGGACGAACAGCGCAAAGAAACCGGCGTGGATTACGTGCCGGAAGATGACGAATACGCCGAGGACGCTGAGGAAGCCGAGGACAGCGAAAAAACGCCGTAAAAGCTACTTCTGAGGAAAATCACCGCGAGTTGTCTCTCAACTGCCAACTGTCCCCTCTACAATAGATGGGATAGTTGGCAGGGTTTCACCAAGGGGGTAATTATGAGCGCAAAAATTTTTGAACTGCACCCGGAAAATCCGCAGACTCGTTCGTTGAACCAGATTGTGGAGATTATCCAGGACGGCGGCATAATGGCGTATCCCACTGATTCGGGATACGCGCTAGGCTGTGCTTTGGCCAACGGTGCTGGCCTGGAACGCATCCGGAAAATCCGCCAGCTCGATGACAAGCACCATTTCACGCTGGTGTGCCACGATTTCGCCCAGCTGGGTCAGCTGGTGATGGTGTCGAATTCCCAGTACCGGCTGATTAAATCGCTGACTCCGGGGCCATACACGTTTATTTTGAAAGGTACCAAGGAAGTTCCGCGCGCCACGCTGAACAAAAAGAAGCACACTGTCGGCGTGCGGATTCCCGTGCACAAGGTCGCCTTATCTCTGGTAGAAGCCTTGGGGGAGGCTATCTTATCCTGTACCCTGCTGTTGCCCGGAGATACGGAACCACTGAGCGATCCGGTCGAGGTCATCGCCAAGCTGGGGCACCTGCTAGATATTATCGTCGATGCGCCGATTGGTTCGGATCAGGCCACTACCGTTATCAACATGGAGGACGACGTCCCGGTGGTAACCCGAGAGGGAGCCGGTCCGGTTGATTTCTTGCAGTAGGTTACTCGCCGGTGCTCTCGGCGGTGTCACTGTGCTGATTGTGTGCAAGCGCGGTTGAGTCGTCCACCGTGTCGGAATCGGCCAGATTAGGAAGGTCGTCTTCCCACACCAAACCGGGGTCTTGCGGTTTTTGATCTGGGTAGGGCTCCAGGAGGGGAGAGAGAAACAGGCGGCTGAACAGCACGTTGAGCAGCACCACGATAACCAGGGCAAAAGCCGACTGTTTCACGGGCATGGCGTTCATTGGCAGGAAAGCCAGGAAAATCGCCAGGTGGATGACTGAGCGTGTCCACAGTGCTCCGCGGGTTTGGGTCAACTCGTTCAGCAGCGGGTCGTCGTCCAGTTCCGCCAGTTCCTCCGGCAGATGATGTTTCGCTCTATTCATGGCATAGAACTGGTAATCCAGGGATAGCGCGAAACCGAAACCCGCCAGCAACACTGCCACGTTAGGGTCGACACCTCCGGAACGCGCCAGTTTGGGCAAGAACGCGCCCCACCCGTCTTGGAACACCAACGCCGTCAGCCCCAAAGCCACCAATAGGTTCAGGGAGTTCAATAAAGTCGCCCACACCGCTGCCGAAGCACGCCTGGTGGCGCGCAAAATGACCAGAAAAGTCGCCAGCACCATGATTCCGGCCAGCGGGGGAACAAACTTAGTGAGTTGGTAGGCAAAGTCAACCTGGTTAGCAGCCTGGCCGGTGGTCCACTTGGGGAAATCCGAAGGTAAGCTGCGAATAGTTTTCACGATTTCACCGGCTTGACGATTGGTGACGCCCGGCTTCAAATCTACGTCCAAAACGCTATAGTCCCCAGCAATTTCAGTGTTTCCGGCAGTCATCGCATCGACACCGGGAATCTTGCCCACCGCAACAGACCAGCTTTGCATATTTGCGGCGGTGGTTTTCCCTAATATCTGGATATCCGGAGTGGCTGCGGTAGTGCCGTAGTGAGCTGCGCGTAGAGCTTCAAACTTCGCGGCATTCGTTCCTGGAGGAAAAGTCGTCTGCCCTGAGGTGTGCCAGGTAATTCCGAAGGCGGGAATCGCCATCACTAACAGAAAAACTACCAGGACACCGGTCAAAATTGGTTTGGCAGGTTTCCGTGAGCCGAAAAGTTTCCGTAGCCGGTCGTTCAGAGAACGGAACCAGGAGGAAATCGTGGTAAAAATCCGCCGATGCCATTGCGGACGCGGGTATTCCAGCCACCTGATGCCGAGGTACAGCAGCGAGGGAATCAACGTAGTCCCAATTGCGTAGCATCCCAGGATGGAGAACATACTGACCAGAGCCACCCAGCGCAGGCTGCTAGCGGGAAAGATAGCTACCATAATCAGACCCAGCACAATTAGCGCCGTGGAAATAAGCATAGCCGGAGCCGAGTGGGTAAACACCTCGTCTAAGGGCGTGAGAGAGTCACGGCGCTTGCGCAACCGACGTTCATGTGGCTTGGAAATACGCGGAATCTCGGCGGTGTATTTGACCACTGCCAGACGGGTGCGGCTGCGGCTGATGAGAAACACCGTATAACTGGTCACCACACCTAGTGAAAGCATGGTGACCAGGGCAGAGTCACCGGGAGCGGGCTTGACGATGAGGGAAGCCAGGGTGGCGATGGTCCGCGTCACAATCCATCCGCAAAAGGTCGGAATGAAAGCGAGAAAAGCCAGGCGCAGACGTCCCATAGCCCCGAACAGCACCACAAAAATCATCAGCAAGGCAATGAGATTCGCTTTGAGAGAATCATGGTGTGCAATCGCGGCAACTTCTTGATTGTTCAGGTCTTCATCCGTGACGATGCCCTCGGCGTGAGGCGCGAAAGAACGCATATCGCCGGCAATTTGGCTCAAAGCATTCTCAGTCATGGCGCG
The DNA here is from genome assembly GCF_034180645.1 of Mobiluncus sp. Taxonomy (GTDB): domain Bacteria; phylum Actinomycetota; class Actinomycetes; order Actinomycetales; family Actinomycetaceae; genus Mobiluncus. The sequence goes on along the minus strand of NZ_JAXFNY010000008.1, from coordinate 140,683 downwards.
GATGTCGTCGGCGCGTTGGGGAAACTGGGTCAAGTCCAGCAGCACCACCATCATGAAACCCTGCTTATCCGCGGCAATAAATTTGTCCATCAAAGTTTTTGCATCGGGGTTATTAACATCGTCGCCTTTCGCAAACGGATACAGCACCCCCGCCGGAATAACCCCCGGAACCTCACTGAAACTCGCCGCCGCGGAGTCCAGCACGTTCTTGACTTCCGCGCGCTGTTTATCCATATCCACCCCGGTGACGATGAGGTAAGCCTGATAGTTGGAACTGCGGCTGTCATTCAGGATTTGTGACGCGACGTAGGATTCCGAACTGGGGATAGAAACCAGGCGGTTTTCAACACGATTCCACATATTTCCGAAGCCAAAACCGGTCAATGTAAAGGCTGCACAGATGACTATCACCAAATCCCAAATCAACACCGTGGGCAGAGGGCGTCGATTCAAACGGCGATATAGTTTCAGGAACATGTTATGCATTGTCTCACACACTTTAGGGTAATTTTCACTAGGGTGGTTTCATGGACTTGTTTGATTCCTTGAGCGATACCGGCAGAGGAGTTCCGGAGTTTCGTCCGGATGCTCCTCTGGCGGTGCGGATGCGTCCACGTAACGTAGCAGAATTGGTGGGACAGTCACACCTTTTGGCACCCAATTCGCCGTTACAGCGGCTGTTGCGGGCAGACACCGAGATGACTTCCTCCGTGATTCTCTACGGTCCGCCCGGAACTGGCAAAACATCCTTGGCATATATGGTGGCGCAGGCAGGGGGCCGGGAATACGCCCAGCTTTCCGCCATCAACGCGGGAGTCAAGGAAGTCCGTGAGGTCATTAACGCGGCGAAGCAACGGCTGAGCCTGAGCGGTCAAGAAACCATTTTATTTTTAGACGAGGTTCATCGTTTTTCTAAATCGCAGCAGGACTCGCTGCTGCCGGCAGTGGAAAACCGGTGGGTTATCCTTGTCGCAGCCACCACCGAAAATCCGGCTTTTTCCGTCATTTCTCCACTGTTGTCCCGATCCCTGCTGTTGACGTTGAAACCACTGACAAACCAGGATATCGAGACCATTATGGACCGGGCTTTGGCGGACGAACGCGGACTGGCTGGAAAGTACACACTGACCTCGGACGCTAGGGAAAGCCTCATCAGATTGGCCGGCGCGGACGGGCGTAAAGCCTTGACCCTGTTGGAAGCTGCAGCCGGGGGAGCGGATTCCCGCGAGGCCAGCGAGATTACCGAAGATGATGTTGCGGTTGCGGCAGACACGGCCGTGGTGCGTTACGGCATTGACGAGCATTATGACGTGGCTTCGGCGTTTATCAAGTCGATGCGCGGTTCCGACCCCGATGCCGCCCTGCACTATTTGGCGCGAATGATTAAGGCCGGGGAAGATCCGCGCTTCATCGCCCGCCGAGTCGTCATTGCGGCGGCAGAAGACGTTGGGTTGGCTGATCCGACCGTGCTGCCCCTCGCGGTCGCGGCGGCACAAGCGGTGCAGTTGATTGGGATGCCGGAAGGGCGGATTCCGCTAGCTGAGGCGGTGGTCGCGGTAGCGACGGCCCCGAAGTCGAATCGGGCTTATGTCGGCATCAACACCGCGGTGGCTGACGTGGAGTCCGGAAACATTGGTACCGTTCCTTCCTATCTGCGTGACCAGCATTATCCGGGGGCTGACGCCGACAGGAAAGATCTGGGGACATATAGCTATCCCCACGACGACACCCGCGGGATAGTCGCGCAGCAATACCTGCCTGACCCGCTGAAAGACAAGATTTATTACGAACCTTCCGCCCACGGGTGGGAAGTCACGTTGGGCGAGAGACTGGCCAAAATACGCAAGATTCAAAAAATGCGGTAAGATAGCCAAGTTGCCCGGTGTTTTGTCCAACCCTCGGTTGGTTGACGCCCGGACACCTGGGGTCTTAGCCAAAAAGGTGACCCCTCCCCGCCGAGATGCCCTCGCGGGGTGACTTTGAAATAAGACAGGAAGAATATAAATGGGAAACCGTTCTCGGAAAATGGTGCGTTTGTCGCGCGCCTTGGGGATGCCGCTAACCCCGAAAGCTAAGCGGTACTTTGAACGTCGTCCTTACGGACCCGGTGAACACGGCCGTGCCCGCCGCCGCAGCGAATCTGACTACGCGGTGCGTTTGAAGGAAAAGCAGCGTTTGCGCGCCCAATACGCGATTCGTGAGGCGCAACTGGTCAAGACCTTCCAGGAGGCGCGCCGGATGGAAGGCCAAACCGGTGACAACCTGGTGGAACTGTTGGAAACGCGGCTTGATGCTCTGGTGTTGCGTGCCGGTTTCGGCCGCACCATGTTCCAGGCTCGTCAGGCGGTAACCCACCGTCACATCTTGGTCGACGGCAAGATTGTGGATCGCCCCTCTTACAAGGTGCGCCCCGGCCAGACCGTCCAGGTCAAGCCGTCCTCCCAGGTCAAGGACCCCTTCGTGGTGGCTGCCCGCGGTTCTCACCGCGATGTGCTGCCTCCCGTGCCGGACTACCTCAAGGTCGATTTGGAAAAGCTGCGTTTTACTCTGGATCGCCAGCCTAAGCGTGAAGAAGTCCCGATTCAGTGTGAAGTGCAACTGGTTGTGGAGCACTATTCCCGCTAAAACTTTCAGTGACCCCGGGATTTTCCCGGGGTCAATTGTTTAAAGTTAGAATATCACGGTGTGTTTCGCGCAGACTGCGCAGAATTCGGTCGCTACACCGGGACAGGAGAATGACATGATTGGTGAAATTGCCGGGATTATTGCCGCCGTGGCTTTCGCGGTATTGGTGCTATTTTTAGCAGTGCCACTGTGGAAACTGGGTGGGGTGTTTTCCCAACTGGAGCAATCCATCAAAACTGTCGCCGACGAAACTGTGGTGGCGGTCAAACAGGGGCAGACGTCTTTGGACCAGGTTAACAATCAGTTGGAACGGGTCGATTCCATGACCTCGGCGGCAAATCGTTCCGTCGAGGATCTCTCGGCTCTGACGACCTTGTTTACGGCAACGCTGGGCCGGCCGCTCATTAAAGTCGCCGCGTTTAACTATGCGGTGCGTAAAGCTATGGGCATTGACGCGAAGAAAGCGAAGTAGGGGGATCGATGTCAAATACAGCAAAAGCAGTTGGGACGACGCTGCTACTTTCCGCGGGGGCGGCGCTGGCTGCGTACTTTACCGTGACCCCGTTTCGGCAGACTGTCGATCAGATGACCCAGGGATTTCGTGCGGATATGTCGCAGCGCGAGGGAGAACTCATCGAGGCTCTGAGCTCCAGCGATTCAGAAATCGAGCAAGCCCGCGACACTTGGAGCGCCCGGAAGGAAGATCGCGGCGGCTTTAAAGTCGGACGTGGACGTCACCGTGACTCCACGCTGGACGACGAACTAGCCTTTTAGCGAAACTAACTGACAATAAACGAAAGTTGCCCGGAGCAAACTGACCGGGGGGACCAGGACAGATAATCCGGGAACTGCCCGGACACGAAGGAAAGATACATATACATGCGTACTGCGGAAGTTCGTCAGCGTTGGCTGGATTTTTTTGCAAAGAACGGTCATGAGGTTCGCCCCTCGGTGCCGCTCATTTCGCCCGACCCCTCGATTTTGTTCACCATCGCGGGCATGGTTCCGTTCATTCCCTACATTGTGGGAACCGAACCGGCGCCGTGGCCGCGAGCCACCTCGGTACAAAAATGTATCCGCACCAACGACATCGACGAGGTCGGGAAAACCACGCGTCACGGTACTTTCTTTCAGATGTGCGGGAACTTTTCTTTCGGTGACTACTTTAAGGAAGGCGCGTCTCAGTATGCCTGGGATTTGCTGACCGGTAGTCAAAAGGACGGTGGCTATGGCCTGGACGGCGACAAGCTCTGGGTCACGATTTGGGACCAAGACGAGGCCGCTTGGGACATCTGGACTCGGCAAATCGGTTTGGATCCGACCCACGTCCAAAAACTTCCGCGCGAAGAAATCTTTTGGGATACCGGCCAGCCCGGCCCCGCCGGCCCTTGTGCGGAAATCCACCTGGATCGCGGATCTGAATACGGTCCCGAGGGCGGTCCTGAAGTTGACACGCAAGGCGACCGTTACCTGGAACTGTGGAACCTGGTTTTTGATGAATTCCTGCGTGGCGAAGGCTCCGGCAAAGACTACCCACTGTTGGGCAAGCTGGACCAAACCGCTATCGATACGGGCTTGGGCCTGGAACGTCTGGCCTTTGTCCTCCAGGGCAAAGACAATATGTACGAAATTGACGAGGTGTTCCCCGTCATCGAAGTCGCTCAGGAAATGTCTGGGCGCCGCTACACTTCCGGCCCCGACCCGATGGACGTTCACTTCCGTATCGTGGCTGACCACGTGCGTTCCAGCCTGATGCTGATTGGCGATGGGGTTCGTCCCAGCAATGAGGGACGGGGCTACGTGCTGCGCCGCCTCATGCGCCGCGCGGTGCGTTCCATGCGGCTGTTGGGTGTGACCGAGGCAGTAATGCCGCAGCTGTTGCCTGCTTCGATGAATGTGATGAAAGCCTCCTATCCCGAGCTGGAAAAGGAATGGAACACCATTTCTGACGTGGCTTACGCTGAAGAAGACGCTTTCCGCCGCACCCTCGACGCCGGAACCCTCATCTTGGATACCGCGGTGACGAAAGCGAAACAGTTGGGCGCGGCCCTGAGCGGCGACGACGCTTTCCAACTGCACGATACCTACGGTTTCCCGTTGTCTCTGACGCTGGAAATGGCGGCGGAAGCCGGGGTCAAGGTGGACGAAAAGCGTTTCACAGAGTTGATGAACGCACAGAAGCAGCGCGCCCGGGCGGACGCGGTGGCCAAGAAAACCGGACACGTCGATGCTCACGTCTATCACGAGCTGGCGGCGAAACTTGGTGAGAACAACACGGTGGAGTTCCTGGGATACACCGAGACCAGCGCTCCGGCGCGGGTGGTCGGTATTTTGCAGGACGGCAAACCGGTACCGGTCGCAACAGCCCCGGCTACCGTTGAGGTCCTGCTGGACCGGACCCCGTTCTATGCGGAGGCCGGCGGACAGCTCGCTGACCAAGGGCAGGTAACGTTCGCGGGTGGCGGAGTGCTGGATGTGGCTGATGTGCAGGCTCCGGTGAAGGGACTGCCCATGCATCGGGGGACTTTGACGGAAGGTCAGGTTACTCTCGGTGAGGACGCCCAAGCTACGATTGATGTTGAGCGTCGCGGCGCGATTGCCCGAGCCCACACGTCTACCCACGTCATTCACCAGATTCTGTTGGATTCCCTGGGACAGGGCGCGACCCAAGCAGGGTCGGAAAATGCCCCGTGGCACGTCCGTTTCGATTTCCGCAACGCGACGGCTTTGCCGGATTCTTTGGTGGCGGACATTGAGGCGGAAGCAAACGAACGAGTCCAGACCAATATGACTGTTACCGACTATCAGATGCCCATTGAGGAGGCGCGAAAGACTGGCGCGCAGGCCATTTTCGGGGAAAAGTACGGCAAGATTGTGCGCATCGTTGATATTGGCGATGGTTGGTCTCGAGAGTTCTGCGGCGGCACCCACGTGCCGCTGACTGGGCATATCGGCTCTATAGCGGTGTTGGGAGAATCCTCGATTGGTTCCGGAGTGCGGCGTATTGAAGCGCTGGTCGGAAATGGTGCTTCCGGATTCCAAGCTAAAGAGCACGCCTTGGTGTCTCAGATCACCCAGCTGGTCGGCGCCAAGCCGGAAACCCTGGTGGAGCGCATTACTTCCCTGATGGATCGGCTCAAGGCCGCGGAAAAAGAACTCGAAAAGACCCGGTTGGCAGCTTTGCTGTCCAATCTGGACGATTACGTAAAATCCGCCGAAGCGCTCCGTGGCGTGCAGGTCATTCACCAGGTAGCTCAGGCAGGTTCCGTGGACGATTTGCGTCAGGCAGCCACCACTTTGCGCGGGCGGTTCTCTAACGCGGATCCGGTGGTCGTTGCGCTGGCGGCCGATATCGGTGGAAAACCGATGCTGGTCGTGGCCAGTAACGAAGCGGCTCGCGACAAAGGTGTGAAGGCCGGGGCATTGGTTAAGGCCGGTGCCGCGGCCATGGGTGGTGGCGGCGGCGGCAAGGACGACTTGGCGCAAGGTGGCGGAGCTCCCGCAGGCAAACCGGAAAACGGTTTGGATGCCGTAGTGGCCGCACTGCAGTCAGTACTCGCCAAGTAAACAACTGCCGGTTCGGGGCTTTTCGCCGAGCCGTCACACCGATAGGGGATAACGCACAGGATGGTCGCTGGAAACTTTCTCGCCATAGACGTGGGTAAGGCGCGCGTGGGTGTCGCCCGCTCGGTAGCGGGTACGTCCCTGGCGTTGCCAGTGAAAACCTTGCAGGTTCGGCCGGACGGTTCCGAGCTGGACGAACTGGTGGGAATCATCGAGGAAAGCGATCCTCGGGCCGTATTCGTGGGTTTACCGAAATTGATGAGCGGCAAGGAGGGCGAGGCTGCCCGGATGGCGCGGTCTTACGCCCGACGTCTGGTCAGACGGCTTGACACACTGCCGGTTCATCTCATTGATGAACGGTTGAGCTCGGCTGACGCCCACTCCAAACTGCGCGATGCCGGGGTCAGTACCCGCCGGCAAAAGGAGATGGTTGACCAACTCGCCGCTGTGGCCATCCTCACTCGAGCTTTAGAAACTTTGACTCAAACAGGGAACTTACCTGGCGAGTTGGTTATTATTGAGTAAACCACGTAACGAGGGAAGTACATGTCAGACACTGAAGATCTAGCATCGATGGGACCGCGGCGCCGACGTCGGTATTTAGCGCAGCACGGTCAAGCCGCCTTAACCCAGACTGACTCGCCATCCCCCTCGAACCCGGAACTTCCGCCCCAGGCGGCACCCTCTCAATCCCCCAATCCCGCGATTGAACCAACGCCGCGCACACTTCCCAGCCGCCGCAATCGCCCAGAGGAACTCGACACCCCGTCTTTTCCCCGCGTGACCTCTGGAGTATCCCAGGCCGCGGACACAACCGTAGAATCTCTATTGCAAGAGACGCAGGTTGCCTCCGCTGAACAACCGGAAGTAACCCCGAGCGAACACCATCGGCGTGACAAACGTTCTCGAATTCGGCGCCGTAAGACCATGCGGAATCGCACGTTTGTCGTCCTGGCGATTGTGGTCACGCTGCTGGTAGTAGCCATTGTTTTTGGCGCAATCATTTTCAATCGTTGGCTCAGCGCCAAGGGGGCCGATTACGAAGGTAGCGGTACCGGTCAGGTGATGGTAACAGTTCCCGAGGGTGCGCTGGGCTCAGACATTGGCAATATTCTAGCTAAAGCGCAGGTCGTAGCGTCCTCGCAGGCGTTCTTTAACGCGTGCCGCGACCAGGAAGCCGCCTGCTCGGCGATTCAGCCCGGAACCTACGCGATGGCCAAACACATGTCTGCCGTCAATGCTTTGTCCATCTTGATTGACAAAGCGAACCGGGTTGACGATCAGATTACGATTGGTCCGGGTCTGACAAAGTGGCAGGTCAAAGAGCAACTGGTGACGAATGCAGGTTTTAGTGATGCTGACGTGGAAGCTGCTTTTGCCAACGCTCCGGGACTGCCCAAAGTCGCCGGTGGAAACATCGAGGGGTGGCTAGCACCCGGAACTTACCTGGTGGGACCCGGTCAGGACGCAACCGAAACAGTGCGTCAGATGGTAGCCGCCAATGTCAAGCGACTGCGGGACGCGGGAATCCCCGAGACCCAGTGGGAAACGTTCCTAACCAAGGCTTCTATCGTCCAGCGTGAGGGCAGCGACCTGCAAAAACAGGACTACGCGAAGATTGCACGAGTGTTAGAAAACCGGATGGATACCGGCAAGGAAACTGTTGGATTTATGAATATGGACTCCACGGTTATCTACGGTTTGGGCGAAGCCTCGAAGTCACGCAAAATTCCGACCGCCGCCGAGGTCGCTGACGCTTCGAATCCGTACAATACCTATCGTCACAAGGGGCTGCCGCCCGGGCCTATCGGGGTCGTGGGTCAGGACGCTTTTGACGGCACCCGCAACCCGCCACCGGGGGATTGGCTGTACTTCACCACGGTGGATTTGAATACGGGTGAAACTCGCTTCAGCGCGACTCTGGAGGAACAGAAAGCCAACGTAGAGTTGTTGAAACAATTTTGTAAGGACCACCCCGAAATCTGTAAAGGGTAGCGGGTAGTGCCGTATTGTCTGGTTGTGGGAGATCCGATTGCGCACTCCTTGTCTCCCGTAATTCATCTGGCTGCGTATCGTGAGCTGGGCCTGAACTGGGATTTTCGCTGCCAGCGCGTTCGGTCAGGAACGCTCAACGCATTCCTAACCGAGGCGGATGCACAGCTACGCGGCTTGGCAGTGACTATGCCTTTGAAACCGGAGGCACTGCAGGCTGCGACTTTCGCTGACGGCTTGGCCAAGGTCACCGGAGCGGTGAATACGCTGATTCCCGCCGCGGGAGGAGATTGGACCGGATTCAACACTGATGTCCGCGGCGTCGTCGAGGCTTTCCGCCAAGGTGGCGCGACGAATCTACCGTACGGGGGCAGCGGGGTTATCTTCGGTTCGGGTTCCACAGCGGCTTCGGCCTTGGCGGCTTTCACCGAGTTGGGACTCACAGAGCTGACGGTCATTTCCCGGACTACTGCCCAAACGGGCGCGGCTTTTCAGGCGGCAAAACGGATGGGCTTGAGCGTCCGGGCGGTGGCATGGCACCAGGTTGAGGACGTTAACCGGGCACTGCGCGCGGCACAGCTGGTGATGGGCACTGTGCCCGCCCCCGTACAAGATGCTCTGCCCCTGTCACAGCTACAGATTATCTCCCACGCATTTTTTCTTGATGCGGCATATGCGCCGTGGCCAACCCCGCTTGCCAGTTGGGCACAGAGGTGTGGAGCGCAGGTCATTCCCGGATGGGAAATGCTGTTGCACCAGGGCGTCGCCCAGGTAAAGCTGTTTACGGGACAGGAAGTCAACGCCGAAATTTTGCGTCCCGCTTTGCATAAATACGTCAACTCGGCGGATTAGAATAACGGCGGCGTGAATTGTCTTAACCATTGCCGGCTCCCTATAAAGTCACAGTGTCGTAACGGGAAGGGGAAGGAACCTTATGCTCTGGCATGTCCTGGCGTGGATTCTCAGCGGAATCTGGGGTTACGCGGTGGGCGCGGTCACGACCAAAATTCTGCGCGAGCGTAGCATCGAATTGTCGGATCTGTTCTACCTACCTTTCTCGTTGTGCCTCACCTTGGTTACGGTTTTCCTCAATGTAATCCAGTGGTTCATCCTCAACTACTTTTCCCACGGTTTGTGTTTCACCCATTTCCTCGTCACCTTGCCGGTGTACCTGGGGACCGCCCCATTTTGTGCGATGCTTCTGACTGATGCCCGTTTTCGACTGTTGCCCAATCGGCTACTGGGCCTGGGGGCTGTGATGCTGTTGCCCGTACTGAGCATTGTCGCCTTGATTCTGCGTAGCCCCGAAGCGCTGGCGCGAGTTTGGGTTTTGGGGCTAGCCATGGGGCTGGTTCTGGCTCTAGCCACGTATCTCGGTTTAGGGATGGGAGATGTCAAGCTCGCAGCGCTGCTCAGTGCGTGGCTAGGTCTTTATAACTGGTTCGCGCCCCTAGCGATGCTGCTACTGGCCTCACTCTTGGGTGGCGCGTTTGCCTTAATCCAGGTCATCCGTAAAAAACTTGATTTAGATAAAGACATTGCTTTTGGCCCGTGGCTTATCACGGGCGCCTACATCACGTGGGTGGTGTATCTGCCCTCGATATTGGTGGGCATCTAGCCGCTTTCTCACCGCCCAGGCCGAGTAACCCGGTTCGGGATGTGTGGCGAAATGTGGCAAGATGAACTCATGTTGGAATGTGTCACTGCCGGGGAATCACACGGCGCCGCCCTGATAGCCGTACTCAGTGGACTGCCGGCAGGGATAGAAATCACCACCAATACCCTGACCAAAGCCCTCGCGCAGCGACGGAAGGGCTACGGCAGGGGAACGCGCCAAAAATTTGAGCAAGACGCGGTGACCATCCTTTCGGGACTGCGTCACGGGAAAACCCTGGGCTCCCCGGTCGCGGTTGAAATCAAGAACACCGAATGGCCCAAGTGGCAAACGGTTATGAGTCCCGACCCGGTGTCTCGTCAGGCGCTGCTGCGGGACGCGGGTCGAGGTGACGCGCGCGAATTAGCGCGGAACCTGCAGCTTACGAAGCCGCGGCCGGGACACGCCGATTTTGCCGGCATGATGAAGTACGGTTTCACAGATGCTCGTAACGTGTTGGAGCGTTCTTCCGCTCGGGAAACGGCCGCCAGAGTGGCTTTGGGGGCTTTCGCACAAGCATTGTTGGATCAGGTCGCGGGGATTCGTTTAGTGTCTCACGTCACGTCCGTTGGTTCAGTTTCCGTTCCACTAGACGCGCCGGTGCCGCGGCCAGAAGATGCGGATTATCTCGATAGTGACCCGGTGCGCTGCCTCGATGCGCATACGGCTGAACAGATGGTGCAGGCTATCGACAACGCGCAGCATACGGGCGACACGTTGGGAGGAGTGGTGCAGGTCATCGCCTACGGGGTGCCTATCGGTTTAGGCTCTCACGTGAGCCGTGACCGCCGACTGGACGCGCGCCTGGCCGCTGCCCTCGTTTCTATTCAAGCCGTAAAAGGGGTGGAAATCGGCGCGGCTTTTCTGCAAGCCTCCCTGCCGGGCAGCGAAGCCCACGACCCCCTCTACCGCGGTGACCAGCCAGCTGACGCAAACACGGGCTTGGGCACGATAGCGCGACCGACTAACCTGGCGGGTGGCATCGAAGGCGGGATGTCCAACGGCAATCCCATCGTGGTTTCCGCCGCCGTGAAACCTATCTCTACCGTACCCCACGCTCTGCCGACCCTGGATTTGGCTGATGGCAGCGTGGCGACTGGGCTGCACCAGCGTTCGGACACGACCGCGGTGGTGCCGGCAGCCGTCATCGCCCAGGCCGAGGTCGCGCTGGTGCTGGCAGACGCTTTGCTGGAAAAAACGGGCGGGGACTCGGTGGCGGAATGCTCGCGAAACTTGTGGGCCTACCTGGACGAGGTTACGCAAAGGACGACTTTTTCATGACACGTAAAATCGTTCTGATGGGATTGCCCACTTCCGGTAAATCGAAAACTGCCGGGATTTTGGCCCAAATTTTGCACACCACCTGGCTTGACACTGACCTGGAAATCGAGCGGCGTTTCGGCCAATCCGTTCCCTGGATTTTTAAGGAACTCGGAGAACAGGGGTTTCGCGCCCTCGAATACGCGGTCGTTCGGGATGCGTTACAGGGCTCAGCCCGGATTGTTTCCCTGGGCGGCGGTGCCCCGACATACGCTCCGACCCGCGAGCTGTTGCGCGAACACACCGTTTACTACTTGAAAGCGGACCCGGACTTCCTGGTGAACCGGCAAATCCAACGCTCCGAGCGCTCTGGCCAGAAAAAGGATGCGCAAGTCCGTCCCTTGCTGGAAGGCAACCTGCGGGAAAGGATGCACGAGCTGTATCGGGAGCGAAAAGACATCTATGAGAGTACCGCCACGGTCATTATTGACGCACAGAGCAAACGTAGCGAAATGGCTGGGAAAATCATCGCTCATGAAGAACGCCTGGGTGACCGCATCTGGGTATCCACCCCCGGCGAACCCTATGCCGTCAGCTTTGGTGAAGACCTGAACGCGCAGGTCGCAGCCTTGATGAAGACGCACACAAACAAAGTCCTGTTGCTCAGCGCGCCCCCGGTAGCGTCGGCGGCTAACAGTTTGGCACAGCACTTGGACTCGCTGGGTAAACAAACCACAGTGAAAGTGCTGCCTGACGGAGAAGCCGCGAAACAGCTCACGGTGCTTTCCGAGGTGTGGGAGGCGGCAGCCAGCGCGGGTCTGGAACGCCGTGATGCGATTGTTGCTCTCGGTGGGGGAGCTACCACTGACCTGGGAGGTTTCGCAGCGGCGACCTGGCTGCGCGGCGTTGACCTCATTACGGTACCGACGACCTTGTTGGCGATGGTTGATGCCGCTGTCGGAGGCAAGACCGGCATTGATTGGAGTACCGGGAAAAATTTGGTGGGGGCGTTTTATCCTCCTCTCGGGGTGGCAGTGGATTTCACGACTTTGCGGACCCTGTCGCCAGACCACCTCCGAGAGGGGCTGGCGGAGGCATTGAAGTGCGGGTTTATCCGTGACCAACAGATTTTAGACATTGCCCAGGACCACGCGTCGGTGCTGCTGAATCCGGATTCCCCTCAGCTTCGCAACATCATTCGCCGAGCCGTGAAGGTGAAAGCCGACGTTGTTTCCACCGATTTGTATGAATCGGGTCAGCGGGAGTACTTGAACTACGGACATACTCTGGCTCACGCCATAGAACGCGTGGAGGACTACCGTTTTCCCCACGGTTTAGCGGTCTCTATCGGTATGGTCTATGCCGCGAACCTCGCCACGGTGCTGGGGATAGGTCCCAAAGACTTGGTTGTGCGGCTGCGTAATCAGCTGGAAGCGGTTGGCCTACCCGCCACCTATACTGCCCACACTTTTGCGGAACTGTTACCCATCATGTTTAGCGATAAAAAAGTTCGCGGCGGGCAGCTGCGGTTCGTCCTGCTGGAGGATTGGGGCAAACCTGTGGTCACTGCCGTGGCTGATTCTGAGGCTCTGACCAAAGCCGCCGAAATGACAGGAATTGCCCTGTGAGCTCACGCTGTTCACTGGCTTTAGTATCCCTGCCGGGAGCCCGTTTGCAAGAGTTAGCCCAATCGATTTCACCGGACATCGGCCTGCCCGTGGCTTCCGATTCAGGCCTTGACGCTTGGTCGTCGCACAGCGCACCAGCCATTTTTGTTCTGCCCTCTGACGTGCTCGAGAGTGGTTCATCCGCCCTGGTCGGGAACTTTCGACAGGCCGGGAACCGGGTATTTTTCCTAGATTTGCCCTGGGAGGAGTCATGGCAGGCCATGAACCCAGAACAACTCAGCGACCCTAACGGCCTGCCTTGGCGCGCCACCTATCGCCGTCTGGCCCAAAAACGCCGTGATGACCTAATAGCACACAGTGACTACACGGTGCCGACCGAGGGAACCTTGACCGAACTGGCACAGCGACTGTTGACAGTTATCGCTGAAAACGGCTGCAGTTAGCCAACGGCACGCTTTTTCGGTAGACTATTCGAGTTGATTTGCTAACTGTTAAGACTGTGAAGGATGAAACGTGGCAACGACTAATGATTTGAAAAACGGCTTGGTAATGAAGATTGACAACCAGTTGTGGCAGGTTGTCGAATTTCAACATGTGAAGCCCGGCAAGGGGCCGGCTTTCGTGCGCACCAAGATAAAAAACATCCTTTCGGGCAAGATTGTCGACCGCACCTTTAACGCGGGACTAAAGATTGAAACCGCTACCGTGGACCGCCGCGACATGACCTACTCTTACAACGACGGTACCGACTACGTGTTTATGGACGAAAAAACCTTTGAAATGGTCAGTGTCACTCCCGAAATCGTTGGTGACGCCGCGCACTTCCTGCTGGAAAACCAGAAATGCATTTTGGCTTTCAACGAAGGTAACGTTTTGTTCATCGAACTGCCGGCCTCGGTTGTCTTAGAGATTTCGCACACGGAACCGGGCTTGCAGGGCGATCGCTCCAATGCGGGCACCAAGCCGGCGACCCTGGAGACGGGCTGGGATATTCAAGTGCCGCTGTTCCTGAATATCGGCGACAAGGTGAAGGTTGATACCCGCTCTGGCGAATACGTTTCGCGGGTTACCGATTAAGACTGAGGCGGACGCGAGTCGGGGCGCAGGCTTCCGGCTCGCGTTACGCATTTCGTGAGGGGACAAGACAGTGGGACATAAATTGCCGCGGCGTACGCGGGAGCGGGTTCGAGCCGTAGATGTGCTTTATGAGGCGCACGCGCGTGGCTGGGACACTCCCGAAGGCATTTTTTCCCTAGCCCAAATTCGTCAAGATGAGACGACCGCCCAGACCGCGCTTCCGGCCTATGCCATCGACATTTTGGAAGGCGTGGCCCAGCATTTAGAGCGGATTGATGCGGCTTTAACGACATATTCAAAAGCGTGGCCGCTGCACCGGATGCCCGAGGTCGACCTGGCGATTATGCGAGTTGCGACTTGGGAGATTCTGTTCAATCCCGATGTGGAAGGAGCTGTAGCCATCACCGCCGCTATGCAAATCGCGGAGGAACGTTCTACTGACGAGTCGCCGAAGTTTATCAACGGTTTGCTGGGTGCCATCAACGATATGAAAGACGCGTTGAGTAAAACCGAGGCTGAGCAAGCCTTGAGCGGTGAAGCGAGTGCCAAACTCGAGTCCTCGATGCCACAGAGCTTTGACACTGCCGCAAAAACGGCAGCGGCGGGCGGTGTCTTGGAGCAGATTGACTTAGACACCCTGGAATAGCCTCCGCGGTTAGTTGCGGTTCATCATTTCGCGCAGGATATCTGCGGATTTTTCCGAGTTGTCCAAAGTTTCGTTGATAGTTTGGGCTTTCTGTTGCGCTTTTGCCCACTTTTGGAAACGAGCCGCGGCCTCGGGAGAGTTGTCGGGTTGCGTGACCTCATCCTGGTTCAGCTCCGGCGTGTCGTCGTTGCCAAAGAGAAGCTGCATTAATAGCTCGCGTTTTTCATCCATAACCCTATTATCGGCGATTTTTCCCCGGAGTTTAGCTCGAAAACGCCCGTGTTCAGAAATTGCCTCATAACCTGGAGGAATTCAACATTCCCGACCCAATTATCGGCGGCGCGGGCGCGGGATTCGGTGGAGCGGGAAAAAACGTGTACTATTAAGCCGCATTAAAACCTTTAATTTCGCCCTGTGAGGCAGAAAGGAAAAATATGGAAAAAACAGTGTTGGGCAGTGCTGACATTGCCCGTTCGCTGAAACGACTGGCCTTCGAGATAATGGAGAAAAACCAGGGTCTTGAAGATGTCGTTCTGTTAGGAATCCCCACCCGTGGCGTTGAGCTAGCCAATCGGTTGGGGACTTTTTTAAAGGAAAATAATCCCGATACAGACGTCCCGATTGGCACCCTGGACATCACCCTGTACCGCGATGATCTTTCCCGTCAACCGATACGAGTACCTAAACCCACCGTGATGCCTCAGACCGGCATTGACGGCAAAACGGTCATCCTCGTCGACGACGTGCTCTATTCCGGACGCACGATTCGGGCTGCGCTCGATGCGTTGAACGATCACGGCCGACCTGCCCAAGTGCAGCTAGCCGTGCTGGTGGACCGCGGTCACCGGGAACTTCCGATTCGTGCAGACTACATCGGCAAGAATCTGCCCACGTCACGGACGGAACAAATACTCGTAAAACTTCAAGACAGTGACGGCGAAGACGCCGTGATTATTGCAGACGGGAAGGAATAAAAATCATGCGACATTTACTCTCTGCGGCTGATTTGAGCCACGAAGATGTCCTGAAAATTTTGGATACTGCCGAAGCCATGGCGATGACCCAGGCTCAAAAGGTGAAAAAACTGCCGACCTTGCGCGGCAAAACCGTGGTCAACCTCTTTTTTGAGAACTCCACCCGGACCCGGATTTCTTTTGAAACCGCGGCCAAGCGTCTCAGCGCGGACGTCATCAACTTTTCCGCGAAAGGTTCCTCGGTAGCGAAAGGCGAATCCCTGAAAGATACGGCTTTGACCCTGCAGGCTATGCGGGTTGACGGCATCGTTATCCGCCATTCCTCCTCCGGAGCGGCCTACCGTTTGGCTAACGCCGGCTGGTCTGACGTGCCCGTGCTCAACGCGGGGGATGGGGAACACCAACACCCCACTCAGGCTCTGCTCGACGCGATGACCCTGCGCCGGCACTATCTGGGCTTGAGCGGCGGCGACCTGGCCGGTAAAGACCTCAACGGTGCTCACGTGGTCATTGTGGGCGATATCCTGCACTCTCGCGTAGCCCGTTCCAACGTGGACTTGATGTCGACTTTGGGCGCTCACGTGACCCTGGTCGGTCCGCCGACCCTGATGCCGGTCGGGGTGGAAGATTGGAAGTGCGATGTGTCCTACGACTTGGATGCGGCTCTGGCCACCAATCCCGATGCGGTGATGATGCTGCGGGTGCAGCGCGAGCGTATGAGTTCTGCCGGCGGGGGCTACTTCCCGTCCGTGGTCGAGTATCACCGGGCTTACGGTTTGAACAACACCCGTTTCACTAACCTGCCAGAACGTACGGTTATCATGCACCCCGGTCCGATGAACCGTGGTATGGAAATCTGCGCCCAAGCCGCAGATTCCGCAAAGTCTGTCATTGTTGAACAAGTTGGAAACGGCGTGAGTGTCCGGATGGCTGCCCTTTACCTTTTGCTCGCGCCGGAAGGAGGCCTGCTGTGAAGGAATATTTGATTAAGAACGTGACCCTGCCGAACGGTGAGGGGGCTGACATTGCTGTCAAGGACGGCATTTTTGCGGGTGTAGGCGCGAATGCGGCGGATGCTGTTTCCGCTGGCGCTACCACCATTGATGGCAACGGCTTGGTGGCTTTGCCCGGCCTGGTTGATATGCACACTCACCTGCGCGAACCTGGCGACGAGGACGCGGAAACGGTCGCTTCCGGCACGCTTTCAGCGGCTTACGGCGGTTATACCTGTGTTCACGCGATGGCTAACACCAATCCCGTCCAGGACAACGCCGGTATCGTCGAGCAGGTCGTGCACTTGGGGAACCTCGCGGGCTGGGTACAGGTGTGCCCGGTCGGTGCCGTTTCCGCCGGTCTGCAAGGTGAACACCTGGCCGACTTGGGGTCCATGAACCGTTCAGACGCGCACGTCACGGTGTTTTCTGACGACGGAAAATGCGTTTCCGACCCGGTATTGATGCGCCGTGCTCTGGAATACGTAAAGACCTTTGACGGGGTGGTTGCTCAGCACGCCCAAGACCCGCGTCTGACTGAAAACGCACAAATGAACGAGTCTCCGCTGTCTGCGGTTATGGGTATGCCCGGTTGGCCGGCGGTTGCGGAAGAAGCCATTATTCTGCGCGATATTCAGTTGGCTTCCCACGTGGGTTCGCGCGTCCACATCTGTCACGTGTCCACCGCAGGCTCGGTCGACATCGTGCGGTGGGCCAAGAGCCGCGGCATCGCCGTGACTGCCGAAGCCACCCCGCACCACATCCTGCTGACCGAGGAAATGGCTCAGACCTACGACCCGCGCTACAAGGTCAACCCGCCGCTGCGCACTGCTGCGGACACTGAAGCCTTGGTGGCTGGTCTGATGGATGGCACTATTGACTGTATCGGTACCGACCACGCGCCCCATCCTTTGGAGGAAAAGGACTGCGAGTGGCAAGCCGGGGCTTTCGGCATGATTGGTTTGGAAACCGCTCTGCCGGTGGTTCAGAAAGTCATGGTCGATACTGGCAAGTTCACGTGGGAGGACGTGGCGCGAGTCATGTCTACCGCGCCGGCGCATATTGGCCGAGTCAAGGAACAGGGTCAGGGCATCGTCACCGGCAAACCGGCGAACCTGACCTTGTGGGATCCATCCACGCGCCGCACCATTGACCTGGAGTCGCAGCATTCCCTGTCCACAAACACCCCTTACCTCGGCATGGAACTGCCCGGTCAGGCGCGGTACACCATGTGGAAGGGCGAGTTCACGATTATGGACGCCACGGCTATCCCGCTCGATCAGCGCTAAGAATATGACAACGATGGAAATGCCTGGTCAAGGCCATAATCCACAAAGTGGCGCCCGCCCCGCGCTCCCGATGGATCGGGGAGACGCGGTGCTGGTTCTGGAGGATGGTTTTGCCCTGTCGGGCAAGGCTTTCGGAGCCAGCGGGCGAACCTTGGGTGAAGTCGTGTTTTCCACTGGAATGACCGGCTATCAAGAATCCCTCACGGATCCTTCCTATCATCGACAAATCTTGGTCATGACCGCACCGCATATCGGCAACACCGGCATGAACACGACCGACCCGGAATCTAACCAGATTTGGGTGGCGGGTTATGTGGTGCGAGATCCGGCTCGCCGAGCCTCGAACTGGCGTGCCGAAAGTGACCTGGAAGATGAGCTGGTGCGTCACGGCATCGTGGGAATCAGTGATGTGGATACGCGAGCCTTGACTTTGCATATTCGTCAAGCCGGTGCCCTGCGGGGTGGCATTTTTTCGGGCGACGCCATGCCGGTCGGCGCCGAAAACTTGGAACCCCACGCGGTCGCGGCTTTAAGATCCATCATTCAAGACTCCCCGCAGATGACGGGGGCGGCGCTCAGCGCCGAAGTCTCTACCAAAACACCCTATGTGATTGCTCCCACCGGTGAATTCGCCGGTGGGAGCCCACGGGCGGTGTTGGCGGCATTGGACTTGGGGGTTAAGTCTCGCACCCCGGAAATTTTGGCTTCCCTAGGCGTGGAAGTTCACGTGTTTCCCGCGGACTCGACCCTGAAAGACCTGCAGTCCATCAACCCCGACGGGGTATTTTTCTCAAACGGCCCCGGCGACCCCAGCGCAGCCACTCATGAAATTGAGCTGCTACGCGAGGTGCTGGACGCGGGACTGCCGTACTTCGGAATCTGTTTCGGCAATCAGCTGTTGGGACGCGCCCTAGGCTACGGAACTTACAAGCTCGTTTACGGTCACCGGGGAGTGAACCAGCCCGTGCTGGACAGACGCACCGGTAAAGTCGAAATCACCGCCCACAACCACGGTTTTGCGGTAGATATGCCGCTGGGAGAAGCCTCGGTAACGCCCTTTTGCAACGGGAAATACGGCCGAGCGGAAGTTACCCACATCGGACTGAACGACAATGTCGTAGAAGGTCTGAGGTGCCTGGACATCCCGGCCTTTTCCGTGCAATATCACCCCGAAGCTGCCGCCGGTCCGCACGATGCCTCACACCTGTTCAACGACTTTTTACAGATGATGCTGCAACATCGCTGTGAAAATACCACCGGGAAGGCGGATTCCTGATGCCGCTGCGTCAAGATTTACAATCTGTTATGGTCATCGGCTCCGGGCCGATTGTCATCGGTCAAGCGGCCGAGTTCGACTATTCGGGTACGCAAGCCTGTCGAGTGCTGCGTAATGAGGGCTTGAAAGTTATTTTGGTCAACTCCAACCCCGCCACCATTATGACTGACCCGGAGGTCGCCGACTGCACCTATATCGAACCGATTACCACCGAATTCTTGGAATCTATTATCGCCAAGGAACGTCCCGATGCGCTGCTGCCCACGCTGGGCGGACAAACGGCCTTGAACGCGGCGGTTAATCTGAGCGAAGCCGGGATTTTGGACAAATACCAGGTCGAACTCATCGGCGCTAATGCGGCGGCCATCAACGCGGGCGAGGACCGGGAAGAATTTAAGAAAGTCGTGGAACGCTGCGGTGCGGAAGTGGCCCGGTCTTTCATTGCTCATTCCCTAGAGGAGGTCAACGCCGCGGTCGCGCAGCTCGGTTTTCCCGTCGTGGTGCGCCCGTCCTTTACTATGGGGGGCTTGGGTTCCGGGATTGCCTATAATCAACAGGATTTGGAACGGATTGCCACGGCGGGTCTGTCCGATTCGCTGACGAACGAAGTTCTGTTGGAAGAAGCCATCATCGGGTGGAAAGAATATGAGCTCGAACTGATGCGGGACCGCGCCGATAACGTCGTGGTCGTGTGTTCTATCGAGAACCTGGATCCGGTTGGGGTGCATACGGGGGATTCCATCACGGTGGCACCCGCCATGACTTTGACCGATCGGGAAATGCAACGGTTGCGCGATATCGGGATTGCCGTCATTCGCGAGGTCGGTGTGGACACGGGCGGGTGCAATATCCAGTTCGCCGTCCACCCCCAGACCGGCCGGATTATCGTCATTGAAATGAACCCGCGCGTGTCGCGTTCTTCGGCTCTGGCATCAAAGGCAACAGGTTTCCCGATTGCAAAAATCGCCGCGCGGCTGGCAGTGGGGTACACCTTGGACGAGATTCCCAACGACATTACGCTGTCCACCCCGGCGTCGTTCGAGCCCACCTTGGATTATGTGGTGGTGAAAGCCCCGCGGTTTGCTTTTGAAAAGTTCCCCGCGGCCGACCCGACACTGACCACCACCATGAAATCGGTGGGCGAAGCGATGGCTATCGGCAGAAACTTTACCGAGGCCCTGCAAAAGGCGTTACGCTCCCTGGACAAGCGCGGATCCAGCTTTGACTTCGCTCAGCCCGCTCCCAACCCGGAGCAAACCGCACAACTCCTGGAACAAATGGCTACACCGACGGAGCGACGCTTGACCCAGGTGGTGCAGGCAATCCGTGGGGGAGCGTCGGCTGCAGACATCTATGCTGCAACCAAAATAGACCCGTGGTTTATCGACCAGTTGTTTATCCTCTGCGAGGTGGCCCAGCGTCTGCGGGAAGCTCCCGCTTTGCAACCCCAGTTACTGCGCGAAGCGAAACGTCATGGATTCTCAGACCTGCAAATTGCCCAGATTAGGGGCATTTCAGAGGACACCGTGCGGGAAGTTCGCGACGCTTTTGGCCTGCACCCGGTGTACAAGAAAGTCGACACCTGCGCCGGGGAATTCGCCGCGAACACGCCATATCATTATTCGTCCTACGACCTCAGTACCGAGGTGCAGCCGCGTGAGAAGCCGGCGGTCATCATCTTGGGTTCCGGACCGAATCGAATCGGGCAGGGTATCGAATTCGACTACTCTTGCGTGCACGCTGCCCTGACGCTGAAAGACGACTACGACACGATTATGGTCAACTGTAACCCCGAGACCGTGTCGACCGACTACGACATCGCCTCGCGGCTCTACTTTGAACCCTTGACCTTTGAAGACGTCTATGAGGTGTACCGGGCGGAACTTGCTTGCGGGCCGGTAGCCGGGATGATTGTCCAGTTGGGAGGCCAAACCCCGCTGTCTCTGGCGCGGCGCCTCACCGATGCCGGAGTGCCAATTTTGGGCACCCAGGCGCGTGCGATTGACTTAGCCGAGGACCGGCAAGAGTTCGAACGGGTCTATACCGCCGCCGGAGTGGCTGCCCCCGCCCACGGCACTGCCACCACGAATGCCGGAGCGCGAGACATCGCCGCCGAGATTGGGTTTCCCCTGCTGGCCCGCCCCTCCTACGTGCTGGGGGGTCGAGGCATGGAAATAATTTTCAACGCCGACCATTTTGAGGATTACCTCAGTCGATTGGGGCCGGATTCGGCCGGAGTTGGCGCCGGACCGCTGCTCATTGACCATTTCATGGACGATGCCATCGAAATCGATGTGGATGCGCTCTATGACGGACACGAGCTGTACCTGGCTGGTGTGATGGAACACATCGAAGAGGCGGGTATTCACTCCGGAGACTCGGCTTGCGTACTGCCCCCTGCCACGCTCTCGGGCACGATAATTAACCAGATACGCGCCGCGACCGAATCTATTGCTCAAGGCGTGGGCACTGTCGGGCTCATCAACATTCAGTTCGCGCTGGCGGCGGGAGTGCTCAACATTATCGAAGCGAACCCCAGGGCGTCGCGCACCGTTCCGTTCGTGGCGAAAGCGACCGGGGTTCCCCTGGCGAAGGCGGCCGCCAAAGTCATGACCGGCACCACCATTGCCCAGTTGCGTGAATGCGGCATGCTGCCGGGCGTGGACTTTGCCCAGTGGAGTAGCTTTCCCGACATCGCCGTCAAGGAAGTGGTCCTTCCTTTCAAGCGTTTCCGCACCTTTAGCGGCACGATGGTCGATACGATTCTGGGACCGGAAATGCGTTCGACCGGCGAGGCGATGGGCTTGGGAATGAATCTGCCCATGGCCTATGCTAAGTCCGAGCTGGCTACAGTAGGAGCGCTGCCCAAACCGGGCAAGACTATCGTGGTGACAGTGTCTGACCGGGATAAACGCCACATTATTCTGCCGTGTTCACGCCTCCACCAGCTAGGTTACAAGCTGGTGGCTACCGAGGGGACGGCTTCGGTCTTGGAACGCAATGGGATTCCGGTCACCCGGGTGGAAAAGGATCGGCAACTCACCGACGGGTCAGCCGACACGTCCTTCAGCTCTTTCGTGAAATCTGCGGAAGTTGGCATGGTCGTCAACACTCCGGAACGCGGCAAGGGCACTCGCGAAGCGGGATACCGGATTCGCACCGCGGCCGCTACCGCCAACAAGGTCATCATCACAACTATGCGCACCCTCCAGGTCGCCGTACAGGTGATGGATTTCCTCAGCCAGGGACAGACTTTCACGGTGCGGTCTTTGCAGGAACGACAAATTGAAATGGAAAAGTCCGGTACTCGGATGCCCGGTAAGGCATAAAATGGCTTTTCAGGGAGCTCGGATTTTTGCTCTGAGCGAGTTCCTGATGTCACTTGAGAAAGGGAAGTCATGAGCGCTGCGCCAGAAGCAAATCCTGTCGAACCGTTTGGAAAACGTTGCCTCGAAACCATTGCAGACCGGGGATCTCTCTGTGTGGGGATAGATCCTCACCCGGAGCTATTAGAAGCCTGGGGTTTGCCGCGCAGCGGGGCTGGCGTATGGGATTTTTCCATGCGTGTGCTGGACGCACTGGGCGATTTGTGTGGATTCTTTAAGCCGCAATCGGCGCTGTTCGAGGAATATGGTGCTTCCGGCATTTCCGCGCTCACCGCGACTTTGCGGGCAATTCATGACGTTGGCGCAATCAGCATTGTGGATGTGAAGCGCGGCGACATCGGTTCCACCATGAGCGCCTACGCGAGGGCGTACCTGTCAGAAGGTCCGTTGGAGGCTGACGCGATGACGCTGAGTCCGTTCTTGGGATTCGAGTCCCTGCGTCCCGCGCTGGACCTGGCAAAACAGAACGGCAAGGGGACGTTTGTACTGGCGTTAACCTCAAACCCGGAGTCCGCCTCAATCCAATCAGCGATGATTTTGAATGAGGGTGGAACACCTGAGAAGTCCCTGGCTGCGGATATTATGCAACGTGCGGGTGAGGAAAATCGTCAGGCGGCACAAGCGGGGTACTGGGGTCACGTAGGTTTGGTCGTGGGAGCCACCGTCGGGGAGCGTATGCGCGGTTTAGAGTCTCTCCTTGACGAAGCGAATGCGCCGCTGCTGGTGCCCGGCTTTGGCGCTCAGGGTGGAAACCCGGAAAGTATCGCCAAAGTCTTTGGGAAAGCCACAGACCGGATTATAGTTTCGAGTTCTCGCGGGATTTTGCGCCGCGGTCCCGAGGCAGGTGCGCTACAAGCCGCCTTCGGAGAAAATTTAGATTCCCTTAAATCCCTAATTTCGTGAAGCAATACTGTATAGAATGCTCTCTAGGGTTGGTCGTTGACCAATTCGGGTCCACAAATAAGACAGAAAACAGGAGTATAGCAAATGGCACTTCCTCCACTTACCGCTGAACAGCGTGCGGAAGCCTTGAAAAAGGCCGCGGCGGCGCGTAAACATCGTGCTGAAGTCAAAGCTGATTTAAAGAACCGCAAAAAGACGCTGTCCCAAGTTTTGAAGGCTGCCGAAAAGGACGAAGCCCTGGCAAAGATGAAAGTTCAGTCTTTGCTGGAGTCGCTTCCTCGCGTCGGCGCTAAGACCGCCGCCTTGGCAATGGAAGAAATCGGGATTTCTCCGGCTCGTCGCATCCGTGGTCTTGGTCCCCACCAGACCGCCGAACTCATCAAGCGTTTCGGCTGATGGCGGACGCCGGCGCTACTGCCCGGCTGTTCATACTTAGCGGACCCACCGCTGTTGGAAAGGGAACAGTGGTGGGTTCTCTCTGTGCGACTTTTCCGGGAGAGTTTTACCTGTCCATTTCTGCCACCACTCGAGATCCTCGACCGGGAGAAGTCGATGGACAGTCCTATATTTTCATGACGAAACCCCAGTTCGAACAGCTAATCGAAACCGGGGGACTGTTGGAGTGGGCACAGGTTCACGGCAAAAACTACTACGGTACCCCAGCCGCCCCTGTCGATGAGGCTTTACGTCAGGGCAAACCGGTTCTGTTGGAAATCGACTTGGCGGGAGCCCGGCAGGTAAAAGCTCTGCGTCCAGATGCGCACACCATTTTCCTCAAGCCCCCGTCTTGGGAGGAGCTGGTGCGCCGTTTGCAGGGGCGTGGCACGGAGTCCTCGGAAGAGCAGCGCCTGCGCTTGGATACGGCGCGCACCGAGTTGGCTGCCGCTGAGGAATTTGACGAAATCGTGGTCAATGACGAAGTGCCTAACGCTACCGCGCAACTGGCTAAAATTATGGGTTTGCGCTAGGATAGCTGGGCTGAAGAAACCAAAAATCACTATTGAGGGGGATTTTTTATGACCGGAACCGTCGCTCACCCCGAGGGTATCACTGACCCGCCTATTGACGACCTGCTGGAAAACGTTGATTCTAAGTACGCCCTGGTGGCTTTCGCGGCTGCTCGCGCACGCCAGATTAACACCTATAACCAGCAGCTGGAAGCGGGCCTGTTGGACACTATCGGCCCGCTGGTTGATCACGGTCCGCGGGAAAAGCCCCTGTCTATTGCCATGCATGAAATCGCGCAGGGCATGTTGGATATGCAGTTAAAGGGCGATGAGCCAGAAGACGAGGCTCCTGAGGAGGATACCTCGGAACCGGTAAATCCGCTGGAAGCCTTGGCGGTCTCTTTCTCCGAGGGCCTGGCGAAAGATGACAACGCCTGAACTTGACGCCCCCCACGGTCCAGAGAAAACCGTCATCTTGGGGGTGGGAGCCTCCGTGGCCGCGTTTAAAGCCATTGAGGTGCTGCGCAGTCTCATCGCTGCCGGGGTTAACGTGTGGGTTTGTCCCACGGTTGATTCGCTCAATTTTGTGGGGAAGGCGACCTGGGAATCCCTGAGCAATCACCCGATTCATACGGACGTGTTCCAGACCCCTGACTTCATTACCCACGTAACCCTAGCCAGCCAAGCAGACCTGTTCCTGACGGTGGGAGCTTCCGCCGATTTGATGGCACGTTTCCGCATGGGTCTAGCTGACGAGTTCCTCACCCTAGTTGCAATCACGGTCGACTGCCCGCGTCTCATCGCTCCGTCAATGCACCCCACAATGTGGGAAAACGCGGCGACCCAGGACAACGTGGCGGTGCTGCGTGAACGGGGCTGGCGCTTTATCGGTCCCGAAACCGGCAAGCTGGCCGACAACTCCCATGGCATCGGACGCCTCAGTCAACCAGACGTCATTTGTGATGCGGTTTTGGCACAGCTCGGTATGAGTGCCCCCGGTTCTATCGAATAGTTTTCACAAGGCCGCCACATGAGTTTTCGTTCCGTAGTGGTTTCCGCCGGGGGGACTCGCGAGCCCTGGGACGAAGTGCGCTTCTTGGGGAATCGTTCTACGGGACGCCAGGGCTGTGAGGTGGCTCGGGCAGCTCTAAAGACCGGAGCCGACGTCACGTTAGTGGCCGCCAACGTGGAAGCAGCCCTCATTCCTCGCGGGGTCAAGGTCACGGAGGCCCCTACAGCGGAAGAGATGCTTCGCCAAATGAACGCCGCCGCCACGGGGGCAGACTTGATAGTCATGTGCGCTGCCGTAGCAGACTTTCGCCCTATCCAAGTCTCGGGAAAGATAACCCGCCACGCCGACACTATCCCCACCTTGCAGTTGGAACGCACCCCCGACGTCCTGATGAATCTCATTAAGCACCGCCACGTGGGCCAGACCATTGTCGGCTTTGGGGCGCTGACCGGCAGTGAGGCGCAGGTGCGGGAACAAGGCCGTAAGAAAGCCCTGGACAAAGGTGCCGACCTGCTGTGCGTCAATCGAGTCGGGGACGGCCACGGTTTTGCAGCCGCCAGGAATACCTTGTTCTTTTTCGATTCGAAAGGTAACGAACGAGGTCAAGCCAGCGGCACGAAACTTGAAGTCGCCGAGGTCCTGCTCCAACTAGCTGGAGAAATCTCGCAAAGTCACTAGAATTCTTTTATGAGTAAAAAAGTCACTTTCACATCTGAATCTGTCACTGAAGGACATCCCGATAAGGTTTGCGACCGGATTGCCGACTCAATTCTGGACGCTATCTTGGAACAAGATCCGGCGGCGCACGTTGCGGTAGAGACGTTTGTCACGACCGGGCTGGTTCATGTTATGGGTGAAGTGACGACCGAGGCTTACGTAGAGATTCCCCACATTGTGCGTCACGAGATTGCCCAGATTGGCTACACGTCCTCGGAGATTGGCTTTGATGGTCGCAGCTGCGGCGTGATGGTGTCCTTGGGGCAGCAATCCCCGGACATTGAAGCGGGCGTCAGCCATTCCCTGGAAGTACGTCAGCGGCCCGAAGCCTATGACCCCCTGGAACAGCAAGGCGCTGGTGACCAAGGGATTATGTTCGGATATGCTTGCGATGAAACTCCGGATTTGATGCCGATGCCGATTTGGTTGGCGCATAAACTGTCCCAACGCCTGGCTCAGGTGCGTAAAGAGGGGATTGTTTCCGGATTGCGTCCTGATGGCAAAACCCAGGTGTCGGTTGAGTACGAGGACGGGGTGCCACGCGCCCTGTCGACTATCGTGGTTTCAACCCAGCATGCCCCGGATCGCACCCAGGCGGAACTGCACGCCATGGTCAAAGCGGAGGTCATTCGCCCGGTACTCGACCAGTTGGATATTGAGCTGGACACGAAGGACGCGGAAATTTTGGTGAACCCCTCGGGCCAGTTCATTATCGGCGGACCCGCCGCGGACTCCGGTTTGACCGGTCGCAAGATTATTGTGGACACCTACGGGGGTATGGCGCGTCACGGGGGAGGGGCCTTTTCCGGTAAGGACGCCTCAAAGGTCGATCGTTCGGCCTCTTACGCTTTGCGTTGGATAACCAAGAATATTGTGGCGGCTGGTTTGGCAAAGCGTTGCGAGATCCAAATCGCTTATGCGATTGGACGAGCTAACCCGGTGTCCCTGTCAGTGGAAACGTTCGGGACCGGTGTCGTGCCAGATGAGGAACTGGCCGCGGCGATTCGTGAGACTTTCGATTTGCGTCCCGCCGCCATCATTCGGGATTTGGATCTGACCCGTCCGATTTTCCGCTACACCAGTAACTATGGCCATTTTGGGCGTGATGGCTTCAGTTGGGAAGAAACCAATCGGGCGCAAGCTCTCAAGGATTATTTCCAGTAAAACCGGCTGTAGGGGCTGGTTTTGGCCCCGACTTCCGGGACGAAATGGCAACTGCCGGATTTTCGTATTCGGGGTATGAGTTGTAATTAAGTCGTGTTTGCTGAACCGATATTGCCACTGGACGATTTCGCACCTCCCGGACCGCGGGCGGTGCAGGTCGATGGTGTGGAAAAGCCCGTGGCGGCGGTTCTGCTCAACACGTTTACCCCCGCTTTGTCCCGGCCTCTTGACTTCCTGATTCCCCCAAAGCTCGATGCTGCGGCCGCTCCGGGGGTGTTAGTGAAAGTGAAAGTCGGGACAAAACGCTACACCGGTGTCATTGTGGAGCGTAAAGACAGCACCGACTGGCAAAAACCGCTGCGGGAAATCGAACGCACTTTGGGCGACCTGCCCCTGTTGGACACTTCCACCTTGGAACTGCTGGAAAACGTCTCACTCTATTACGGGACTGGACCCTCCTCACTGCTGCGTTACGCCCTGCCGGAGCGGCGCGTCAAGGTGGAACAGGCCTTTTCTACCGACCCTCATCAGTGGGATACGACCGCGGTCACAGTGGCGCCACCGGAGCGAACGACCTGGGCGCGTTATGCCGGGGGCGCCGAGTTCTACTCTGAACTGTGTCGGGGACACCACCCTCGTGCCGTGGTCAGTGCGCTACCGCTGGGGAACAATCCGCATTTCCAACCATCTTCGCGGTTTCAGCCCATCGCCGAGTTAGCGGCGGCGGCCTGGGCTAACGGGGAACAATCCCTGGTGGTGATGCCCACGGTAGAGCAAGCCGATGAAGCCTACCTGTATCTGCGTGACTACTTTGCCAACTCGGACCAAGTTGTGCTGTATACCTCGGACATTCCCACTGCCGCCTCCTATGAAACGTTCTTGCGCTCCCGTTTCGGTACAGCCGCGGTGGTGGTTGGTACCCGCGGTGCGGTGTTCTTACCGTTGGCGCGTCCCGGTTTGTTTTACCTCTGGGACGACTTGGCATGGTCGCTCAGCTCGGACATGTTCCCGAACTTTTCTGCCCGGCAAGTCCTGCTGATGCGTTCCCAGCTGTGCAGCACCGCGCTGGTGTTGGCCCACTATTCGGTCAACGCGGGGGATTTGCAGCTGGTGACCCGCCACTTTGCCCGCGGTTTGGCTCCCCACCGCGATGTTTTGCGCCAGTGTTCGGGACGCTTTGAATTTCTCAGCGAGGATGCACAGCTGGCAGAAGGCATGACAGGGACGATGCTCCTGCCCAATGCCGCTTTACGCCTGGTGCGCCAGGGTTTGAAATCCGGTCCGGTTTTGGTGCTGGTGCCTCCTGATGGCGCGTTTTCGGTCGTGAGCTGTGCAAACTGCGGCGCTAACGCAGTGTGCGAAGTGTGCGGTGGACCGTTGACTTTCCAGGGTTCCCGGCTGGTTTGCACGCGCTGCGGCAACGTCCCCACCAACTATGCCTGTCCGAACTGTGCCAGTATGAAAATGCGCGGGCGACACCTCCAGTCACGCACGGTAATTGATGACATTGGGCGGTCATTTTCCGGAGTGCCAGTGTTGGTTTCCCGCCCTGGAAAAGGCCGGGTTGGCCTCATCGATGGAGCATCGCGCCTGGTCATAGCCCATCCGGGGGGCGAACCTTTCGCCGTGGGCGGGTACGAAGCCGCGGTTATCCTACGGGCTCACATGTGGGCTAATCGGACCGCCCTGTGGACTGTCCAGGAAGTCATGCGGCAATTTCTGGCAGCCGGAGCTTTGGTGAAACCTCAGGGGCGCATCTTGGTGACGAACCGGATTGACCCGCGTCTGGAACAGGCTCTGGTACGGTGGGACCCCTGGGGCTTCGCCGCCTTAGACCTGCGGGAACGCGAAACGGGACACTTTGCCCCCGCGTGGCGCACGGCTTTGTTGCAGGGGCAATCCCTGGGTGCGGTGTTGGCTTTTCTGCGCCAGAGATTTCCTGAAATCACGGTATTCGGCCCGGTTCCAGCACGGGATAACCCCGCTCTGAGCACTGCGTTCGTGTCTGTGGCGCTGCGAGACAGTCAGGATTTCGGGCGGGCGCTGCGCGTGGTGGAACTGCAAAATGCTCGGGAGCGAAAATCCGGCAGCGATGCCCTGCGCATCGTAGTAGATCCCCCAGATCCAGCCGGTCAAATCGGGTAGACCCCGCCTTCACCTCGAAAAACCCCAGTTGAACTTAGATAGGATAGTTTGTATGCGTATTGTTTTTGCTGGTTCTCCCCAGGCTGCCCTTCCCGTATTGACATACCTTGAGCAATCTGCACACGACCTGGTGGCGGTGCTATCGCGTCCCGATGCGCCCTCCGGCCGGGGTCGGAAACTAGCCCAGTCACCGGTTTCCAATTACGCGGCCCAGCATGACCTGATGCTCTATCAGCCGAAAACCCTTAAGAACAATACAGAAGCCGCCACTTTTTTGCGTGACCTCCAGCCTGATTTGGGTGTCATCGTGGCTTACGGAGCGATTTTGCCGGCTGACATTTTAGAGATTCCCAAATTCGGGTGGATTAATATCCATTTTTCCCTGCTGCCTCGGTGGCGGGGCGCCGCCCCGGTACAGCGTGCTCTCCAGGCGGGGGACACCCACACCGGTGTCACGGTCTTTCAACTCGAACCCGCTTTAGACACCGGTCCCATTTACGCGACCTGCTCTTATGTGGTGCCGGAGTCGGCGACAGCGGGAGACATATTGCTCGAACTCGCCGAACTCAGCGTCAGACCTCTGGAACAAGCCCTGACCATGATTGAACGGGGAGTAGCCCCGGAACCGCAAGCGGACACCGGTGTCACCTATGCGCCACCTTTACACCCGTCGGAAGGCGAAATCGACTGGTCCGCGCCGAACGACACGATTGCCAACCACATTAGAGGATTCACACCGTCTCCCGGCGCCTGGACGATGTGGCAGGAATCCCGCATGAAACTCGGTGTCCTGGAGTCGAATCCGCCTGTGACGATGCCTATCCCGCCTCTGGAACCCGGTCAGATTTTTACCACTCGTCACGAAGTCTGGGTCGGCACCGGTTCCGCACCCGTGTGCTTAGGCAACGTAGCTCCCGCTGGGAAAAAACCAATGCCGGCTGAGGCTTGGGCACGCGGAGCCCACCTGGAAAGTAGTGCGAGGTTTACGACTTCGCGCTCGATGGGGGGTCAGGAGTGAACCATTCAGGGGGCGCTTCCGCGGGCAAATCCGGCTCGCGACGCAACAGCGCGAAAGCCGGGGGTGCAGCTCGAAATTTTCGGAACTCCCGCACCGGTTACACCTATCGGAGCAAAGCCCGACGCGACCCCGCTCGTGACGTCGCTTTTCAAGCCTTACGCCGCGTCGACCAAGACCATGCTTACGCCAATCTGGTGTTGCCCGGATTGATTGAGCGGGCGCATTTGCATCGGCGTGACGCGGCTTTTACCACCGAGCTGGTGTACGGGACATTGCGGTTACAAGGGCGCTACGATGCCATTATCGGACTGCTCAGCGACCGGGATGTTGCGGATTTAGATCCGGAGCTGCTCACGGTGCTGCGGATGGGGATTCATCAAATTCTCCAGATGCGGGTGGAAGACTACGCCGCGGTAGACACGATGGTTGACCTGGCGCGCGACCGTCTCTCCGCCGGCCCTGCTGGGATGGTAAACGCGGTGCTGCGCAAGGTTACTGAGCACGACCTATCCTATTGGCTCGATGCCATCACCTCGGGACTGACCGAGGAAAAAGCCTTGAGCCGAGCATTTTCCTATCCGGAATGGATAGTGTGGGCACTGCGCGATGCTCTGGTCGCTAACGGCCGTGATGCTGCTGAACTACCGGGACTCCTACACGCGCAAAACCGTCCCGCTTATGTGACGCTGTGTGCCCGACCGGGTTTCATTACCGCTGATGAGCTGGCGACTGCAGCTGAGACCTATCTTGATGCCAATACTCGTTTGGGAGAACTCTCTGACTGCGCGGTGGTGCTTTCCGGAGGCGACCCGCGGCGACTGCGGGCTGTTGAGCGGGGCTTCGCCGGGGTCGAGGATGAAGGCTCGCAGCTGGTCGCCAAAGTTTTGGCTGCAGCACCGGTGCCCGGGGTGGAGCGTACTTGGGTCGATTTGTGTGCCGGACCCGGCGGGAAAACTGCGCTGCTGGCGGGGTTGGCTAGCTCGCGTAGCGTTTCCGTCATCGCTAACGAGGTTTCGCCGCACCGGGCTGAACTGGTGCGTGCCTCCACGAAAGCATTTCCGGACCAGACAGTGCAGGTTTTACAGGGCGACGGACGCGATTTTGGAGAACTTCATCCGGGCAAAGCCGATCGGGTCCTCGTGGACGCACCATGTTCGGGCTTGGGCTCGCTGCGGCGCCGTCCCGAAGCCAGATGGAATAAATCCGCCACCGACCTGAAGGACCTGACCGCCCTGCAACAAGTTCTGCTGCAATCCGCGTTACAAACGGTTAAGCCTGGGGGTGTGGTGGGATACGCGACTTGCAGCCCGCATTTGGCCGAAACTCGCCAGGTGGTGGAAAGCGTGGTAAAGAATCGCGCGGATTTGCGGGTGCTGGATGCCCCCGCCGTGGCACGAGACATTATCGTCAACCCGGAACATGACCTTGGGGCGGGGCCTTATCTACAGCTGTGGCCTGACCGTGACGGTACCGACGCCATGTTCCTGGCCCTGATTGAAAAGTTGCCTGATTCCCAGGAATAAATCCTAGTTAAAACCGTCCGAAGCTCATCGCGGAATTAGACAATAGAGGAAAGAAGGGAACCGATATGAGCCTTAAGATTTACCCCTCCGTGCTGAATTGCGACCAGATGCATTTCGCCCAGGCGCTGCAGGACATCAAGAGCGCCGACGGGGTTCACCTCGACATTATGGATAACCACTTTGTGCCCAATCTGACGTGGGGACTGCCAACCGCCACGGCGGTGTTGAACGCTACCAGACTACCGGTTGACGCCCACCTGATGATAGAAAATCCAGACCGTTGGGCTTTGGAGTACGCCAAGGCCGGCTGCGCCATTGTCTGTTTTCACCTGGAAGCCTCGAAAGCACCAGTACGAACCGCTGACGTGCTGCACAGTTTAGGCGCCAAAGCCGGGATTGCGTTGAATCCAGCCACTCCGGCCAGCTCCATCAAAGACATTTTGGGTCGTTTTGACCAGGTCACGGTCATGAGTGTGGAGCCGGGCTTCGGCGGGCAACAGTTTATCCCCGAGGTGTTGCCAAAGATTCGCAAGCTGCGCAATTATGCCGAAGATGCCCGCTTGAATCTCGATATCGAGGTTGATGGAGGCATCAACGAAGAAACCTTGCCCCTCGTGATGAAAGCCGGAGCAAACGTGGTGGTGGCCGGGTCCTACGTGTTCAAACGTAAGCCCGAACAGGCTATTGCCACGCTGCGCACCATCGGCGCTACCTCGCCCGCCCATTAGCCTCATTAACCCCCTGTGGGATTTGACCTCAGTGGGCTATCGAGGGTCTATACTGGAAGTAGCTCTGGGGGCTGTGTAATTCAGCACCGGCGGTAAAGTCCGCGACCTCGTGTCCGCACGAGTTGAATCGGTGAAATTCCGATACCGACGGTTATAGTCCGGATGGGAAGAGCCGCACGTCCACCGCGCCTGTGTATGTTTACTGAGGTGTTGGTGAGCGTTCATCTTTCTTTGCCCTGGGCTGTCCAATGAGGTGACAAACCGAAAGGGGTGAAGATGTCAATGAGTCAAAACCGGGCACCGTCAACGGTTAACGCCGTTCCTGATTCCCGGCCGCTCAATGTCATTGCCCCGCTCGCTTTGGCGCTGCTCATTGTGGCAGTCTGGTTCCTCGCGACGAGTTCTGGAAACATCCCGACCTTTATCTTGCCGCGTCCCAGTGACGTAATGCAGTCCGGTGTGGAGTTGTTGAGCGGCAAAACGTTCTGGCCTTACCTGGGCAACACGTTGCTGGCAGCGACGGGAGGAACCGTGTTGGGGCTGCTTGTGAGTGTGCCGCTTTCATTTGCGATTCATCACCTGCGTCTGCTCAACGCGGCGGTTCAACCGTTTCTGGGGGCTTCCCAAGCGGTTCCGGCGGTCGCGCTGGCGCCGCTGCTGTTGATTTGGCTGCCGACGCCGCGTCTCGCCATCGCGGTGTTGTGCGCGCTGATGGTGTTTTTCCCCATTTTGGTTTCCACCACCGTGGGTTTGCATCATTTGAACGCCAGCATTTTGGAAGCTGCCAAACTCGATGGTGCCGGAACCTGGGACTTGCTGAAATACATGGAGTTTCCGCTCGTGTTGCCATCCCTACTGGGCGGCATTCGCAACGGCGTGACCCTGTCCATCACCGGAGCGGTGGTGGGCGAGATGGTCATCGGCGGACGCGGCATGGGCACCCTGATTACCCTGCAGTCACACAACGTGGATACACCCGGCATGTTCGTGAGTTTAATCATGATCTGCACGGTGGCCGCGTTGATATATCTGGGGGTCTATCGCCTGGAGCGTCATTCCAAAACGGTAAACGCAGTTTAGCTGCGTCTCAAAGAAAGGTTCACCAGATGTCGCATCGTTTTATCAGGTCCCTAGCAGGATTGGCTGTCAGTGCCGCGGTCTTGGTCGGTTGTGCTGCCGGCTCCACTGCGGAAAAGGGGAGTTCTGCTGGGTCTGCCGGTAGTCACGCCGGGGCGGACCGGGCGGTCACAATCGGTTTGACGTATATCCCCAATGTTCAGTTTGCGCCGTTCTATGTGGCGGCCCAAGACCGGCTGTTTCGTTGGGACGGAGGTGGGGGAGTTAGTCAGCAGCCCGTTAACCTGCGTCATCACGGCGCCGATGAGGGACTGTTCAACGCTCTTTTGTCCCACAAGGAAGACTACGTGGTGGCGTTCGCTGACGAAGCGGTACAGGCGATATCCGCGGGTATGGATTTGTGTGTCACGGGTATTCTGTACCAAAAATATCCGGTGGAAGTTATCGCGACCAAGCAGTCAGGGATTACCTCCTGGCCGGATTTGAAAGGAAAAACTATAGGCGTACCGGGCCGCTTCGGTTCGAGCTGGTTTGGTTTCCAGGCGGGTTTACAGCAGGCGGGTTTGAGCCTTGATGACGTGAAAATTTCGGAAATCGGATATACCCAGCAGACTCAGATGGCCACCGGGAAAGTCGATGCGGTGGTGGGATTTTCCAATAATGACCTGGTTCAGTTCCAGTTGGCAGGGCTGGATGTGACCGAGATTCCCCTGCCGCCAAATCTGCCGTTAGTAGGTGCCGCCGTGGTGACGACTGGCGAATGGTGCAAAAACGAAGATTCCGTGAATGAGGGTGTCATAGACGCCATGGCCCAGGCCATCAACAGTATCCAACAGAATCCGGAAAAAGCAGTGGAATACACGAAAAAGTATGACCAAACGCTGAACACTGCCGCCTCCTTGCAGGCTGCCCGGAAAGTCAACTTGGCGACGCTGGAGTTGGAGCATCTGCCCAACTACGACCCGGCTGACCCCGGACGCTCAGCCGCACCTGACCCGCAAAAGTTTAAGGCGATGATTGCCCTTTTGGGTGAGGTCGGGGCGTTAGACGACAAAGTTGACCTCAGTTCTTTGGATCAGGCAGGTTTGGAAAAAATCGCTAGGCCGTGGCAATCCCTGCACGCCAAGTCGCCCGCCACAAAGTAGATTCAGGACATTTCGCGGGATTCGGGTGGTACAGACCCGAATCCCGCTCCGCATTGTTAAAATAAATCCAGAACACCGCACTCGCGTATGTAGTTAGGAAAACCTTATGACAACAATGGAACAGGACAGCGCGCAACTCCCGGCCCAACCGCCTCGTGAAACGGATAAGCAATTCCGAGCCGGGTGGACGCTGACCAAGAAATTGCTGATGAATGGGGTTATCACAATTTTTTCAGCTTGCATGGTCGCCGGTTCCACCACCGTGTTCCTGATCTTGATTGCGCGGGCTTTGCAAAAAGCCGGCGCTACAGACACAAACCAAGCCACGGTCAAAGCTCTAGCTGAAGCCCAACACCTGTTGAACATCGGAATCGTGGTGGTCATCGTCACCGTCATATTGGCCTGCATTTTCGTGATGACCCCCATCGTGGTGGTCATTATCCAGGTCACCCGACAGATTAAAACTTTGAACGCTTCGGTGGAAGCTTTGAGTGCCGGGAATTTCACCGTTTTGCCCAAAGTTATGGGCGCCGACGATTTGGCGGGAATGTCGTGGAAGCTGCGACAAGCTATCCGGGTTTTGGCGGAAACTATGGGCACGGTGAAGGCGGCCTCCGATAACGTTGATAGGGCATCGGGAGAGCTAGGCGTGACTTCCGCTGATTCCAGCCAAGTCGCGCAAAACACTTCCGAAACTTTGGAACAGGCTTTGACGAAGACCGAGATGTCACGTCAGGCTTCTGCTGGGGCTGATGAGTCCCGCATGGAGCTGCAAAAAGAGATGGTGACGATACGCCACGCCACCGAGATTGCCGCCGGTCTTTCTGACGATGCGGTGCAGGCTGTGGGGCAAGCCACCGCCTGCGTTACGGCTTTGAATCAGGCGGCCGACGAAATTTCTTCCGTGGTAAAGATAATTGCGGACATAGCCGAACAAACGAACCTGTTGGCGTTGAATGCCACCATCGAGGCGGCGCGCGCGGGAGACGCCGGGAAAGGTTTTGCCGTGGTGGCTGACCAGGTTAAGAGCCTCGCTACTGAAACCGCGGGCGCCACGCACGAGGTCGAAACGAAAGTCACCTCTATTCAAGATTCGACGGTGCAGGCGGTACAGGAGATTGAAAGCATCTCGCGGGTGGTCGAAGAGATGGCGCAGGTCCAGGTACAGATTTCCGATTCCTTGAGCGCTCAGGACACCTCCGCAACGCATCTCATGGAATCGTTGACCCAGATGAATGAATGCGTGGGACAGATGACCGAGCTGATGCACACGGCGGTGACGCTGTCCGAACAGAACGCCAGCACCGCGGGTGAGGTTTCCAGTACTGCAGCCACGTTGGCTCACCAGGCCAAGGGATTGGATACGTTGGTCGGAAAGTTTACTTACCGAACCGCCTAGGACCCTCGCGGTCAGGACAGAGATTTTTAAAACGGGGCGAGGTTGCATACTCTTAGAGAGTGAATAATTTTGAAGACCTGTACCAGATTATTGTGAGCCGAAAGAACGAGCGCCCGGAGGGGTCCCGTACTGTTGAGGAGCTCGACAGGGGAGTCCACGGCATCGGCAAAAAAATCGTTGAGGAAGCCGCCGAAGTGTGGATGGCGTGCGAATACGAATCGGACGAAGCGGCTCAGATTGAGATGTCCCAGCTCATCTATCACTTGCAGGTCATGATGGTAGCGAAAGGCTTTACGCCCCAAGACATTTATCAGCATATGTAGACCGGCGTTGCCCAAAGTCCGAATCCGGAACGACCCGGAAACCAGTCAATAACAGCTTGAGAAGAGGAAGTGTCAGCCATGTTACGAATCGCGGTGCCGAATAAAGGTTCGCTGTGTGAACCGGCGGTCACGATGTTAAAAGAAGCAGGGTATAAAGTGACCCGGCGCGGACGCGAGTTGACGATTATCGACAAGGGCAATGATGTCGAGTTCTTTTTCCTGCGTCCGCGTGATATCGCGGTTTATGTCGGTTCCGGGGTCGTGTCCTGCGGTATCACCGGGCGGGATTTGTTAATTGATTCCGGGGTCGCCGCGGTGGAATATCTTGGCTTGGATTTCGCCCGCTCTACGTTCCGGTTTGCCGGACCGGCGGGTCAGTTCCACGATTTAGCGGACATTCAGGGCAAACGGGTGGCGACCTCCTATGACCTGCTGCTGAAAAAGTTTCTCGATGAACACCAGATTTCCGGGGTTCGCGTGGTACACCTGGACGGCGCGGTGGAGTCCTCCGTCCAGTTGGGCATCGCTGATTTGATTGCTGACGTGGTCGAAACCGGTTCCACGCTACGGGCTGCCGGTTTGCAAACCTTCGGGGAGCCTTTGCTGGAGTCGGAAGCCCTGCTAATCACTGCCGCGGGCCAAGAAAACCATGCTCAACTGCAAACGTTGGCGGCTCGCCTGCGGGGTGTGATGGTGGCGCGAACCTATGTACTGATGGATTACAACGCGCCTTTCGCCCAGCTTGCAGACCTGTTGGCGATTACTCCCGGCATTGAATCCCCAACAATTTCCGATCTGGCTGAGGACACTTGGAAAGCCGTGCGGGTCATGGTGAAAGCCACAGACGTGAACCTGATTATGGATCGTCTCTATGCGGCAGGGGCGCGCGGCATCCTGGTGACTGACCTGAAAGCCTGCCGGTTGTAGGGCCGTTGCGGCGTCAGCTACGCGGAGCTCGGGTCGTCGTTTGAATTCTTCGCTTCGCGGACGGGCACGGTCGCGCCGTAGGCTCCCGCCGCCGCCGCCGCGAGGAAAGCGGCGGGGTCTTCACTGAGGGTTCGCCCCATTGTGGAAAGTTTCACGGGAAAGGCTTCCAGAGCTGCGTAAAGTCCCGTGGTGGGTTGGTCGATGACCCGATGGTGTTCTTTCAACAGGCTCAGTTGGGAAGTCACCAGGGGAGAGAACGTTCCTTTCGGGTCGGCTAGGGCCTTTTCTACGGGATTGTCGAGGTCGAAAACCGGAAGGACCACGTCCAGCGGGGGCAGCCCCATCCAGGTCAGCATGGTCAGAGAGTGGTGCGAAATGCCGTAGTGTCGGGGACGCGCGTCTCCGCTGGACATCCGCAGTACCGCAATGGGATGACCGTTTAACGCCGAAGCTGTATGCAAAAATTGCGCCCCGTCAACCCCAGAATAGCCCCAACGAGTGCCGGTACCCAGGTTGCCCGGACCTTGGGACACAATGACCGCATCGGCCTTGACCACCTCGGACGCCACGAACAGGGCGGACGGAAAACTGACAGCCTCGTAATCACCACCAAAGCACTGCCCACAGGTGATGGTGGCGGCTAAACTACCGGACTCGCGCAATTGGGCTACGGTACGGGAATACGCCAAGGGCAGAGCGCCGCCATCAGTTTGAATATAGACCAGACGGGCATGCGGGCTGTGGTGCAGGAATCCCACTACGATAGCGGGCAGAGCCGAATGTAAATCTGTCACCAAGACGGGAAGTTCATCCAGGTTATCCGCCGAACGCAACAGGGAATGATAGGGACTGTCCGGTTCATCGGCACCCAACACGACCTTTTGATGTGGGGTGTAGCGAGCCTTTACCAAGTGACCGGGATTAGGTAATTCGTCTGCCGGCAGGCGGGTTTCGTTAGCCAGAACCATAGCTTCTCCGCCGGTACCCAAGGCTTTCGCCAGAGGAGAAACTTCAATCTGGATGATATCGCCGGGCTGCGCAGCTCCGAGCAGCTCCGGGTAGCAGATGGCTCGGCATGTATCGCCAGGCTGGAAACTCACGGCGGGGCCAGTTTCCTGGCGGGGGGGAGCAGCCACGATTTCGCAGCGCAAAACCTGATGTGGGGTCTGGCGCTGCACTTCCAGAACACGTGCTTTGCGAATCATCACGCGTTAAGCATAACCGCTTCAAACTGGAGTCCAGACCAATCCCGGAAGTCCGCCGCTATAATTTTTCTATGCACCAGGCACCGAGCGAACCCGACATTTTCGATGAAGATGACGATTATGAATGGCGCGATAACCTTCTCAGTGACACAGCTCTCGCCTCCGCATCAAGGCGCTACCAGGGGCTTTTAACGATTTTCTATCGAGAAGCCCGCCCGCTCACTTATGACGAAATCTACGCTGCCTATACTGCCACCATCGGACCGTACTTCCCGGCTCGTTCCAGCGGTGATGACTCGGCGCAGTCGCATGAAAATTACAGTGTCAAAATCCGCAACGACATCAAAATCCTCAACGAAATCCTGGGCGATATCATCGTGGAAGATAAACACAATAATGTGGGAACGGAACATCGATACCTGCTCCGCCCCGATTCGTGCCGCCCCACGCTATCTTTTGATGCTACAGAATCAGTATGGGTCCACCTGGCGCTGGGATTATTAGAAGGGGACTTTACCCAAATTGATTCTCACGTCCGTTCCGTGAGCGACATCGACCCTGACAATCCACTCGAAGTCCAGTCTCAGGTGCTCATTTCGCGTGTGACCCAAGACATTTTTCGCGCTATCGCCGCGCACCAGTTCATCGAATTCGATTACCAGGCCGGCTACGGCGAATCCACGCATCGACAGGTGCGCCCCACAATGATGATGCTGTCACGCGGATTTTTTTATGTCCGCGGTTTTGACGAAAAACGCCAAGGTTTTCGAACATTCAAGCTATCCCGCCTCAGTAATCCGGTTGTGACAGAGCGAACCTTCGACGCTACGGAACACGTGGAATCTCCGCGCAACGTTTCTCTGGAGAGTCCACTGGAACAGGTTATCTTTGTTGCAGATCCCGCAAAAGCGTCGGAAGCAGTCATGA
Source organism: Mobiluncus sp. (assembly GCF_034180645.1). Lineage (GTDB taxonomy): Bacteria > Actinomycetota > Actinomycetes > Actinomycetales > Actinomycetaceae > Mobiluncus. The sequence continues at coordinate 101,160 of NZ_JAXFNY010000008.1, read as the reverse complement.
ACGCGGAACTCATTTGTGAGCATTCCGATTTGCCCCGCACCGGACCGGAACTGGGCTTGACTGGGCTAGACTGGGTTCCTTCCGGATGGAATCTGTATCGGGCGAAACGACCTGATTTCTATACCTGGAGCCGTCTGGCCGCCGAAGCAATGACCTACCTGGTGGTGCTCGACCCCCCGAAACTTGTGACAGCGACCGTGCAGGCGGCTCAGAATCTCACTGAACTGAGCCTGACGGAGGGCGAGTACGAAACTGGGCGGCTCAAGTTTGACGATTTCACTCCGCGCAGTACCGGTGTTTCTATCGATAACCAGACGCGCGTGACGACCGAATCCCTGGCAGTGATGACGTTTATCTTTAATGCGAGCACGCAAGGCAACACCTGTACGGTAGATGAACTGGCTAAACACTTCGGCCTCAAACCTCAGGACATCAAAAATATTATTTGGGATTTCTTGGACTTGGACGCGGTCGCCAGCAACGATAAATCTGACTATGACAGTTTCCTGCCCTCGATACGCAAGGACGGGACTATTGAAGTCAACGGTTCGCGCAGTTGGGTGATGCCCCCGTTCTTTAGCGCTGACGAGGCGTTGTCCCTCCTGTTGGGATTGGAAGTCGCCAGTTATCTGGCCCCGTCGTCACAAGAGGCGATTGCGACCGCCCGTCTGAAGGTCGCCTCTTGGTTGGGGCAGGCGTATGAACTGACCGCTCCGCAGCTGGTGACGAACACGGTGCCGCCCTCAATCCAAAACTCTCTGGAGATGTTAAACCGTGCCATCGAACGGGGTCACACAGTCCTTTTCACCTACACGAACGCCAGCTGGGACACTGCGGAGCACCACGTGGCACCCCGGTCTGTCTATACAGACCGCTACCATGTGTATCTGGTGGGAGTGAACCTTGAAAAGAACAAGTGGCACAAGTACCGTCTGGATCGCCTCAGTGACCTGCGTGTCACCGCGGAGACAATTCCCGAAAAACTTCCGCAAAAACCGAGCTACAAGTACCAGACGATAGACCTGGAGCTGAAAAATCAGGCGAAATCCTACGTGGACACGATTCTTCACGCCCAGACGGTGGAACAATCCGCGACTACGTACCGGGTGCGTTTGAAAGTCAAAGATGCCGCCTGGCTGCAGCGGGTAATACAGATTCTCGCACCCGATATAGAAGCCATTATTGGTGGGCCCGCACAAGAGCCGGTGGTGGCGGCTGCTCGGAAGGTTGGAGCCGCGGCTTTGGTGCTCTACGCACAGGTCGACTCCGCACAGTCAGCTGAGGACAGGTAAGATTGAGCTATGAGTGTTCAGGGCATCGTGTGGCTCATCGCCGTAATTTGCGCCGTGATTATTTTTGTGGCGACTACAGTGTGGATTATTTATCGCGGGATACATCTCTATCGGACAGTTCGTGACATAGAACGGCCCGACGACGCCGCCGCGGAGTCGGTTCGCGAACCGGCCCGAAAGCCCGCACCCACGGGAGACCCCGCAACTTTGAGCGCAGCACGGGTGTCTCACGCCGAGGTGAAGCAGGCTCGCAAAGCCAACAAGCAGCGCCGTCTGAACGCCGCGCATGACCGCTGGGCGAGCTACGATTTGGTGGCGCCACGGCAGTAAACATCTGAAACTATGAGTCCCAAACGTCACCGTTACCGCGAAAGCCAGAAAGCCGCCGCGCGATTGGCGCAAACGGAAGCTAACGACGCTGCCAACCCCTCTCCTGCGCAGCGGTATCAGGCTTTCAAAGCAAACCAGCAATCCACGGAACTCTACGAGTTCCAAGCCCTGTTTGATTTCCCCCTGGACGACTTTCAAATTGAGGCTTGCCAGGTACTCGATAAGGACCAAGATGTCCTGGTCAGCGCCCCAACTTCGGCCGGGAAAACCATCGTTGGCCTGTACGGGATTTTCTTGGCTTTGCGCCAGGGCAAACGCCTGTTTTACACGACACCGATTAAGGCCTTATCTAACCAAAAGTACCTGGAACTGGTGGAGTTATTCGGTGGCGAAAATGTCGGACTGTTGACCGGCGACACCGCGATTAATGGTGACGCCGCCATTATTGTGATGACCACAGAAGTCCTGCGGAACATGATTTATGCCGCCGCACCGCTGGCAGACCTGGGATATGTCGTTATGGACGAGGTTCACTATCTCTCCGATCATTTCCGCGGGCCGGTATGGGAAGAAATCATTATTCACCTCGATGTAGCCGTGCGACTCATTTCTCTTTCCGCCACGATTTCCAACGCTAACGTGTTCGCTCAATGGCTTCAGACCCTGCGCGGTCCCACCACGGTCGTTTCGACCTCAGTCCGGCCGGTGCCGTTGAAACATTTTATGGTCAGTGCCTCGGGAGAAATCCTGCCCCTGTTCGCCAAAGGCGAGGTAGGCGGACATCTAAACCGGGCTCTGTTAGCACAAGCCGCCCAGCAGGTCATGCCGCGCCGCGGCCGCATGCCCCGCCGGATACGCGCGGACAGGCCCGCGGTAGCGCGCAGTCTGGAACAACAAGACCTGCTTCCGGCGATTGTGTTTATCTTTTCCCGGCAGGGCTGCAACGATGCTGCGGCGCAGGTGTTTGACGCCGGTTTACGCTTCACCACCAAACCGGAAGCTGACCAGATTCGCCTCGAGATAGAGACGAACCTGGCAGGTTTCAGCCAGGGCGACTTGAGCGCGATTGACGTTTCGAATTGGGAGGAAACCCTGGCCGCCGGTATCGCCCCGCACCACGCCGGGTTGCTGCCGATTCAAAAGCAGCTGACAGAATCTCTGTTCGCAAAAGGCCTGATTCGCCTGGTTTTTGCGACCGAAACACTAGCTCTCGGCATTAATATGCCCGCTCGTACCGTCGTCTTGGAATCACTAAACAAGTGGAACGGCCAGGAGCGCGCAAACCTGACGCCGGGTGAGTACACCCAGCTCACGGGTCGCGCCGGACGCCGCGGGATTGACTCGGTGGGGTACGCCCTGACCCTTATGGAAGTGAAGAATCCGCCACAGCTGCTGGCCAACCTGGCCAGTCAGCAAACTTACCCACTCCAATCAGCTTTCGTCCCGACCTTTAACATGGCAGCAAACTTGCTGGCCCGCACTACCTTGGAGGGTGCGAAGGAAACTGTCGAAAAATCTTTTGCCCAATACGTAGCGTTGGGAAGTTCGCGCAAACTGTTTTCACAGCTGCGTCGGTTTGAAGAATTGGCCGCGAATCAAGCAGGCGCGGCGAGCTGTGAGCGCGGGGATGTGCTGTCGCTATTGGACTTGATGAACGCCCTTTCCAAAACGGAAAAACAGGCCAAACAGCGGCGCCACAGTGGAGAAAACACCCCCGAGAACCAGCAAGCCGACCGCCGGGCTATCGAACAGGCCCGCGCCCAGATGAAATCCCACCCGGTCTACAGCTGTCCCGACCGAGACAAACACCTGGTGAAAGCCCGTCAGGCCGCGAAAAATCGGGAATCAGCCCAGATGACTCGCCAGAGGATTGAAAACCGCACCAAGTCCCTGGCTCGCCAGCTGGACCAAACCTGCCAAGTATTGCGCGAACTGGACTATGTTGATGATGATTTCCGTCTGCGTGACGCCGGAACCATGCTGCAATCGGTGTATAACGAGCGGGATTTATTGGTTGTGGAATGCTTGCGCCGCGGTGTCTTCGATGATTTGAATGTGGCGGATTTGGCGGGGGCGCTCTCCGTGTGCCTGGCGCAAAATCGTACCGGAGGATTGTCTCGCTTGATTCCCGCCGAGGCTTCCCCCAGCCTGGCCGCGGGCTTGGAATCCATGGCGCGGATTAACTTTGAAATCGCCACTCTGCAGCAAGAACACTACCTGGAGGCTTACCCGCCGTTGGAAACGGATTTGCTGCCCGGGGTCGTGGCCTGGGCGCGGGACGCCAACCTCGGGCAGTGTCTGGAACTGACCGGTATGAGCGCCGGGGACTTCGTGCGGGTCATTCGCCAGGTCATTGACCTCGCTGACCAGCTGCGCAAACTGAATCTCAATCCGGCCCTGCACACGAAAATCCGCAGCGTCATCAACCAGGTCAAGCGGGGAGTGGTGACGTGGGACTTCTGATAGCTCTGCCCCTGGCTTTCTTAGGGGGAGTGGCCGGAGCCCTCGCTTTTCCGCACTGGAATCTGTGGCCGTTACTGATTCCTTCCGTCATGATTCTGCTGGGCACTTTGCGCTGGCAGTACGGGCACGGCAAACTTGGGCGCCGGGTTCTGTTGGTATCCGCAGTGTGGGGGCTCGGTTTTTTCGCTCCGCAGCTGACCTGGACCGGGGTTTCCGCCGGTTCGTCCTTGCCGTGGATTGCCTTGACCATTCTCGAGACGCTGTTTATCTGTTTTTTTGCACAAGTGTGGGTGCGCGGTGAACAGGCCATCCCGCGGTTTCCCCGTTTGTTTGGGCTGGCGCGGCTGGTTTGGGCGCCGCTGGCTTGGGTCGGGGTGGAACAGCTGCGTGCCCTGCTACCTTTCGGGGGTTTTCCCTGGTCAAAACTTGCTTTTGCCCTGGTTGATACCCCGCTGTTAGCGTGGGCGCCGTGGGGCGGCAGTGCGCTGGTTAGCGGAGTCTGCGTGTTCATTGCCGCCGCCGCGCTGGAATTTCTGGGTCGACACAGCGGCTTGATGCTGCGTATTGTGTCGCTGGCCGCCCTGGTGGCTGCTGTCGTTTTTCCCACCTTGGTACACCCCGCGTTGCCCCAGATTACCGGGCATGTCACGGCTGCCGCAGTCCAAGGCAATACCCCGGGCCGTGACCCGCAAACAGCATTCGGAAAACGCTATGAAGTTCTGCAAAATCACGTGGATGAGTCTCTACGTTTGCGTCACCGGACCGCTCAACACGTCGACGTGGTGTTGTGGGCAGAAAACGCGGCAGACGTGGATCCACGCACCAGTCCTCGTGCCGCCTCGCTGGTGAACGAAGTCACCGCAGCCTTCCAGGCCCCACTTATCACCGGAACGTTGGGTGCCGGGGCGCGCGGACCGGGGGTTGCTAGCCTTGCCGGGAACGAAGTTGACACCACTTCCCTGCAGAACACCATCTTGGTGTGGGAAAACGGGGAGGCCCGAGACACTTATGCCAAGAAACACCTGGTTCCTTTCGGCGAGTATTTGCCCTGGCGCAAATTCTTTGCAACTGTCATTCCTACTTTCGCCGCCCTGGTTCCCACGGATCTGGTTGCCGGCGAAAGCGTGGCCCAGCTCGAGGTTTCGCTGTCCGGTCAAGACGTGCGCCTGGCCAGCCCGATTTGTTACGAGATTGCCGATGATGACCTGGTGCGCCAAGCGGTGACTGGCGCGAACTTCATCTACGTGCCGACATCGAATTCTTTCTTTGGTTCTTCCGATGAAGCTGACCAGCAACTTGCCATCGCCCGCTTTCGCGCCGCCGAACACGGTTTGGACACCATTCAAGTATCCACCATGGATTCCACCGCTCGGATTGATGCCCACGGCCAGATTGTAAGCCGGGTCATTCCGAACTTTACAGCCGGCAGTTTCGTTACAGATATTCCCCTGCGCAGCGGAACTACCCCCGCTACCGCCATCGGGGGACTGCTCGGGCTGGGATCGCTGGTATTGGTGGTTCTGGCTGCGGTTTTGCAAGTTTTATTAGCTCTGACAGAAAGTTGGAAACGTGGAAAACACTAATCTCAATGCGAAAACCGTTATCGCCATCCCGACTTATAACGAACGAGAAAACCTGGAATGGATTATCGAGGAAGTTTTGGCCCAAGCACCGGGGATCCACATCCTCATCGTGGATGATAACTCGCCTGACGGTACGGGTCAGCTGGCAGACGCCTTGGCCGCGGACCGCCCGCAGCTTCACGTGTTGCACCGGGCGGGCAAGGAAGGTCTGGGACCAGCGTATTTAGCGGCGTTTGCCTGGGCGGATAGTCACGGATTTACCTGGGTCGGGGAATTCGATGCCGACGGCTCGCACCGGCCTCAGGACTTACCGCGTTTGTTGGCTCTGGCTCACGGCAGCGGTCGCCCGGACCTGGTCATCGGCTCGCGCTGGCGGCGCGGGGGAGCGACCGCGGGATGGTCAAGGTCGCGCCAACTGCTGAGTCGGGCGGGCAGCTTTTATGTCAATGCGGTACTGAGGCTGGACGTAGCCGACACGACGGCGGGTTTTCGGGTCTACCGGGTCGATTTCCTAAATCGTTTACTGCAGCGTTACGTCATTGAATCAAAAGGGTATGGCTTCCAGATTGAGATGACCTGGCGGACGCGCCGGGCGGGGGGCAAGATTGTGGAAGTGCCCATCACCTTTGTGGAGCGCCGGGCAGGAACGTCGAAAATGAGCGGCTCTATCATCAAGGAAGCGTTCCTGGAAGTCGCCAAGTGGCGGATACGGGAACTGCGCAAACAGGTGTAATGTTATGTCATTTTTGTAGGGGAAAAACCACGCCATAACGAAGCAGAGAGAGCTTTAACGTCCGTAGTGCCGCCGGCCGGAGCGCAAAGCCTCCAAGCGCTCGTCCAACAAGATCTGGAGCTCTTCCTCGGTGCGCCGTTCAATGAGATGCTCCCAGTGGTTGCGCTGCGGTTTGGCGGTGTTTTCTTCTTGGAAGTCTTCCACGCCGTTTCGTACCGCGGTTTTGGAGCAAATTGGGCAATCCCAGGCGTCTGGCACCTCAGCGTCAATCGCGAAGGGAATATCGAAAGCGTGTCCTTCCGGGCAGGTGTAGTCCACGATTTGGCGCTCTACAAAAACGACGCCTTCTTCAGACTCAAGAGAATTGGAACCCATACGCATCCCGCGTAGTGCGCGATCAGCCACGATTAGTGCCTCCTTGTTTGCTTAGCGGTTTATTCTAACCGATTTAGGGGAATTTTGCTCAAGAGCGGTGCCGCAGCGTTGGTAGTGCTCTCTCGCCTGGCCACTCCAATCCGATAATATATATTATGTCATTTTGCGTTTGGCTGGTACATTGCGTTCAATCCCCTCGAGTACGTGTGCAAAAATGTCCCGGTCGGAACGCATCTCCCTAACCTCCGACCGGGACACTGTCTTGCCAAAGTTTTGGCACCGCTCTGTTGAGCGCGAAAAAATCTGTTAGCTGACTTGGCGGCGGCGTGCGCGACGCTCTGCCAGTTCATCGTGAACTACCAAGTTGTCGTCATTGATGTTCTCTACGGGCAGCTGCGCCAGCTCACCCTCAATTTCGTGCCAGACGCGTCCCACCGCGATGCCGAACACGCCCTGGCCGCCCTGCACCAAGTCGATGACTTCGTCTTGTGAAGTACAGGCGTAAACCGAAGCGCCGTCACTCATGAGGGTAATCCCCGCCAGGTCCTCTACCCCCATCTTGGACAAGGTTGCTACAGCCACGCGAATCTGTTGCAGCGAAACGCCGGTATCCAGCAGGCGCTTCACGACCTTTAGCAACAGGCAGTCCCGGAAAGAATAGAGACGCTGCGAGCCCGAACCGCGGGCGTTGCGCACGGACGGTTCTACTAAACCGGTGCGCGCCCAGTAGTCGAGCTGGCGATAAGTGATTCCGGCTGCCTTGCAGGCAGTCGGTCCGCGAAAACCGGTTTCTTCGTCGATGACCGGCAGGGTTTCACCAAACAGCATCCCCTGCTTAATCTGCGGTACTCCAGACTTGCTTGGCTTTTCCAAGGCAACCTCCGTTCAAGTGTGTTTCTATTTTAGATTATGCACCATAGAAACGTGGTCTAATGCGCGGCGCGCCCAAACCTTGCACTTAAAGTTTAAGTGCAAGGTAGGCGGGGAGACAACCAGTTCCCTCCGTTTCGGCAATGGCCTACAGTTCCTCGACTCCGACAGCCAGCAAAGCCTCGGCTAAAGCCTGCAATTGCGCCGAAAGTTCTACCGCCCGCATCTGGGCACGATCCTTGGCGGCAGCGTTATTCTTTTGCCGTTCCGGAGCCACCACCCGGTCAATCAAATCCAAAATTGCGTTGACAGCCGAATAAACGGAGCGTAAATTCCGCGGCTCGATACCCTGTTTCTCCAAAACTTCCAAGGCCTGTACCACCGCTACCGCACCGGAAGAGAACCGCGAGGAAAAATCCGGGGTAATCAGCTTGGCATTGACCGCCTTTTCTAACAGCTCCTCAGAAGCACCGGTATAAACCAGTAGTTCTCGCAACGAGAGGCGGGAATGGTTCGGCAGACGCACCTTGCCCTCCGAAGCCACGACCCGCATGACCGGCTGCACTGGTAGAGGCTCCTCCCCCAAATCCAAGAGCCGCAAATTTTCGCCAATCTGATTCAGCGGCAGGTAACTGTCACGCTGAGCTTTCAGGGCGTAGCGAATGCGCTCTAAATCGGCCAGGGAATAACCGCGGTAACCGTTGGACATCCGGGCCGGGCAAACAATCCCGTGTTTCTCAAAATTGCGCAGTTTAGCCTGAGATACCGAAGGAAATTCCTTCATGATAATCTCGTGCACTCGTCCAATGGACATAGTCGGCTCATGGCTTACCTCTGGAGGCCACGAACCGTCAACGTCATTGACTTTTCGGGCTGCCTGATTCATTGCTTAAAATTCACCGCCGGGTAGTAAGCCAATCGAAACTTGCCAATCTGGACTTCCTCCCCCGGTGTCAGCAGGTGAGACTCCACTCTTTCCCGGTCAATATAGGTACCGTTGAGTGAGCCGACATCGCGAACCAGGTAACCGTTTTCTTGACGGATAAACTCGCAATGCCGACGAGAAACCGTCACATCATCGAGGAAAATATCTGACTTGGGATGCCGCCCAGCGGTAATGCGATCCGTATCGAGCAGGAAACGCGCCCCCGCAGAAGGGCCACGCTGCACGATGAGCAGTGCCGAACCTGCAGGCAGAGCCGCTACGGCCTCCTCGTCAGCGGAGGACAAAACTCGCTTACCCAGTTCTGGTTCCGTTTCAGTAATACTGCCAATAGCTCCAAAAACTGCAGTTTCAGTAGGATCCGGTCCTGGATTCGTTTCCGACACTTCGTCCTCCTTTAAAAATCTTGGTATCTCTACTTTAGTAGAAGCGCCGAAAAAAAGTTAACCAATTTGTTACCTTCCGGTCTGTCACAAGCTCGAAGAGTATCCTAGGCCCTAAAATGGCATTTGCATGTAAGAATTCAGATAGAAACCAGGTCAAAAGGGGCAATACAGTGGCGGACGCAGCCTACCTTGAATGGGCGCTATCTCTGACTGATAAGCAGGTCGGAGTCACTCCCCTGGCGTCTCCTGCCGCCGCCCTCACTTTCCCTTTTTCCGATGATTCTCTGAACGCGACCTATCGCCAGCTGCGTGCTGGTGACACTTTCCAGCTTTCTGCCGCTTCTGGGGATGCGGATGCCCAGCTCACCACCGCTGAACACTGGCACTGGCTCCTGGCAAACCGTAGTGACGGACTGGAACTGCAGCTCGCTCTCGGTTTTTTGGTTGCGAACCGCGGTAATCTTCGCTTTCCGGTGTTTCAAGGCCGGCTGAATCCCGACCCCGACCGTCCCCTGGGATACTTACAGCTGGCAAAGGACGAAAAGCTGAATCTCAACAGCACGTTGGTACGTTTGTTGCAGCAAAAGTTTCAGATCCCTTCCCGCTGGGTTGGTGCGGGACGAAGCGCCCGTGGTCTGGACCTCGATGCCATTCTGGAGGCTTTACAGGAAGCTCTAAAAGACAGTCCCCTCCAGGACAAAATGCACCTGGAACGCCAAGCTGCCGTGGGGCTGGCGCATTGCGACTGGTCCATAGTGGCGGCCGACCTGAAAGCTCACCTTGAGGATTACCGCAGCTCCGCCCTGGTGCAGCGTTATGCCGCTAACAGCGCTCCCACTCAACTTTCCGAAGACAGCGACACCACTACCCTATCCGAAGATATTTTTGCCCCGCTGAAGGCCGACCGCAAACAGTTGCTGGTACCGAAATTCTTTGGTCAAGGCCACAGTCTCATCCTTTCTGGCGCTCCGGCGACAGGAAAAACCGATGCCGTCGTGAACGCCCTGGCACAGTCCCTTGTGCAAGAACACTCCGTTCTGGTAGTGGGCAGCCCAACCAGTCTGAAAAATCTGCGGAATCGGGTTCGTAAAGCCGGGTTTGAACACGTGTTCCTCACCCTTGACCCTCAAGTTGAAAAACGCGATGAACGCAGTCGGACACTGCTTCGGGCGGCTTGGGATCGACCGGTCAACGCTGATGCGGGATACCTTGATTCCTGCCGGGCTTCCCTGAAAACCCTGTCCCAAGATTTAGATTTGTACCTGAACCAGGTTCACGAGGTCGGCCCAAACCACGTTTCGGCATGGCAGGCCTATACCGCGCAAATCATGACTGCCGCTGAGCTGGAGCCTGAGGAACGAGTCTTGGCAGGCCGGTTGGCAGCGGCTCCGAATTTCCCCTACCTGTCCAACGACCGGTCTGCGGCGGCAAAACTTGGTAAGGAACTGGCAAATCTCGATGCCAACTCGGTTAACGGTCTCGGCGCTAATCCCTGGTCCCTCGTAGGTGAAGACGCGCGCAACGTAGACCGCACCGAACTGAAATTGGCTTTGAAAGCCTTGGAAGAAGCCATTACCCAAGCCCACCCGGCCGTGTTGGAAATCATGTCAGCCACTTCCGAGCTAGCAGCCTGGCCGATTTTTGCTCGGTGGCTGGATTTGTTAGAGATTGGATACGGTAGAGCTCCGGTGGTACTGACCGAGCCGGAACGCCGTGCGGTTACTTCCGGCATTGAGACTTTGCAACAGTCCTTGCAGGACTTGTGGGACGAGGCCACTCCCTTGTTGGACATTGCCGGTCCTGCCTATCATTCCGGCAAAGACCTGGACTTATTGATGGATGCACGCCACGCGGAAGCCTCTGGAGGGTTTACCCGTAACAGTAGGCGCAAAGCCGTTTTGGCGCAGCTGCAGCCCTACCTGACAGGACCGGTCACCCCCAATAAGGTGGCGGACTTGCTGGAGGATCTCAACGCCCTGCGAATGCGCGCCGAAGCCCTGGCATTGCGGATTGGCGCCAACCCCGTGCTGGGATTGAAAGATTTTGACGCTTTGGCTCCAGACGCCCGCGATAAATTCTCAAATCACGCCGATACGGTGCTCAGCGCGATTGAGCTGAGTCACTATCTGCCGAACCGCCGCTCAGATTTGGAATCTTTAATGCCCCTGGCTCGCCAAGGCGGCCATTTAGGTCAGCAGGTGAGGGTCATTTCCCAGGCTTTTGCTGATGTTTTGCAGTCCTTGCAGGTGGCCACCTCGGATTTGGAAACCTGGTCACAAGGCCTGCCGCCCCTGGGTCGTTACCTGCAGGTTCGTAAGGTTTGGGCGACGTCGCTCAGCTCTGAGGACTCGACACTTGACGATATTTTGGCTTTCCGGGCACTGACCCCTAAGCTGAGTGCTTTGGGTTTGGATGACCTCGTCACCTGGGTGTCTGAGGGGACGCTCAGCGGAATGGCCATTCAAGGAGTACTCGAGCACGCCCTGTCGGTTGCTGCGGTACGTGAACGCCAGCGGGCTTTGGCGCAACAGGGTTTTGATCCGGTGACCCACGCGGCCCAAGTGGAACGCCTGTCATTGAATTGCACGGAAACTCGCCGCGAAATTATCAATGAAGTCATTTCCGCGGCTGGCGAGTTCGCCCAGCGAGCCGATAAAGAGACCTTGCGCCGTTTTGGGGCACGCTTGCGTGCTGAGGACTTTTCCATCCGTCAAGCTCTACGTGAAGATTTAGAAGGTGTCCTCACTCGTACCCCGATTGTGGGCTTGACTCCCCTTGAGGTTATTACCCATCTGCCGGATTTTGTCGATGAAACCCCCCGGTTTGACGCGGTAATCATTCTTGACGCCACCGAACTGCCTTCCGGGGCCGTGGTGAAAGCCCTGGCCGGTGCCGCCCAAGCCATGTTTGTCGCTGTCCTGCCCGCGACCACCAGTTTCGCAAAAGGTCGGGCACGCAACGTTTATGAATTTGCGAAGGCTGCCGGTTTTCCTGAGTACGAACTCACCACCCGCTACGGTCGAGATTTGACCCCCACTCCCGTCCGCCTGGCGCAACTGCTGATACCTGACAAGTTAGAAACATGGCCGATAGCACAGACCCAGTCGCAACCGGTTTCAATCATGGAGTTCCCCCCGGCACTTCACCCCGTGCCCCTACACCTCGCCAACGAGAATCCCGGCTGGAGGGGCTTGGGTGCCGACTACGTGTGGTTTGAAAAGGCCGGCAATTTGTTGATGAATCTGTGCCTGAAAAACCGCGGTAAATCCGTTACGGCGCTGACCTGGACTTCCGAGCTAGCGGCGGGTATCCGCTGGTATCTCAATGAAGCGAATCGGCAGGGCGACATAAACTTGATGAATCTTCGAGTCACTCACCTGGGTGCAGTCGGCGCCGCATTTCCCCATGCGGCTACGAGCGTATCGGAACTCGGCGGAGGTTATGGCGATGGTGAAGGTGGCGCCCCCTGTGATTTATTGGTGTGTTTCCTCGGCTCCACCCCCCAGCCAGAAACTTCAAAATCAGCTCTCACACGTGACCCGTCCCTGACCTGGACCCGAATCTTGTTAGAGACTAATCGCCAGGTGCTGTTCGTAGTGAACCGCGACCTCGAACAATCCGCACTGCCCGATTTCTTGCAAGACATTTTGAACGCCCCTGGCATTTCCCGGGATACGGCTCCCGTTACCGCGGTGCGAGACTACCTCGCCCGGCTGCTAAGCCATGCGGGGCTGGAAGTTCGCACCAATTTGGGTCCGACTCCGTTACGCCTAGACCTAGCGGTTCGCGGAGACAGGGGTGCGCCTTGGCTGGGCCTGATTCTGGACAGCCCCGAGCAGCGACAGGTGCGTTCTGCGTGGGATCGCGAAGTCGGCGTACCTCAGTACCTCCTGGAACACTGCGGTTTCGGCGCTATCGAACATGTTTATTTGACTCAGCTGATGGACAACACGGATGAAGTGACCCGACGTCTCGTTTCCATAGCCTTGGACCTTGCTTTTCCAGGAGACGTTACCGATGGTTCGGTGGCTAGTGACGACCGCTACACTTCTCCCTCACGCATCGCGGCCGCTCAAAATAACCGCGGTGACGAACCTTGGGAAGTTCCCGATGAAACTGAATGGAACCTACCTCAACCCCTGCGTGAAGCCGCATCCCTTCTCCAGACCGAGGACACCTCCGCGGCTCCTGCTCAAACGGTATCCCCGGAGGAAACCGCAGTTGTGCCGCGCGAACCCCAGCCGCAGCCTCCCACGCTAACCCCGGTCGAACCGCCCTCTGCCCGTATTGAGGACCTTCCCCCGGCAGGGCAACGCAAAACCCACTCTGTGCTACCGGTCATTGCCGACATGCCGGCCGACGCTTTTACGCATCTGGACCGCGAGGAGCTCACCTCGGCCCCTGATGCCCCCACTCTCGGCGACCAACTCGGGGACCAAGAAACCGACGTTTTCATCGAACTGGCTCAAAATCCTGCTGCCAATACAGAACTCGGCAAGATTTCTAAGCCCGGTCTGGGTGCGTTTGCCCCCCTATTCGTGCCCGAAGAATCCGCCGAAGGTACCGATAAACCGGTTGCCGACCCGGTTCCGGTGACACCCCTGATGAAGCCGATACCAGAACCTTCCGAACCGATAGTGACCGAGCCTGTCATCCCCAATTTTACCGCCCAAATTCCTGCTGATACCGTTACTGCAACGGTTCCGCAACCGTTCGTACCTCGCGGTAAACCCCTGCAGAACCAGGGTTCCAAGGAAGTCCTCGATGATTTGCAGGATCCTGCCAATGCTGCTGCCGTGGCGGACGCGTTGGCACAAGTGCTCTATACGGAAGGACCTATTGGGGAGGCTCGGCTGGCTAAACTCGTCGCCGATGCGTTTGGAATGCAACGTTTGCACCCGAAACGTCGTCAAAAGATTTTAGAGTTGCTCGATCCCGAAGTTCACCAAGACGTCACCAAATTCGGTACGTTTATCTGGCCCGCCGGCACCTCTGCCCGGAACTTCACCGTGTTCCGGACCGGATCGATTTATGGCCAACGCGCTTTGGTGGACATCTGTGATGAAGAGTTCAATAACGCTTTGACCTGGGTTATTGACACACAGCAACCCCTGGAGGAGGAAACCTCTGAAGCAGTCGCACGCGTCTTGGATTTAACTCCGGCTCGCACCGATATTCGTCAGCGAATGCAAGCCGGGCTGAAATCTTTGGAACAGGCGGGTCGTCTGCGGCGCCGGGCGGGTCATCTGTGTCTGCAATAATTTTTCAAATGTTGAAACGTCCCTGCCCCTCAGGGTTTAATGGCGGTAAGTGATTGGAGTTCACAGATGTCAAAACAGAAAAAAGGTTCCTCTAAGCAGAATCTGACGGTGTCCAGGCCCGGTAATCGCTCTGGCACCGTTCTGGCTATTGTATTGGTTGCCATTGTGCTGGCCTTGGTTATCGTGTTTGTTAAGATTGCGACCACGAAACACGAGCTAGCGGCCCAGCCTGCAGATACCATTGCCGGGACGAAAACGATGATTGACTTCGCCGAACCCCAAACCTACGAAACCGGGCGGGGCATTTGGCTCAAAGCCGGCAAAGTTTTGACGAATGAAGAAATCACTGCCGAGGCGAAGAAGGGTACCAAGGTCTTGGAACTGTACTACGACTACTTGTGCAATATCTGCAATGACGTTGAAGCCCAACTCAATGATGGCCAACAGCTCAATGACTTGGTCGAGGGTGGTCAGGCTATTGTGGTGCTGCGACCGACACTGACCCACGCCCAGCAGTTAAAGTTCCCCAACATTGCTTTTTCCGCCAATAACCTCATGTACTGGACAGCGGAAAATCAGCCTGACAAGCTGTGGGAACTCAGCAAAGATTTGACCGGGTTCGCGATGAACAACTACAAGTCGGCTGATTACGAAAAGAACCAGAATAATACCGAGTGGGCGCAGACTATCCGCGAACCTGATGTCGAACTGGCTAAAATCGCGGCCGCACACGGCATCGATTACAAGTCTGTTCCTCCGGCCACCCCGGAGTCTGGCTTGCAGGCAATTAATATTCTGGCCGAACAGCGGGTCAAGAGCCTCGGACGTGACAGTGCTGGAACCCCCCTGTACATCGCCAACGGTCGAGTCGTGGACTTGACCGGTCTGGGGTCGGATGACAAGTTGCTAGAAAAAGCGACCCTCTAAAGTATCCCTCAGATTGCTGAGTCGGTTTCGGCATTCATCCTGTGTCCTCGGTCTGCGTCATCGTTCGGGTAGGCCTATACGCATTCAGCTAGTGGGACGGCGGGTCACTCCTGGGGTCGGAAACTTAGGGCCACGGAATTCATGCAAAACCGGTTGCCGGTCGGAGTTTGCGGTGCGTCCGGGAACACGTGTCCCAGGTGGGAGCCGCAGTTGGCACAGCGAACTTCGGTGCGAATCATGCCGTGAGATGTATCGGTGACTTCGCGTACCGCACCCGGCTTCGCCTCGAAAAAGCTCGGCCATCCGCATCCAGAGTCAAACTTCGTACTGGCATCGAACAGCGGCTCCCCGCACGCTCCGCAACTGTAGAGGCCGGAACGTGTTTCATAGAGTAGTTCCCCGGTGCCTGGTCGCTCCGTAGCGGCTTGCCGTAATACTGCATAAGCACGTGGGCTCAGTCGAGTTTTCCATTCCGCATCGCTGACATCTACAGTCATTTTTTGCCTTTCGGTTTCAGGATTTTTGCCAGGTATTGCCCGGTAAACGAACCGGATACCTGCGCCACAGCCTCGGGAGCACCCTCCGCGACCACTGTACCACCACCCTTACCGCCTTCCGGGCCGAGATCGATAACCCAGTCGGCGCACTTGATGACATCGAGGTTGTGTTCGATGACCACCACAGTGTTGCCTTTCTCGACCAGTCCCTGCAGGATGGCCATGAGTTTGCGGATGTCGTCGACGTGCAGACCGGTGGTCGGTTCATCGAGTACATAGATAGCGCGTCCGTTTGTGCGCTTATGCAGCTCGCTGGCCAGCTTGACTCGCTGGGCTTCCCCACCGGACAGCGTGGTTGCACTCTGGCCGAGCTTTACATATCCCAAGCCGACCGCGGTCAAAGTGTCCAGGTAGCGAGACACGCCGGGGATGGAGGAAAAGAACTGCGCGGCCTGAGAGATTGGCATATCTAAAACATCGCGCACATTTTTTCCGTGGTAGTACACTTCCAGAGTTTCCCGGTTATAGCGCGCCCCGCCGCAAACCTCACAGGGCACATAGACATCGGGCAGGAAGTTCATCTCGATTTTCAGGGTGCCGTCGCCACGGCAGGCTTCGCAGCGTCCGCCTTTGACATTGAAGGAAAACCGTCCCGGTCCATACCCGCGAATCCGCGCTTCTTCCGTCTGGGCAAACAATTTCCGAATCGCATCCCAAACGCCGGTATAAGTCGCTGGATTCGAGCGCGGGGTGCGGCCGATGGGCGATTGGTCTACGTGAATAACTTTGTCCAAATGATCGGTTCCCTCAATCTGTTTGTGACGTCCCGGAACCACGTGGGCTCGGTTCAGATCTCGGGCTAAAGCCTGATACAAAATAGAGTTAACCAGGGTGGATTTTCCAGACCCTGAAACCCCGGTAACCGCGATGAGGCAGCCCAAGGGGAATGACACGTCTATGTTTTGCAGGTTGTTTTCTCGCGCCCCCCGCACCGTCAGAATCCGCTGTGGGTCAGGTTTGCGGCGTTGACGTGGGATTTCGATAGATTTCCGTCCGGCCAAATAGTCCGCGGTCAGCGAGGACTCGTTTTTCAGTAATTCCTTCACTGTCCCGGAATGGACGATTTGTCCCCCGGATTCACCCGCTCCGGGACCGATGTCCACCACCCAGTCAGCCGACCGGATAGTGTCCTCATCGTGCTCGACCACGATGAGGGTGTTGCCCAAGTCGCGCAAACCCTTCAAGGTATCGATGAGGCGTTGATTATCGCGCTGGTGCAGACCGATGGAAGGCTCATCTAGCACATAGAGCACGCCTACCAGTCCAGATCCAATCTGGGTAGCTAAGCGAATGCGCTGCGCCTCGCCCCCGGAGAGAGTATTTGCCGCTCGCGATAGCGTCAGGTAGTTCAACCCCACGTCAATGAGGAAAGACAACCGCGCCCATACCTCTTGTAAAATCGGTTCGGCAATTATAGCTTTCATACCAGATAAAGGAATATCTCTTAAATAGGATTGAACTTCATCGATGGCCAAATCGGTCAGTTCAGAGATATTAAGCTCCCCGATACGAACCGCTAAAACTTCCGGCTTCAAGCGCTGCCCCTGACACGTCGGACAGGGCACTTCCCGCATATAGCCTTCATACTTCGCTTTGGAAAAATCAGAGTCGGTTTCATCGTAGCGACGCTGGATATAGTTCGCCGCGCCCTCGAAACCGGTGGTGTAGACCCGTTCGCGACCCCAGCGGTTGCGATACTTCACCCGTACCTTATAGTTCTTGCCCCACATCAGATATTCACGCACCTGCTCGGACAGATCCTGCCACGGAGTGTCGAGGTCAAACCCCACCTCGTCACCCAGCCCTTTTAAGATGCGTTCCATGGTGTCTTTGGAACTGGTCCAAGGGCTGACGGCACCTTCACGCAGGGTCAATTCAGGATTTGGCACCACGAGCTCGGGGTCAATGACCAAACGGGAGCCAATCCCGGAACAATCAGGACAGGCCCCGTAAGGCGCGTTAAAGGAAAACGTGCGCGGTTCGATTTCTTCCAAAGCCAGCGGATGATTATTCGGGCAGGCTCGTTTTTCCGAAAAGCGACGGCTACGTTCGGGATCCTCGGGGTCGCGGTCAACGAAATCAACCACCACCAGACCTTCTGCTAGGCCCAAGGCAGTCTCGATAGAATCCGCCACGCGAGAACGCGAACCTTCCCGGATGACCACCCGGTCAACAGACACCGAAATATCGTGTTTTAGCTGTTTTTCAAGAATCGGGGGTTCTTCCAGACGATGATTCTCGCCGTCCACCCGCATCCGGGTAAAACCCTTGGCAGCCAGTTGCGCAAACAGTTCCGAGTACTCGCCTTTACGTCCGCGAACCACCGGAGCCAAAACCTCTAGTCGTATCCCCTCCCCCAACGTGAACAGCCAGTTCACAATCTGTTCCGCGGACTGTGCCGTAATTTCCTCGCCACACACGGGACAGTATTGGGTGCCGGCTCGCGCAAACAGCAGGCGCAAATAGTCGTAAATCTCGGTGATGGTACCCACCGTAGAACGCGGATTGTGAGAGGTGGACTTTTGGTCAATCGATACCGCGGGAGACAACCCCTCGATGAAGTCGACCACGGGTTTATCCATCCGCCCCAAGAACTGCCGGGCATAGGAGGACAGGGATTCCACGTAACGGCGCTGCCCTTCGGCAAAAATCGTGTCAAAAGCCAGCGACGACTTACCCGAGCCGGACAACCCGGTGAACACCACCAAGGCATTTCGAGGGATTTCAACGTTGACTGCCTTGAGGTTATGTTCACGCGCTCCGTGGACTTTCAAAGTTTCATGCACCTGTTCAGTTTAATCCCCCCGGGAGTTTCTGACGATTCGGGCCGGTTTTCGTTGCGCATGGCACGTGCCTAGAATTGAGCTATGAGTAAAGTCGTTGTTATCTACCACTATGACCCCGCCCGTGAAGCCGACCGTGCCACGATTCGCCCAGAACATTTGGCTTACCTGGCGAACTTGGAAAAATCCGGGAAACTTCAGGCCGCAGGTGCCTGGATGAACGAAACCGAAAAACCGGGCGCACTGCTGCTGATGAACGTCGAGACCCCGGAGGAAGCGTTGACGTATCTGAAGCACGATCCCAACCAGGTTCATGGCATCGTGCAGGAAATCGAAACTCACCAATGGGAACCGGCCATCGGTTCCTAATTGCTGAATCTGCATAGTTGGTTGGCACGATTTTATGCCTTTTATCCGTTGGTTTTTTTCCTACGTAGATTGGTTTGTTTTCACCCTGCTGTTGATTATGATTGCGGGGATTTTTATCCCCCTGCCCGCCGCAGTAGTGACATTTGTGGGAACAGTTAGCCACTATGGGATTGCTGTACTGTTCTTTGTTTACGGGGCGCGCCTGAAAACTGCCGAGGTTATGGGCGGGCTTAAGAACTACCGCCTGCAGTTGGTCATCTTGGCCTCGACTTTTGTGCTCTATCCCCTGCTGGGGTTTTTGAACTATCACGTCTCCGGGTGGTTCCTGGGGCCTAGTTTTGCCTTGGGTATGTATTACACCTGCCTGCTACCTTCCACGGTGCAGTCCTCCATCGGTTTTACGTCAATCGCCGGGGGTAATGTCGCCGGGGCGGTCACGGCAGCCACTATCTCTAACCTGGTCGGGACGTTCGCAACTCCCCTGTTGGTCCTGTTGCTGCTGGGCAAGGCCGGTACCGTCTCGCTGACGACTCTGCGCGATATTGCCGTATTGATTTTGCTGCCTTTCGTGCTGGGGCAGCTCAGCGGACGCTGGACCCGCAACTGGTTGAACGCTCACCCCATCATCACGAAAACAGTCGATAAAGGCACGATTTACCTGGTGGTGGTTTCTGCGGTTTCCGGCGCGAAGCTGCATGGTTTGTGGGACACCGTGGGGGCTTTAGACTTCGTGCTGATTGGGGCGGATGCCTTCGTTATCGTTGGTATCATGCTGATTTTAACGTGGTTTGGGTGGGGAACACTCTGCGCTTTGAATCGTGCCGACCGTATCGCCGCCATGATGTGCGGCTCGAAAAAGTCCCTGGCTACCGGCCTACCGATGGCCATGATTATCTTCCCAACTTCCCTGTTTGGCGCTATCGCTGTACCCATCATGCTGCTGCACTTAGAGCAGCTCATCATGTGTTCTGTCATTGCTTCACAGCTGGGACGCGGTGCCGGTTCCCGGAAAGCTGATTTCTGAAAACCTAGCCTCGGACTGCCCAAGCTACGGCCTCACTGACAGCTCCCGACCCACCCATGACCACGGACAAACCACGGTTAGGCAGCTGTGCCAATCGGGCTGCGGCGGGTGCAGACAGGATATTGGGGTCGGTCAGCAGCAAGCAGGAGTTACGGTGTGCGGCCAAAGCCGCTCCTGCCAGACCATCGGGAAAGTTCATTCCACTGGCGACGACTGCGGAAGTGGCACCGGGAGCAAAGGCTTGGGCGACAAACTGTGCGGTTTGATATCGATCCAAACCTTGAATGGGCTGCGACTTGTATCCTGCTAATCCGGCCTGATTCCACGCCTGCACCGCTGGTCCGCCAATAGGAAATATACTTCCACCCGATTGGGCTTGGTGGTTTCGAATAAACTCAACCGTTTCCGGCGGGAGAGAACCTCCAGCGTTCAGCACCACCACGCCGTGTGTGAACGCTGCGCCCGCTCCTGAACTCAGCGCATCGGGAAAAGAAAGGCCGTCAGCCAAGAAAATTGGTGTTTGAGCGATACCGCGTTGATTCCATTCTGCAATAGTTTGGCCGGCAACCGCTGCCGCGGTACCGTATCGATTCGTGCCGTAAATGTGACTAACCTGTACCCCGCGGGCCTGTAAGGCTCCTAGCGTGGCAGGGTCAAAAGCGACCTGGCCCCCCACCAATCGCACGTCGCGAATTCCCCTGGCTTTGATTTCAGCAACTGTGCCAGGTTCTATAAATGGACCGTTCGACAGGATCAGCGGAGCGCCCAGCGCTGCGGCTAAGGGGCCGGCGCTGAGGGCATCGGGTGCTGCGGTGCCGGTGGCAATGACCAGGGAAGGGCCGGTAAATCCACCTTGATGCCAGGCAGCAATAGAGGTTGTGACCCGGTCAGATCCGAAAACTCGACCCGGTGCAGGATTGGCAGGTAGCGCAGGTTGGGGTTGCTGATTCGGCTGCTGATTAGGGGGTGTTTGAGGTTGCTGATTGGGAGCCTGATTGTGGCCGGGATTGGCGGACGGATTCGGTTGCGCCGGCACTATCCAAGGCGTGCCTTCCCAGGGAACCGCTTTGATTGACTCAAAAATCCACCTAGCGAACGCTGCGCTGGGGACAAATTTGTAGTCCTCAGGCTGCAGGTATCCCCGCGGCGCTTGCACCGCCGCGGACAGCACACCATAGACCACCCCACCGCTGACCAGAGGACCGCCGGAATCCCCGACTTCGGAAATATTGTTGCTGGCAGAACGAGCGTAAAGAAACCCATCCCCCGGGCTGCCTAGAGAACTCAACTGCCCGACTTTCAAATCAACACCGGTGCCGAAACCGTAAAACTGGGCCGCGGCACCCGAACTCAGGTTTTGGACGCTGAAGGGCAAAGTATTTTTTCCGGGGGCATTGAGTTTTACCAACGCTACGTCCAGGTAAGGGTGACCTACGATAGTGGTGACGTGGTAAGGCCAGTTGTAGTTCACGTGCGCACCCACTGAAGCATAGGCATGTTGAAGATCCGCGTTGGTTACACAGTGCTTTGCTGTCAGCACCCAGTCCGGTGTGACAAATGTACCGCTGCACTTCATCCACCCGGAATCGTTACGGTTCACGATCTGGAGAGCCACAGCCCAATCAGTTCTGGAGCCTCCGGCCAGGTTGCCCCCCTTGATAGCTTGAGCAGGAACCGGCATCGCCAAAAGGCCGGCAGAGAAAACAAGCACGGTCAGTACGGTCCACAAATGACGAAAATTTAGATGTCTGCTCACAACTGTAATTTATCGGCGAGTTTGGGAAGTATTTAGATTTCCACGTCTCTCGGGGTTAATCGCGACGCTCTTGGTTCGCCCGATGTCGGCTGACCAATAGAGAAGTCACCGTGGTAATAATCAGCACCCCGACGATGTAACCCAAAGACACGGGGATGGTCGCTTCGGGTAGTCCGGTAAAGGGCTGGCCACCGTTGATAAACGGAATTTCGTTCGTACTCAACGCGTGAATGATGAGTTTACCCCCGATAAAAGCCAGAATGGCGGCCAGTCCGTAGTGCAAGAAAATCAAGCGTTCCATCAGGCCTTCGATGAGGAAGTACAACTGGCGCAATCCCATCAAGGCAAAGGCGTTGGCAGCGAACACGATGAAGGCCTCGTTGGTGAGACCAAAAATGGCGGGAATGGAGTCAACCGCAAACATCACGTCTGCTGACCCCACCGCCACAACCACCAGGAGGAAGGGCGTGATGTGACGTTTGCCATCAATCGTCGCAAAGTATTGATGCCCCACATAGTCGGGCGTGAACGGGAAAATCCGGCGCACCCAGGCCACAAAAACGTTATCTTTGTATTCCGCCTCTTCATCGGAACTCGCGCTGCCTTCACGAATCTGTTGCACCGCGGTAAACAGCAAGAACACACCAAAAATATAGAAAATCCAGCTAAAACGCTCGATGAGGGCGGCTCCCAGCAGGATGAAAATGAGACGGAACACGAGCGCCAAAGTGATGCCGACCGCAACGATTTTTTGCTGGACCTCGCGCGGGGCCTTAAAGGCCGAAATGATGATGACAAACACAAACAAGTTATCCAGCGACAGTGACCACTCGGTGACCCAGCCGGCGAAGTATTGTCCGCCCAAATCCCAGCCCAACGTCAAACCGATGACTAACCCGGCTGCCAAAGCTATGAAGATGTAGATAGCGGTCCACGTCGCTGCTTCCTTTAGGGAGGGGAAATGGTCCTTGCGAACGTGGGCAAAAAAATCAAAGGTCAAAATGCCGATAACAACGACAAAGAGAATTATCCAAGCCAATAGGGGCACATGCATGTGTAAACGTTCCTCCGGTACGAAACTAGTTGGGTACCGAAAGTCTCTCCCCGCCTGACGTCTCGCAGGCCGATGACACCGAGTGCCGCGGTTCCGCAGTATGGACGGCGGATGGCTTCACTGTGATGACGATGCCCCCATTAGTGGGAATACTCCCTCTCGTACGTGCAATTGTATCAGGATGCGGTCACGTTTCTAAAAATAGGACTTAAGTACTATGATGTCGCTTGTCGAAGCATACGGCCCGCATTGTTGCCGGTCTAATATTTTTCAGAAAGGTTCAATATGTGCATAACTACAGTTGTACCCGCAGGAGCCGCCGGAACCACGGCTAACCCCGCGGGCATCGCCATCGCGATGATTATCTATTTCGTAGCCATGATCATGATTGGAATCTATGGCTATACGCGTTCCAAGAGCTTGGACGACTACATGCTGGGCGGGCGTGACCTGCCTCCCTTTGTAGCCGCCCTTTCCGCTGGTGCAGCAGACATGTCCGGCTGGTTGATGATGGGGCTGCCCGGAGCCATGTACCTCAGCGGGATTTTCAACGGCTGGATTGCAATTGGTTTGACCGTCGGTGCCTGGATTAACTGGCTGGTCACCGCGCCGCGCTTGCGTGCTTATACGGAAGTCGCTGGCGACTCGATTACTGTCCCCTCGTTCTTTTCCAACCGTACTCACGATGAGTCGAAAATCATACGCTACGTAGCGGGCATTATCATCGTGGTGTTCTTTACCCTGTACGTGTCCTCTGGCATGGTGGCCGGCGGTACTTTCTTTAAGTCCACCTTTGGTTGGGACTACCACGTCGGCATGGTGTTTGTGGCCGGCATCGTGATTCTCTACACCCTGGTCGGCGGCTTCCTGGCTGTGTCTTGGACAGATATGGTGCAAGGTTTGATTATGATGGTGGCCTTGGTAGCGGTGCCGATTATGGGATTGGTCGTTATTGGCGGGTTCGGTGGTGTCGCCGAAGGTCTGTCGACCACTGGCGACAACTCCCTGTTGAACCCCCTGGGCACCGGACTTGACGCCGTCGGGTGGATGGACTGGATTTCCAACGTAGCGTGGGGATTCGGTTACTTCGGGATGCCCCACATTATTGTGCGTTTCATGGCGCTGCGTTCCCCCCGTCAAGCCACTCCCGCTCGGCGCTTCTGGCTGGGGTGGATGGTGTTCTGCCTGGTCGGTACCGGCATGACCGCTATTATCGGCCGTGCCATGAGCGAAAAGGGCATGATTCCTGATTTGCTACCGAAAGAGGGCGTGGAGGGCAACCCCCAAGAAACCGTGTTCCTGGTCATGGGGACCACACTGTTCCCGGCCATTATGGCTGGCTTCATGCTGGCCGCTATCCTGGCCGCAATTATGTCCACTGTGTCCTCGCAACTGCTGGTCACGTCCTCGGCCATGGTGGAGGACATCTATCACGGGGCAACCAAGAAAGAACTCAGCGATAACAAGGGTGTTCTGCTCGGCCGTATCACAGTTCTGTTGGTGTCCGTGGTGGCGGCCTTGCTGGCTATAGATCCATCGAACTCCGTACTGGGACTGGTGTCCTTCGCCTGGGCAGGTTTCGGAGCTGCTTTTGGCCCCATCGTCATTCTGTCCCTCTATTGGAAGAAACTAACCTGGCAGGGAGCGGCTTCTGGCATGGTCGTGGGTGCCGTGGTGGCGGTGCTGTGGAACAAAGCGTTCAACAACGGCGACGCCTCGTGGATTGTCTATACACACCTGTACGAAATCGTGCCCGGATTCTTGCTGTGCCTGCTGGTAGCTTGGCTGGTTTCCAATGCGACTTGGCGGGATGACCCCCAGATTCTTGAGGAATTCGAACGTGCCGTGGCCATTGCTAAGGGTCAGCCCGATCCGAAGGGTCTGATTAAGACTCTCGAGGAAAAGCAGTCTCAATCCGTTGCGGAGAAAAAGAATTCTTGAATTTGTCTAAAATAGACGTTAAAGTCTGTGCAAAAATCCTCAGTAAATGATAGGTAAAAGGGTACGGAATTACTCTCGCGAGCAACGAGTACTCCGAGCGAAAACACAACACCAAAGGAGATAAGTTGAAACCGCTCAATGAACAAGAATTAGCTGAGTTGAGAGAAGTCGGTCAGCTAGCTGTAAAACGCGCTCAGAAGTGGATTGAGGCCTCAAAGAAATACCCGGTCGATTACGCTTCTAAACTGCTGTCACGCACTTTAAAAGATCCGCGTGGCTTGGACTTCACAGTTGCGTTTGTCGATGAAGTTGTGCGTCCGGAGGACATCAAGATTGCCGGAGATAATCTGGCAGCCCTGGTAAAAGACAATAAGCCGTCTTTCCTGCCTCCCTACCTGAAACTACCGGCTGTCTACGGTGGGGCTTTGGGTACGGTTGTTCCCGATATTGCGGTTCCGGCGGCTCGGCGGGTGTTCCGTGAACTGGTGGGCGACCTGGCGATTGACGTGACAAACAAGTCCCTGGGGCGAGCTATTGCGAAACTGCGCGCGGACGGGTCTCGGCTGAACATGAACCTTTTGGGTGAAGCTGTGTTGGGTAACAAAGAGGCCTCCCGGCGTCTGAAAGACGTGGTGGAACTGCTGCAGCGTGACGATGTGGACTACGTGTCTATCAAAGTCTCCGCCGTAACCGGACCGCACATCGCCTGGGACTACCAGAACATGGTGGCTTACGCAGTCGAAAACCTGTTGCCGCTCTATCGGGAAGCCAACAAGTTCAGCCCCAAGAAGTTCATCAACTTGGACATGGAGGAATATCACGACTTGCACATGACCATCGATGTGTTCAAGCAACTGCTGGACCGCGAGGAGTTCAAGGATCTGGAGGCCGGTATCGTGCTCCAGGCCTACTTGCCGGATTCGCTGGAAGCCATGCAAGACCTACAGGCTTGGGCCGCGAAACGCGTCGACAACGGCGGAGCTCGCGTCAAGGTGCGTGTGGTAAAAGGCGCGAACCTGTCTATGGAACACGTTGACGCCATGATACACGGCTGGCCGATGACCCCGCAGCCCTCAAAGCAGCACACTGACGCAAACTATATGCGTATCCTCAACTATGCGTTGACCCCTGAGCATACTCGGAACATTCGTATCGGCGTGGCTGGTATGAACGTATTCACCGCTGGTTTTGCTTATGAGCTGGCGAACAAGCGCGGGGTGTTCCAAAACCACGGCTGCGAGTTCGAGATGCTGACGGGCATGAACAGTTCTATGGCCCGCGCGGTCATGGAGGACACCGGTCCGCTGCTGTACTACGTTCCGGTGGTGCACCCCGAAG
Organism: Mobiluncus sp.; assembly: GCF_034180645.1. GTDB lineage: Bacteria > Actinomycetota > Actinomycetes > Actinomycetales > Actinomycetaceae > Mobiluncus. The sequence continues at coordinate 75,175 of NZ_JAXFNY010000008.1, read as the reverse complement.
AGTTCGACGTCGCCATCAGCTACCTGGTGCGTCGTCTGGAAGAGATCGCCGCGGAAGAAAACTTCATGAGCGCGGCTTTTGAGCTGACCACGAACCAGGCTATGTACGAACGGGAACGCAACCGCTTCGAGAAAGCTATTTCTATGGTCAACGACCTAGAGTTCGGGCCGCGCCGTCATCAAGACCGCAGCCAGGAAACCGCTGAGGAACTGGCCAAACTAGTCCAGGACGATTCCGGTAAATGGGCGTTCCGCAATGTTCCGGATTCCGATCCGTCCTTGCCGGCCAACGTGGCTTGGGGTGAGGCGATTGCGGCCAGGATGCAAGATTCTCAGATTGGTCAGGATACAGTCGATGCCTCCAAGATCAACAACGAGGACGAATTGCAGGCCGTACTGAATCGCGCTGAGGAGGGCGGCGCGAAGTGGTGGGCGCTCGGCCCGGAGGAACGCGGCGAGATTCTGCACCGCGCCGGTGTCATCATGAGCCAACATCGCGCCGAGTTTATCGAAGTGATGGGTTCCGAAGCCGGTAAAGCCATTGACCAGGGCGATGTGGAAGTATCCGAGGCCGTTGATTACGCACACTATTACGCCAATGAGGCTATTGCCATGTCGAAGGTGGCCGGGGCGAAGTTCACTCCCGCCAAGATAACCGTGGTGACGCCGCCGTGGAACTTCCCGGTGGCTCGACCATTGCCGGTTTGGCGGCGGGTTCTCCGGTCATTTTGAAGCCGGCCACTCCCGCTCGCCGCTGTGGGGCGTTGCTCGCGGAATGCCTGTGGGAAGCCGGCGTTCCCAAGGACGTGCTGCAGCTGGTAACTCTGGCCAATCACGATCTGGGCAAGATTCTGGTCACCGATTCGCGGGTGGAACGCGTCATTCTGACCGGCGGCATCGAAACTGCCCAAATGTTCCGCTCCTGGCGTCCTGACCTGGGCCTGCTAGCCGAGACTTCCGGCAAGAACGCCATCATCGTCACCCCTTCGGCCGACCTTGACCTGGCGGTAAAGGACATTGTCACGAGTGCGTTTGGTCACGCGGGGCAAAAGTGTTCGGCCGCCTCTTTGGTCATTTTGGTTGGTACAGTTGGCAATTCCAAGCGTTTCCACAACCAGTTGATTGACGCGGTACAGTCCCTGAAAGTCGGCTACCCGTGGGATTTAGGTATCCAGATGGGCCCCGTGGTGGAAAAGCCCGGCGAAAAGCTGATGCGCGGCTTGACCCAGTTGGAGCCTGGCCAGAGTTGGGCAGTCAAGCCCAAAGAACTCGATGATTCCGGGCTGCTGTGGAGCCCTGGCGTGCGCGCTAATGTGAAACCCGGCAGTGAGTACCACATGACCGAATACTTCGGACCGATTTTGGGCGTGATGCGCTGCGACACCTTGGAAGAAGCTGTCGAGTTGCAAAACCAGGTCGAATACGGTTTGACCGGCGGTATTCACACCCTGAATCCGGACGAAATCAAGTACTGGCTCGATCACGTTCAGGTCGGTAATGCCTACATCAACCGCGGTATTACCGGTGCCATCGTGCGCCGTCAGCCATTCGGCGGCTGGAAGCGTTCGGTCGTGGGTGCCGGTTCCAAGGCCGGCGGCCCCTCCTACCTGTACGCTTTGGGTGAATGGAGCCCGGATGACGCCACCTTGAGCGACATTTCTGGTTCAGCCTCCGGCACTTTGGCGCGGGAATTGACTGCGCTGGCCGATGAAATCGGAGACCAGGACAAACTTGAGAAGTCGTTGGCTGGCGATGAAACCGCTTATGCTCAGGATTTCCAGGTTAATCGCGATCCGTCTCAGCTCGGAGTGGAACGCAACATTTTCCGTTGTCTGCCCGTTCCGGTTATCGTGCGTATCGGTGAAAACGTCAAGAACTGGGAGATTGCCCACGTGCTGCACTCCGGGTTGCTGGTGGGTTCCAAGATTACGGTTTCCACGGCCAAACCGTTGACCCCCGGCTTGGCTGGTTTTGCCTCCAAGCACGGTGTCAGTGTGATGGTCCAAGATGAAGCCGCCTGGTTGAACTGGGCTCGGAGCTGGGCTGCTCACGATGCCGGCTTTGACGGACGGATTCGCATCATCGGTGAAACCCGAACCAAGGTCTCCGAAGCTATCGATGGTTCTGTAGATATCGCCATCTGGGATCACCCGGTCACCTATTCCGGTCGGGTCGAAATGATTCCGTTCCTCCACGAACAGGCGGTTGCCTTGACGAACCACCGCTTTGGCGATCCCACGCCGATTACCAAGGGTATCCTTGAGGACCACGTGGTGGATTACTAATCCACCACGTGGGCTTTGAACTCATAACTTAATACATCCGGTGGCTGCTGAATACCAGCAGCCACCGATTTGTTCAGCTCATTTGCAAACTACAATCCCGCAAGCGGCTGGGGCACAAAGCTGGTCAAACTCGGCGAACTCGGCCGCCCTTTGTCGCTAACATAACCAGAAACACAACCCGAAAGGCTAGTTGCCCAAGGCTTTCCCCCGGCGGATTTCTTTCTTTAGGTCGGCGATTTCATCACGCAGCCGGGCAGCCAACTCAAACCGCAGCTCGCTGGCAGCCGCGTGCATCTGGTCGGTCAGTTCCGCGACCAGAGAAACTAAGTCCACAGTATCTTCATCCGCGCCATGCTGAGTTGACTGGTCCTCTGCAGCATTGGCTCGCGCTCGGCTGATGACCTCCAGTGCCGCGCGAGCTGCCGCTGCGTCCTGAGCCGCGCTGCGGGCGGCAGGTGAAGGCTTTTGATCTGGTTGGCGATAGCCCGTACCCAATAATTCCGCCGTGTCGATATCTTCGCGTGCCAACATATCGGTCACGTCAGAGATTTTCTTGCGTAGCGGCTGCGGATCAATACCGTGGGCTTCGTTATACGCAATCTGCTTATGGCGGCGCCGCTCGGTTTCATCGATGGCTTCCCGCATCGCGTCGGAAACCGCGTCGGCGTACATATGAACTTCTCCATGCACATTACGGGCGGCGCGCCCAATCGTTTGAATCAGAGACTTCGTGGAACGCAAGAACCCCTGCTTGTCGGCATCCAAGATCGAAACCAGCGACACTTCGGGCAAATCCAGACCCTCACGCAGCAGGTTGATACCTACCAGCACGTCGAACTCGCCTTGACGCAACGATCGCAGCAGTTCCACCCGGCGTAGCGTATCCACGTCGGAATGCAGGTATTCCACCCTGATACCGCGCTGAGCGAGGTATTTGGTCAAGTCCTCCGCCATGCGTTTAGTCAGCGTAGTCACCAGCACCCGCTCCTCAGCTTCGGTGCGCAGGCGAATCTGCTCCATCAGGTCATCAATCTGGCCCTCCACCGGTTTCACCACAATCTTGGGGTCGACCAGGCCGGTGGGGCGGATAATTTGTTCCACTACCCCATCGCTGAGACCCAGTTCATAGTCCCCCGGGGTGGCGGACAGATACACTGTTTGCCCGATGCGGTCCTGGAATTCCTCCCATTTCAAGGGCCGATTATCCATCGCGGAGGGCAGCCGGAATCCGAAGTCCACCAGAGTGCGTTTCCGTGACATATCACCTTCAAACATGCCGCCAATCTGGGGCACCGTGACGTGAGACTCATCAATGACCAACAGGAAATCTTCTGGAAAATAATCCAGCAAGGTGTGGGGAGGCTCTCCCGGCTGCCGGCCGTCAATATGCAGAGAATAGTTCTCAATGCCCGCACACATCCCAATCTGGCGCAGCATCTCCAAGTCGTAGGTGGTACGCATCCTGAGGCGCTGTTCTTCCAACAGTTTGCCTTGGTCGTGGAACCATTTGCAGCGCTGTTCCAGTTCACGCTCGATTCCGGCCAAAGCGCGTTCCATACGTTCAGGACCGGCGACGTAGTGCGAGGCAGGGAACACATAGATTTCGTTCACCTCGTGCAAAGTAGCCCCGGTCACGGGGTGCAGCAAAGCCAGGGCGTCAACCTCGTCGCCAAACATTTCCACCCGCACCCCGAGTTCTTCATACATGGGAATAATGTCGATGGTGTCCCCACGCACCCGAAAATTGCCCCGCGTAAACTCCACGTCATTACGGTTGTACTGCATCTGGACGAAGCGTTTGATGAGGTCTTGACGTCCAATCTGCATCCCTCGGGTCAGGTGAATGCCGCGCGACACGTATTCTTCCGGGGTACCCAAACCGTAGATGCAGGATACCGAGGAAACGACCACCACGTCCCGGCGTGTCAGCAGGGAGTTTGTGGCCGAGTGTCGCAGGCGTTCCACTTCATCGTTGATAGAGGAATCCTTTTCGATATAGGTATCGGTTTGCGGCACATAGGCTTCCGGCTGGTAGTAGTCGTAGTAGGACACGAAGTATTCCACGGCGTTTTTCGGCAGAAGTTCCCGAAACTCAGCGGTCAGCTGGGCCGCTAACGTTTTGTTCGGTTCCAGCACCAGGGTGGGACGCTGCAGTTTTTCGATGAGCCAAGCGGTGGTAGCGGTTTTGCCGGTGCCAGTCGCCCCCAACAGCACGACGTCTTTTTCACCGGCATTGATTCTCTCAGCAAGTTCGGCGATGGCTTCCGGCTGGTCGCCGGAGGGGGTGTATTCGCTGACAACTTCCAGCGAAATCGGATTTTCCACCAAATCGCGAGGCAGTGCCTTTTTTTCGGTCATAGTCCCAGTGTAGGCAAATCCGGACCACCGTGCTTTGCAAAGTCTGAAAACTCCGGCACCGGGCGGGTGGACAGAATCTTCCAGAGCGCTGCCGCGTCTGCATCGAGGTCCGCGGGTGTACCGCAGTTGTCCACCCAAAACGTCGTGATGGCCTCTCGCTGCTCCCGGCTGGCTTGGGCATCAATCCTTGCCCGAACCTGCGCCTCGGTCAACTGACGGTCTCGGGTGAGGCGGTCGAGGCGCACTTCCAGCGGGGCGTCCACCATGACGCAGCAGTCGAAACGGGTGTGGTTACCGGTTTCGGTCAACAGAGGAATCTCTGCCACCAGCACGTCCCCCGGTCCCAATTGAGCCAAAACCCGGTCCATTTCCTGCCAGACCAGGGGATGCAAGATGCTTTCCAGGCGGGCTTTTGCGGCGGGGTCGGAAAAGATGAGCTGTGCCAGGGCACCGCGATTGAGTTCACCCCCGGCACATACGGACGCGCCAAAAGTTTCCCGGATTTGTGCCGTGGCGCACCCTTGTGGACCGGTGGCGGCACGCAACACCTCATCCGCGTCAAAGCGAACTCCACCGAGAGCAGCTAAACAGTTGGTGAACGTTGTTTTCCCCGAACCGATACCGCCGCTGATACCGACTTTGAGGGCACGATGATTCGGAACGGAAAACGCACGCAACTGTTTAATCATCAAGTGCTTTCAACAAAATGTCACTGATTGCGGGATTCGCTCCCACCGTCATCAGCTGCAAGCTCAGAGTGACCGCGTCCTCCAACAAGATAGATGCTTTCTCGATGGCGGCTTTTTCACCGGTCATCGCCTGATGCATGATAGGAATAATCGCGGTGAATCCGTCCTGCAGCAAAATCTCGTGTCCCAAGCCGAGACGCGCGGTAAACGCCAAGGCAGGAATATCGTGCTGGCGAGCCAACTGTGCCACACCCCAGGGCGTCTTGCCACGTTGGGTTTGTCGGTCGAGCTGCCCTTCTCCGGTCAGCACTAGGTCGGCGTCTTCCATAGCTTCATTGAGTTTCGTTGCTTCGGCTACGATTTCGAAACCGTGGCGATTTTCCGCACCCAGAGCAAGAAAAGCGGCTCCCATACCTCCAGCGGCGCCCGCACCCTCCATGTCTGACACTTTGACGCCGGTGGTTTCCTCTAACAGTCGGCCCCAGTTTTTGAGGCAGCGATCGAGTTTACCCAACTGCAGCGGCTTGGCACCCTTTTGCGGACCGAAAGAGGCAGACGCCCCGCTGGGACCGGTCAGCGGGTTACGCACATCGTTCGCGGCCACGATCTTTACTTTGCTCAAGCGCGGATCCATCCCGGATAAATCCAGGCGGGCAGCGTTAGCCAAAACATGAACTTTCGGTTCGAGCTCTTGGCCGGCCTCGTCAAACAGTTTCGCACCGAGATTGTGCAACATACCCCAGCCGCCGTCATTGGTCGCTGAACCACCCAAACCGACCACGATAGTTTCAGGCTCCAAGTCCAACGCGGCTTTCAGCAACATCCCCACACCTTCAGTGTTGGATTCCATAATGTTGCGTTCCAGCATGGAAATGTACATAATCCCGCACGCTTCAGCGGTGTCCAGCACGACCATGCGCCGCGCTGGAATCCAGGTAAATTCGCCCTCCCGTTCGCGGCCCAGAGCGTCTACCGTCTTGGCCGTCTTAACTTCTCCGCCATAAGCATTAAGCATGACCGCGGCGGTGCCTTCCCCGCCGTCAGCCACCGGCACCGCTACCGTTTCGGCTTCGGGGAAAATTGCTTCAACCCCGCGTTTCATCGCAGCGACTGCTTCCGCGGCGGACAAAGAACCTTTAAACGAATCCGGGGCAATGACAATTTTCACGACAGTTACCTCTCTGTGCTGCGCTCAAAATTCTGGCGGTGCTTAATATTTCATCCGGTCATCAAAAACCGTAGTATTTCTCAGCTTAAGCCACACCGCTGGGAAATGTGGCCAAATGCTGGTGCAAAAATCGAGCACAAAAGTGATGCGGAGACCAAGCGGTCTCCGCATCACGGATAAAAATATTGCTGGCTGTCCAGCCGCGCGGGAAACTCAGAGAGCTTTACTCTCCGGCCAACTTGTCGCGCAGCGCCGCCAAAGCCTCGTCATCGGCCAAGGTACCTGAGGTATCGGCTTCTTCCTCGGTGGTGGAGCTGTAGGAAGTCTGTTCAGCTACGCCCTGAGCGATAGCAGCTTCCTTGTCGGCTTCCTGAGCAATCTTGACCTGTTCCTTGTGGGCTTCAAAACGAGCCTGAGCCGCGGCGTAGGAGGTTTCCCAAGCAGCGCGCTGTTCTTCGTAGCCTTCCATCCACTCGTTCGTTTCCGGATCGAAGCCCTCGGGGTACTTGTAGTTGCCCTCAGCGTCGTATTCGGCAGACATACCGTAAAGCGAAGGATCGAAGTCATCAGAAGTCACGTCCAGCCCTTCGTTGGCCTGCTTCAAGGACAGCGAGATACGGCGGCGTTCGAGGTCAATATCGATAACCTTGACAAAGATTTCATCACCAATCTTGGCGACCTGTTCGGGAACTTCCACGTGACGGGTGGCCAACTCGGACACGTGCACCAGGCCCTCGATGCCGTCCTCGACCCGGACAAACACACCAAAGGGCACCAACTTGGTGACCTTACCAGGAACGATTTGACCAATCTTGTGGGTCCGGGCGAAGGTCTGCCACGGATCTTCCTGAGTGGCCTTCAAGGACAGGGACACGCGTTCGCGATCAAAGTCAACGTCGAGTACTTCTACGGTGACTTCCTGGCCGACCTGAACGACCTCGGAGGGGTGATCAATGTGCTTCCAGGACAGTTCGGACACGTGCACCAGGCCGTCCACGCCGCCCAAATCGACGAACGCGCCGAAGTTGACGATGGAGGACACCACGCCCTTGCGAACCTGACCCTTTTGCAAAGTGGACAGGAAGGTGGTGCGCACCTCGGACTGGGTCTGTTCCAAGAAAGCGCGGCGGGACAAGACCACGTTGTTGCGGTTCTTGTCCAACTCAATGATCTTGGTTTCCAGCTGACGGCCGATGTAAGGCTGCAGGTCGCGCACGCGGCGCATTTCCACCAGGGAGGCCGGCAGGAATCCGCGCAGACCGATATCAATAATCAAGCCGCCCTTGACAACCTCGATAACGGTGCCGTTGACGACCCCGTCTTCCTGCTTCACCTTTTCGATATCGCCCCAGGCGCGTTCGTACTGAGCGCGCTTCTTGGACAGCAACAAACGGCCTTCTTTGTCTTCCTTTTGGAGGACCAGAGCTTCGATTTCGTCACCAACTTTGACTTCCGCGTCAGGATCCACGTCATGTTTAATGGACAGTTCGCGGGAAAGAATAACACCTTCGGTTTTGTAACCGATATCGAGCAAAACTTCGTCGCGATCAACTTTCACGACAGTACCGGAGACAAGATCGCCATCATTGAAGTACTTGATGGTCTTGTCGATTTCTTTGATGAGGTCCTCGGTCGAGCCGATGTCGTTAATGGCAACCTGAGGAACAGTAGTAGGGACATTAGTAGTATTGGACATTTAGTTGGTGACTCCAAGGTCAGGTAGTAGGAATAGTTACCGATGTCGAATCACTTCCGGACGGCTGAAAAACCACCTTAAAGCGATAAAACACCAAGCATCCATCTTACTGGATAGCGCTGGCCTATCCAAATTAAACCCGCTTAAAGCACTCTTCTGAATTGACTGACTGACCCTCCAGCGAGCGTAATCTGGTCATCGTCAGGTTTGCACACCCCGACTCCCGGTTAGCGGACGGAAGGCGACCGAATGAAAAGGGTATGTAAAAAGTGTGGTTTAATGCAGGAATGTAGTCTATTGTGAATATTTTCAAAAAGGGTGGCATCTTGCTCTGGGTCGTCATCGCGATTGTCCTGGGCATTATTTTTGGGCTTTTTGTTCCCAAGCCCGTCGTTGTGGTTTTCGCCACTTTCAATTCTTTGTTCGGCCAGTTCCTGAACTTCTGTATCCCGCTCATTATCATCGGGCTGGTGACCCCCGCTATTGCTGACCTCGGTTCCGGTTCAGCGAAGTGGCTGGGGTTGACCGCTTTGATTGCCTACATCTCGACGATGTATTCAGGGTTCTTGACCTACGGCATTTCTGAGAGCGTACTGCCCAACTTCTTGCGCAAGGGTTCCTTGGCTTCCGTCGCGGATCCTTCGGCATCCAACATTGCCCCGGCGGTGACATTGGAGATTCCCGCTCCGATTTCCGTGCTGGGTGCGCTCATTTTGTCCTTTATCATGGGCATCGGTTTATCTATGGTGTCCCGCGGCACGCTGCGCCGTGCTTTCGTGGAGTTCCGCGCCATCATCATCAAGTTGATTGAAAAAGTCATTATCCCCCTATTGCCGATTCACATCTTCGGTATCTTCCTCAATATGACAAAGACCGGTGAGGTCTACAACGTTATCGCCGTCCTGACAGTGGTGGTCATCCTGGTTTTGGTACTGGAGGTCATTATCCTGGTCAGTCTGTACCTGGTCGGTGGTTTGGCCTTCGGGGTCAATCCGTTCAAGGCTCTGGTGACGATGCTGCCCGCCTACGCAACCGCTTTGGGGACATCCTCGTCTGCCGCTACGATTCCGGTGACATTGCGTCAGGTCAAGAAGATTGGTGTTCCCGACGCAGTCGCTTCGTTCACGGTGCCGCTGTGCGCCACCATTCACCTGGCAGGATCAACCTCGAAGATCACCGCTTTTGCGTTGGCCATCATTATGACCTCCGATATTAAGGTTAGTGTCGCCCAGTTCGTCGGGTTTATCTTTATGCTGGGTGTCACGATGGTCGCAGCTCCGGGCGTTCCCGGCGGTGCGATTATGGCGGCGACTGGTATCTTGTCCTCCATGCTCGGATTCAACGATGCACAAGTTGCGTTGATGATTGCGTCCTACATTGCCCTCGATCCGTTCGGGACAGCCACGAACGTGACTGGTGACGGAGCTATCGCTATGCTGATGGCTCGTTTCTCTAGCGGCAAGATTGACGACAACGACAAGGAAATCGCCCAGAGCTTTGCCGGTGAAAACCACTTCGACTCCGATAAGTATCTCGAAGACGTAAAGTAGGCGTTGCCAAACTTACTGCGGGGCAAGTATCTCGGTGCCGGTCCGTGCGTTTTTAGTGGGCTGCGGCTCTCCAATTGGGTCCGATGCCCACCGAGACTTCCAGCGGGACCCGCAGTTTTGCGATACCCGTCATAGCTTTACGTACTAACGTTTCCAAACGTTCCTCTTCGCCAGGAGCCACCTCCAAGACTAGTTCGTCATGAACTTGCAGCAGGACACGAGACTGCAGATGGTCGCGCCGCAAGTCAGCATCTACCTGGAGCATGGCTTCTTTCATGAGGTCGGCCGCGCTGCCTTGGATGGGGGCGTTGAGAGCCGCGCGTCGCGCATTATCAGCCACGTTACGATTAGTAGAACGCAATTCCGGCAGGTAGCGGCGCCGGCCGCGCATAGTTTCGGTGTAACCAACCTTGGTGGCGGTGGCGACAATGGAATTCAAATAGTCCCTCACCTTTCCGAATCGTTCAAAATAGGTATCCATCAGCTGCTTGGCTTCTTTTTGAGAGATATTGAGCTGACCGGCTAAGCCGAAAGCGCTCAATCCATAGGCCAAGCCGTAGGAAGTCGCCTTGACGTGGGAGCGCTGGATGGAAGTCACTTCATCGGGCGTCACTCCATAAACCAACGCCGCCACGGAACGGTGCAGGTCCTCGCCGGAGGCAAACGCCGCCAGCAGTCCCTCATCGCCGGACAGATGGGCCATAATCCGCATCTCAATCTGGGAATAATCCGCTGTCATCAAGGCGATATACGGTTCTTGAGGCACGAACGCTTCCCGAATCTTTTGCCCGTCCGTGGTACGCGCCGGAATGTTTTGCAAGTTCGGATCAATAGAGGACAACCGTCCGGTTGCCGCCACAGTTTGCCCAAAGGTGGTATGAATCCTGCCGTCATCCCCTACCCGGTCACGCAGATTGCGCACAATCTGTAAAAGTTTTATCCGGTCACGATGGTATAAAAGTGCATCGAGGAAAGGATGCGGGTTGTACCGCGCAAGTTCCTCCAAAGCCTTCGCATCCGTTGTATACCCTGTTTTGGTCTTTTTTGTTTTAGGTAGCTCCAGCTGGGTAAACAGCACATCTTGCAGCTGCTTCGGGGAAGACAGATTGACCTCGCGGCCAATGGAGTCAAAAGCGGATTGCTGAGCCATCTCGACATCAGATTGCAGACTCTGCGCGTAATCATCCAGGCAAATCGTGTCAATACCAATACCGGTATATTCCATTTTTTCCAAAACGAAGGAAAGCGGGTTTTCCAGTTCCAATAACCCGTCTACCCGGCGGAAACGCGCCAGTTGTTGGAGCATGGGCTGCATCTGTAGCAGGGCGTAAGCATAGATGCCTTGATTAATCAGCGTTTGGGGCCACGGCTGAGCCGGGGACTCCCCGTCCAGCTCCAGACCTAAATCCAAAGTCATCTGTTCACTGATTTTGCTGACGTCGGAGGGCTTCTCCTCAATCTCCCAACCCAGCAGACGCTTCGTCACCCCGGCGAATTTAGTGCGATTCCCATCGGGATTGACCAGGTAATCGAGCATATTCACGTCCGTGACCGCACCGCGCAACTCCCAACCGTGGGCACGTAACGCATGGCGCACCGATTTCGCGTCATACACGGTTTTATTTCGACTTCCCGCCAAAGTATCGCGCAGTAAATGATCCATTTCCGGCGTGAGCTCATCAGGAACAATCAACACACACTGCCCCTGGGGAGTTTCATCTGCAGCCAACAACAGCCAGTCAATCCGTGGATTAGTCACGCCGATGTTACCGACTGCCCAAATTCCTAAACTCTGGCTTTCCGTGCGTTGCAGCCACTGGGCAAACTGTGCCGGTGTGAAATCCTTTCCCAGATGAAACCGCTCCGGATCTGGTATCACTCCGAAACCATCCGCGTCTTGCGGCTCCGGTTCCATCGCAGGGCTGTTCGCCTCGCTGGATGACGCGGCGTTGGCGGAGGCAATACCGAGAGTCTGACCGAGTTTCAGAATCTGGGAGCGCATCTGATTAAACTCCAGCTCATTACAAACCGCCTGAACCTCCTGTGGATCGAATCCGGTCCAATGCAAGTCCTCCACACCAACGGGAAGCTGCAGGTCGGTGCGCAACCGATTCAACTGACGATTCCGCAGGACGTCATCTACGTGCTGACGCAAATTCTCCCCGCGTTTGCCGGTGAGTTCACCACGATGCTCCAACAAAGTATCGAGTGAACCGTATTCATTCAGCCACGCGGCGGCAACTTTTTCCCCAACCAAAGGCACGCCTGGCAAATTATCGGCTTTCTCTCCGACCAGGGCGGCAATTTCCGGATACTGCTGAGGCCAGACGTCGTATTTGTCTTTTACCGCTTGGGGAGTCATACGTTTGGTGTCCGAGATGCTACGTCCTGGATACAGAACGGTAACTTCGTCGGAGATGAGCTGAAAAGTGTCGCGGTCCCCTGATGAAACCAACACCTCCATGCCATTTTTGGTTCCTTTTGCCGTCAAAGTGGCCAAAATGTCATCCGCCTCGACATTGGGTTCCGTCAACCACTTAATCCCCATCGCACTCAGTAACTTTTGGATATTTTCAACTTGTCCGATAAATTCCGGTGGCGTTTCGGAACGGCCTCCTTTGTAGTCCGGATAGATGTCAGTGCGAAAGGAATGACGAGAAAGGTCGAAAGCTGCCCCGATATGAGTGGGTTTCTCAGTGCGAATCATCGTCAGCAGCATAGACAAAAATCCGTGTACCGCATTAGTATAGACACCGGTGGAGGTGCGGAAGTGTTCCGGGTCACGGCTAAAGAAAGCCCGAAAAGCCAAGGAATGCCCATCCAATACCAGTAAACGTCTTTTACTCATGTCTGTAGGTTATCAAGAACCCCGGAGGTAAGAATGGATTGGGATAATCTGGGCCCTGCTATAGAGAAAATGGGCATTACGTTTTCCGAGCTCAGCGCCGAACATGCGGTCGGTATCATGCCGCTGGAAGGTAATACCCAACCGTTTGGGATACTGCACGGCGGAGCCGCGGCTCTCCTGGCGGAGTCTGTCGCGTCTTTTGCTGCTTACCAGTGGGCTAAACAGTTCGGCAAAAGCGCCGTGGGAGCGCATCTGGACATCACCCATATCAAACCGGGAATCAGCGGCCGCATCATCTGTACCGCCGATGCGGTTCACCTGGGACGACGCACCGCGGTTTATCGTTTTGACAATACCAGCGAGGACACCGGCAAGATTATCTCGACCGGCATCATGACCTGTTACTTGGTGGAACAGCCGAATTAATCGCCGAGCTGGTCAATCACCGCATCCGCAACTTCGCGCATGGACAAACGGCGATCCATCGACGTTTTTTGAATCCACCGGAACGCTTCCGGTTCGGTCAGTTCCATCTTTTCCATCAAGAGACCTTTGGCGCGGTCTACCTTTTTGCGGGTGCTGAGCCGGTCTTGCAGGTCAGCAATAGAATCTTCCAAAGAAAGTAGCTCCTGGTGGCGTGACAGAGCGACCTCTACGGCGGGCAATAAATCCTTGGGGTCAAACGGTTTTACCAGGTAAGCCATAGTACCGGCATCCTTGGCGCGTTCGATGAGTTCCTTGTCGGAAAAAGCGGTGAGCATCACGATGGCACAAGGGGCTTCCTTCATGATTTTTTCGGAGGCCGTAATACCATCGAGCTTCGGCATTTTGATGTCCATGACTATCAAGTCAGGTTCCAATTCCAGAGCCAAGGTTACGGCTTCCTCGCCATCGGCAGCTTCGCCGACCACTTCGAAATCGTTTTCTTTCATAGTTTCGACAATGTCGAGTCGGATTAAGGCCTCGTCTTCGGCCACAATTACTCGCCGGTGCTCTTTAGTGTCCTTTGCTGCAGATGCCGTCTTCGCCATCTCTTCAGATCCCCCTTGTAAGTGGACTCGATTTGCTTTTCTCGTTAGATACTTTAGTATATATGAAGTCTTTGCGGCGGTTATTTACCTAACCTTCACAGAGAATGCCCTGGTAGCCCAACTGGTAGAGGCGGTCGGCTCAAACCCGGCTTGTTAAGGGTTCGAATCCCTTCCGGGGTACTACACGTTTCGTTGCAGTACCAACAAAAACCAGACATTGCTTCTTTACTAATCGATTTTTTGCTGATGTAGGCGGATACCCAGCGGATAAGCAAAACAGAGTCGGTACCTTACTCACCCATAATGGTGATTTCGTCAGGTTTCTGGGGTAGGACTTTGCGGATGTAGGAGTCGATGGCTTCATGTAAACTGACCCGCTTCCCGCGGTTTTCCGACAGGTACCAGCGGTGATCCAGAATCTCATGAAACACCTGAGCTGGCTCCAGCTTAGACAGCAACTCCTCGGGAAGAGCCGCCAAGATTGGCTCGTATACTTTCGTCAGCCACCGGTGCGCCACCACGTCAAGCGGTACGTTTTCGAGATGATTGAGCATACGGAAAGTCTGCATATCGTTAATCATGCGCCGCCCCTGATTTTCCTGAACATCGAGGCCGGTCAGGCGCATCACCTGGCGATGGTAGTGTCCAGAATCCACAACCTTAGGCTGAATCAGCAGTTGGCGAGCTCCGTCCGCGGTGTCGGTCTTCATCTTAAGTTCCCCTACATCAAAGCCCAGATCATTCAAACGACGAATGCGATCCTCGATACGCCAGGTTTCATCCGCATCGAAAGTCTCTACAGAGGTCAGTTCATCCCACAAGGCGTCGTAGCGGTCTTGGAGCAGGTTACCGATTTCAACGGTGTCAGCGGCTTCGTCAAGAGTGCCCCCGGCCTGGAGATCCATCAGCTCACCGATGATGTTCACCCGAGCTATTTCGACATCGTAGGAACGTTGCCCATAGGTCAAGCCCTCAGGATGCAACTCCCCGGTTTCCGCGTCGACCAGGTAAGCGGCAAATGCTCCGGCGTCACGCCGAAATAGTGTGTTCGAAAGAGAGACATCTCCCCAATAGAACCCCAGCAGATGCAACCTGACCAGCAGCACCGCCAGAGAATCGATGAGGCGAGTGGCGGTCTCGGGACTCATGTTCGCGTTGAACAAAGTCCGGTAAGGCAGGGAAAACGGCAGGTGAGAGGTCACCAGGGCACTATTGAGTTCTTCCCCGGCTGCGTCGGTACGGTGGGTGACGTGAGCTAGCGGTTGCACCACCGGCTGTTCCAAACGCACCAAATCGCGCAACAGGGAATACTCGTGACGTGCCTTTTCCTCTGAAATTTCTTTCACCGCGAGGATTCGCGGTCCGAGGTTCACAAAACGCACAACGTGTCGTGAAATTCCATGCGGGAAAGAGGCGATATAGCGCTCTGGCCATTCCTCCAAGGGTAATTCCCAAGGCAAATCCAGTAAAGCGGGTTCCGCGGTGGCCGCGGTCACTGAGAACGTCACTCCCCTAGTGTAAGCTAAGACAATAAATAATTATTGATTCCAAACTGAATTTATCTGAGAAAGTGAAGTATTTGATGAGCCGAAAAATTGGGTTTGACCACGACTTATACATCAAAATGCAGTCCAAACACATCGCGGAGCGTCGCCAGGAAATCGGGGGTCGGCTCTACCTGGAGATGGGTGGCAAGCTCTACGACGATATGCACGCCTCCAGAGTCCTGCCGGGGTTCACACCGGACAACAAAATTTCGATGCTACGCCAGTTAAAGGACGAAATTGAGATTTTGGTTTGTGTCAGTGCCTTGGATTTACAGCGGCAAAAACGGCGTGCTGATTTGGATATTACTTACGAAGATGACGTGCTGCGGCTCATTGACGTGTTTCGCGAAGGCGGTTTCCTGGTCGAAAACGTGGTGATGACCCAACTCGCGGACGACAACGCCCTGGCTTTCGCGTTCAAGGAGCGCCTGGAAAGACTGGGGTTGAAAGTTGCTCGACACCGCATTATCGAGGGGTATCCCTCTAATACAAAGTTGGTTTTGTCCGAGGACGGTTTTGGTCGGAATGACTATGTGGAGGTCAGCCGCGACCTCATCGTCGTTACCGCCCCCGGTCCGGGTTCCGGCAAACTGGCAACCTGCCTCTCTCAGGTCTACCACGACAATAAACGCGGTATCGAAGCCGGCTACGCCAAGTTTGAAACCTTCCCAATTTGGAACCTGCCGTTGGAACATCCGGTGAACTTGGCTTACCAAGCCGCCACCGCGGACTTGGAGGACATCAACCTCATCGACCCCTACCATTTGGCGGCACACGGCGTGCAGGTCACTAGCTACAACCGCGATACAGAAACGTTCCCGCTACTGAAAACCATGTTGGAACAGCTCACCGGTAAATCTCCCTACCAAAGCCCTACTGACATGGGAGTTAATATGGCGGGCTACTGCATCAGTGACGACGCGGTGTGTCAGGAAGCCGCGCGTCAAGAAATTATCCGGCGCTACTATAAAGCGCTGGTTGAACAAGCCCGGGACGGCCGGGATTCCGAAGAATCCACCCGTATCGCGGTATTAATGGCGAAAGCGGGCACCTCCACTTGGGAACGTCACGTGGTAGGTGCCGCCCTGGAAGTTGAAGCCGCCACCAACCAACCCGGCAGCGCTATTGAACTGCACGATGGCACGATTATCACCGGCAAGACCTCTGCCTTGCTAGGCTGTTCCGCAGCGATGCTACTGAACGCGTTGAAATATCTGGCAGACATCGATCCGGAGCTGGACCTGCTGTCTCGCGAGTCGATTGAGCCCATCCAAACCTTAAAGACCCAGCATTTGGGCTCGCGCAATCCCCGCCTGCACACCGATGAAGTGCTGATTGCCCTGTCCGTTTCCGCCGGGACTTCTGCCGAAGCCCGCGCCGCCCTGGGTATGCTCAAGGAACTCGATGGCACGAACGTACACACGACCACTATCTTGGGGTCGGTGGACGAAGGAATCTTTAGAAACCTTGGAATCCAAGTCACTTCGGAACCCAAGTTCCAGCGCAAGCGCCTGTACCGTAAACGCTAGACCTGCCCTAACCGCGGTTACCGCTGGCTTACAGAAAGCAATTCCGGGTGAGCCCATGCAGACTCACCCGGAATTGCGAACGGCTCTGTTTCAGCGTTTAGAACTCGGTGATGACCGAACGAATGACCTCACCGCGCATGAGCTGTTCATACGCTTCGGTAATCTGGTCCAAACGGATGCGCTGCGTGACGATGTCGTGCATATTAAGCCGTCCGTCCACCGCCAAGTCCGCATAGTAGGGAATGTCGTGCTTCGGGTTTGTCGCGCCCATCCACACGCCCTTGAAACCGCGCTGCATAAACAGCAGGTTGATGGGGTCAATCTCCAAGGAAACCGTGGCGTCTGGTTTCGCCAAGCCGATGCAGTAGGCGGTGCCGCCCTGGGCCAGCATATCCCAGCACTGTTTCATAGTTTCCGCAAACCCGATGGCCTCAAAGGACTTGTCCACCCCACCGCCGGTGATGCGGCGCACGGCCTCAACCGGATCTTCTTTCTTGGCATTGACCACGTGGGTGGCGCCGAACTTCTTGGCGAATTCGAGCTTGTTGTCGAACACGTCGATGGCAATGATGGTGCGAGCGCCGCACACCCGCGCCCCGGAGATTACATTCAGTCCGATACCGCCGGTGCCGATGACCGCAACCAAATCTCCCGGCTGTACTTTTGCCGAGTTCTTTGCCGCCCCGAAGCCGGTGATGGTGGCGCAGCCGATGCAGGCCGCTTCAGCCATATCTACCTGATTATTCACCACCGCCAACTGATTTTGGTGAATCAGGGACTTGGAAGCGAAGCCGCCAATCCCCAGCGCTTGGGTAATCGGACGCCCATCAGGGAACTTGAGACGCGGCGGCTCCCCCGGCTGGCGCACACATTCTTCCTGGTGACGGCAGGAATGCGCTTTTCCTCCCATACACTTATCGCAATGACCGCAAATTTGCTCCAACGTGGCCACCACGCGATCTCCCGGTTTAATCCCCACGACTTCCGGGCCGACGGCTTCTACCGTACCGGCGACTTCGTGGCCTAATACAGCCGGAAATTCAAACATTTTGTCGTCGTCTTCCACCAGGTGCAAGTCTGAGTGGCACAGACCGGAAGCCTCGATATTGACCAGCACTTCGGCTTTGATGGGATCATCGAGGATGAGTTCTTCGGGCTTAGAAAACCCTTTACCAACACCATACGCGATGGAGGCGCGAATCTTTTGAGGCATGACTTTCTCCTTTGATAGTCCGGTGAGCACTCGATTGGAATCTCCAACCTCACCACCAATTCTTGCGTCCCTCCGCTTATTTTCAAGGGACCGGGGTCCCATTTTTATCAATTGATTTAACTACATTTCGTAAATAAGGATTAACTCGCTCATTTTCTCCGCTTTTGCGTAGCTGTATTAGTGCACCAGGGCCAGCTCGGACCAGTGCGTAGTGCCGCGGTTAGATAGCATCTCTCGCTTCATAGTCCAGTCCGGGGCGGCTTTCAGTCCCGCCAGACCCAGCCCTACAGAGCCCTCTCCCACCGCCGCGTTGACCCGGTCAATAATTTTTCCCCGCCGTTGAGCTTCCAGATCCGGGGCAAACATGGGTAGCGGCTCTTGCGGGTCAGGTTTGCCCAGGTCTGTCAGGCAGATGCCCGCCCGCACGTAATCCGCTCGCGGATCGACTTGTCCCAGCAGGACTTTCGCGGCCGCTTTCAGGACTGTCACCGGGTCGTCAGTGCGCGGGTGCAGCGGAGCCATCGCGCTGATTCGTGAGAAAGGCTCCTTGTACCAGGCGGTAGAGGCAAAAGCCCACAGAGCCCCGGCGGTCATCTGTTGACGACGCAGACGGCGCGTCACATTTTGAGAGTAAATGGAGAGGACCTGATAAGCCTGCGTGACTCCGCGCACCGGCGTAGAAAATGAACGCGAATACATGACTTGATAAGTGCGCACCGCATCCCGTTCAATAATCTCGATACAGGGCACCCCATTGAGTTCCAGCACTGTTTGCTGCAGATTTACGTTGAAACGGCGGCGAATTTCGCTGGGGTCAGCTCTCTGTAGTTGCAACGCATCCGTGATTCCCAGAGCCTCCAGGCGTTTTTTGAGGCGTCGCCCCACTCCCCATAAGTCGCCGATTTCGGTACCGCGTAGAATCCGGTCGTGCTGGGCTGGGGTATAAGCGTCCCAGCTGGCCACCCCGCCCAGGGCCGGGGTATGTTTGGCGCCGTGGGAAGCGAGTTTTGCCAAAGTCCGGGTCGGGGCGATTCCAACCGAAACTGGCACCCCCAGGTCGTGCAGGATTCGGGATCGTAAACTGCGGGCTATACCTAGGAGCTCCGCGGGTCTGCCGTAGAGCGTCAGGAATGCCTCATCGATGGAATAGACCTCTACCGAGGCGGAAAACTGGCGCAAGATTTCCATGATTCGCGCCGAGATAGATCCGTAAAGTTCGTAGTTACTAGACCGGGCTACCACGCCGCAGGCCTCGGCCCACGCCCGGATTTGAAACCACGGCATGCCCATCTTAATGCCCAAGGCTTTCGCCTCCCGCGAGCGCGCCACCACGCAACCGTCATTGTTAGACAACACCACTACCGGACGCCCGGAAAGCTCCGGATGAAAAATCCGTTCGCAGCTGGCAAAGCAGGAATCTACGTCTACTAAGGCAAACCGATGCACCAGCCCGCTCTGGTATTCCTCCGTCTCGCGGGCTGTTTCCCCGCAGCTGGGAGTGCACTCCAGTGCGCGGCGGACCCCTGGGCTCAGAGCCGGTGCAGACATCGCGTCACCACCCCCCAAATTTGCAATTCGGAGGGGTGAAGTATGGGATAGGTCGGATTAGCGGGGTGCAGTTCCGGGCCATGAACCCCAAAGCGCAGGCGTTTCACTGTCATTTCACCGTCAATAACAGCGATAACGACATTGCCATCCCCTGCCTCTAAGGAACGGTCCACAATGAGTTCGTCTCCATCGCTGATGCCCGCGTTAATCATGGAGTCCCCCGCGACCCGCACCAGGAAAGTCGCGGGTCGATTGCGGATAAGGTGTTCGTTCAAATCAATGTCGCGGTCAAAGTAATCCTGAGACGGTGAAGGCCACCCTGCCGGCACCAAATCCGGCGCAAAAGGAAGGCCGGGGTGCGGCGCTGACTGCGCTAATGCGTAGGGGCGCCACGATTTCACAGACCGCATATCATCGAACATATGTTCGATTTTAGCATGTTTTGTCCCGTTTGGTCAGTAAGCCAAAAATTCGCGGCAAGCCCGAGAGCCTACCGCGAATTTACACTGAAAGCGCCTAGCTGTTAGGCAGCTGCCGAAACCAAATCCAATCCCAAGAAATCCAGAGCCCGGACCCGGCGAGCACCGCCCTCGTTCAAGTCACGCAAAGCCGACTCGATCATCGGATCGTGGCGGTAAGCGTCAAACCAGGGACGCGCTACCTCGGACAGAATTGACCGTGGGGACAAGTTAAGCGCTTGACGATCAGAGTTACGGTCAAAAAGCGACCAAGTCAGATGATGTATAGATTCATTCATATTCATTATGTTTTACCTTCTTCCTCTTCATCCTCTGAGGGGCGGACGCATAGGTTGCGCCGGTAACCCCCGCAGTAAAACCCCCTTGGAATTACTGCTTCAATACGACCATTATACCGTAACATTCGTAAAATAGCTGTTTAATCTGGGTTAGGACCAGGTACAAGTTTATTTTTCGGGGTTTTTCAAAGTATCGGCAGTCGTGTTTGTCTCGGCTTCGGATTCGGCGTCACAAGAGGATTGTCCTCGGTTAGGCTCTGTGGGTGGCGTTTCCGGTGAATCCGGGACGGGGCGTGGAGCCTCAGTCAGGACAGCAGGCAGTTTGCGGTGCCGAGCCGCCGCGAACACGGCTAATCCCACAACGGCGATGACGCCAGCGACGACTTGGAACCAGCGGACTCCCCCGGCCACCGTGTACTGGTAGTCGATGCGCACAAACTCCAGGAAAAACCGTCCCAAACTGTACAGGAACAGGTACAGACCAATGATTTCCCACGCACACAGGCGTCCCCAGGACTGACCGGTCGCGGGGCAAACATTGACTTGTTGGGCGAACTCGGAATCATGGGAACGCTTGCGAATCGTTTCATACAGCAGCAAGATACCCATGGCCAAAAGGTTCCAGATGATTTCATAGAGGAAAGTTGGGTGGAACAGGGTTCCGGGGGCTGTGTTTGCCGGTGCCATCTGAGGGCTAATCTCTAGCCCCCAAGGCAGGGTCGTAGCTTTACCGTAGACTTCCTGATTAAAGTAGTTGCCCAGGCGGCCTAAGGCTTGGGCGGCCAGAACTGTGGGTGCCAGGGCATCTAAGAACACCCCCAGGGGTTGCTTCTTGAAACGCAGGAAGCACACGGCGGCGAGGAATCCACCAATCAGACCACCATAGATGGCCAAACCGCCTTGCCAGATGGCAAAGGGTTTCCACCACGGAATACCGGGGCCAAAGTAGTCGCCGGGATAGGAAAATACCGCCATAGCCCGCGCCCCGACAATACCCAAGAGGCAAATCCAGATTCCGATGTCGCCCACCAGTTCGGGGTTGCCTCCACGGGCTTGGTAACGCTTGGAGGTCCAAAAAATCGCCAGCGCCATGCCCAAGATAATCCAAAAAGCATACCAGCGGATTGTGAGCGGCCCGAGGCTGAGCAAAATCGGCGAAGGCGGGGAGGGAATGCTGGCACGAACAGCAGAAAAAAGGCAGCTGGAGGAAAGCGGTGCCGAAAGTGCTGCGGCAAAAGTCAGGGAGGACATCAATCGTGCCCCTCGGCGTTATGACGATAGCGGGAAGCTCGGTCAGGCCGTAAAGCGGGATGCTGCGCCGCGGAAGTCATCTTGCGCAACAGAGTCACGGGATCCGGGGAACGCACCAGTGCCTCGCCGACCAAGATAGCGTCAGCCCCGACTCGGGCATAGTCAAAAACTTCCTGTGGGCCGTGGACCCCGGATTCGGCCACCACGGTGATGTCGGGAGGAATCACGTCAATAGTTTGCTCGCACATGGACAGGTCTACCGCACCCGTTTCCCGGTCCCGGGCGTTGATGCCGATGAGGCGCGCCCCAGCGGAAATGGCTTGGCGCGCCTCCAAACGAGAATGACATTCCACTAGGGCGCACATTCCCAGCGAATGCGTCCGTTCCACCAATGCTTCCAGCACCATAGGCTCAAGCAAAGCCACCATCAGCAGCACCATGTCCGCGCCCATCGCCCGCGACTCGTGAATCTGGTAGGGAGTGACTACGTATTCTTTCCGCAACAGAGGTACGTCCAGTGCGCGGCGGACCTGCACAAAGTCTTCGGTGGTGCCCAGGTAGTTGGGGCGATCAGTCACCACGGAAACCGCTACTGCCCCTCCCTCGATGTATTCTCGGGCCAATTCCACCGGATCTTCAATGGGATTGAGAAAACCTGCTGTCGGAGTCTGCCGTTTAATTTCCCCCATAATGGCCACAAAACCGGGTCGGGAGTGCAGCACCGCCAGGCCGTCTTTCGGACTGGTAGCGTGGCGGGCCTGTTCTTTCACAAGTTCCAAAGGCAGGGTGGCCTCACGCAGGGCCACCTCGGCTTTGGCTTGACGGTAAAACTCCTCATAAGTCAGCATCAGGGTCCCACCGTCTCTGTCGTCGGGTCGCCGGGTCCACACGAGGATGTCGCGACATCGGCGTCCAATCGCGCTGGTTCGATGACTCCTCCAGCATCGAAGCAAGACCTGGTGCCAGTATGGCAAGCCGCACCTACCTGTTTGACCTGGAGCAGCAACGCGTCTCCATCACAGTCAATCTCGATTTGGCGCAGGAATTGAACATGACCGGAAGTATCGCCTTTACGCCAGTACTCCTTACGGCTGCGCGACCAGAAGGTGACCCGTCCCTCGGAGAGGGTGCGCGCCAAAGCCTCATCGTCCATATAGCCGACCATGAGCACACGCAACGTGTCAAAATCTTGGATGACCGCAGCAAACAGCCCCTGGGCATCACGTTTCAGACGCTGGGACACATCATCGGGTAATTCGGTCACGGAATTATATTGCCAGCTGACGGGATATTTACCCAAATCGCTTAGAGCAAAATTAATTTTCAAAATGAAAAGAGCAGTCACCCGTCACGAAATAAAGCCGCAAAAATTTCACGCTTTACCGCGAAAACTAGCGAATCGGGAAGCCCGCCGCGCTGAGAGCAGCCTTAACTTCAGCGACTGTAATCTCACCGAAGTGAAAGACGGAAGCGCCCAACACCGCATCCGCCCCGGCTTGTGCGGCCGCCACAAAATGTTCAACACTACCCGCCCCGCCCGAAGCAATAAGGGGAACGGGACAGACCGGACGCACCGCCTGCAGCATTTCAATATCGAAGCCTGCCTTGGTGCCGTCAGCATCCATCGAGTTCAACAACACTTCCCCGGCTCCGCGTTCACAAGCCTGACCAATCCATTCCAACAGGTCGATCCCGGTCGATTGTTTGCCTCCATGCGTGGTGACTTCATATCCCGAAGGGGTGCGTACCCCACCCTGGACCCGCCGGGCATCGGCCGACAGCACCAACACCTGCACCCCGAAGCGGGACGCAATCTCGGTAATGAGTTCCGGGCGGGCAATCGCGGCGGTGTTGATACTGACCTTATCGGCACCAGATTTCAGTAACCGTTCCACATCGGCAACGCTGCGTACGCCCCCGCCGACCGTTAGGGGTACAAAAATTTCACGAGCGCACTGCTGCACGACTTCCGCCATCGTCGCCCGACCCTCCACGGAGGCCGACACGTCCAGGAACGTGATTTCGTCCGCTCCGGCTAAGCAGTAGCGCGCCGCCAGCTCGACCGGGTCTCCGGCATCGCGCATATTTTCAAAGTTGACACCTTTGACTACGCGGCCCGCGTTGACGTCCAAACAGGGAATGACACGCACGGTTAGGGTGTCGTCTGCATAACGATTCGGCATTTGTCACCTCAAGATTCTTTCGTCGCTTCGGGATTATCCCAAGCCGCTAAAATGTCTACCACCAGGATGGTCGCCTGATTGCCAGAGCCTTCGGCGGGCGGCACCTCCAGGAGCATCCGCGAACCAATCTTGCGGTCCACGATGCCGCGCGCCACCCCCTGCTGCACTTTATCATCAAGTTTCAGCTTCACCGGTTCGGACCAGTGGTCTTTCAACAACGCGGGTGGATTCGAGTAAGAAAATACTTGATATTTCACCAGTACGGTTTGGCCGGGATCAACCGTCGCCCCGGAGCCGGTTATCAAGGGGTAAGAACGAAAATCACCGCTAAAGTCCGAAAGAATCGCCAGGCGAACCTGGCCTTGGTCTTCGCTTACGGACAGCCCAGCATCGGGTGGCAAGGCTGCCATCTGGGAGTCCAGGGATGTCGGGATAATATCGATAACCCCGATTTCCATGGTGGAAGTACCCTGTTGTTCGACAGGCTGTTTCAAGATAAAGCGCGAGCCTTCGGTAGCGCCGCGCACCGCGTTATACAGTTCCGTACCAAAGACCTTGGCTGAAAGCGAGCCGACCAGCACGGATTCATCGCCAGAGGTGGACTGCAGTTTCCCGGTCATTCCGGAAAAGACCGTGACCCGCAGCGCCACGATAGAATCGTCTATAATCTGTTGTCCCCTACCTTTTATCAAAAGTTCGGTGGAACTTTGTTCCAGAGGGATGGGTTCGGACAGAGTCAGCACAGGTTGGGCACCAATCGCTCCCAAGACTTCGATTTTTGATTTCGCGGGGTCGCTGACGGACACGGCACTGCGGTACCACATAATCAACAGCAACAATGCCACGCTTAGCGCCAGCAAAATCCCCAAGGTGAGGGCAATCGGAACAACTTTCGTTTTCGCCAACGGTTTCGGGGTTCGGGGTAAAGATGCGGCACGCCGGAGTTTTGCCGCTCGGCGCGGACTGTGAGTGTTCGGCTTTTTCGATTCCGTGACAGCGTGGTTTTGTACATCTTCACGCCGCAAACTGACCGTGGGCACGACTTCGGGAGGAAGATTCAAGACCGAGTCTCGCACCGGCGCTTCTGGTGGCGCAGCTATCTGAGCTGGCGTGTCCGCAACAGCAAGAGAGGAGGCTGCTGGCGCTTCCGGGGACGCGACAGGCAACACAACGTCAGGCTCGGCAGGTACTGGACGCGAGGTGAAATCCAGTTGACGGGAGGCCGCGGCGGGAGTTTGCACTCCCTGGCGTACCGCTGAGCGAGTGGCTCGGCGCGGCAACGTGCTTGGCCGTGGCGGTAGTGAGGAGGGCACCTCCAGGTTCGCAGGGTCCAAAGACCTGGACACAGGATTTTCCGCCGAAAGCGCTGGGGAGGGAGCGGGCGTATCGCCTGTCGGTGCAGTTTGACGAAGCTGGGATTCGGCTCTGCGGGTCATCTCTTGGAAAGACTCCAAGTCCTCGAAACCGTTCGCTTTCAGCCAAGATGTCAGCAAGTCCTTGGCGCCGTCCGTCATCGGCGGGGCGGCCGGGGCGGACTGTTGCTCGACAGCTTGTGCCTGCATTCTGGCACGCCGGCGCGGCGAAAGGTTCGGGTCAACCTCACGCCTGACGTAAGTTCCTGCATCAACCGCGCCCGCGGCTCGGTGCGAGGAACGCCGGGGAGTTTCTTCGCTCAAGCTGCCTCCATTGTTTTCATAAGCATATCGACTTCCGCGCTGTCAACCGCGAAGGGGTCGCTGAGTGTCACGGTTCCCAACCCTGATTCCGGCAAACGCAAATGAGTCCAATCGGCTTGCAAATCCGCCCGGTGTTCTCGCGCTGCGGCAATCAACGCGCCGCGTACCTTGGCGCGAGTGTTTTGCGGAGGCACATTTTTCGCAGCCTCAACCGCGTCCGGGCAGGTCAATCGGGTTGCTAAGCCGCGCTGATCCAGGCGAAGTCCCCCGGGAGTGATGTCGTGGTATGCCAAATCCAAACGAGCTATCTTCGAATCGTCCAACGCCAGATTATGTCGCTGGCGCAGGCCATTGAGCAAAGACAACTTTGTCGCCCAATCCAACTGGCCAGTCAAAACCTCCAATTCCTGATTCCGCAAAGCCTCTAACCATTGCCCCCACTGGGCCAGCACCTCGCGGTAATCCGCACCCAACTCAGCCCCGGAGAACACGTCTGACAGACGGTCGCGGAAAACCTCTTGCACGTCCAGGGCGCCGTAGCGCCGGCCGTCCGTCAGTTCCACCCGGACTTGTCCCCCAAAACTCGTGACGTCCGAGGTAATACCGCGTAACGCGGCGATGGGCGAAACCAGAGCTAGGTCGGAGAAATCCACGCCGGCCTCCAAAGCGGCCAGCAACAGGTTCATCGTCGCGATTTTGAAACGTGTCGGAGGCTCCAAAACGTTGGAATCCCCGACAATGACATGTAAACGGCGATACCGTTTCGCGTCCGCGTGGGGTTCATCACGAGTATTGACTAAAGGACGGGTGGAGGTCGTGGCGGCGGAGACTGCGTCATCTGTCTGGAAAGCTCGCTGCGAAAAGCAAAAGCGGGTTTCACCCTGGATTCGCAGCAGGGCGCCGGCCCCGGTAAAGACTTGGCGCGTCACCAGGAATGAGACGAGGGAATCGACCAGGGAACGAAACTTCCCGTCCCGGTAGAGCAGATAGTTTTCGTGGCAACCGCACGAGTGACCCGCCGCGTCCAGGTTGTTCTTAAACAGGTGTACCTGGGTTTTCGTGCCGGTTTGGGCACTCAGGCGCTCGCTGGCCGCACCTGCCATTTCCGCCAGAATTTCCGCCCCGGCCCGGTCCTGGTTCAACATGTCGTCCAAGCTCAGGCATTCCGCGGTAGCGTATTCGGGGTGGGACCCAACATCGAGATAGAGGCGTGAACCATTGGGGAGGAACACTGAAGTGCTTTGGCTGCGGGCTAAAACGTCATGAAACAACACCCGTCCGGCCGTGTCCGCGTCCACCACCGGGGCACCGCCCGACACCGCGGCGGCGAGAATGCCGTATTCCGTTTCGATACCGAAAATGCGGCGCGGCAACTGTTCCAGGTGAGCGTTTCGCGCCAAGGTTCACTCCCCGCCTTTTTGCACAAATCCTTGCACAAAAGTTCCGGCGTCCTCGGCGACCAGGTCCTCGATTTCGTCGAGCAAGTCGTCCAGTCCGGCCGGTTCTTGAATCTGACCGCGTCCGAACGGGACCGCGCTCGAGTCAGGTGAGGCGGGAGTCTCCGGATAATTCGTCTGGTCTTGTTTCATAACAGTCTCCATTGTGCTACTTCGTCTAATTCATTAGGTTATGCGCTATTGAAGCAATTACGAAGTTGGGACCTCATCCGAGAACGGATCCAGTAGGGAAATGCGCTGCAGCCGGTCCCACCCGACACGTACTACCAAAGATGTCCAACTGGCTGCGACCAGGTCTTTTCGCTGAGTTACCGCGTCCCCCCGCACTTTTGCACGAGTGCCGGCAGGAGGCTGGGTGGCCGCCAAAATAATTTCGGTGGCGGGCGCGATGTCCTCAACGTGGCCTTTAGCTCGCAACTTATCGACCGGTGACAAACCTGGACGCAAATCAGCCCACTGAATATCCAGGGCTGCCAGTTTCGCACTGGACCAGCCCCCGGGAATCCGCTCGCTCAGAGCCTGGAAAATCGTGCGTTTCGCCACCCACTCGATGCGCCGCGCTGCCGCTCCGAAATCTTCGCGCAGCATTCGCACGGTATCTACCCAGGTCAGAGCATCAGTGAGGGCATCAGCTACCAATACGTCCCGGTCTTGAGAATGTAAGAAATCCGCCACCGTGTTCGCCGCGGCCCACTGCCACTCCAAAGCACTGCGTTCTGTCCCGTCAGCACACCGCAGGGTCGTCACAAAGTCAATATCGTGGGAGACTTGCCACCCAGCTTCTACCGGATCGCACTCCAGGAACAGGCCCTCTACCGGCGGGGCACTGTGACTGGACTTCCAAGCTGCTTCCAAAGCCGCCAGCCACGCCCGGCTCGAGGCGACTTTTGCCAGGATAGAGCCGGGGAACCGGTTGGCATCGCCGTTAATAACGTGCAGGCGGCGCCACTTTGAATCGGCGTGGGATTCGTCACGAGTATTGACGATGGGGCGGTTGAAAGTCGTTTGCAAACCAACCAAATCCCCCACGAAATCCGCGCGCTGCGACATTTGGAAACCGCAAGTTTCACTGTTTTTCCCGATACCAACCCGCCCCGCACCGCAGATGACCGGCCGTGTCACCAAAAATGGCACCAGGCAGTCGCGCAGCAGCGCAAACGGCACTTCACGGGACAACAGATAGTTCTCGTGCGAACCGTATGCCAGCCCTTTGGAATCGGTGTTGTTCTTGTACAGTGCAATCGGAGAATCGTAGCTGGCGGCAACGCTCATGGCTCGTCTGGCTACGTATTCCCCAGCTACGTCCCACACCACCGCGTCGCGGGCGGTCAACACTTCGGGGGTGGAGTATTCGGGGTGAGCATGGTCGACATAGAACCGTCCCCCATTCGTCAACACCACATTCGTGAGCATGGGAGAAGATTGGCCCACCAGTTCCTGTTCGGAAAACGTGTCATCTGCGGCAGTGTCTGCAGGGGAAGCCGCCGGGGCAAACCGGTGGGGATTATCGGTCAGCATGGTTGGATCAGCGCTGGCACGTTCCAAACGAGTGCCGCGCAGGTCGTTCAAGGGGTCCTCCCCCTCCCAGTCCCAGCCGATGGCACGCCCGTCAGGACGCAAACTGGCTTGCCAGGAACGCACGGCTTGTGCCGTGACCACTGACAAGCCCTCGGGACTGTGCCGCAGACTGGGATTTGCGTAAACTTCTGTATCCGGGTCAAGCGCTACGCCATACTCGGTTTCGATTCCTACCACACGTTGATTTGTCATCAGCCCGGCCCCTGACTAGGAATATGACGGGTCGCGGACTACCCCGCTGGCGATACAGTTGATTCCCAAGTCCCGCGCTAGAGCCTCCGGTGGCAGCAGCGCCGTGAGCGCCGCGGTCTGGGCGATTGTGTCGGAAAGCGCGGCGTTGAGGTCCTCCAGACGAACCCCGCGGCTCTCGCCGTTCAGTTCGCGGCCAATGGCCAGATTTTTGGCTTGGTTCGCGATGGACACCAGTAAAGCCCCGGAAATCATGTCGTTAAAGAACACTTTGCGTTCCTGTTCTCTGCCCCCCACCTCAACGTAGCGCAGGGTGCACAGATACGTGGCTGGTTCCTGGACAAATAGGCGATTGACCGCGGCTTCCACCAGGTTTACAGCAAAAACTGTTGCTCCCCCGGCAGCGTTCGTCTGTACCTCATCGAAAGGGGTCGCCGGACTGAGATGGTGCGCCAAAATACCGCGTGCAGCTGACGCATCGGGACGCCCCACGCGAATTTTGACGTCGAAACGGCCGGGGCGCAGCAGCGCCGGGTCAATCATGTCCTCCCGGTTCGAAGCGCCGATGACAATGACATCGCGCAGTTCGTCCAAACCGTCCATCTCGGTTAACAGCTGGGGTACCAGCATATTTTCCACGTCGGAGGAAATACCGGAACCGCGGGTGCGGAACAGGGCTTCCATCTCATCAAAGAACACCACCACGGGGTGAGTACCCGCCGCCAGTTCCCGGGCGCGGTCAAAAATAGCGCGGATCTGCCGCTCGGTTTCGCCCACGAACTTGCTCAGCAGTTCGGGTCCTTTCACGGAGAGGAACACGCTGGGTTGATCGTATTGCACCGCCAGAGACGTGGCTACGGCTTTGGCCAGCATGGTTTTGCCGCAGCCCGGAGGCCCGTACAGCAAGACTCCTTTCGGTGCGCTCAGACCGTAAGAGGCGAACAGATCGCGATGGGTATAGGGCATCTCTACGGCAGCGCGGATATGTTTGATTTCCGTGTCCAGTCCCCCGATATCGTCATAGGTTACTTCCGGAACTTCGGGCTGCAGGGCCTGTTCCACGCCGGCGCTTTCCAGCAGTTCCATTCCCCAACCGGCACGCATATCCACCAACAGGGTGTCGCCGGCTTTCAGGGTTTTCGCGAATCCGGCACGCAGGCGCACTACAATTTCAGTTCCGCTGGACAGCCGCACGACCGCCCGGTCCATTTTCAGGTCACGAATGACCGCCACGCTTCCAGACAGGGCTCTGGTCGCAAAGCCCACGACTACCGGGGTGGCGTCTATCCACACGGTATCTCCCGGCTGCAGCTGGTCCACCCCCGCGAACTCCTGCACCGCCAAGCGAACGTGTTTGCCTTCCCAAGCGACCTCGGCCAGTCGGGGGGGCTGGCTCGCGTCCGCACCGGGTACCTTGTCGGTGGAAAAGCCTTCAAAAATGGCTCGCGACAAGGGAGGTTGACCGATTTGCCGCAGTTGGGAACGCAGGGACTCCAGTTGCGTTTTCGATTCTCGCAGGGCGGTTTTCAGGCGGGCGTTGTGTTCACCAACGGAGATGACCTCACGTTTCAAGTCCTCAATACTCGTGTCAGAATCATTCATCGTTTTCCTCCTCAAGCCCGGTGCGACGAGTCGCCTGTTCCCGCTGGTAGGCAGCTTTTTCCTGGGCATCTCTGATGACGCGCCGCAGTTTTTGGTCCGAAATCGGCCGCGATGCTTCGTAGTCAAGCTCCTCGTTTTCCCACAGGGCATCGCGGGGGTCGAACTGACCAACCGCTTCTTCACCGTGCCGAATGGAAGTTTCACCGTCAGCCAAGCGGCGGGCCGTAAATATAAATCCGGTGTGGGCAATCATGCGGTGATCGGGTCGCACCGCCAAACCGTCAACGTGCCAGGGTCGGGCCAGGGACTCCCAGGAGCGCAAGGCCGTAAATCCCCCGAAGTTTCGTAAGTCTTGGACCATCCGCGCCAGCTGCGGAATGGTGGTGAGATAGCAGGTCAGCACCCCGCCAGGCACCAACACCCGGTGAACCTGTTCCAAATGTTCCCACGGCTTCAACATATCCAACACCACGCGATCCACAGTCTGGTCCGCCACGCCCTCGTGCAGCCCCTCACTGAGATCAGCCAAGCGTAACTCCCAGTTGTCCACCTCCCCGCAGAACCACATTTCCACGTTGCAGCGCGCTACCTCAGCAAAATCTGGACGCAACTCAAAACTGGTGACGTGCCCGGACAGCCCTACCGCCCCCAGCAAACTCATAGTCATCGCCCCGCTGCCCACCCCGGCTTCAACAACGGTCGCGCCAGGGAAAATATCGCCTTCCATCACGATTTGCGCGGCATCTTTCGGATAGAGGATTTGTGCCCCGCGCGGCATGGACAGATGATAATCAACCAGCAGGGGACGCAGCGCGGTGAAGCGGTGTTCGCCGCGCTCCGCGGGAACAATTGTGCCCTCCGGTTTCCCGATGATTTCCCGGTGATGCAGGGCTCCTTGATGGCATTGGAAATAGCCGTTTTCGCGCAGCAGGGTCGTATGCACCCGACCTTTTTCATCGGTCAGTTGGACCCACTCTCCACTGCGAAAAGGGCCGCGGCGGCGCGCTGGACCGCCGGGAACGGATGGTTTTTCCTGAGATTGAGCCATAACCTTTATCTTAACCTATGGTTTTTCAACCCGACACAATCGGTTGGTAAACGGACGGATTTTTGGCGGCCCGGCGATTAGCCTGAAAGCATGAGTGAATCAGTTGCTGCCCAGGCCTCTCGTCCCCCGGCGCTTTCGGCATCTTCGGCGAAACAATTTCAACAATGCCCCCTGAAGTGGCGTTTCAAGTATGTCGACAAACTCCCTGAGCCGCAAAGCCCCGCAGCCCTGCGCGGCAGTTTAGTGCATAAGGTGCTGGAGGATATGTTTGATTTGCCGCCCGCCGACCGCCAAGCCCCCACGGTACGCGAAACCGTGGACAGCGCTTGGGAAAAAGTCACGGACGGAGCCTACAAACTTTCTGAAATCCTGGCCCAGACTTCCGAGGACGAATTGAAAGCTGCGGCCCGACAGCTTATTGATGCCTATTTTTCCCTGGAAGATCCACGCCGCCTGCGTCCCAGCGGTCGGGAGCTGGGGGTGGAAACAGTATTATCCAGCGGTTTAAGGCTGCGCGGTTTCATTGACCGGGTGGAACAGGCAGACAACGGGGACGTGCGCATTATCGATTACAAAACCGGCAAGGCTCCCGATATGCGCTTTACCGGGGAATATGTGTTTCAGATGCGAATGTATGCCCTGCTGTACCGGGAACAGTATCAGGTCACCCCCAAACGCACCCAGCTGCTGTTCTTGGGAGGCAACCCCCAGGTGTTGACGTTTGACCCGACCGATGCCGATGTGAGCGAATTTGAAACTGAACTTAACGCGTTGTGGTCAGACATAGCCGCTCACCTGCAAGCGAAACGTTTTGAAACCCGGCAATCCCGGCTCTGCGACTGGTGCTACTTTCAAAACCTGTGTCCCGCTTTTGGTGGCACAGCCCCGGACCTGGACCCGGCGCAGGTGGAAATAATTGCAGAAATCGGTCCTACCGCCGCGGGCTAGGCAGTTCGGAGCGCTTCCTCGGTTAGGCTGGAAACCATGGAAATGCGTCGTCTGGGAAATACCGGTATGCGGGTTTCAGCCTTGGGACTGGGAACCCTGACCTGGGGTCGAGATACCTTAGAGTCCGAAGCGGCCGCTCAGTTGGAGGCCTTTGTCGAGGCGGGAGGGAACCTGGTAGATACGTCCCCGACCTACGGAGACGGCCAGGCCGAGCAGGTGCTGGGGCGTCTATTGAGTCGCTCCGGTTCGACCGCAACGGATGCTACCAGCGTAGACTCGTCCGGTTTTCCACGTGAGGACTTGGTCATTGTGTCAAAAGCGGGGGTTTCACGGCGTCACGATGAGTCTTTCGTGGATGCCTCGCGCCACAACCTTTTGAGCAGCCTGGATCGCACTTTGACCACCCTGGGCACAGATTACGTAGACTTGTGGCTCATTCAAGTCCCCGATCCGCAAACTGACTTTGACATGGTGCTGGGCGCGTTATGGTCGGCCTGGTCGAGCGGAAAAGCGCGGTACGTTGGACTGTCCAACCATGCAGGTTGGCAATGCGCTTACGCGGCGACGCGCCTGCGGGAAGGCACGGTCAATGTGCCGGGTTTAGCGGCAGTGGAAAATGAATACTCGCTGTTAAACCGGCAGGCTGAAGCCGAAGTTTTGCCCGCCGCCCAGTCGCTGGGATTCGGATTCTTGGGATGGTCGGCGTTAGGACGCGGGGTTTTGACCGGTAAATATCGCAACTCCCTGCCCCCTGATTCCCGTGGAGCCTCCCTTCACCTGCAGGGTTTTGTGCAGCCCTACCTGCAAGGACGTTACCGCAGCATTGTGGAATCGGTGGCGACCGCGGCTCAGGGCCTGGAGGTTTCTCCGCTGGCGGTATCGCTTGCTTGGGCTTTGCAAAAGCCCGGTGTCTCCAGCGCTATCGTTGGTGCGCGTAGCGCCGAACAGTTCCACCAAATCTTGGGGGCACTAGGCACGAAAGTGCCGCGTCAGGTCATGTCGGCATTGGACGAAGTATCCGACCCGCGCCTCCCGGCGGCCTAGCGCTTTTGAATCCCACTCTCGCAGCGTGACCTCTCAGAGGCGACACCGAGACAGACGAAATCAGTCCTCGCCGTGCAGGTCAAAGTTTTCTAAATCGCCTTCATCTAGATAATCGTTATCATCGTCGTCATCACCGTCGAAGTCATCGATGAGATCATCTTCATCGTCGAGGTCATCTACGAAATCATCGTCGTCGTTGCCATCGTCATCGTAGTCATCGTCGTCCTCGTCTAAGATGTCGAAAGGCAACTCAACCCCGGTGGCGGTAAACAGCGCGTCATCATAGGTAAAAAAGGCATCACGAAGTTTTTCTTCGGCGTTGCTCAGAACCGGTGAATCGTCCATCTCACTGTCCGCCACAGACGCCACTTCCAAATGCCGCTGCAGCGCGGCAATCAAATTATCTAACTCCGTGCGAGGATCTCTCATAGGGTTAATTCTAATCGGCACGACCAAAGTTTGCAGGGTATTCCGGGCGAAACCAGCGGCTTAGCCCCGCGAACGTGAGCCAACCGATGATGCCAGCGCAGTGCCATGGTGCGGGCTCACCATTCGCCACGGTTGAGCCAGAAAACAGCCTAAGGCAAGTGCAGCTGACCTCTGACCATCGTCACCATCAGGTCGGTACCTTTGATTGCCGAGGTCTCATCGGGACCTACGATTTGAGATTCACCGTTTGGACCGGTCAACTGGGATGCTCCGCCCTCGACCCCCAGTGGGAGGACAATCCACATCTTGCCAGGGGTATAGGTAGTGGTAGGGGCCTGCCCGGCGATTTCTGCCTTAATGTTTGCCACCACTACCCGCGCGTGCGCCCGGGCGGCATCAGCCCGTTTAGACTCGTGAACATCGGTAATGTCGCCGACTGCGTAAACGTGATTTTGCCCTCTGACCCGCAGGTATTCGTCCACCGCGACCTGCCCCTCGCTGTTGAGGGAATCACCGTAGTTTGCCCGCAGATAGCCAGAAGCCGTTTGGGCACCGTAGCACAGGAACCACATGTCCGCGTCAATCCCGACTCCGGCCCCAGTCTCGACATGGAAAGGAGCCAACTCGCCGATGTCGGTCGGCGGCAAGTAAGCCAAAGGAGCGCCCAAAACCAGATGGACACCGGCCTGCTGCAACTCCGCGGTCAAAACGTTACGCAAGTCTTCGGCGTACTCGTTGGAACCCAAAATATGCGGGGAACGATCCACCATGATGATTTCCATATCGGGGAAGTTCGTGAACAACTCACCGGCGAATTCGATAGCGACAGTACCCGCACCAACCAACATGACCCGCTTCGCTTGAGACAGGTTACGCCGGGTTTCTTCCAGACGGCGTTTCGCCAACGATGCGGTCGGAATATTGTGCTTCGCTGGATAAGGGTAGGTCGTCCCCGTGGCTAAAACCAAATAGTCCGCTTCAATAGGGTCGTGATTTGCCAGGTGAACAGTGGTTCCCTCGACGCGGGTCGCTTCCCCGTGCACGACCCGGCCGTGCTTCAATAGGCGCGAGTAGGGCATGAATATGGTGTGGGTCCAAATATCGTCAACCGCGGCGCGCAAAGCAGCAGCGTGATGCACAAACTGGTCTTTTTGCTCCACCAAAGTTACTTCGGCGACATCATCCAAACCGCCGGCTACGGTAATTCCCCCGTAACCGCCGCCGACTACAGTAACTCGAACCACACTACCTCCCGCTTCGGCTCACGTAGATTTGACAAATTTCAAACAAAACGTCTTAATCCTAACCTAAAAGCCAGCTAGTGCACCGGTTTCACGTGAGATATTTCTCCCCGCGAAGCGTAGGTGTCTATAGCTCCGCGGCTAGCGGGACCTGCAAAGCTCGGGCGATATTCGGGGGAAAGAATCCCTCCCCTTTCAAAACTTTGCCGTCCTCGCGATAAATCGGTTTCCCATCGGGACCCAGCTTTGACATATTGGACGCCTGAACTTCCTGCAATACTGCCGGCAGGTTGATGCCCGCTTCCAAAGCCATGCCGTAAACCACATAAGTCAAATCCGCCAAAGCATCGGCGACCTCGACCGTATCGCGCTCTCCTTCATCAAGTTCGCTAATCCCGTCCATGACCCCGCGCAGGGCCGCATAGGCTTTCTGTCCATACAGAGCGCGCACTAGCTCGGAAGTTTCTTCTAAAATCAGCGACAAGCGCATATGCATCCGCTCATTTTCAATATTTGGTCCGGTAGTCACCACCGGCAGGCCGTAAACATAATGAAATTGCCGCACGAGGGCTTCGGGGTCGCGCGAGTCGGGGGCTGGCAGTGTTGGTTCACTCATTTTTGTACTTCTTTCCCTAGTCCGAGGCGTTTCCCCGGTGACTTTGCTGCAATAGTTTCATAAGGGCGGTCCACGAGGTCGCCGGTTCCAGCGGGTCCCCCGGCAGCAGCGTCGCCATGGCCCTGTCTTCCCGCTGGTCCTGATGCATTCCAATACCGCGCAAGATGCCGCCAAAACGGAATCCGCAAAGCCAGGCAACTCGGATAGACGCCAGATTATCCGGATGAGCCTGCAAAGTCACGCATTGGAAACCCAACAGGTTAAACGCAGTGGTGACCGCCAGTTGCAGCGCCTCGCGCATCAACCCGCGGCCCCGCCACTCTGGCGCCATCCAGTACCCGACATTGGCGGTCTTTTCCAACCCGACCCGCAAAGAAATCGTGCCCGCCACGTGGGGAGTTTGGAATTCATAAGTGCGGATAATCCAGCTGGCTCCCCCCTCATCCCACAACTGGGGGCAAAGTTCGTTTAAAAAGTTATCCGCGTGTTCCGGGCCGAAAGGCACCGGGACCGTCGTAAAACGCTGGATTTCAGGATCCTGGCAAGCGGCCGCAACTTCGGGGGCGTCCGCAGCCCGCGGCACGTCCAAGGTCAGGTTGGTGCCATGCACCGGAAAGGGCCGATGGGCGCCGATTTCCCCCATTTCGGCACTGGTAGAAACAGATTTGGCGATTCCTCGAACGAAAGGTGCATCTGACATGAATCCTCCCGAACGAAAATACGACAAAGACCCGGATTTCCGGGTCTTGTGCGAGGAAAGGGACTTGAACCCTCACGACCGCAATTGGTCACAAGCACCTCAAGCTTGCGCGTCTACCATTCCGCCACCCTCGCTGGCGCTAAAGGCAAATCAAATTTAGCGGGTTTAGGCAACATTCTCAAAACGAAGTCCGCAACGGAAAAGCACCGGTACGAAACTTTGGCGCAAAACCCTGGGATTGCCGGCTCGCGGAGCGAATTGAACTCAATCGGCTTCAGCGAACTGCCAAATCTCGACCATTGAAGCGGTCGGGGTCAGGAAAAAGGCATTCTCATCCACATCATCTTTGCCGGTTGCGCTGGCCTTCACCAACACGTAACCACTGGCTAACTTGATGCCAATCTGAGCTGGATCCGTCGCCGCTTCCGCAGAAAGCGTGCCATCAGGACGCATGAAACGAACCGTCTTTGCCGAGCCGCGCATCACCTCAGCGACTTCGGCGTTACCCGAGTACACCCCAATGACAATCAGACCCGAACCCACCAGCGGGTCGCCGCGTACCAAGGACTTCGCTCGGACGGCGGAACGTTGGAAATAATTACGCCCTTCAACAATGTCATCATTCATAGCTTTATTGTTTCATGCCCTTTCAGACAGCGCCGGAATTTGGGAAAAATTTACCGCGCGACAGCCTCGGCTATCCTGCCGAAAGCCCTAGCCCAGAAGGCTGCGCAACTGTTCCAGGGTGATTCCCGCGGACATGTCCCGGTTTTCTTGACCGGAGAGTACCGCCCCGATGAGGTCGCGTTTCTTTTCTTGCAGCTCCAAAACCCGCTGTTCAATAGTGTCGGCAGCGACCAGCCGATAGACGTTCACGAACCGTTTTTGCCCCAGCCGGTGCGCCCGGTCGACAGCTTGTGCCTCCACCGCCGGATTCCACCACGGGTCGGTGAGAAACACGTAATCCGCCTCGGTGAGGTTCAAACCAAACCCACCGGCCTTCAACGAAATCAGGAACACGTCGACTTCCCCGTTTTGGAATCGTGCCACCTGCCGGTCGCGGTCCCGACTGGTGCCGTCCAGATAGGCGTAATCAATCCCCGCCTCGTCCAGTTTTTCCCGCAGTATCGCCAAGAACGATGTGAACTGGGAAAATACCAGCGCCTTGTGGCGCTGCCGTGCCGTCACGCTGCTATCATCGCGCAACCCCTCCAACGTTTGTAGCAGATACGTGACTTTTGCACCGTCCTCGTGCGCGTGATGGTCTATGAGCCGAGCGCTCAAAGCGAGTTGCCGCAGGCGGGTTAGCGCCGTAAGTATGTTGATGCGAGGCGAGTTAGCGTCCGCCGCCTGGGCTCGGGCCGCCGTCAAATACTTGGCGTACCAGGTTCGCTGCACCGGCTCCAGGTCGATAGAGACTATCTGTTCAACCTTTTCGGGCAGTTCCTGGGCAACGCTGTCTTTGGTGCGACGCAGCAGGAACGGTGCCACCCGATTCGAAAGCTCGGTCGCCGCCTCGCTGCGATCGCTGAGTGTCTCGGCGGCAAAACGGCGCGTAAATACCGGCAAGCTGGGCAACACCGTGGGAACAGTCAGCGACATAATCGACCACAAGTCGGTGGCGGTGTTTTCGATAGGTGTACCTGTCAGGGCAAAAGCCCACTTCGCACGCAACCGCACCAAGGCTTTATGGGTGGCGGTGGAGGGGTTTTTCACAAACTGGGCTTCATCGAAAACTAAGCCCGAAAAACTCTGAGTTTGCCAGAAATCTATGTCCATTCGCGCCAACGTATAGGTAGTCAGCACCAGGTCGGCTTGCTCTACCTCGCGGGCCACCCTCTGACAGTCCGCGGCGGCTTTGCCCACGCTCGTCCTTTGGGTATATACCCGCAAATCCGGGAACCACCGCGAGGCTTGATCCTCCCACGTTCCCATCAAACTGGCCGGGACCACCACGAAAACCGCCGCTGCGGCGTCCGCGGGACTACCCGCCAACTGCAGCTTTTGTCCTTGAATGACCGCCAGCATCTGCATAGTCTTGCCCAAGCCCATGTCGTCAGCCAAGATGCCGCCCAAACCGGCCTCGGCCCGAGCCGTCATCCAACGGAAACCATCCTCTTGATACCCACGCCAAGTGCCTTGTGCCAACGCGGGAGTCGATACTTCGGGCGGATTCACCAGCAGATTGACGGCGTGTTCCCAATCGCCGGAAAACTGGCGCGTTGCGGCCATCGCATCCAATGCCGAAATCAGCCCGAAATTAGAAATCCCAACCGTAAAAGCCGCGCTTCCGGAAAAGTCGTTAAGCCCCAAATCGGTAAACTCGCGAATCAGGCGTTTCAGCTGCTGGTTTTTCGCCGCATACAAATCCACCCAGTTACCTCCGGGAGTTTGCCACCAGCGCTCCACCCGCCCCAGAGCCGCCAGAAACTCTTTCGTGTCCAAATCCTCCTGACCCAGGCGCAACCCCAGGTTCAGCCCGTAGCGCAGCCCCCAGCCACGCGGCTCGCCCTCGGGAGGTTCGCCTAAATCCGACTCGAAGTCCAGGGCGGTGTCGTCAGACCGAAGCGTCCCTTGAGTGGGAGAAATCGCCTGGTCAATCCGCAAGTCGAGCACCGGACCGTCAGAGAAAATCTGAATGTGTTGCAGTTCGGGGGAAATATTGACTTCAGCGCGTTCGGAAACGTTGATGGTGTTGATAAACTCGCGAATCCGATCCAACTCAAAAATGGGAAATTTTTTCGTAAAGAACGTCTGAATTTCGGATTCATTCCAGCCCCCCAGGGAACCGACGCCCTGCATAGCCGCCTGAATTTCCGAATCGGGGGTGTTGGGGTTCAAAACCACTTCTACCGTGGCGGCGGCCGAGCAGCGACGCACGGTCCAGTGGATTTCGACCAGTTTCGGGTTCATTTCGTTCAGGCGCAGCAATCCGCACAATCGGGGAGGACCGAAAACGTGTTCCTGGGACAGATGCATCGAGTCGCGAGACAGCACTCCCAGCTCCCCCAGGCGTTTGGCGTAATTGGCCCAAAATTCGTTGGCTTGCGCAGCCGGGATTTCCCATCGAGCCTGAGCCGCGGCCAACGCGTTCAGCTCCTCGTTCACACCAGCTTTTAAGCCGGCGCACGCCACGAAACGCCCACGCAAGGCGTCCAGTCTGGACCCGAGAGGCTGACAGTCAGCCCCGTTAGTTTCGGGCGTTTCTGAGGCAACGCCAGCCCTCGCAGTTTCAGTGCCGGCCGCCACCGTCACCGAGCCGTCCTCGTGCTGGGTGATGACCAAGACAGTTTGGGGGTCGGGAGCCGCGGGACGCAGCACGGTAGTGCGAGAAGTGTCAGCAAAGACACTGACTCCGCTGGTGATGCACTTTTCCAGGAGGTCCAGACCGGTAGCGTCCAGGTGACTCAACTTCACAAGCTGCGCCCGGGCACTATGTTCAAAAAGGTGGCGCATCGCGGCGAGCTGCGTGGCGTTCAGTCCGCGGGTGACCGAGGCCCAGCGCGAGGTCAGGTCACGCCAAGTGGCACGTTTTTCTGACCAGTCCCCGGCCGGGTTGATACGCAGGGGAACCAAGGTTTCTCCCTCTATCTGGATTGCCAAAGGCTGGTTCGTAACATCAACCTCGCCAGCGTTGAGCAAGCTGCCGAGCCCCGCGCGCCAATCCATTTCGTAAGCCATTCTGTCTATTTTACAGGTTTCCGCCACGGATTTTCCGTTGCGGCGAAAAACCTCCCTAGAATAGGGACGTTATGTTGCACGTGATTTTCTTTCAACCTCGCATCGCCGGGAATACCGGTGCCGCTATTCGTTTGGCCGCCTGTACCGGCGCTACCCTGCATGTGGTCGAACCGACCGTGTTTGACCTCGATAACGACACCAAGTTGAAACGGGCGGGACTGGACTATCACGACCTGGCGCACCTGGAGCGTCACCCCAATTTGGACGACTGCTTGGCGCGCGTGCCCGGAAAACTTTATGCCTTTACCGGCCACACTGACATCCTGCTGCCCCAGATTCAGTTCCGGGACGGGGACGGTCTCATGTTTGGCCCCGAAGATACCGGGCTGCCAGTTGAAGTCATGGATGACCCGCGTGTCACCAGTCGGGTTCGGATTCCCATGCTGGAGGGACGCCGCTCGTTGAACCTTTCGATTTCAGCGGCCATTGGGCTGTATTACGCCTGGGGTCAGCTCGGCTACACCGGCGGAATGTAGTTTCTTTTTTCCTGGTCACAAGTCTCGATTTCCCGGTTTTCCGTGTGCCTGCGCGGTTTTTCCCGTTTCCTCATGTTAATCTCGAGGAAAAGAGGGAGCACGTGTGATTAAGTATCTGGGTTCAAAACGCACTTTGGTGCCGGCATTGGCACAGATTGCGGACCTGTCGGGCGCACGCACCGCCCTTGACGCCTTTACCGGGACGACCCGGGTCGCCCAGGCTTTCAAGGCCCTCGGAATCGCCACTGCAGCCAACGATGTGGCCAGTTATTCGAGGGTACTCGCGGACTGCTATATCGCCACCGACAAACGTCAGATAAACGACCGCGAGCTACGAACTCTCTTGTGCGACCTAGAAGCCACCCCCGGCGAGCCGGGATACTTTACAGAAACGTTTTGCGAAAAGTCTCGGTTCTTTCAACCAAAGAACGGAGAACGCATTGACGCTATCCGCAATCGTATCGAGTCGGAGTTTGCCGCAGACCCCCGCTACCCTATCCTGCTGACCTCCCTGATGGAGGCGGCAGACCGGGTAGACTCCACGACCGGACTGCAGATGGCGTACCTGAAACAGTGGGCTCCGCGCGCATACAATGACCTGGAACTGCGAGTACCTGAGCTTTTGGACGGTACGGGCACCACCTACCAGCGTGACACGAACGCACTCATCGCCGACCCCGCGACCCCGCGTTTTGACCTGGTTTACCTAGATCCGCCCTATAACCAGCATCGTTACTTTACGAACTATCACATTTGGGAGACGCTGATTCGCTGGGATTGCCCCGAGGCTTACGGCGTGGCGCAAAAGCGGGTGGACGCCCGGGATTCCGCCACACATTCGGCGTATAACCGGAAACGCGAGATGCCCCAGGCCCTGCAAAGCCTGATTGCCCAGGTCGACACGGACACGCTGGTGCTGTCCTATAACAATGAATCTTGGATTGATTTTGACACCCTGTTTGACGCGGTGGCGGCTGGTTTTGAGGACTGCGTAGCGCTGGCTTTTGACTATAAACGCTACGTGGGTGCCCAAATCGGCATCTATAACCCGGAGGGAACCAAGGTTGGTAAAGTCACTCACCTGCGGAATCTGGAATACCTGTTCGTCGGGTGCAGCGCGCAGGTTGGCGCGCGTATCCGGGCTGCTTTTCACGTCCCCGACACCACGGAAGCGCCCTCAGAACCGCGCCCCCTCGCCCAAGTGGGCTAGTCTCCTTTCGCAATTAAACCAAACTAAAAACTATCGAGCCGTGGTTGAAACGAGCAATCGAAACGATATCGAAAACCTAAGGTTCAGCGAAGATTTTTGTACAGATACCATCTTCTAAATCTCTGATTGAGTATATGTGCTCCATGTTTTCAAAGGTTTCTCGCAGATTCCCCCGAGCGCCGTTCCATCCTTTGCCATCAGTGAACCAGACGAATTGAAAACCTGGAATTTGTTGAGCTTCCTGGGCAAGTTGTTTGTAGGAACGGGCGGTCTCGTTCAGTTTTGAGCCTCCTGAACCATAGAAATTCGTCTCAATTCCAAAAACCGTAGTATCAGTGCAAACCACGAAGTCAAAGCGCTTAGAGCTTTTGCCGCTATTGGTTAGAGGATCCATGTTCAAACCCCACAACCGCAGATTATTGGTGTTAATTTCTTTGAAATAGGTACCAGAGTCGGGCTTTTTCCGGCTGTCCTGCTCACAGCGGAGTCCCGCCTTTTTCAAGTAACTTTCGACGAGGTCCTCCATGAGGTGCCCGCCCCGGTTCTTCCGAGCGTTGGAATCAAGCCCCGCTTCAACCCCGGTCACATAGTCGTAAAGATTGTCTACGATACGGTTGCTAATCAGATTGAACAACCCGCTTTTTTCCATGAACAAAGCAC
The DNA here is from genome assembly GCF_034180645.1 of Mobiluncus sp. Lineage (GTDB taxonomy): Bacteria > Actinomycetota > Actinomycetes > Actinomycetales > Actinomycetaceae > Mobiluncus. The sequence continues at coordinate 32,908 of NZ_JAXFNY010000008.1, read as the reverse complement.
AGTCTTGGTCACTGAGATGAACAGTCGAAAAGTCAAAAAGGCGGTAACCGTCATCGGGATCCAAGATTGAAATCGTGGTCTCACGTTTTGCGATTAAGATAGGGATAGCTCGACGCACCTCTGGGTAACGCGAGATTAGATTCATGAAATCAGAATAGATGTTCTTTGAACCGACCAGTGAATTAAGAATGTTTAACTCAACCTTAATACTGTCAGTTTGCCTAAATATTTTCTCCCAATCAGCATAGTAGTCGTAGGTGGCAATGGATTCTTTGAAATTACCAATCCAAGTTTCAAAATCACGCAACTGTTTGTCCCTTCCGCTACATAGCTGCTTTCTCTGGGGTTGAGGTCAAACCCAGCAGTCGTTTTTTAGCAATTTCAAGGTATTCAGGGTTGTTGTCAATGCCGATACCACTACGTCCCAGTCGGTTTGCGACCACCACAGTGGTCCCAGATCCCACAAACGGATCCAGCACCAAATCCCTTTCATTGGTTGAAGCCAGTATGATCCTTTCCAACAGGTACTCAGGTTTCTGGGTGGGGTGTTTGCCGAAAGCCTTTTCATTTTTGGGAGTCAGCGTTCCTTGCCAAACGTCCTTCATCTGTTTTCCACCGTTGAGCTCTTTCATCAAATTGTAGTTAAACTTGTGCTTAGCTTTCTTTTCGTCCTTACGTGCCCAAATGACGGTTTCCGTGGAATGCGTGAAGCACCGACAGCCTAGATTGGGAGGGGGATTAAGTTTCTGCCAGGTGATGTTGTTCAGTATCTTGAATCGTTCTTGTTCTAAAGCAAAACCAATGGAATAAATGTTGTGGAACGTGCCGGAAATCCAGATGCTGCCGTCTAGTTTCAAGACGCGCTTACATTCACGAACCCAACGTCTGTTGAACTCGTGTTTTTCTGACAGTGGCAGCCCCTTGTCCCAATCACCCTTGTTGACCGACACCTGTTTACCGCCAGAGCAAGAAATTCCATCATTGGAGAGAAAATACGGTGGGTCAGCAAAAATCATGTCAATGCTCTGTTCCTCAAGGCTTTCCAGAGCATCAAAAACATCTGCAAGAATCAGCTTCGCCATGGGGGTTTGAAAGAATATGCTTGATGCCTCAGCTTTCGTTATCCGGGGCTCCCAGATAATTGGTAACAATGACTTCGGTTCCTCTGCGCTTTGAGGCATCGGAATTAATTGCACGCCGTACCGAAACGACATCAATTCTGTAGTCTTTATACAGGTCCCGAATCAGGCGCGTATCATGGTTGGTAAGCATGACAAAACAACCCCGTTTATCCAAATCCTTAAATAAAACTGCCAGACGTTCGTGGTCCTCTTTATGGAACCCCTCTTTGGTGTAGTCCTGAAAGCTATCGGCCTTGATAGGCGCATAAGGACTATCAAGAAAAACAAAATCACCCCTACCCGCGTCCCGACAAGCCTGCTCAAAGTCAACATTGAGCAAAGTAGCGCCCTGGAGCATTCTAGAAACGGCATAAATGTTGTCCTCGTTGAGAGACGAAGCGGTAGAACCGTTATAGGGGACGTTGAACTCCCCTTTTGCATTGACCCGATACAACCCGTTGAAACAATGCTTATTTAAGAACAACATCAACGCGTCCGATTCCAGGCCATAGTCTTGTTTACGGATTAAATCGTTGTAGCGGCTACGCAGCGTGTAAAAATACTCGCTGGCGGGCTCTTTCTCCCGAGGCAACGCGCCATCAATCGCATTAACCGCGTCAATAATCCCCTCTGGGTCTGTCTGAATACGCCGGTAAAGGCTCATGAGCGCTGCATTTATATCGTTTACGGTCATCTTTGGCGGTTGCAGACTGAACAGAACCGCACCACCACCTAGGAACGGCTCAAAATAATGATCGTACTGGGCTGGCGCGCGCCCGATGATGCGGTCCAGCAACTGCCGCTTTCCTCCAGCCCACTTCACTACGGGTTCCGGATTCTTCACGCTCAATCGCCTCCGCCCACTCTCATCTTTACTAGTGTAGCGGCTACCCCGTACCGTGACAGAACACCAGGGCGCTGGCTTACTCTTTAGGGAGCAAAACGATTCCGTCCAGTTGGTCAACGGTTCTTGAAGTAACGGAATAGGTGTGATTCCTTGACTCCGCCCCACTGGAGCGCAGGCACTTCCCAAGGGGGTGCTTTTCTTCGCATAATCGCCCATCGCCATCATCAGAACTCCAAGTGTTCGTTTTCATGTCGGTGGTCAGTTACACGTTTAGGAGTTACTCCGTCCTTAATTCCAGTTGCCCCATTTTCACGGCGATTTCGCCGCGCCGGGCTCCGAGTTCGGTGATGACATCACGGACATAGCTTCCGACTGTATTTTCGGCGAGCCCAGTCGCCCGGGAGATTTCCCGGTTTGTCATTGACTGGGCCAGACAGTCGGCAACTTTGCGCAGTCGCGGGGGAAGATTCTCTAAACGGCGGGCAAATTCGGGGTCAACAGGTTCAGGCTCTCCTTGCAGGTAAAAGTCTCGCAGCATATCCAACGGGCGGTCATCCAACACGGTTTTTCCTTTATAAGCGCGGTGAATGAGTTCGGCGATTTCCTCTGACGGTGTGTCCTTGGTCAAAAATCCTTTAGCCCCGGTCTCGAGCGCCTGGCGTAAGGTTTCGGGACGCTCAAAAGCGGTCAGCATGAGTGCCACCGCTTCAGGGCGCTGTTCTAGGAGCCGTTGCAAAGTGGCGATACCATCCAAACCAGGCATCCCAATATCCAGCAGTGCCACATCCCACTCGACTTGCGAGGCCAATTCCAGCAGTGCAGTCCCGCAATTAGCTGTACCCACCAGGTCTAGGCTCGGCTGTCTACGGAGGAGAATGCTTTCCTGCTCCATATAGAGGGGGTCATCATCGGCAAAAATCACCCGCAACACTGAATCGTTATTGTTTTGCATTAAAGTCCCCCTCCTCGATGGGTAGCTCTGCGTGGACAATCCACCAACCGTTGCTCGACCACGCTTCGAGGCTGCCCCCGGAATCACCCAGGCGCTTTTCTAGCTGTAGAAGGCCTTTCCCGGAACTCATCACCGCGTCCTGAACTTCTTCAGATACCCGATTTTTCATCATAAATTCCACGAGGTTGCCGCTGCGAGAAATGCTTAGGGTCACCGACGCGCTGGGGGAAGCATATTTGATTGCATTGGTTATGGTTTCGCGCAAAATAGTGATTAGTTGATTCTCGATGTAATCAGGCAGCGCTTTCAGTTCTTGCCCGCTGGAATCCAGCTCGAGGCGAAGCCCCGCCCCGGCAGCGACGCTGGTGGCCCTGTCCAGTTCTTTTTTGAGGTGCGGGCGGATTTCTTTTTGATCCTGCCTGGTGTCTAACAGTTGGATAATCTCTCGCAACTCGCTAAGAGCGTTTCTCGTTTCTTGACGCAATAGTTCTGCCTTGGAATGCGTGGGTGAATCGGATGGTAGTTCCCCGCAAATTACCTCAGCGGTAGACGCCACAATGGAAAGAGTCCCAGCCACTGAATCGTGTAGTTGCACCGATAAACCATCACGAAAGGCCTGGGTTTCTTGGATGGTTTGGAGCTTTTGATTCCATAACTGGTTCAAAGCGCCGTCACGTTCATCAACGTATCTTCGCAGCATATACCCAGCAGTGAAACTGGCAATAAGCAGTATGGACGTAAGAATGCTCGTTGCTGGATAGAGCGGTGCACCCAGGAAGAAGCTCGCCGCAAGGAAGAATATTGCTAGTACAGCATCGACATAGTACCTACGCCACCCCCATAGAAAGATTACGGCCATGCACAGATATCCCAGCATTCCCACGAATGAGCTGGGAAGAGCCACAAAAATTGCATCAGCTAAGAGATAGACCCAGCCACCTAGTCGGGGCCAAAACAGGAATAATATCGACGAAATACTGAGAATGGCAGCGGCAATCAAGCTTGTTGGGCGGGGCGGGAACTGGAATAAAAAGAGGTCAACCACCAAAGCAAGGACTATAAGCAACAGCATTCCGAGACGATAGCCCCAGACTGATTTCTGCGGCCCCAATGACTCAAAATATCTCATGAAGACTTCCCAGTTCGCAGCAACTCACATTCTATCAGAGGCTACTTCCGCAAGGAAGTTTTTGCAATACCCCGATTTTGGGGTATTCACACGCTTGATGTTCGTTGTTAGTCTGAAAAAGGCTCTCAACCATTGTGAGCCAATTCTATTGTCGAAACTAGATAGATGTGCAATCTGCCCTGAAATCGAGAGAGGAGGGGAAACAATGGATGTTCAGGTTGAAGTCGCTGAAGATGTAGAAGCTGCCACTTGGTGGATTATTTTCTAAATGCAACGAGTTGTCCAATCGTATGGAGCCCTGTTGACTCGGGGCTCCATACGACAGCGACGGCTACAGATGGAGAATATGTAATGAAATACAAACGTCCAATAATAAAAAAGACACAACCGGTGTACAGAATCACCCCATCGACTTTTCGCATAGGTGCACAGCTTGGGACTACCGCGGAATTTACAGATCGAAAAGGAGAGATGTGGAACCTGATCAAAAATTTAGATGGAAGAACTGTAGATGAAGTCGTATCCTCCGTAAGGATGAGTTTCCCGGGGTTGAGCAGAGATGACGTCCTAGATGGGCTGCGTGTGCTGGACAAATATGGTTTTCTAGATGATGTAGCCTCAGAGGTCGGGGTTCCATCGAGATACCTACCAAACGTTCGCTATTTTTCGGCATCAGGTAATATTTTACGATCTACATTTCGCACAAATCTTAATCACATCTGGATGTGGTCAAGTCCTGCACGATTTGTTGCAATTTGCAGCGGACTTGTTATTGATATTTCGATTGCTGCTCTGCTGATTTTAATATTACCTGATTCCAGTCCCTGGTTGTCTAGCGCCTTGTCTACAATAATATTTCGTATTTTTTGGGAATTTAATATAACGAGAAAAACCGATGCTCGCTGGATTCTATGTTTGGCCTTCGACAATCCTTTATTAATGATTACTCTTAAGAAGGGGAAACTCGCTTTAGTTGTTCATTTACTAGGGATTGCTTATGATGTTACGTTATTTCTTTTATGGCCATTATTATTCGCTTTATCTTCGATTGGATTATTAATTTGATAAATGTTCAGACTAAGTCCTATTGCGCATTTCTTGCCGTACGGAAGTTAAGTAAACAATATCGAGGTACCTCCTCTTATGCTCTTAAGGATGTTTCGTTCGATGTAAACCTTGGTGAACTTACCGCACTTACCGGACCAAATGGCGCGGGTAAAACAACGTTATTAGGAATTATCTCTTCAGCTGTTAAGGCTACTTCCGGAGAAATCTACTACAAAGGTTCATCGCTTCTCAAATCACCAAAAGTTGCGCGTCAAATTTCCGCCTCTATGCCGCAATGGTATGCTCCAATTCGAGGTGTCAACGTGCTTGAATCTCTTAGTGCTGCAGTAATGATTCGAGGTGTGCCTAAAGCAGAATCAAAAAGGAAAGCCACTGCTTATTTGGAACAACTCGGTATAGGCTATTATGCAAAAACCAGCAGCGAAAAACTCTCAGGTGGTCTGCAACGCCTCGTGTCTTTCGGGATGACAGCTCTACAACCTGCAGAGCTTTATCTTTTTGATGAACCAACCAACGACATAGATGCTAGTCGTAGGCTTCAACTCTGGCAGCATATGAGGCAACTAGCTGATAATGGACATGCTGTGATGGTCGTTACTCATGACATGCAGCATACCACACAGTATGTTGATCGTTTTATGGTAGTAGAGTCTGGCAAACTTGTGCTTGATGCAACCCCAGATACTCTCACAAGTTTAGCTTCCAAATTGGTGATCAGATTTACTAATTCCAACTTGCCGTTAATCATTGAAAAAGGTATGCAACGGTGGAAACGAGTAGATGAAGATAAGAACGACTATTATCTTGTGCCTAAAACTCAGTTTTCACTAATTTCCAACCTATATCGGAATGCTCTACAATCCTCGCCCGATTTAGATTTAGTAGTCAGCCCAGTTACTTTCAACCTAATTTACCATGACTTACTCCAGCAAAGTAAGGGAGGTGTGCGATGAATTTCATCATTCATCACACCCGCCAGTTTGCTGGGGTATTTTTGTGGAGTTTCCTGCGTCATCGATATCTCTTGCCTATTCTTACGATAGTACAAGTCTTTTTCGCTTTAGCTATCGTTTACGGTGCGACTCTTTTAATGGGAGATTTAGATGCCACTGGTACTGAAATAGTTTGCGTTGGAACAATAGAGTTGTCTCTTATAGCTATTGCTATTTCGATAGCGCCTCAAATTTTGTCTCAAAGTCGAACCGAAAAATTCTTAGATTACCAAAAAAATCTGCCTATATCGAGACCTTTGCTGCTGTTTTCTGATTTTTTGATCTGGATTTTAGTAGCACTGCCTGGAATAGTCGCGATAATCATGGCGTGTTGGTTACGTTTTGGTCTCTTTCCAATGCTTTCGTGGCAATTGCTTACAGTTTTACTGATTAGCATAATCACTTATCTAGCTTTAGGATATACGCTGGCGTTATGGCTACCAGAAGCCGGGGCCCAGGTTGCGAGCCAGTTATTGATGATTACCGCGCTGCTGTTTGCCCCGATTCTCTATCCGGCATCGAGATTGCCAGAGTGGCTGAATGTGATTCATGATTGCTTACCTTTTGTCCCTTCGCGCAAGTTAATGGGCTATTACGCTTTTGCGCAACCATTGCCTGATTCGAAAAGACTATTGTATACTCTGATTGTCTGGCTCTGCGTAACCTTGACGCTTTGTTTAGTTGGATTGTCCAGAAGGAAGTAAAAATGTTAGAAACACAAAACTTGGCCAAGTCGGTGGAGGGCAAAATCCTGGTTGATGATATCAGTTTCTTAGCTGAGCCCGGACAAATCGTGGCAATCATCGGTCCTAATGGTGCTGGTAAGTCCACGCTGCTGAAAATTCTTGCCACATTAATTTGGCCTACTTCCGGCAGTTTCAGTTTCCAAAACCAGCAAGTTGACGGAAATTCTTCCGATTGGTACCTCAGTATAATGGGAACGAATCTGTCACTGCCTAAGGGGGAGGACTCGCGTAGTTGTCTTGAATTGCTGGACTCTCGGTTGGTTTACGGTGAGGTAGCCCATGTAACTCCGGAGAATATTCTCAAGACGGTAGGTCTGCTTGAGAAAGCACATATCCCCTTGTCGAAACTATCAACAGGGATGCGCTCTAGACTGGCTTTAGGTCTAGCGCTCACGAATCAGCCAGAATTGTTATTGTTGGATGAACCAACCATCGGAATCGATGCCTCCGGTGTAGAGGGATGTGTCGAAATCATTCGTTCTGCAACTGCTCGCGGAACAACGACAATTTTAGTGAGCCACGATTTTCCCCTCGTATCTTCATTAGCCAATCGGATTTTCTTCATGAACCAAGGTTCTTTCACAGACTCCTGCGTCAACCGCAATAAATATGATGCTTTCCTTAACAAATATTCAAATCTGATCAACGCACAGGTAAAAAAATGAAACAGTACGAACGGCGTATTTTGAACAAAAAAGCTTATTGGATACTAGCGTCGGTTTCCTTGGCCGTACCTCTGGTGTTCTCTTTATTCTTTAGCTTTCTTGGCGTGGATAGGGCGACTTCTCTCGGGCCGTTTCCACTAACCCTGAGCATCTCTATACCTGCCGCGATTACGTTATTCATCGCTACGATATACGTGAGCTGGATAGTATCCTACAGCGTTGTTTACGATTACCTTCCAGACAAACGCTCCTTCCTGTTTAGCCTCCCAGGTGGTCGGACGAAAGTGTTTCAAACTAAGTTGCATTTGCACTCTGCGCTAGGCGCGGGCGCAGTATCAATAGGATTTTGGATCTCTGAATCATTCTATTGCGCTGTCTCAGGAATCTCTTTACTGACGCCGCTATTCTACGCGGCAATTTTGGCCATCTCAGTATTTAGCATGGCAATAATCTGTGCTTGCGTTGGGGTTATATCCGGGTCCACGCGCGCAACAGTGTTGAACGGTATTATTTGGGCCTGCCTGATTCCGAATGCACTGGCAAATAGCGGTCCAGTCTGGGTGTCCTTAATCGCAGGCAGTAGTACCGCTGTTTTTTGTCTGGGTGTTGCTGCCGCATTGGGAATGTTGACCAGGCAGAAGGTGCGGAAAATCGACTGTTTTTAAAAACCAAACTTTTACTTCCGAAACCTGACTTCCCAATTTCTAATGACCTAAATCGACCTTTGCTGAGTAAAAATGAACGCGAGTATTTTCTTAGCCATGCCAAAATCATATAGCGCACCCCAGATACGATAATTGCCGTTTAGATAGGGACTGCGTAGCGCTGACTTTTGACTATAAACGCTACGTGGGTGCCCAAATCGGTATCTATAACCCGGAGGGAACCAAGGTTGGTAAAGTCACTCACCTGCGGAATCTGGAATACCTGTTCGTCGGGTGCAGCGCGCAGGTTGGCGCGCGTATCCGGGCTGCTTTTCACGTCCCCGATACCCCGGAAGCGCCCTCAGAACCGCGGCTGCTCGCCCAAGTTGGCTAGCTCCGGCGGGCTGTTGTAAGTCCGCGTGATCGGGTGGAAACCCTGTACGCTGCGAAACGTTTTCTTATAAACTGTAGCAGTAAATGGGCATTAGTCTGCGGACGGTTCTAGGCAACAGGGGGGTGCGTCGTGAGTGTGCGGGTGAGTGTGCGGGTGAGTGTTTCCCCAGAATTGCTATTGTGGGCGGTAGAACGCAGTGGTAAATCCCTGCTCGACCTGACCGAGAGCATTCCCGGTCTGGGGAACTGGATTAGCAAAAAAACCAGCCCGACTCTCAAGCAATTACAGTCTTTTGCGGATAAAACCCACACGCCTGTTGGGATGCTGTTCTTGGACACTCCTCCGGCAGAAGTTCTGCCTATCCCGGATATGCGAACAGTGAAGAACCGGGATCTTACGCACTTAACAGCAGACTTGCTGGATACGATCTATGATTCCCAAGCTAAACAAGACTGGTACCGTGACTATGCGCTGGAAAACGGTGCAGAACCTCTCGATTTCGTCGCTTCCTGTAGTACAGGAACTCCTGTACAAGAAGCCGCAGAAATGGCTAAAACGCTGTTGAAACTGCCCTTAACCCACCAAGAAGCCAGAAACTACGATGAGGCTTTTCGGATTTTATGCCAAAGGGTTGAAGAGACCGGGATACTCGTCATAGTGAACGGGATAGTTAAGCACAATACTCACCGGATTCTAGACGTTGACGAATTCAGAGGATTCGCCCTGACAGATGCAATCACACCGCTAATATTCATCAACGGTCAAGATACCCGTGCTGGGAAAATTTTCACCCTCCTACACGAGTTTGGGCACATACTTCTGGGGCAAAGCGCACTAGACAACCCCACGCTTACCGATACGGGAAAATCCGATAAGAACGATACAGAACTGTGGTGTAACGAATTCGCGGCACACACCCTGATTCCCGATTCTCTCATCACAAACATAACCACAAGAGAACTCAACCAACAATTAGTCGATAACCTGGCTCGACAAACCTACACCAGCACGCTAACAGTACTGAACCGGCTTTACGGAGCGGGGCTATTATCCTGGGACAAATACACCACCTGGTATAAACAAGAAGAAGAACAAGCATTAGAATACCTGCATAACTCGACCCCGGGCAGTGCAGGGGGAAACTTTTATAACATGCTCCCCTTGCGTGCTAGTAAAACCCTGACCCGCGCGGTAATTACTAGCACTCTCGAAGGGCAAACCCTGTACACCGAAGCGTTAAGCATCCTCGGAATCAAAAATCCGGAAGCTATAGATCACCTCGCAAAACACTTGGAGGTGGCGTGACGTACCTGTTAGACACAAACATTTTTATCGAGTCCAAAAACCGCTATTATGGTTTCGACATAGCTCCCGGGTTCTGGGAGTGGCTAAATAGAGCCATGACCAACGGTGATATTAACAGTATTAAAAATGTTTATGACGAGCTGATGAACGGTAACGACAAAGATCTCCTTACCTGGATAAATTCCAGGAAAGGGTTTTTCCTGGACATTGACGAAAACACCTTGAAATATGTGAAAGACTTGAGTACCTGGGCTGGAGACCAACACTACAAGCAACATGCGATTAACACCTTCCGGCAAAGCGCTGACCTGTTCCTAGTTGCTTACGCTAAAGCGCATGGCTTTGTTGTAGTAACACTGGAAAAACCAGAACCAAACCGGAAAAGCCGCATAAAGATACCCGAAGCCTGCCAACACCTTAAAGTAGAATACTGCAACACTTTTGACATGATGCGTTCACTAAAAGCCAAGCTGATACTTTGACCTTTAGTACTGCGCCCCAGCGGCGTTCCTTACATATTTTAATCACGATAAGGGGGCCTGGGACTTCTATTCACCAGGGCGCTGGCTTACTCTTTTGGCAGCAAAACGATTCCGTCCAATCGGTTAACGGTTCTTGAAGTACCGGAACAGGTGTGATTCCTTGACTCTGTTAATCCCCAGCACCACGCCGAAAACAAAACCTCCGCTTCCCGCTAGGAAAGTCCTTAGCCCTGCCCCAAAACTGACTAAAGCGTCTGGGGCTGCGCCGAAAGCAGCGGCAAACCACCCAAACGGCAGCCAGGTGATAAGGGAAAAAAACAGAACAATGCTAGTTTCGGCGAGACTTATCAGCAGCAAAGTTAACCGGTCTATTCCACAATGGAGGTTAGAAGACAACACTAAGCGGCGCGAAAATATCCAGACAAAACCAATCACGAAACCGGCAATAGCAGACAGACCAACCGCGAGTCTCAACAACGTGTCCCATGAATTCGCTGCGTTGAACGCCCGGCCAAGACTTGTGTTGAGTTGCTGTGGCGTAGGAATCTCATCCCCTGCCCCGGTGGATTGGTTTATTTTTAGCGATGACAACAGCAAACTCGCGTCCTCAGGGCTTGCCGGCCATGTCTCGATGAGGCACTGGCTAAAATCCTTTACGACCGCTACAGGCATAACGACCGCATATCCTAGGTCACGGTTACGACCATCATCGGGGTAGGCAAATATCCCGGCTATAGAGAGTTTCTGCCCGTCGAGCAAAACCACTTCTTCGCCGGGGCGCACCCCCAAAGTTTGTGCCAGAGTGTCAGTAATCCACACGCCGGGCTGATTCAGGAAAACCGCTCCGGTGGTGTTCGCTGACAACAAGCGCCAAAAATCAGGGGTGGCTTCAAAAGTGGAAACTGCCCGCGATGGCATAGCTGCGAAATAAATGTCTTTACCCTCCCGCAAGGCACCCGCTGCCTGCACCGAACCGACGCCTTTTAGATTAACGCACCTCTGTGAATCCACCATCTCGTTCGCACGTATCACATAGGTAGAGGCTCCCGACTCACGAAAGTGTGTTCCTGCTCGAGCCACCCCAGAGCCGTAGCTACTGACGAAAACGGATCCCAATCCCACAATTACTAAGAGCACCAATGCGCTCAACAATATGCTGCCTGCCCCTGTGCTAAAGTTGCGCCAGGCTTCGCGCCAGATTTCTGAGCCGCGCATCATTTTGCGAATTCCTTTAAGTTAATAACACGCTGCGCACTGCTGGCCGTATCCGGGTCGTGAGTGGCAATCACCACAATGGTGTTAGTCGAGGCAAGCTCCCCTAAGACCGCATTCACCGAGGCAGCTGTGTGGGTGTCAAGTTGCGCAGTAGGCTCGTCCACTAGCAGAAGCGCTGGCTGAGCGGCGAAAGCACGAGCCAGCATCAGCCGGGTTGCTTGCCCGCCCGAGAGCGTTGCGTAGGGCTGAACGGCTTGCTGGGACAGGTCGAAACGTTCCAATAGCTGGTAAGACAGCTTTTCTGCCTCTCGTCTTGACGCGCCGCCCGCCAATATCGGCAAGGACACGTGGTCAATAACGCTGCGCTTAGGTGAACCCAGCGGATTTTGGAAAACCCACGAAATTTTCCCCTCCCCTTCCCGGGTAATTTCGCCCTCCGTGGGTGACTCCCACCCGGCCAGTAGCGACAAGAGAGTCGATTTACCACACCCTGAAGGTCCGGTGATAGCAACCATTTCACCCGATTCGAGGGTGAAACTAAGGTTTTCAAAAAGGTTCCCAGTGCCCTGGAAACGATGTGCCAAACCGGAAACTACGAGGCGCACGGCGGCGCGTCCTTTCCCGGATTCACCCGCACCGTTTTCGGCAAGGTAGAGTCGCCAGAGCTTTTTCCTTGAGCCACCACAATGGTCTGACCGAGTTCAGAAGAAACAATCCGCACCCGGTAGGCTTTCTTTCCTGAAAGTACGCAGGCCGTATCAGCATCTATACCGTAAAGAGCAGCGGCCGGAACCGAGATAGCCGAAAGCGGATTCTTTAACTCCGCCGTCACGTTGAGCTGTTGGCTCTCAGGGTTTTCTGACCAGGCTCGATAGCTAGAGGTAGCAGCAAAAGCTGCTAAGAAAGCACTATCTGTGATTTTACCGTCAGGGGGAATTTCAACTTTTGCTTTACCCGCTACCGCCATGCGCGCGGTGTCAGGAACCGGATCCACCTTGAGTGCGGAGATTACATCACTGATGGTTGCTACCGAAGTTCCCGCCCCAATCTCAGTTCCGAGTTTAGACGAGCAGGCTTTCACCCCGACTTCCACAGCCGGAATCCAGATAAGACGCATTTTGGGCAATGACTGCGTGTCATGCACGCCGAGCGTGCCCCATAGTTTCTTTAGCGCCAAGCTCGTAGCTTGATTCCATTTTCCGCTCGGGGTGACTGGATAACCGAGTTTTTGCAGCTCAGCTTGGAGGGCATTGACATCAACGCCGTTGGTATCCGGTTGGAGGTCACGCCACAACGGCACCTCGGTGTGCAAGGCCAGCAATGGTTGTCCATCAAGCGAAATGAAACTGGTTCCAGACTTGATAGTGTCTCCAGGCGTGCAGGTATATGCCGTGATAGTGCCTGAACCATTGACCACCAGCTCGCCTCCAGATAGGAGCGTGGCCGTAACTGGCAGACGCTTGGGGTCAAGGAACTTAATTGTTGGCGTGGAAATCTCTTTAGAATCATCACTAACCAGGCTCAGTCCGGGTGTTTTCACGGGTGCCAAAACGAAACCCAAACACGCCCCCAAGGCAAGAGCCAGCGTAACCGCCACTACAACCAGCCGCCAGGACACTTGACTTTTTTTATTAACCGTTTCCAACAGTTCTCCGCTCCTAGATTTATTCACCAATTGTGACACTCGAGGGCTGTTTATTGTGCAATTTCACCACTGCGGGTCAGCCTGGCAATGCGAAATCTCCGGGTCGTCACCGTTGAGTTCACGCCCGCCAGGAAGAACAATAGTGGGCACCTCCGAGTTTGCAATCTTCTCGTTGATTTTCGCGTTTTGAGCTTCAAGACACTGATAATAATCCTGCTCATTCTTATCGCATTGATTATCTGCAGAAAAAGTCGGTAAATCAGCCTGTAGGGTTTTCAAGTCTTTACCGGTGAAATCTTTGGGAACCAAATCATGGCGCACAAAACAAGCCGCCAACACATCATCCAGGTCCTCGTTCTGCGGGTTTTCACGCATCCGATCATACAAACTCAATACGTCTCGAGTGTCCACGGAGCATTTATCATCCACTTGCAGCGGAACGTCGCCAACAGTGTCTATCTGCTTAATTCCGTATTGGTCTGTACTTACCTGCGTCTCATAACCGTTTTCACTAAGACAACTTATATATTTACTGCGGGCTTCCTCGGCTTCCTCATCACTGATGTTTCTGTCCGCCAGCACATTCTTTACAAAAGTCGAGGAATTCTCGTCAAGTAGTTGAGCAATTTCGGCTGAGTAGGCGCCCTCTGTCTCATTATCGTGACTGGCACAACCCGCTAGGAGGACACAGGCGGAAAACAAAACGAGGATACTTGTCTCAAGTTTCCGCACCATCGCAGTTACACCTCTAGAGCTGACTAATTGAATTGTAAAATACCAGAACCACCATCGAGAGTTCCCTGGGGTCGTACGGCAATACTCACCGCCCCTGGGCTTCCAGCCCAGTTACCATTCACATAGTAGAGACGAGGGTTATTGTCATTTAAATAGTACGGTTTCTTAGCTTTCAGCCACTTACCTGAGCTACAGCTGTTTACCTTCACTCCAAAACCCATACTGTCGTTCCTGATTACCGTAAAGGTACATCCCGCCGATTGTGTAGAGTTGCCGAGGAGTTCGTCATTGGAAAAGTCTGTTTCCGATGCATAGCCCAACTGGGCGGGCAACGAAATGGTTAGAGCCAGCATTGCCATTGGAATGAGTTTTGCTACGTGTGACATCTTCGTCTCCTTTCACGAATTTACCCTATCACACATCTGAGTCTACCCCGTGTCAACGAACCGGAGTACCTTAGGTATATTGAGCGCGATAGTGGGTTTGGGCTACAGATCACAAGGGCGCTGGCTTACTCTTTTGGCAGCAAAACGATTCCGTCCATGTCGGCGTGCAAGATGTCTCCGGGGCGCCACGTGATGCCCCCGAAGTTTAGCTCCACATCGCTTTCACCCACGCTGTCTTTGGCGGATTTACGAGGGGTAGTGCCCAGCGCTTTCATGCCCAGAGCCAGACCGCGGATCGTTGCGGAGTCGCGAATCGCCCCGTTGATGACGACCCCGGCCCAACCGTTCTTTACTGCGGCACCCGCAATCATGTCCCCGCACAAGGCCGTGTGCAGGTCCCCCTCTCCGTCAACGACCAGGACCCGGCCCTCCCCCGGCGTGTTGAGCGTGGCTTTCACCAGGCCGTTATCCAGGTGGCAGTGGATTGTGGTAATCTGGCCGGCGAAAGCCTTGTGCCCGCCAAAGTTAGCCATCTGAATATCGCAAACCCGCAGTTTGTCACCGTATTCGTCATACAAATCCGTGGTCGCGAGAGGGGCTATCATGTTCTGTTTCATTGTCGTTTCCTTTCCGAAACACCACTGCATACCGCAAGAATGGTACTAATGCACCGGTCTCGGGGAGCTGGCGTCACCAGTCTAACGAATTTCTCGAACTTACCGAGGGGGAAAGGCAACTCCCAGGAATTTGGCGACTTCACGGGTCTCCGGGTGGGTTTTCAGCTCCTCCAACGTGCCGGTCTGACGAATCGCCCCATCGAGCATGATCCCCACCCGATCCGCCACCAGGGCGGCCTCCGACTGATCGTGAGTGACGTAAACGGCGGTGATGTGGCTGCGTTTCACAATGTCGCGGATTTCGGCGGCTAACTCGTACTTCAGCTGTTCGTCAAGGGCGGAAAGCGGCTCATCTAGCAGCAGCAGTTTCGGCCTAGCCGCTAGGGCGCGAGCGAGGGCGACCCGCCCGGCCTGTCCTCCCGAGAGAGTATCGACACGGCGCTTTTCCATGCCCTCTAACCGCACCAGCTGCAGCATTTCGGCGACCGTGGTGGCTATTTCCGTTTTGCTAGGGCGCGGTCGGCGCAGTTCCAGGGCGTAGCCGACATTGCGTTCCACGTTGCGGTTGGCAAACAGCTGGCCGTCTTGGAACAGCATCGCGAATCCGCGCCGATGGGTGGCAATGGGCTCCTGGTTGACGCCGTCCCAGGTCAGAGTGCCGGAATCGGCTGGCAGCAATCCCGCCACAACCTGCAGCAGGGTTGATTTCCCACAGCCCGACGGCCCCAGCAGCACCATGATTTCGCCCCGGTTTACGTCCAGGTTCACGTCCTGTAAAACCGGCATGGGAGCCTCACCGCGTCGGTTTGGCGGGTAGGAAAAGGTCACTTGCCGCAGGCACAAGCCTGGGTGGGCAGTATCATTCACGTGTTTATTCTCCCCTCTAAGACTGTCGCCGCCGCGGGCCTCGCGTAGTAGCGGCAAAACTGTTTTCTGCCACGAACATGACCAACGCACAAGTCAGCGCCAGCACCACACTCGCGGCGGCGCTCGCCCCTTGTGCCTGCGCGGACGGACGGGAACTCAAAGCAAAAATCGCCACCGGCAGTGTCGGCTCCAGCGGCCTGGCCAAGAAGCTAGTCGCCCCGAACTCCCCCAGAGAAATCGCGAAAGCAAAACCAGCCCCGACCCCGCTGACCCGCGCCAAAACGGGCAGCTCCACCGTGACGAAAGACTGCAGACGATTGGCCCCCAAAGTCGCTGCCGCCTCCCGCAGATGCGGATTGACGGCTCGCAAGGTCGGCAAGACCGAACGCAACACCAGCGGCACCGCCACCACCGCTTGTGCGGCCGCCAGAAACGCCGCGTTAGCGGGCAGGGAAAGCGGCGGAGCCTGCAAAGTTATCAACATTCCGAAACCCACCGTAACCGCGCTGACGCCTTGGGGAGAGGAAAACAGCATATCGAACAGTTCCTGAGCCCCGCGCCACCGCGAGTTCGGCGGCACTCGGCGGGACACGACCAGAGCCACCGATAGCCCCATGACCAGGGAAATCGCGCAGGACAGTAACGCCACCTGCAGGGAATACCCCCACGCTGCCCAAGCCGTACCCGGCAACTGCGCCACGATTCCTGGCTGGCCCAATGCCCGATAGTTCGCCAGCGTCCAGCGACCCGCCAAACGCAGCGAAGCCACCACCATGAAAATCAGCGGCAGGGCCACCAACAGAATCCCGAAACCGGTCAAGACCAGCGCGAAAGCGTCCTCGCGGCGCACCCGCCGAGGTGGCACGGTGCGCAACGCCCCCGCACGTTCAAAACGCGCCCGCGCGACCCCATTAATACCCAGAGCCGCCAACACGATGAGAATCTGTAGGATAGACAAAACCGCAGCTCCCGAAAGATTGAGGTAACTGGCGGTTTCAAGGTAAATCTCGACTTCCAACGTCGTGATTTTTACCCCGCCCAGCACCCGAATCAGGCCGTAAGACGTAATGCAATACAGAAACACCAGGGAAGCCGCAGCAAAAATCGCCGGACCCAGCCGCGGCAGGGTCACGGTCAAAAACGCCCGGGCCGGACTGGCCCCGAGCGCCCGCGCCGCTTGTGCGGGACGCGGATCCAAACGCGTCCAAGCGTTGCCGACAATCCTCGCGACCAGGGAAAAGTTAAAAAACACCATCGCCAAGATAATCGCAGCACGGCTCTCGGACAGACCCAGGAAACCCAAGGGTGCTCCCGGCCCCAACAAATTCTGGAATGCCACCCCTACGACTACCGATGGCAACACGAAAGGCACCCCGGTGAGGGTGCGCCACACTCGACGCCCCGGGATCCGCAGCCCGTAGAGCACCCAAGCCCCGGCGACACCCAGGAAAACTGAGAATATGGTCCCCAGCAAACCCATCTCCAGGGTCCAAAACAGGGTCGTCCAGGTCCGGGTTCGACCGAGCATCTCGCGCAAAGCCCCGCCGAAGCCAGCACTCCCGCCAGAACCCAAACCAGCCGCCGTACCGCTCAAACCCAGGCCGATAATCCGCAGGGTCGGCCACAGAAAAAACAGCCCCAGGAAGGCCAGCGGCAGGAAAACCATCACCGCTATAGCCACCCTGGGGGCTGTTTTTTCCATTTATCGCCTTTCGAACGCTCGGGACGACTAGCCCATAATCGAGGCCCAGGAACGCACCCAGGCTTCGCGGTTCTTAACTACGTCAGAAACTTTCAGCATGGCCGCCTGTCCCGACGGGGCGCCGAACTTGGCCAACGGTTCGGGCAGCTGCACCGTATCCAACACCGGATACATATAGTTGTTCTCGGTCAGGTCCTTTTGCGCCGTTTCCTCGGTCAGGAACTGGACCAACGCCGCGGCACCCGCCGGGTTCTTGGCGCCCTTCAGCACCCCGGCGTATTCAATCTGCTGGTAGCAAGTCGCCGGCACATTACCGATGGTGGAAACGCTCCCGTCATCGCTGACTGCCCAAGCCGGGGAGGAAGCATAGGACACCATGATGGGGTAAGCCGCGCTGCCGTTGTCATTGGAACCCGCCGTAAAGTCAACGTTGAACGCATCATCCCATGAGCTCACGGCCTTTACCCCGTTATCTTTCAGGGACTTCCAGTAGTCCATCCACCCGTTTTCGCCCTTGGCATTGATAGTGGACAGCAGGAAAGCCAGGCCCGGCGTGGAAGTGCGGGGATCCTCTACCACGGTGAGGTTTTTGTATTCAGGTTTCGCTAGGTCGTCGAAGGTTGCCGGGGGCTGCTGGCCTTTCTTTTGGAAGTAGGCGACATCGTAGTTCACGCAAACCTCGCCGCGATCCACGGGAACCAACTGTTTCGAATCCCCGCGTACCTTTTGCACGCTGGGAGCGAGCTTCCCGGTAAAATCCGCCAAAGCGCCGGCATCAACAGCGGCCTGAGCGGTGTTGTTATCAAAGCCGAACACAGCGTCGCCCAACGGCGCATCTTTGGTCAAAATCAGTTTGTTGGTCAGTTCTACCCCATCGCCGTTCTTAACCACCTTTAACTGGTAACCCGTTTTGTCGGTAAAGGCGGCGGCGGTTTCATCGCTCAGGGGGAATGAATCATAGGTCACAAGGGTTACCGTGCCGCTGGACGTGTTTTTGTCAGTTCCCGGGGTGCTGGTGGCGCTGTCGGCCGGACGCGAATCGCTGCAGCCCGCCAGAAAAGCCGCGCACAGCCCTGCTGCGGCCAACGCTGCCAAAGTCCGGGACGAGGCTGGTCCACGAGTAATAGAAAACATAACTGCCCTTTCTAAAATCAGTAAGAGCAGGGGAAAAGTTCGCGTCCTGGGCGGCGCGAACCGAGATTTACTCGACTTCCTCGGCAACATTACTTGCCTGGTGCGAGGGTCTGCCCGCTTCATGCAACGCAAAAAGCCACGGCACTCTCAGCGAATTTCGCTCCCCTGTCGTGCCTCTAAGTATATGCCATCGCCAGACAAAATCTGTGGGCGCGCCGATTTGGCGGACACCTGGGCGAAAGGTAAAAATAGAATGGTAAATATGTATAAATTTTTGCCTTGCAGGAGGTTCCGGAGTGTTTAATGATTCGCAGTCAGTAATTAATTTTGTGAAAGAGAAAAACATTCGTTTCATCGACGTGCGCTTTTCCGACCTTTACGGAACTATGCAGCACCTCACTATCCCCACAAATATGTTGGAGGAAACACTTACTGACGGAATGATGTTTGACGGGTCGTCCATTAATGGTTTCACCGCGATTCATGAATCCGACATGAAACTGATTCCCGACCCCACCGCGGCTTTCGTCGATCCGTTCCGCCGGGAACCGACCCTGGTGCTGTATTCCTCTATCGTGGATCCCTTTACGAACGAACCGTTTTCCCGCGATCCGCGCGGCGTGACCCAAAAGGCGGAGGCGTATCTCAAGTCCACTGGCATCGCTGATACGGCATACCTGGCTCCCGAACCGGAGTTTTACCTGTTCGATTCCATCCAATTTCGCACCGATCCGCACGATACTTTCGTAAAAATCGGTTCGCGAGAATCCCCCGTAACCTCGGGCGATTGGGAGGACGGGCACAACTTGGGCAACAAGATGCCATTCCAAGCCGGCTACGTCCCCGTCCCCCCGATGGATGCCACCGCCGACGACCGGGACGCCATTGTGCGCGTCTTGCAAGAGACTGGTTTTGAAATCGAACGAGCTCATCATGAAGTCGGGGCTTCGGGTCAACAGGAAATCAACTACACCTATTCCACGCTGCTGCACGCTGCGGACAATCTCACAGTGTTCAAATACATCGTGAAAAACAAAGCTATCGAACTGGGCAAGACCGTAACTTTCATGCCCAAGCCCTTGTGGGGGCAGGCCGGTTCGGGAATGCACTGCCACGTGTCACTGTGGAAAGACGGTAATCCCCTGTTCTACGGTGAAAACGGCTATGGCGGTCTGTCTGACCTGGCACGTTGGTTTATCGGCGGGTTGCTACGTCACGCGGCCGCGATTCTGCCGTTTACGAATCCGTCCATTAACTCTTTCCGCCGCCTGGTGCCGGGCTTTGAAGCCCCGGTGAACTTGGTGTATTCGGCGCGTAACCGGTCGGCTTGCATTCGCATTCCGGTCACCGGGACTTCCCCGAAGGCCAAACGCGTCGAGTACCGCGTACCCGATCCTTCGGCGAACCCCTACCTGGCTTTCCCCGCGATTCTGATGGCGGGCCTGGACGGGATTCGCAATCGTATCGAGCCGGCCGAGCCTATCGACAAAGACCTTTACGAGCTGCCCCCCGAGGAGTACCGCGACATCGACAAGCTGCCGCCGTCATTGGATTTGGCATTGCGCGCCCTGGAGGACGACTACGAGTTTCTCACCGAGGGCGATGTGTTCACGACTGACCTGATAGAGACGTGGATTAGGCTGAAGCGCGAAAATGAGGTGCAAAAGTTATTCGTGCATCCCCATCCGCTGGAGTTTGAACTGTACTACAACTGCTGATAGCTGCCGTTTTTCCGTAGGTTCACAAGGAACCTGGCGCACTTTCGCGTTGCCGTCACCTTTTTCCGGGTGGCGGCGGCGCGTTTTTATCTCTGGGCTTGTCCCGCATCAGCCACGGCCCTATCATCAGCATGATTCCGATAATGGCCGCGAAGCTCAGCGCGACAATTTCCTCTGGAACCACCCCGTCAACAAAAATTCGCATAACGACCAGGGTTATCACCAGCACGCCGCAGAAACTGATGAGGTTGCCGGCTGTGAGGTTGGCGATGCCCAGGTTCAGGTTCAGGCTCTGCTGCAGCCTGGCCCCAAATCCGCTGGCTGCCGCGACTTGGCTCATATACATCGGGTCCTCCGATACACCACTCACGCTGGTGCCTAACTGACCGGCTTTCGGGGCTGGATCTTGAGGTGTCGTCGGGGCTGGCAAAGCGGGTGCAGGGTTAGCGTCGGGGGCTACTGCGGCGTTGCGTGCCTGGTTCTGGGAATGCGCGGCCGCGGTTTTTCCCTCACTAGCGGTTGAAGTAAGTGCCTGAGTGACGGCTTGCTGAGCGTTGGCTTGGGCCGCGTTGGCCTGACGCACCGCCGCTTCGGGCAATGCGGCCGGAACCGCCGGCCCACCGGGAGCACTCGCGGGAGTGCCGGCCGGAGTTGCCGGGGCAGGAGCGGCCTGAGTCTGGGCTCCTTCCGCCCGCAGGGTCGCCGCGCCGGCAGCTGTCTGTGTGGCTGTTTGGGCGCCAGCCTGCTGTGGAGCTGCCGACTGGGCTGTAGTGGCGGTGGCGGGATTTGGGCTGGCCGCGGCATTTGCCGGGGTGGGCAGGGCACTTTGGGCCGTAGTTGCGGCCGCGGCTGTGCCTGGATTTGCGGCTCCCGGCGCGGGTGCGGGGTTCGCGGTGGCTGCAGCCCCGCTGTTTTGAGCCGCGGCATATAGGTTCGCACCCTGTCCGGGAGGAATTATCTGGGCACGACCCAAAGACGTTTGTACCGTGCCGGGAGACACGGTGGATTGGGAAAAGGTTTGCAGCATTCGTGCCAAAGAATCCGGATTCGCACCACCCCTTTGGGCGGCGGCTTGCCCGGCGGCGTTTTGCCAGGCACTGCGGGAGTTTTGCAGTGCGGAGTCCAGGGTGGTGCTGGAAGTTCCGGTGTTGGGCAGCAGCTGAGTTGCTGGAGAAGCGTTGGATTGGGCGGACGCCGGATTGGGCTTTCCGGTAGCGGCCTTGGATGTGTTTTGCGCCGAAGCTAGCCCCGCCACCACATTGGCAATCGCGGCTGAGTTTTGTGGCATCGGCAGACCGGTTGCATTCAGATTTTGCTGGGTCGCCGCTCCCATATTGGCTGCCGCATTGTTGACCGCAGCTTGCGCGTTTTGAGCGGCGGTAGCGGCGTTTTGGGCGGCATTAGCCACATTGGCAGCGTTGGCAACCCCCGGATTTCCCAGCGTAAAGGAGGGGCCGACCGCAGGTATACTCATGGACGCTCCTCCTCTCAATGAAATCTATCTGGCAAATTTCACCCACCGAATGGATAACTCTCACATCGGCACTCCTGGTTTCATTATGAGACTACGCGGTCACAAAGTCCATCATTTCGGCAGATTTGAGCCAAGTGCTATGTCTAACCTTCCGACCCATTTTGCGGTATGTTAAACATATTGATTCAGGAGGCTCTGTTGACCACGAATTATTACGCCACCCCCGCCCAAATCAGCTTGGAACCCAACGATTCCATACCCGCGCTGTTTTTCACCCGGGCACGCCGCACTCCCCAGGCTGTCGTGATGATGCGGCCCCAGCCTTTCGGTGACGGTTGGGAAGAAATCACCGCCTCCACCTTTGCTAACCAGATTATCGATGTGGCACGCGGGTTTATCGGCATGGGCTTAGAGGCTGGGGACTGCATCGGCATTATGGCAGGCACCTCATACGACTGGATTTTATTGGATTACGCTGCCCAGTCGGCTGGCCTGACTGTGGTTCCCATCTATGAAACCGATTCGGCTGCCCAGGTGGACTGGATTTTGGAGGATACCAGGGCGCGTTTTGTCATTACCGAAACCGCAACCCAGACCCGTTTGGTTGAGTCCACTGGACGAGTTGTGGATTGCGGAGTGGCCGCCATCCAGGACGGGGCGCTGGACCAGATTCGTCTCAAGGGAACCAATATTCGCAAACAGGAGGTTCGGAATCGTCTATCCTCGGTCAACCTCGATTCGCTACTCTCCATCGTCTATACCTCCGGAACGACGGGAAAACCGAAAGGCGTGGAGCTGACTCAGCGCAACTTCGTCTATATGGCTCTGATGATTGGGGACAGCCTGCCCGAAGTCGTCGACAACAAAAAGACCCGTCTGCTGCTGTTTTTACCGCTAGCTCACGTGTTTGCCCGTTTCTGTTCCTACACGGTACTCTCCGGGCGCGGCGTGCTGGGCTGCGTCCCAAATGTGAAAAACCTGCTGAATGACCTGCAGTCGTTCCGTCCCACCAGCATGATTGTGGTTCCACGGGTTCTGGAAAAAATTTATACCGCAGCTCAGGTCAAGTCCGGTCGTGGCCTGAAACACACGATTTTCAGCTGGGCAGTGGCGCAAGCCATTCACTACTCGGAAGCCTTGGAGGATCCGAACCGCAAATTTGTCGGATTCCGCTTGCATCGCTCCCACGCGATTGCGGATAAACTGCTGTTTTCTAAACTCCTGGAGCTGATGGGAGGGGACTGCCGGTGGGTCATCAGCGGCGGTGCCCCCCTGGGCGCACGCCTGGGACATTTTTTCCGTGGCTTGGGCCTGACAGTAATCGAAGGCTGGGGTTTAACGGAAACCGCCGGTCCCGTTACCGGTAACCTTCCCGGCAATATCCGAATGGGCAGCGTGGGACGTCCGCTGCCCGGCGTGGAACTAAAAATTGATAGCAGCGGGGAAATATTTGTCCGTTCCGACCTGGTAATGCGCGGCTACCGCAACAACCCTGAGGCGACCCGCGAGGCTTTGGACCCGAACGGATGGTTCGCCAGTGGAGACTTGGGCGAAATCGCCGACGATGGATTCCTCAGCATTACCGGACGCAAGAAGGAACTCATCGTCACCGCCTCGGGAAAGAACGTCTCTCCGGCGCCGTTGGAGGACTCGTTCCGCGGTCACCCCCTGGTTTCCAACGTGGTCGTCATCGGGGACAAGAAGCCGTTCGTGTCGGCTTTAGTGACTTTGGACCGAGAAATGCTGCCCACGTGGCTGGCCAATCACAAACTTCCCCCCATGGATCCGGCGACTGCCGCTGTGCACCCTGCCGTTCAAGAATCTCTGATGAAAGGCGCCCAGCGGGCCTCTGCCACTGTCTCCCGAGCCGAATCTATCCGCAAAGTGCGGGTTATTATCGGCGACTTCACCGTAGACAACGGCCTGTTGACGCCGTCCTTAAAAGTTCGCCGGGAACTGGTAATCCAAAAATACGCCAAGGAAATCGAAGCCATCTACGCCAAATAGACTCCGCGCGGAACAAGGAAGTTAAATCATGTTGGACCCGCGAATGGCGGGTCCAACAAGTGGAGGTTTTGTTATTTAGATTGAACGAATCAGTGTTCAACCGTGGTGGCGCGTCGCCGTGAAGTGACGACTGCGCCAGCCAGCAATCCGACGCCAGCAATCAGGGCCGCGACAGAGAGCAAAGCAGCGTACTGGGCAACGGAACCGGTGCGAGCCAAGGAGCGGCTCAAGCTGCCAGCTTCGGCAACGGTCTGAGCCCGATTTGCTTGCGCCTGCTGAGCAGGAGCTGCCTGCACAGCGGAAGTCTGAACATCGGTGGCAGGAACCACGTTCGCGTTGACTGCCGGAGCTTCAGAAACTGCGGCGTTCAGCAACGGAGTGGCCTGACCGGGAACCAGTGCCGGACCGGCAGGTTCCGGAAGTTCGAACCACACGACCTGGGACTGACCATTCGGGTCAGCTTGCGGGGTGTTTTCGGTCTTGGCCATGGTCAGCAACGGAGCAGGAGCCTGGGGGTCAGGTGTGGCCACCGGAGTGGACACCGGAGCCATCGCGCTGTAATGAGGCACCACGTAAGTGACGGGAACAATTCGCGCCGGGGCGGGCTCAGGAGCCTCAGCCGGCTCGGCGGGAGCAGCTTCCTCCGCTTCTACCCGCGTTTCTGCAGGAGCGGCCTCTTCAGCGGGCTCAGTCTCGGTGGCAGTGCCTTCTTCGGCCGGAGCGGTCTGTTCCTCAGCAGGTTCGGAAACCTCAGTATCAGGGGTTTCAGCAGCTGGCGTAGTTTCCTCCGCGGCTGGCTCTGTACCCGGTGCTGGTTCCGCTCCGAGGCCCGGAGTAGCTTCTTCCGTGGCTTCCTCTGAGGTAGCAGGTTCAGCCTGAGTTTCCTGCGCTTCGGCAGTTTCCTCAGTACCTGCGACAGTAATGTCATTTTCAGTAGCTGTAGCGCCCGCAACTTCGATAGCGGGGTCAGCTTCGATTGCGGCTTGAGTGCCGTCATCCGCGAAGGACGGGGCAAAGCCCATCATCGCAGCTATAAGTAAGCCGCCTCCTGCGGCGTAAAGCTTATGCGAGTTTTTCATGATAGGAGACCTCCATGCTCCAGCGATACCCTGTATATCGCTCCTCAGTCAGCGCCTGACAGTTACCTGTCCGACGGCCAACCTGTACTCATAAGTATAGTCTTTTTTTGGCTTAATGACGCGGATTGGTTGCTGTGCCAAGCACTCCAAAATTTGGTGAAATTATTCATTTCAGTAAGTTTTCAGCTAGGTGACAGGAAAAATCGCTGAATTATCAACATTCAAAACCCTTACAGACGGTAAAAGATAGGAAATTGGTGTGAGCAATATCACATATTGGAGGTGTGGGCGGGAGTGTCATTTGACCTGACATTAAAATGATTTTTGTATTGACATTTACACGTATCGGAAACACATTTTTTAACATAATTGCACTTAGAGCCATATTTCTCAGCCTGAAGTGTCTATTGTCTATTCAAAACACTGAGAAAGTCGAAAATGTGCTGTCCGACCACCAACTCATTTTTCACAGATACTCCGAAAAAACTCAGACATTCAGGAACGCTCGGCGAATTTAAGTGATTTCCCAGCTTGTCCACAGATTTGGGATTAACTCAGGGTGGTTGTCTCGCCGTAACAGCTAATCGTGCGGCGGTATTTGCAAATGTTTATGAGCACGTTTTCAGGCCTACCGTTGGTTTGAATTAATTGTTGATAGCGAACTTTGAGGAAAACATTTATTCTCAGCAATTCGGAAGTCAGAAACTTCCCGGCCGCCACCGCCGATTGTGGGAAACCGCTCGTTAAACAAACTGTCGGGCTGACAGGATTTGAACCTGCGACCCCTTGACCCCCAGTCAAGTGCGCTACCAAACTGCGCCACAGCCCGATTGCCCGAAAAGCAACATAGACACTTTACCCTATTGGGAACCGAAGAAAAAACCGCTGCTGCCTCCGGGAGCCAATCAACTGATAAAGCGTTGAAAAACCGGGAAAATCCCTAACGACCTTTCCGCTTTTCCCGCACCCGCACTCCGATGCGCACCGGAGAACCCACAAAACCGAAAGTCTCGCGCAACCGACGCTCGATAAACCTGCGATATTGGGGATCTAAAAAACCGGTCGTAAACAGGACAAAACGGGGCGGACACACCCCCGCCTGGGTCGCGTAGAGGATACGCGGCTGTTTGCCGCCGCGCAGTGGATGGGGATGAGCCGCGACCAGCTCGCCCAAAAACGCGTTCAAACGCGAGGTTGGGATACGAATCGTCCACCCCTCTAATGCGGCTTGCAACGCCCGCGTAATCCGGTTCGTGTGCCAGCCGGTTTTCGCCGAGATGTTAATCTTTGGCGCCCACGACACGTGCGCCAAATCCGCTTCTTGCTCGTATTTCAGCTCACCCTGACGATATTCGTCCACTAGATCCCACTTGTTGTTCACCAGCACTAAGGCTCGGCCCGCATCGACGACTTGGTTCACGACCCGCACGTCTTGTTCCGTGAGAGGTTCTCCACCGTCCAACAAGACCAGCGCCACATCAGCGTTTTCGATGGCGGCTTGGGTGCGCAACACCGAGTAGTAATCCGCCCCCACGCTGCGTTTGACCCGCCGACGCACCCCCGCGGTGTCTACAAAAACCCACTGCTGCCCGTCCAGCTCCAAAACCTCGTCTACCGGATCGCGAGTGGTGCCGGGAACTTCTGAAACCACGGCTCGTCCCGCCCCGGACAGGGCGTTGAGCAGCGAGGACTTGCCCACGTTGGGTCGACCCACGAGGGCGACCCGTGGCGTAGAGTCCTCGGCACGAGTCACCGGTGTGGCCCCAGCTTCGGGCAGTACCTGCAAAATGGCGTCCAGCAAGTCCCCCGTCCCGCGCCCGTGCAGGGCAGAAATCGGGTAGGGCTGACCCATGCCTAGGTTCCATAAGGCGGCGGCATCGGCCTCTTGCCGCTCCGAGTCGACTTTATTGGCCACCAGCATCACCGGCTTACCCGAACGACGCAGCAGCTTCATTAAACGCTCATCGGTGGCGGTCGCCCCCACATTCGCGTCCACCACGAACAGAGCGGCGTCCGCCAGGTCAATCGCGATTTCGGCCTGATCCGCAACCGCCCGGTCCAGCCCGGAAACCCCCACGTCCCAGCCGCCGGTATCAACTAGGTGGAAGTTGCGCCCGTTCCAGTTTGCATCGTAAGTGACCCGGTCCCGCGTCACTCCCGGTTCGTCCAGCACGACAGCTTCACGGCGGCCCAAAATGCGGTTCACCAGGGTGGATTTGCCGACATTGGGACGACCCACCACGGCGAGGGTCGGCCAGTTTGGGGTGGCGGGCAATCCGGCGGCGTCCAGCGTCATATCCCCGGAGAGTAAATCCAGGTCCTCCGGCTCTAGGTCGTAGTCTTCCAACCCCTCGCGCAACATCGCTTCCCGCGCCGCGTCCGCGGGGTCTACCGTGCCATCATCGACAAAGTTTTCGTATTCCATTTCCGGAAGTTCACCGCTGGGCGCAATCGGATTGGGCTGTTGAGACAGCGTCGTGTCCCCGGTGTCTCCGGTGGTTTCCTCGGTCATTTCTCCCCCGTGCGTAACTGCCTGGCCAGAATCCGGTCCAAGCCTCAATTCGTCGCCTGATCAATCAGACGCATAACCGTATCTAAAGTTTGCGACACGCTCAAATCGGTGGAATCCACCGTGGTCACTCCATCGGCGGCTTTGTGGAAAGAAGTGACTTTGGCATCGCGGGCATCGCGGTCCAAAACCAGGGAGCGTTCCCGGTCCAAAGTTTCACTGCGAGCATCGCCTTGATCTTCCAAAGCCCGCCGACTGACCCGCGTCGCCTCATCGGCCGTCAAAAGAATCCGCACTTGTGCCTCGGGTGCCACCACGGTGGTGATGTCCCGGCCTTCCACCACGATACCGCGAGTGGATTCGCGAGCCTGGGCGATAATGTCGCGCTGTAGCGCAATCAGCGTGGTCCGCACTTCCGGCACACTCGAGACGGCGGACACGATGGTGTTGATGTGGTCCGTGCGAATCACGTGCATGACATCCACGCCGTCCACAAAAATCCTGGGTGCGTGGGGAACCGCGTTGACGGTGAACTTCATGGTCTGCACCGCTGCCGCGATGGCTATGGGATCGTTGAGATCCACGCCGCGGTGTTCCACGCCCCAGGCGGCGGCACGGTACATCGCTCCCGTATCTAGGTATCCCAAGTCCAGGGCTGCCGCCACACTACGCGAAATGGTGGATTTGCCCGAACCGCTGGGTCCATCGATGGCGACCACTACCCCGCGTCCCAAAATTTTTTCGCGCAATGCCTCATAGTTCGCGTATTCCATGCTCCCCTACACTTTCCAAATATTAAGCAACGCTCCAGTATTCCACAGTGAAACCGGTAACGCCCTAAGCAAACCTATCTTACCGACAAATAGGGCCTGTAATGACCCGTTATGCCAAAAACTGCGGTATCGTGCCCCCGGTTCAGACCTCTGCCAGCGACCAGCCCTGCTTCGCCAGATGTTCCATCAGCGGCTCTACCGAAGCCGGCGTCACGTACAGGTAGGCCAGCCCGCGCGCTTGCCCCAAAGAGTGTTCCAGGCGGAAATCCTCCACGTTGATACCGGCAGAGCCCACCTCGTTGAACAAACGCCCCAGGAAGCCCGGCTCATCCGGGACCAGCACTGCCACCACTCCGTACTTCGAGGCGGCATCACCGTGCTTGCCGGGAATCCGGCCCACGCCCTCGTTACCGCGCACCAACACGGTATTAATTGCGCCCACTGCGGGAGAATTCCAGGCGGTGCGCGCGCTATTCTGAGAGGGGTCACAAGGCCGGGTGGGCGGGATTGTTTCGGTCGGATTACCGTCCGGGTTGCCGGCTTCGCGAGGGCCTTCCGGGCTCAGTCCGGCGATGAGAGCCTGCAGGTGACCTTGCAGTTCCACCAGGATTTCGCGCACCGCGGTTTCGTTGCCAGCCAAGATGGCGTTCCACAGACGCGGGTCCGAGGCTGCGATGCGGGTAACGTCGCGCAAGCCGCCCCCCGCTAGTTCTAAAGCGGCCGGAGGGGCCGTCACCAGCAGCCCGGCCATCAAGGATGACACCAACTGAGGCACGTGCGAAACCAACGCTACCGCCCGGTCGTGCTCGTCAGCGTCCAAAGTCAACAGGAACGCACCCAGGTCTGTCCCTAAAGTCCGCGCCGCCAACACCACATCAGGGCGGGTCGCCTGGTGCGCCACCACCACCCAGGGCCGACCCGCGAATAAGTCCGCGGTGGCGGCCCCCACTCCATTCACTTCCTTGCCAGCCATGGGGTGTACCGAGCAATAGCGCGGTGCCGCGGCACTATCCCCCGCCACGACCTCGTGCACCACCGCATCCTTCACGGAACTGACATCAAACACGAAAGCCGCGGGAAACTCCCGCAACGCCGCCAAAACGACACCGGCGGTCACATCGGGAGGGGTAGCGACCAACACTATGGAAGGCACGGGCAGACCCTCGCGCCAGACCCGGCCGGCTCCCAGGCTTTCACCCAAAGCCATCGCCGTTGGGGACGCATCTCGCAGGTAAACGTTCACTCCCGCGCGGCACAGCGCCAAACCAACAGACCCCCCAATCAAACCTGCGCCGATAATTAACACCGGCCCACGCGTACCGACCACGGCGGCACCGGGCTGCGGGGTGGAATGCGGCAAAGTTTCGCTCATAGTCCCACCATTTCTTGCAGGGTGGCCAACTCGTTGCCATGCAGCAGCCGGAACTGGCCTTCTTTCAGACCGTCCAAAGTCAGGTTGGCGATGCCGGTGCGAGTCAGGGCGGACACCGGGTGGCCCACCTCAGAGAGCAGGCGGCGCACCACGCGGTTCTTGCCCGAATGGAGGGTCAGCTGCACGATTGAGGAGCCCTTGCGCACTTCGATGAGCTTAAATTTATCGACTTTCACCGTGCCGTCCTCCAGCTCGACCCCGCGGCGCAGCACCTTACCCAAACCCATCTTGACCTGGCCTTGCACCACCGCAACATAGGTTTTCGGGACTTCGTAAGACGGGTGCATGATTCGGTTCGCCAGCTCACCATTGTTGGTCAACAGCAGCAATCCCGCCGTAGCTGCATCCAATCGACCCACGTTATAAACCCGCTCGGGCAGTTTCGTCACCCAGTCCCCGATGCAGGGACGATCGTCCTCGGGCTGCATCGAAGAAACCGTGCCAACGGGCTTGTGAAAAGCCCAGACCTGCAGGACCGTATCGGTGTGAATCCGCTGCCCATCTACCGTAATCCGGTCCGTAGGCAGGACTTTTACCCCCATTTCTCGCACGGTTTCGCCGTTTATCTGGACGCGGCCCTGCGCAATCAGGTCCTCGCTGGCACGCCTGGAGGCGACGCCGGCACGGGATAATACCTTTTGGAGACGCTCGGGTTCGCTGGTGGCTTCGGGACGGGTCTGGGTTTCAGTTTCCGGCTCGGGCAAGGGCGTGTCGGCACTGGTCACGGTGTTTTTGGTTTCCGACTCAGTCATCTGTACTGCTTTCTGTGTCATTGATTTCGCTGTCTTCCGCACTGCGTTGAGTTTGAGCATCCCACAGCATGTCGGCCGTTTCCGCCGCCAAGACCTGAGACAAATCGGGGTTAGCCGGCATATATGGAGCTAAGGGCGGTAGCTGATCCAGGCTGTCCAGCCCGGTCTGTTCCAGGAAAGCCGCGGTGGTACGGTACAGCAAAGCTCCAAGGTTCGTTTGGCCGCATTCCTCGATGAGCCCGCGCGCCGCCAGGTTACGCATTACCGAATCCACGTTCACCCCGCGAATGGCTGCGACTTGGGCGCGGGTACAGGGCTGTTTGTAAGCCACTACCGCCAAAGTTTCCAACGCCGCTTGTGAGAGCCGACCGGTAGAACCCAAGGTGACGAAGCGCTGCACCAAGGTTTGAAACCGCGGCGCCACGTAGATACGCCACCCGCCGCCGACTTCTCGCAGCTCAAATCCGCGCGGGCGGCCGAACAGGGCTCCCTCCCCGCCTTCACCGCGATATTCCGCAGCCAACCCCTGCAGGGCGGCGTACACCTCTGTTTCCGGGGTCTGCAGGGCTACGGACAACACGTCCACACCTACCGGCGCTTCGGTAATCATCAAAATAGCTTCCAGTGAAGCCCATAATTCTTGGTCGTCGCTCATTCCCATTCGTCCTCAATCTGGGGTTCGGTCTCGGTTTCGCTGGAGCCGACCCAGGTGATAACTAACTTACCTAAAGGATTTTCCTGGGTAAAACTCAATACCCCGGAGCGATACATATCCAGCAGAGCCAGGAATCGCGAAATGATTACCGGCAGTGTTTTGGCGTCTGCCACAAGTTCTTTAAACGTGAGGGTGCGGGCACGTTGCAGACGCTCGGTCAGCACCGCGGTCTGCTCATGAACCGAAACGAGCGGATCGTGCAGGTGGGAGACCAGGACTTGTGGAGGAACCGCGTACAAGGTGCTGGCGGCGCGGCGAGCCAACTCCTCGGGGTCAATCTGGGTTTTCAGTTCCGCTAGGACGTGTTTCAGAGCCGGCTCGTCTCCCGGCACGCGTCCTGTCACCAGTTGAAAGACCTCCAGCTGCTCCTCAACATAGTTCGAGGCTTCTTTATAGGTTTGGTATTGAATGAGTCGGGAAATCAGCAGGTCCTGGGCTTCCAGGAGTTCCAAGTCCTCCTCGCTGTCAGCCATGCCCGGCAAGAGCCGCGCCGCTTTGATGTCCAACAGAGTTGCCGCGATAACCAGGAATTCGGTCGCTTCGGCCAGATTGGGCCATTTGTCCAGGTAAGCGAGGAAATCCGCGGTCACTTCGGCGAGGGCAAAAGCCGTGATGTCCAGTTTGCGTTTCGCAACCAAGTCCGCCAGCAGGTGAAACGGCCCGGTGTACTCGGGTGAATGAACCTCAAAAGCGGGGGTATCCGCCGTGTCCAAGTCTGCCGGTTCTTGGTTGTCCGGTGACGTGACGAGCAGGTTCGGGTCAGGGTTAGGCGACATAGCCCTTAGCTATCACTTCGCGCGCCAAGCGGCGGTAGGCTTGGGCTCCTTCATGGGTGGGGGCAAATTCGGTGATAGGCCGGGTCGCCACGGTAGAGTCGGGGAACTTCACAGTGCGTTTGATGACGGTGGAGAACATTTTGTCTTGGAAGGCTTCGAGCAGGCGTTCCTGAACTTCCTTGGAGTGGAGGGTTCGCGAATCCACCAGCGTCGCCAAAATGCCGTCCAACTGCAGTTTCGGGTTCAACCGGTCACGCACGGTTTCAATAGTCTCCATCAGCAGCGCCACCCCGCGCAGGGCGAAAAATTCAGTAGATACCGGAATAATGACCCCGTGAGCCGCCGTCAAAGCATTGACCGTGAGCAAACCTAGTGACGGCTGGCAGTCAATAATAATCGCGTCATATTCCGGCTCTACTTCCCGCAGCACCCGAGCCAGGATAGATTCCCGCGCCACTTCGTTTACCAGTTGCAACTCCGCGGCGGAAAGGTCAATGTTGGCCGGAATGATGTCGAGGTTTTCCGTGCTGGTGTGGTGAATGACATCGGCAGTCGTCAAGTCGCGGTGCGGGCCGACCATCAGGGAATAGATAGTTGTGTCCATCTCGTGACCGTTAATTCCTAAACCGACCGAAGCCGCGCCCTGTGGATCGAAATCTACCAGCAGTACTTTGCGGCCGTATTCTGCCAAGGCTGCCGCCAAGTTGATGGATGTCGTAGTTTTGCCAACCCCGCCCTTTTGGTTACACATGGCGATAATCCGCGCCGGACCGTGGCCTTTCAGAGGCTTCGGAACGGGGTACTCTTTATCCGTATCAGGAACAGGCATCATCGCGGGTTGGTTAGCATTCACCCTTACAGTTTACCCAAAGTTGTTCCCTTGATATGTCACCACACCACCGCGATGGCTCACTCGCTTCGCGATGCCCCTTCCCGCTTGGAGCTACGGCGGCGCGACGTCCCCCAGACGTCGCTTTTACGCCGCCTCCGCCATCAACGCGATGGCTCACTCGCTTCGCGATGCCAT
>NZ_JAXFNY010000011.1:0-141231 GCF_034180645.1 Mobiluncus sp. | reverse complement strand
GTGGCGGCGGTCATAGCAGCAGGGAAACGCCCGGTCCCATCCCGAACCCGGAAGCTAAGCCTGCCCGCGCCGATGGTACTGCACACGCCGGTGTGTGGGAGAGTAGGAAACCGCCGCACTAACACTTCAAAACGTTTCGCCTCCCACCCCTGGGGGGCGAAACCCGTTTAAACACCCACCCAACTAGAGAAACCCACCAACTATTCATCTTGCACATCAGCCAGGGGTGCGAAGCGACATTGACTGCCTTCTGGGGTATCAAAGTGGGCTCCACCCGGCAGGATGTAATTACCAGTCCTACCTGAGGGGGGAGCCTCGTTGGCTGGGTAGGTAGTGCCATCTTGTAATGTACAGATTCCATCAGCGCATTTAGCGGAGTTAGATTCAATAAACTCCCGGTAATCTTGAGCATCAAAACCCGCAGGAGCCATACCTTTTCGCACCAGGCATTGGGCAATGAGCTCGTCCATATTTTCGTTATCAGGATTCGATACTTGCCTTTGGTACAGAACTGAAATGGAGTCATTGCCTATTCCATCAAACTGGCTCTGGCACTCAGCAAGGACTGTCTCGTCACCAGCACCGGAGGCAATCTCGATTAAACCCAGTCCCCAATCATCCGCGGTCACATTAACAGCGATTCCTGATTCTTCCAGGCAGGACTGGAACTTTTGCCGGGAGTCTTTGTAATCTGAGTAAGCAATCTCCCCGGTTTTAATAGCGTTTTGGAATACCGTGCGCACATAGTCGCTCGAATTCGCTTCCTGGGCGTGTTGGAAATCTTCCACATATGCACTGTTAGCCGTGCCAGAGCAACCGGTGAGCAACCCCACCCCCAGCAATACCGCTGAGCATGAGACGAAACTAGTGTGTGAAACCATGGTCAGAAACTGTTCAGTTTAGGACTCAATGACCCCGCCACCTCCGAACACTGTACCGGATGGTCTTGCGACCATGGACTCACCTGTTGACACAGATGGACCGTGTTTTTTATACAGATGTGGATTTTGGTCGTTCAAGTAGTATCCAATCCAAGGATGAACAGTGCCAGATTTGCAATGTACGTTGAAAACCGTTACGGACATAAATCCAACTTCTTGACCATAGGTGCATGATGCCAGCGGGGTTATCTCGGGGGGAGTTTCAGATCCGTATCCGGGTGCAACCAGTGCACCTAGGCTGAGAGCGAATGCTGACGACAGAGCAAGAACGGGTGATAAAGACATAGTAGCCTCCTCGTTGAAGTTATCTTTGTTGTGAGTTTACTATAAGTTTGCTATGCTGTAAATTTGTTTTAAACTGCCATTTTTCGTCTGCAGAGAGGCACCGAGTTGAAAAAACGTGAAACGACCGGAAGTACCTCGTGGAGACTTTTACTGATTGTTGCTGTCGTGGCTTTATCAGTGGGCGCTTTTGCAGGCTTTTTAATTTCTCCCATAAAAACCCCAGGAATAACCCAAGAAAACGATACCGCCAAGGAGCTAGACACTCCCGCTACACAATTTCTGTCGCCCAACAGACTGGGGGCTCAACCCACTCTATCTGCGAGCGGGGACTTGCACACCCAGGCATCCGGAATACTGACTGGGTATGCCTGTTCGCCTGGTGCCGTCATTAAATCGGGCACCAGTTTCCTGTCCATCGATGAGTCTCCCATTTTGGCTCTGCACACCGAAGTCCCCCTGTGGCGCGACTTAGAACCGGGAATGAAAGGCTCGGATGTCCGTGCACTGCAAACTGAGTTAGCTCGTTTGGGGTACCACGCCGCAGTTACCGGGACGTGGCAAGGCAATACCACTGCTGCAGTAAAGAAACTCTGGCAGACCGCAGGCGTCAAACAACTCGACACGCTGGCACTAAACCGGGTGATTTGGCTACCTGGAACGGAAGTCGGCATTAAGACATGCACGGCTCAGCTGGGAACCACGCTCAATCCAGATACTTCTGTCGCCACTATCAACGATGTGCTGGCACAACTACAAGTGAAAGTTGAACCAGGGGACGCCCGAGTAGCGATTGCCGGGGACGTAGAGGTGGATATCCCCGCAGACGGCAGTATCACGGACGCCGCGTTCCTCACTGCCTTTAGTGCTACCACGAATTATCTGGTGTGGTCACAAAACCCGGATGAACGTCCCCTCAACGTGCAAACCCAATTGAAAACACCCTTGAGCGCCATAATTGTTCCTCCCTCAGCGTTGTACAACATTAAAGGACAACAGGCTTGCGTGGTGTCGGGTAAAAAAGCTTTCGCCGTGCAAATCATCGATTCTGAATTTGGCAAAACCACCGTAACCGCAAAAAACGAAGCCACACTGCCCAAATCGGTGCGAGTCAAACCCGGAAAGGACGCGCCACCATGCGCCTGATCGTTGAGGAACTGGCACACCATTTTGGCGATAACCCAAACCTGTTTGAAAATCTCAGTTTCACTATCGAACCTGGGGAAATGGTCGCCATCACCGGGTCGTCTGGATGTGGTAAATCGACTTTGCTCTCTATCCTGGTTGGTTGGGTAGCGCCCTCCCACGGTCGCGTCCAACGCGAAGGCGGAGGCAAAATATCGTGGGTTTTTCAAAACCCACTGGGGTCAGCCAAGCGCAGCGTCCTTGACCACGTAGTCCTGCCATTCTTGGCTCGGGGCGAAACTCGGCGAAATGCCGAAGCCGAGTCGCGTCAGCTACTGTCTCGTTTCAACCTAACCGAACAGGCTAATTATCCTTACCAGACTCTATCTGGAGGTCAAGCGACCCGGTTGATGCTGGCTCGCGCTTTCGCAACGAAACCAGCGCTTTTGCTGGTAGACGAGCCGACGGCGCAACTCGATACACACACTGCCGCTACGGTTAACGAAGTGCTGAGCGAACTTGCTTCAAAAAATACCGTAGTCGTGGTCGCTACTCACGACCCGGATACTGCCGCCACCTGTCAGCGTCAGATTAACCTCAAGGACTACGCCGAATGATGCGACCAGTTCAGATTATCCGCGAAGCGTTCCTAAACGTTACAACCGGCGCTGGCCGGGCGTTGCTAGCAGCCGTTGTCATACTGGCTACAGTGGGGCTCGGGGCCGTATCAATCAGCATCTACGGTTCTTGGGTGGCTCGCGAAGGACAGGAATTTCGCCAAGCTGGTGCTTCGACGTATGTGTTGCGTGCCGAGGACCGAATCGATCCGAAACGTTGTGAGAGGCTTCGCGGTTTAGGCTCTATCCGTGCTTCTGGTGCTTTACGAGCAATGCCAGACATTGCTTTTGCGTCTATGCCCTCCCGCACCGTCAAGTCATTTGAAGCCTCCCCAAATTTTTGGACAGTGCTGAAACTCGGCACTCCCTCCGCGGTGTTTCGTGATATTTCCGGAGTCTGGATGAGCAGCACTCTGGCTCAGGACATCGGCGTTGAGATTGGAGACACTGCCCAGTTACTTAACGGACCAGCGATTCGAGTCGCGGGAATCTTTACCTATCCTGATCAGGTTAACAACCGAGAACTAGACTATGCGGTAATTTCACCTGCCGTGAGCCAAGCAGCATTTAGCCAGTGTCACATTGAGGCTTGGCCGGCACGTCAGCAAGATGTGAGTTTGTTGCTGTTTTCTCTCAACGCGGAGCCGGACAGTTCCTTAGAGGAGAAAGTTTCGGCGCCCCTGCAGCTTAACACCAGTAGGGGAAAGTATTTCAGCGCGGATTCGCAGTGGACCAATGCGGTACAGATAGCTATGGTGGGGGCTTTCATCGCCGGTTTCGTCATCGGTTTTTCCTGGGTGTTCTCGCGTCGCCTGGTTTTGTCGTCAAACTTGCACTGTGGGGTGGATCGGCGAACCCTCTTGCTGATGACGCTCACCGAAAGCGCATTATTGCTCGGTTTTTCCTGCATAGTGTGGCTACCCATTGATTGGTATTGCACAAACTTTGTCAGCACCGTGGACGCCATCATCAGTTTTGGTGCCGGAGGGCGCGTCTTTCTCGCTGGCAGTGCCGGTTTCGTCCTGGGCATCGCGGTTGGTTTCACCAATGTGAAAGAATCACGACTGTTTGATTACTTTAAAGCGCATTGATTAATCTGAGTGTTTTTTAGGAAAAATCATAGTTAGGAGAGGGATACGGCTGGCAAATCCTGTTTGATTAATCCCCTGGATTACCCCGTGAACTCGGTGTAGGTTAGAGGTTAGAATACGCGAGTTCCGATGATTAGTTGGAGGTTGATTTGCTAATGACAGATGACGCTCCGTCCCGAGTCGTGCCTGCAAAGGCAACCCGTCACGCCGTAATAGCCCGGCTGCTGCAAGAAAATGTCATCCGCTCTCAACGGGCTTTACAGAATCACCTCAACGTCCTGGGCTTCAATGTGACGCAAGCCACCCTCTCACGAGATTTGGAAGAACTATCAGCCACAAAGATTCGTGACCGTGACGGCAATCTGCATTATTCCCTGGTTCCCACCGAGGGCGCGGCGGAGGGCGCGAAACCGCTAAACGGCAGTTTGGACTATTGGGTGAAACAGTTTTTGCCGAAATCAACCTGTGTTTGCAATCAAGTCATTTTGCGCACCCACCCGGCGGCGGCCGCCCCTCTGGCGTCCATCATCGACAAAGAAAACCTTGATGGAGTCCTGGGCACGATAGCGGGGGACAACACCCTGCTGATTATTTGTCGTGACGAAGAATCAGCCCAAGCGCTTCACGAACTCCTGCTCTCTATCTCAGGATTGGAATAACTTTCCCGGAACCGCAACATCGCAGCTTATCCTGACTAAACTAGCAGTGAGGCTCGCCAATTAATACTGCGACTGAGCGTGTTAGCGGACAAGAGGATCCTTAGAACGATGCAGAAAAGCAACTTGAAACTGGTGACAGAGCTGCGCCACGAGCTGCATGCTCACCCCGAAATCTCCGGACAGGAAGTTGAAACTAAGCGCAGGTTGATGGGCTTTTTAGCCGAAAATACCTCTTTTGTCATTCATGACGAAGGCAGTTGGTTTTGGGTCAAGGTTCCGGGAACGGATCCCGCTCAGCCCTCCATCGGTTTCCGCGCAGATTACGATGCACTGCCCATTCCAGAAGATTTGGATTTGCCTTACGCCTCGCAGAATCCTGGGGTGTCGCACAAGTGCGGTCATGATGGGCACAGTTCGGCTCTGGCGGGACTGGCTTTGGAGCTGGAAGGGCGCGACGTGCCCTCTGACGTTTATCTCATCTTTCAGCCGGCCGAAGAAACCGGGGCTGGAGGTTTCCCCAGTTCGCGGCTCATTGAGCGGGAAGCAATCGACCAGATTTACGCTTTCCACAACTGGAGCGGGATACCCCGCGGCTGCGTGGCTCTGAAACGGGGTGTGTCGCAGTGTGCCTCGCAAGGGCTGAGCCTGGAGTTTAAAGGTATCACTACGCACGCCAGCAACCCGGAAGCGGGGGTGAATCCCAGCGAAACGATTGCCCAGCTGGTTCTCTACGTTATGGATTTGGCGGGCGTGGCGAGACTCGATAATCGGCATTCCAGTTTCCAGGGTTTCGTGTTGGCCACGGTGGTGAGCATCGAAGTCGGTCGTAAAGACTTTGGTATTTCGGCTTCCCATGGGGAGCTGAATCTGACCTTGCGTGCCGAAAATGAATCCGACCTAGCCAAGCTAAAGAGCCTAATCTGTGACGAGGCGTCCCGCCTGGCGAAACAGACCTCCCTGCTGCTGTCCATAACTGACTGCGACGTTTTTCCTGAGACTTGCAACGATGACGCGGCAATAGACCTGGTTGCCGCCGCCGCGCAGCGTGCGGGGCTGCCGGTGGTGTACCTGGAAAAGCCCTACCGAGCCTCGGAAGACTTCGGACACTACTTGAAACTCGCCAGCGGGGCGATGGTCTATATCGGCAATGGGCAAGATTGGCCACCCTTGCATACCTCCGCCTATGACTTCCTGGACAGTAACCTGGAAGTCGCCGTGGATTTGTGGCTATCCATTTTAGGATTTTGATATCAAGAAAGGCTTGTATTAAACTGGTTCACGAAGCGCTCGTAGCTCAATGGATAGAGCATCTGACTACGGATCAGAAGGTTGGGGGTTCGAGTCCCTTCGGGCGCGCCAGTTACTGATTTCCACCCTTTCGGCGCGGCGTAGTTTTTCTGTTTCCTGATTTTTCAGTCTGTTCGTGTATGTCAATGTCAGTTACGACTGTGCAACCCGTGGTAAAATTCGCCAGGCACAGACTCAAGTACCCCTTAAAGTCTGACGAAGTGAACAAAAACCCACCCGCCTTGTGCAGCCCGAGCTCGGCGCTTGCCAAGCCCTCCCAGAGTAGCTTACGTGTCGGAAATTGCTCAATATACCATGGAAATATATACATTGACGAAATCTAAAGCGTAGGGGGGACATAGAAACGCAAACGTATAATTATTAAAATTCCAAACTCTCTCGATTTACGTGTGAACTGGTAATACAATGAATTAGTGCGAAAAACAACAGATGTTTTTAGGGCAGTGGCGATGGGGCGCATACCCCGAGAGCGCTGTTTTCGAGACCGCACACTTCACTCCATATAGAAGGGTAAAGAATGAGCAACGACAATGCTGTTGCGGAAACAGAGGAAGTTAAGCTTCCCCTATTCCCGTTGATTGCTTTTGGTATAGGTTCCATGGTTGGTGCTGGTATCTTCGGGATACCGAGCCAGATGGCTGGCAACGCGGCACCGGGGCCGCTGTTAATAGGTTGGTTGATTACCGGCATCGGCATGCTGATGCTGGCTTTCGTGTTCCAATCTTTGGCAACGACTCGTCCAGACATCACCGGTGGCGTTTATGGCTACGCGCGGGAAGGTCTGGGCAACTTCGGCGGCTTTATGTCAGCCTGGTCATACTGGTTATCGGCTTGGGCCGGCAACCTCTCTTACATTGCCTTTTTCACGTCAGCTCTAGGCGGATTCGCGGTATTCTCCGGCTTGATGCAAGGAGATTCCGTTTCTATCGCGGGGTTGATTTTCGGTTTGGTCTGCCTGTGGTTAATCCACTTCTTGATTTTGGCCGGTATTCGTACCGCTGCGTTTGTGAACACGATTGTTACTGCGGTTAAGATCATTCCGATTGTTGTCTTTATCATCTGTGCTGCTGTGGCTTTCAAGGTCGGTTTCTTTACGGCTGACTTCTGGGGCAACGTGGTGCAGGTTGGTCCCGAAGGCGAAGAAGCCGGGCTCGGCCCGGTCATGGCTCAGGTCTCCCACATGATGCTGGTTACGGTCTGGGTGTTCATCGGTATCGAAGGTGCATCGGTGTACTCCACTCGTGCCAAGAAGTCCAGCGATGTGGCTAAGGCTACGGTTATCGCTTTCCTTACCGTGCTGGCTTTGCTGGTATTCGTCAACGTCCTGTCCTATGGCTTGATGGCGCAGCCCGAGTTGGCTGGCCTGGCCGATCCGTCCATGGGTGGTGCGATGGCGGCTGCGGTCGGCCCCTGGGGCGCTGGATTCATCAACATTGCGGTGCTGATTTCCGTGGCTGGCGCTATGCTGACCTGGGTCATGCTGGCTTCCGAGATTCTGTTCGTGCCGGCAGCTGACCACAACATCATGGCGGCCTTTGGCAAGACGAATCGGAAGGGTTCCCCGACAGTTTCTCTGTGGGTGACAAACATTGTGTCTTCCATCGTCTACATCATCATGGTTTTGGGCTTTGCCTCGAGCTACACCGACTTGATTACCATCGCGGCTTCGCTGATTATTCCGTGCTACGTCATTTCCGCCGTCTACCAAATCATTCAGACCAAGAAGGGAAACAACGAAGCGGAAGGCGTGAAGTCGTCTAAAGGCTACCGGATGTGCGTTGGCATCATCGCGACTATCTACACAGTGTGGTTGCTGTGGGCCGGCGGCATCGGGCTGCTGTTCCTCAACGGTTTGCTATGGTTGATTGGCTCTCCGCTGTATTACAAGGGGCGTAAGGAACAATATCCTGACCAGCCGGCTTTCCAGGGTAAGGACAAGATTTTCCTGGGTGTGTCCGTAGCTTTCACGATTCTGCTGATTATCTGGGTCATCGTATTCAAGGGTGACTTCATCAGCGCTATGTTCTGGAACGGTCTGTAAAGACCACAGATAATTGAATCTTGCGTGTTCTTTGGCGGTGGTTTGGCAAAACCACCTGGTTGACCCGAGCCATCGCCAAAGAATACCTCACGAATAATAACTTCATATTCACAAAGCCTGAGGATCAAAGGGGTTCTTTTGGCTTGGTTCGTACACTTGTATTGATGACTATGAAGTCCTCATGCCTATGGTGAACAGCGTGCGTACCAAAATAACGATTACGTTAGGAAGGAATCAATATGAACAACAAAGTTGGCGTTTACTCTGAGGCAGGGGTTCTGCGTACTGTAATGGTTTGCAGACCTGATTTGGCTCATAAGCGACTGACTCCTGAAAACTGCTCAGACCTGCTATTCGATGATGTCTTGTGGGTTGAAGAAGCTCAGAAGCACCACGATGACTTCGTGGCTCAGATGAAGGCCCGCGACATCGAAGTACTCGATATGCAGGTCATGCTGGGTGAAATCTTGGATAACAAGGAGGCTCGCAAGTTTATCCTGGATCGCCGCGTTGCCGACGACATGGTCAACCCCATCGTCGCCAAGGACTTCCGTGATTACTTCACGGAAATGGACTCCAAGGAACTGGCTCGTTACCTCATCGGCGGTATCAACCTCGACGAGATTCCCGATGAAGTCGGTGGCGTGTACAAGAAGGCTGTGACCCCTGACGGTTACAACCTTCACGACTGGATTTTCAATCCGCTACCCAATACCCAGTTCACTCGTGACAACTCCGCTTGGGTGTTCAATGGTGTGTCCCTGAACCCGATGTACTGGCAGGCCCGCCGTCAGGAGACCCTCCTGACCCACGCGATTTACCAGTACCACCCGCGTTTCGCTAACGAGGACTTCAACATCTGGTTCGGCGCTGATCCCGACAAGAAGTGGCACCCCAACACCTTCATCGAAGGTGGCGACGTGATGCCTCTGAAGGACGGCGTGCTGCTGGTCGGCATGGGCGAGCGTACCTCGCTGAACGCCACTACGGAGCTGGCCAAGGAATTGTTCGCCAAGAAGGCTGCTGAACGCGTCATCGTGGCGCGTATTCCGCGGACTCGTGCAGCAATGCACCTGGACACCATCTTTACGTTCTGCTCCGAAGATGTCGTGAACGCTTACATGCCTTACATCGACAACACCTGGACCTTCTCGCTGCGTCCTGATGAGTCCAAGTCCAGCGGCATTGATATTCGCCGCGATGGTACGAAGCTGGTCGACACCTTGAACGAGGCGCTGGGCGTGAAGTTCCATGTCTGCCCCACCGGCGGCGACTACTTCAACGTCGAACGCGAACAGTGGAACGACGCGAACAACACTCTGGCTATTGCTCCGGGCGTCGTGATGGGCTACCGCTCCAACATTGAGACCAACAAGAACCTGCGCAATGCTGGTATCGAGGTGCTCGAGATTGACGGCGCCGAACTCGGCCGTGGCCGCGGTGGTTCTCGCTGCATGAGCTGCCCGATTGCTCGCGATCCGCTCTACAAGTAGAGCCACTCGTAAGCGGTTTTAAGTTTCCCCTCCGGGCTGCCTCGGAGGTTATCAACGAGGCAGCCCACGGGGGTATGTTTTTTCTGGCCGGCAGCCGTAACCTTTTTCGGTGCGACACCGGCCAGAAATTCGGAGAGATGTTCTCCGCACATTACCAATCATCAAGAAAACACCAATTTGAAAGGAAAACCCATGACTGATTTTCACGGTCGTCACTTTTTGAAAGAACTCGATTTCACTCCTGCTGAATGGTTGGAGTTGCTCGAGTTGGCTGCTGAACTGAAAGCCGCGAAGAAAGAAGGTCGCGAAGTTCAGTACCTGAAGAACAAGAACATTGCTCTGATCTTCGAAAAGACCTCGACCCGTACCCGCTGCTCTTTTGAGGTTGCCGCCTATGATCAGGGCGCTCACGTAACTTATCTGGATCCGTCAGGCTCTCAGATGGGTCACAAGGAATCTATTGAGGACACCGCTCAGGTGTTGGGTCGTTTCTATGACGGTATTGAATACCGCGGCGACTCCCAGCACAAGGTGGATATCTTGGCCGAGATGTCGGGCGTGCCGGTGTGGAACGGCTTGACCGATGAGTGGCATCCCACCCAGATGTTGTGTGACATGCTGACCATGCACGAGCAGAGTGGTAAGCCGTACAATGAGATTTCTTTTGCTTATGTTGGCGATTCCCGTTTCAATATGGCTAACTCCCTGTTGATTTCTGGCGCGATGCTGGGGATGGACGTGCGGATTGTGGCGCCGAAGGAGTTGTGGAATACCCCGGAGATTATTGCTAAGGCTGAGGAAATCGCTAAGGCAACCGGTGCCAAGATTACCCACACCGAGAGTGTCGATGAGGGCGTGAAGGGCGTGGACTTTGTGTACACGGATATTTGGGTTTCCATGGGCGAGCCTGCGGACGTTTGGGATGAACGCATTAAGTTGCTGAAGCCTTACCAGGTGAATGCTGATTTGATGGCCAAGACTGGCAATCCCAATACCAAGTTCCTGCACTGCTTGCCGTCTTTCCATGACCGTCACACCACTATTGGTGAGGATATCTACCAAAAGTACGGCCTGGATGGTTTGGAAGTGACCAGCGATGTCTTTAATGGCGAGTGCTCCGCAGTGTTCGACCAAGCCGAAAACCGGATGCACACGATCAAGGCCGTTATGGTGGCGACGCTAGGAGAAAAGTAAATATGCGTATTGTTATTGCTTTGGGCGGTAACGCCCTGCTGCGGCGCGGAGAGAAACCGGATTCCGCCACGCAGATTGCTAACGTTGAGTTGGCGGTGCAGCAGCTTGCTCCCTTGGCCGAGGAACATGAAGTGGTTATTACCCACGGTAATGGTCCGCAGGTTGGGGTGTTGGCGTTGCAGTCGGCTAATGACAAGAATCTGACTCAGCCTTACGCTTTCGATACCTTGGGTGCACAGACCCAGGGCATGATTGGCTACTGGCTGTTGCAGTCCTTGCAGAATAACCTCCCGGGACGTCAGGTGGCTTCTTTTGTGAACCAGACTCTGGTTTTGGCTGGAGATCCTGCGTTTGATAATCCGACCAAGTTTGTGGGTCAGGTTTATAACAAGGAAGAAGCTGACGAGTTGGCTAAGTCTCGTGGCTGGGTGATGAAGGCTGACGGGGAGTATTTCCGTCGGGTTGTCGGGTCTCCGCGGCCGCAGCGTGTGGTGGAGACTCGTTTGATTCGCCGGATGCTCGATGTTGGTGCTGTCGTGGTTTGCGCGGGCGGTGGCGGTATCCCTGTCATTCGCAACGAGAAGGGCAAACTGCAGGGTGTCGAGGCTGTGATTGATAAGGATTTGACCGCCGCGACCCTGGCAGAACATCTGGAAGCAGATTTCTTGATGATTCTGACCGATGTGCCCGCTGTGATGGAGAAGTTTGGTACTCCTGAGCAGAAGGAAATTCATCGCGCTAGTCCCGCTGCGATGCGCGCGGGCGGTTTCCCCGCTGGCTCTATGGGGCCGAAGGTGGAGGCAGCCTGCAGTTTCGTGGAGCTGACCGGCGATGTCGCCGCGATTGGGCAGCTCAGCGATGCTCAAAAGATTATCGCGGGCGAATCCGGCACCATCATTACCCCAGGTGGGAACTATGGTGGTCCCGATGACATCAGCCAACACAGCTACAAGAAATTGTAAATGTAGAGCGGTAGCTCTATTGCCTTCCGGGACTACGTTCAATTAACGTATTCCGGCATTCTGTAGATGATGTGTTCGCGGGGAAGCGAGGAGCTTCCCCGCGAATCATTTTTACAGCCAGGATTCATCATGGCGGGAGCGGCTAGGTCTGAAAGCAGCTGACCGGTCACCGGAGACAATCGCGGGCAACTACGCCCCCGGAAACGCCTTAAAACGGGAAGTTTCAACATGTTTTGCGCCGCGATGTCCGGGA
Organism: Mobiluncus sp.; assembly: GCF_034180645.1. Taxonomy (GTDB): domain Bacteria; phylum Actinomycetota; class Actinomycetes; order Actinomycetales; family Actinomycetaceae; genus Mobiluncus. The sequence continues at coordinate 129,265 of NZ_JAXFNY010000011.1, read as the reverse complement.
TGTTCCTCGAGAATCAAGCCGGGGGCATAATGGTTTTGGTCAGCCGTATTTTGGCGAGCATGGGGAGGACGATGCTAACCGACATGGAGAAAAACGCACTCGAGACGTTTAGGCCGCAGGTTCAGATGCCTGCAGATTTCGTGAGTTTCTGGAGTGACACGCTACAGGAATCGCGCCAGATTCCAGCACTGGCTCAAATGCAGCGGGTCGATAGCCCGATAGAAACCCTCGAATTCTACGATGTGACCTTTCCTGGATTTGCCGGTGAAAGCATCAAAGGCTGGCTGGCGGGGGCACCTGGATTTACGAAACGCGAGAACCAACCCCTCATCGTGGAATACCTCGGCTACGGGGTGGGACGCGGGGTCCCCGGAGAACGCATGTTTTGGCCTTCTGCCGGTTACGTGCATCTGATTATGGATAGCCGCGGTCAAGGAGGAGACTGCGGCACCGGGGGAGCCACCCCAGACCCGCACCCCGCTCCTCCACACGCCTTCGGATTCTTTACCCTGGGCGTCGAAAATCGCGAAACCTATTACTTTCGCCGTCTCATCACTGACGCTTACCGAGCCATTGACGCTGCCTTGACGCTAAACTTCATCGACCCGCGGCGAGTTTTTGTGGCTGGAGCGTCCCAAGGCGGAACCTTGGCGGCCTGTGTCGGAGCGCGGCACGAGGGTGTGAGGGCGGTACTGTCGGATTTGGCTCTGGGCAACGTGATGTATGGGGTTGGTCACAATGACCATATGCCATACCGGGAGGTGCAGCGTTATCTGCGAGTCTACCCGGACCGATACGACCAGGTCGAAACCACCCTGTCGTATTTTGATGCCGTTAATTTTGCGCGCCATGCTACGCGCCCGGCCTATTTCTCAGTGTCACTTAGCGATGAGTACGTGCCACCCGCCTGCACCTACTCAATTTTCAACGAGTGGAGCGGGGATAAAAGCATGGAAGTGTATCCCTTTAATGAACACGACGACCCCAACCTGCACCACCTGTTAAAGCAACACGCCTGGCTGGAGCAGTTTCACTAGTTTTCGATGGTGTCCCAGTCCGGGGCATGCGCTGAAAGTGGAGGCCTCCAATCGGGCGCCGATTGCGGGCCTGTCAGCAGGGCAATCTGGGCATTGACGCCCTTGACTGTGTCCAAGGCGAGTTTGCGCCCCGAGAAAAATCCGATAGCACCGCCGATACCCAGGGGGATAAAACGCCCTACAACGTGTCCCGAAAGTTTTTTAGAAATCTTTTTCCCGGCAAACTGCGCTAAGGCCTTATTGACCGAGCTCAGGGTCGCGGACGCGTTATCGCCAACTTGCGCACGCGCCCAGTTCCAAATACCGAATCCGGCCTGGTCATAGACCAACTTGCTGGCCTCATCCCCAAGTATAGCCGAGAGAACCAAAGTCTTGCGGGCTTCCAAGTTTTGGGTGGGAATGCCCGAAAGCCGCGCCATCGTCAACACGTAAAGCGCCGTGTTGGCGGCAAATACGCTCAGCTCCACCCCGGTTAAAGCGGCCCCAATAGCCAGCCCGGAGCCGGGAACCGCGGCTCCCGCTCCCACGCCTGCGGAAGCGGTTTGGGATACCCGCACGTAACGCCGTGTCACCAGGTTCATCAGCGCGGGCGTGGAAATGCCCGGGTGTTTATCCAGCAGCCGAGCAATCGTCCACTCAATATGCCGTTCCGGTAGGGCCAATACGGCATCCAGCAGGGCATCGGTGTCTTGGGGTAGTTTCTGCATATAACCAATCTATCGCGGTGAGCACAATTTCTCGCGAGGGGGCAGTTTGTTGAGGGACGGTTAGAACAAGGTTCCTTGGATACCCGTGTCCCGAGTATCTAGCGGTGTAGCGGGTGCAGCGGGGCTGGGAGGAGCCGTGTTCACCGCAGGCTGGGGGCGGGTGGATAAGTTGCGCAGCTCGGGGCTTAAACCCGGACCGGTGTGGGGGGAAAGTCCCTGCTGATAGGCGGTGGCGGCTCCACGAGCCAGTTGGTCGACTTTCTCGTTCAGGGGGTGTCCGGCGTGGCCTTTCACCCAGCGGAAGTCTACTGTTCGCCCTGCCAGACCCTGATCTAAACGTTTCATCAGGTCATCGTGCAACACCGCTTTGCCGTCAGCCTTGCGCCAGCCCCGGCGTTTCCATCCCGGCATCCACTTGGTTACCGAGTTGATGACGTATTGAGAATCACATAGGAAATGAATGGTCAGATTGGGAATGCCAGAGGTTTGCTCCAAAAAATCCACCACTGCCATCAGTTCGCCGCGGTTGTTAGTGGACTTGGCCCAGCCGCCTGCCGCCCAACAATTTTCGTCAACGTACCATGCCCATCCGGCTGGTCCGGGGTTGCCCAAGGCAGAACCATCCGCCGCCACTGTGATTTCCATGCTCCCCATCCTAAGGGGAAACAGTTTGAAAACGACACTGAGGCTTGCCCGCTGCCGAACAGGCTGAGGATTTTAACTACCCTGGGTACGTGTAGACTTAATGGTGAAAACAGAATAGTGGATCGATTGTAAAGGAATAGAAAGTGACAGCTTCAGACAATCCTCGCCCTTGGGAAAACTTGGCAGAGGAACCGAACGAAAATTGGCGCGAGCGCAAAGGCGAGTCTCGCGAGAACGAAGAGGCAGGCCGCGAGTCGCGCGGCGATAGACGAGATAACGAACGCAAAGGCCGCGGGGGTTTCAAAGGCGACCGTAAGGGTGGATACAAGTCAGGCGGCAAGTACGGCCGTGATGATCGCGGCGGAAAACGCGGTGGCTACTCGGGGCGCCCTCGTCGCGATAATGACCGCGAGGACCGGGGGGGACGCGCCGGTCGCGATGACAGGCGGCGTGATGATCGCGGCGGCAAACGTAACTTTGAACGAGGAGGGGAACGACGCGACTCGGGACGTTCGGGCTTCCGTTCCTCTGGCTCACAACGATCCCGCTACGATGATCGGGGGTACAACCGCAGTCATACCGGATCGGATAAACGCGGTCACGGCACTACGGGACGCTCTCGATACCTGGAAATCCCGGCCTCGATTACTTGGGATATGTTGGATAAAGAGGCTTGGTCCCGGCTCAGTCCGCTGCCGAAAGAAACCGCGGAAAACGTGGCTCGGCACTTGGTCATGTCCGCGGAACTTTTCGACACGCAGCCCGAACTCGCTTATGAATATGCTCGGGCGGCCCTGAAAATGGCTTGGCGTATCGACGTGGTTCGCGAAGCAGTTGCTTTGACCGCCTATGCCTGTGGCAAGTACAGCGAAGCGCTGCGCGAAGTGAAAACTGCCCGGCGGATGAGCGGTGTCGAAGTGTTGAAATCGGTGGAAGCGGATTCGGAACGCGGTCTGGGACGTCCCGAAAAAGCGTTGGAAATCATTAAAGCTGTCAAGCCAGGGGACCTGGACCGAACGGAACATTTTGAACTCGCTCTGGTGGAGTCCTCCGCACGGGCAGATTTGGGTGAATATGAGACCGGACTGGCTGTTATTGAAGCGGCCTTGGCCCAGGTGGATCCCGAGTCCGAGAGGTTCGAATATGGGCGACTGCTCAGTGTGAAGGCTGACAGGCTGCGTGAACTGGGCCGGGATGAGGAAGCTGATGCCGCGCAGGCACTCATTCCGCGGGAGCCGGAGGATGTCGAAATCCTGGATATTCAAGAAGCTGAAGAAGCCGAACAGCGGGCTAACCCAACTACCCTGCAGGGGGCGAACGTGCCGCTGGCTCAGCTGTACCCGCTGCTGCTTACCGATTTAGATGGGGTGACCTGGAACGGGTCTCAGCCGGTAGACGGGGTGGGGCAAAGTATTTCTGCAGGGCGCGAATTGGGCGGAAAGTTCGTGTTCCTGACCAATAATGCAGCGCGCGTGCCGCAGGACGTGGTGGCGAAATTGGCTGCTGCCGGGGTAGAAGCCAGTCCTGATGACATTGTGACCTCGGCTCAAGATGGGGCTGCGAAGCTCAGCGAACTGCTGGAACCGGGCGCGAAAGTGCTGTGCGTGGGCGGCGAGGGCGTGCCGCAAGCTGTACAGGCGGCGGGCTTTGAAGTCGTGTCCACGGCGGATCAGGAGCCTGCCGGGGTCTTGCAAGGGCTCGGTTTTGAGGTGGGCTGGGCTGAGCTGTCCGAAGCCTGCTACGCCATCGCGAATGGCGCCAAGTGGGTGGCCACGAACATGGATTATGCCCTGCCGACCGAAAAAGGCCGCGGTATCGGCAACGGTTCCCTGGTGGAAGCGGTGCGTCGGGCCACCAAGAGCGAACCGATAGTGTGCGGTAAACCGGAAACCTCCATCTACGATTTAGCGATTAACCGCTGTCAGGACTACCTGATGAACAATGAGGAAATCGCCGCGGAAGTTAAAGCCAACGAAGAAGCCGCTGCTGCTGCGCGAGAGCAAGCCAGGCAGGCTCGTGAAGCGAAAGCGGATCCGGATAGCGAACCCGTAGTTCTCAGCGAAGCGGACCTGGCGAAAGAAAAAGAATTCGACCGGGTGAAAGCGGCGGAACGCAAACACCGGATTTTGAAGCGACACGCGCTGGCCATCGGTGATCAGCTGGCTACCGATATCGTCGGGGCAAACAACGCCCAAGTGGCGTCTTGCGTGGTATTGACCGGACTCACGCAGCCTCGCGACCTAGTGATGGCTCCGCCAGCCCAAAGGCCCACTTTTGTGGGGTTGGATTTGACCGACCTGACAGTGCCGATTGAACGCCCGGAACTGCGCAATCGCGGCTGGTGGTACACCGAAAACACGCGGGCTCGCGTGAACGGCCACGATATTGAAGTCCGCGGCCTGGGGGTGTTGAGCGAGGACGGCACGGTCGTATCCCTAGGGGAGTTTCGCGCTATTCTGGCAGCCGTCTGGTATGCCAGGGAGCAAGGTAATCGGGTGGATTGCCCCGAGTTTAGCGTGGTTCGTGAAGTCGAACGCGACTATGGCGAGGGGGACGACCTAGACCTCGACGAAGTGGATTCACGCCGTGACGATTCCGAACCGGCAGTGGAACAGAGGACGGCAGATGATGAATAATCAGGTTCCCACTCCTGCCACGTTGAACGCCCAAGACCTGCATGATTACCGGGAAGAAATAGAAGCCGCCCATGAGGCGCCCTTGGAATCACAGTTGGAACTGCTGCAGAAGGTAGCCGCCGACCTGCAGACCGTCTTAAACGGGGATGAGGCGCAGTCAGCAAATCATGGTTAAACGCGCGAGGTTGGACACGGAACTGGTGCGTCGCCACCTGGCGCCCAGCCGTACCCAAGCGGCACAGATGATTACCGCCGGTCAGGTACTGGTGGACGGTCAGGAGGCCCTGAAACCCGCCCGACAGGTGGAGTTGAGTTCGGCTATCGTGCTGCGTGACCCTGAAACGGTTCACTACGCGTCTCGGGGTGCTCACAAATTGTTGGGGGCGCTGGACTATCTGGAACTTTATGGCCCATCAACCCCGGTGATAGAAGGTGCGGTGTGTCTCGACGCGGGTGCCTCCACGGGAGGATTTACGGACGTCTTACTGCGCCGCGGTGCCGCCAAAGTGTTTGCGGTCGATGTGGGGTACGGCCAACTGGCGTGGAACTTGCGCAGCGACAGCAGGGTCGTGAATCTCGAACGAACCAACGTGCGCACGCTGGATTCCGCCCTCATCGACCCGCCCGCAGACCTGGTCGTGGGAGATTTATCCTTTATCTCACTCGGTTTGGTTCTGCCGGCGCTGCAACGTGCCGCCAACCCGCAAGCGCAGTACCTGCTGATGGTGAAACCCCAGTTTGAAATCGGCCGTGACAACTTGGGACGCGGGGGTGTGGTCAGGAATCCAGACGATCGCGGACAGACCGTTAAGAACGTTGCGCGCCAAGCTCACGAGGCCGGACTGGCGGTGCTGAACGTGGCTCCCGCCGGCCTGGCCGGTCCCAGCGGCAATGTTGAATACTTCCTTTACCTCACCGCGCAGTCTACGGCTCGGCAACAAAACCTGCCAGACTTGGAGGGGGAATCGTTGGACACCGCCGTTGGGGAAGCTATTGCCAGAGGGCCTCAGCCGTAGAAGTCTGGGTTCTAATGGCCTGGTGGTGTGAGAAAATTAAGTAAACAGAAGGGAAAGCTATGGAACAGGAAGTTCGGCACAAGCCGGGTGGCGAGTCGCCGGAGCAGCCGCAAAACTGGGATGACGCGTGTCAAGACATGGGGGGATACGCGGATTGCTGCGGGGCCAGCGAGGCCGCGCCCACTTGTGAATACCAACCTCCCAGCCCGCAGTTGGTCCAGAAATATGCACGAAAGGCCCAGTCCGGTGAATAAAAAACGAACCATTATGGTGTTTCACCACCATTACCGCCAGCCCGCTATTGTGGCGGCGGCCAGTGTCCGCGGATACCTGGAAAATGCCGGAATCACCGTGGTGGACCGTACGAGTTCGGAACCAATCGACCTCATCATTGTTTTGGGTGGGGACGGAACCATTTTGGAGGCCGCTAATATCGCCCATCGTCAAGGTGTTCCGGTCATCGGGGTGAATTTGGGGCACGTCGGGTTCCTCGCCGAAGCAGAGGAAGAAGAACTTGATGAACTTTGCGAGCGGGTGGTGCGCGGCGACTACCAGGTAGAACGCCGAATGTGTATTGACGTGGAAGTGCGTCACCCTGACGGTTCGGTGCAATCAGAATGGGCCGCCAATGACATCGCAGTGTTGAGCACCGATAAAGGCCACCCCGCACTTTTGGCTTTTGGTGTCGATGGGGAAGCGGTTTCCGAGTACGGCGCGGACGGTTTGATTGTGTCGACTCCCACCGGATCTACCGCCTATAACTTTTCGGTTGGCGGACCCGTGGTGTGGCCTGATGTGCAAGCCTTGGTGCTGTCCCCGCTGGCCGCCCACGGTTTGTTTACCCGTTCCCTGGTGCTGGGGCCGTCATCGGTGCTAGAGATTCAAGTTCTTCCTCAACAGGTGCAAGACTGCGAAGTCTGGGCTGATGGGAGACGTATTTTGCCCGCGCCATTGGGTTCCTCCATTCGGGTCACCAAGTCCGCTACCGATATGCAGCTGGCGCGGTTAGTATCCCTGCCGTTCTCGGCTCGGTTGGTGAAAAAGTTTGGTTTGCCCGTGGGAGGGTGGCGAGGTCGCTAATGCTGGAATCGCTGCGGATTGAGAATTTGGGGACGATTAGCTCCGTTGCCTTGGAGTTTGGTCCGGGGTTTACCGTCATTACCGGCGAGACCGGGGCCGGCAAGACCATGCTGCTGACCTCGCTGGACTGGTTGCTGGGGGCAAAAGTCGAGCCTGCGCTGGTTTCCCACGGGGCCCAAAAAGCCGTGGTGGAAGGCAGTTTCCTGGTCGATGACGTAGCTGGGGCGGTCGTGGAAGAAGCCGGCGGGGTGGTCGAGGACGGCGTCGCCGAGGTGTCAAGAGTGGTGCCCCTAGCTTCACGTTCCAAGGCTCACCTGGGAGGACGCACGGTTCCTGCCGCTATTTTGGGGGAGTTTGGTGCTAGCTTGGTGTCGGTTCATGGTCAAGCCGCGCAGAGCCGGCTTCGCACCGAGCGAGCCCAGCGAGATGCTTTGGACGCTTATGGAGATGCCGCCCATCAGCGGGCTTTGGAACAATACCTTCAGGATTGGGAGGTTTTGAGCCTCGCCCAAAAGGCTTTTACCGAGTGGGAAACCAGCGCTGAAAAGCGCGAACACCGCCGCGAAGTGCTGGAACGATTTTGTGAAGAGTTCGACAGTCTGAGGCCTGAGGACGGCGAATTCACGGAACTTAGTGCCAGCGTCGCGAAACTTTCTAACGTGGAAAGTTTGCGTGAAAACGTCGCGGCGGCGCTGGGTGCTATTGAAGCGGATTCCACCCCGGCAGCCACCGATTTGGTCGCCGTGGCCACCCGGTCTCTACAGCGGGCGACGGAAGAGGACCCGAGCTTGCAAGAGGTCGCGCAAAGCGTGAGCGGGGCCGGTTATGCTCTCGATGATGCGGCCCGCGAACTGGGGGTTTATCTGCAAGATTTGAACGCTGACCCAGAGGCGCTCCAAGAGGCGTTAAGCCGACGGGCCGCATTTACCGATTTGAGTTTGCGCTTGGGGGTGGAACCGGAACGCTTGGGCACGGCCTGGCGAGATACCGCTACGGAGTTGCAGGGTTTGCAGGGCGGTACAGAGCATTTAGAGCAACTGCGCCTTGAGATGGAATCCGCGGCTCAGGCCGTAGAACAGGCGGGGGCAAAACTGCATGAGGCTCGCGAAAAGACAGCGCGTGCGCTCAGCAAGGCGATTAATGCGGAACTGGTGGATTTGGATATGAAGGACACGCGGGTCACCGTGGAAGTTCGTCAGGGGGAGCCGGGTGCCCACGGAGCCGACCGCATTGAGTTCATGCTGCGCCCCCATCCGAAAGCCCCCGTGTTGGCCTTATCCAGCGCGGCCTCCGGAGGGGAGCTTTCCCGTATCATGCTGGCTCTGGAAGTAACCCTGGCGGGCAGGGGCTCCCGGTTATCCCAAACCGGCCAAACCCTCCAGAACTCACAAAGCACCGAGGCCCGCGGCACTTTCGTGTTCGACGAAGTTGATGCGGGGATTGGCGGGCAAGCTGGCATCGAGGTTGGGCGGCGGCTGTCGCGTCTGGCTCAGGACTACCAGGTCATTGTGGTAACCCACCTGGCGCAGGTAGCGGCATTTGGAGACTGCCAGGTACAGATCACTAAGAGCGGCGGGCAGAGCCGGATCACAGTTTTGGATCAGGAATCACGGCGTGAGGAGCTGGCGCGGATGATTTCCGGGACGAAGCTCACAAAAACGGCGCTTGCGCACGCCGATGAGTTAATCGAACTGGCTCGTATGGGACAATCGGAGTCATGATGGCAGTGTTTCGCCGAAAACGTAATCAAAAGACAGGAGCCAGCCTGGGCGGTCTGGTGCGCATCGATACGCGTACCAAAAACCTGACAAAACGTCTGGGTGCCGGGGAAGTCGCCGTTATCTCACACCAGGATTTGGACTGGGTCGCGGCGGAGTCGCTGAAAGCAATAGAACCTGCCGCAGTACTGAACGCGGAAAAGTCCACCTCTGGACGTTACCCCAATCAAGGACCAAAAGTCCTCATCGAGGCGGGGATTCCCCTCATTGACGATTTGGGTTCCGACATTATGAGCCTGAAGGAAGGCCAACGGGTCGAAATCCGGGACAACCAGGTATTTTGTGGCGGTAAACTCGTTGCGGAAGGTGTGCGGCAAACCGAAGAAACGAACGCCGCCAATATGGAGGCGGCGAAGGCTTCTCTGGGAGTCCAGATTGAGGCTTTCACCGCCAACACTATGGAATACCTGAAAAAAGAACGGGATTTGATTCTTGATTCTGTGGGTGTGCCTGATTTGCGGACGAACTTTTCCGGACGCCAGGTTTTGATGGTGGTGCGCGGTTACAACTACAAAGAAGACCTGCTGATGCTCAAGCCTTACATTCGCGAGTATCGTCCCATCCTGATTGGGGTGGACGGCGGAGCGGATGCGCTGCTAGAGAACGGTTTGAAGCCCGACCTGGTGGTGGGTGATATGGACTCCGTGACCGATAAGGCATTGACTTGCGGGGCCGAAATCGTGGTACATGCCTATCCCAATGGGAAAGCTCCCGGCTTGTCCAGGGTGCAGGAACTCGGGGTGGACCATGTGGTATTCCCTGCGGCGGGCACGTCCGAGGACATCACCATGCTGTTAGCTGATGAGAAAGGTGCGGAACTCATCGTCGCCTTGGGGACGCACGCTACCCTGGTGGAATTTTTGGATAAAGGGCGTGCCGGAATGTCCTCAACGTTCTTGACTCGCCTGAAAGTCGGCAGCAAACTCATCGATGCCAAGGGCGTTTCCAAACTTTACCGTCCCCGGATTACGAACTGGCAGATGGGCTTATTGGTTGTGTCCGGTTTGCTGGCAATGCTGGCGGCACTGGGTTCAACTACCGGCGGGCAGACCTTCATAGGGTTGGTAGCTGCGAATATGGATGCCTGGTGGCATGGTCTGAGGGGCTTGATTGGTTAAAGGCGAATTTGTGAAAGTTAGATTGGAAGAAAACTTATGATTGATTTTCGGTATCACCTGGTTTCCCTGGTGGCGGTTTTCTTGGCTCTCGCGGTGGGGATTATCCTCGGCGCCGGGCCGCTGGCTGATCCCATCGGGGATACTTTGACTGGCCAGGTCGACAAGCTCCGTGAAGATCGCAACCAACTCAATGAGCAACTGACCCAGGCTCAGTCTCAAATCAATGTGCAAGACCAGACGGTAGAACAGTTCGCGCCGCGGATATTCAACGGATTCCTGCAAGGCACGGAGGTCGCCCTGGTGGTGTTGCCCGACGCTGAAGCCGAAGATGTGAAAGCCGTGAGCGAAATTGTCACCGCGGCGGGTGGCGCTATTAACGCTCAGATTAACCTGCAAGAAAACTTTTTCGCCCCCGCAAAACAGGCTTACCGGGAGGCGCTTTCCGGTCAAATTAGGCAGTATCTGAGCGATACCACCCGCGCCACCACCCCGGAATCCACCCTGGCCGCCGCTATCGGTCAGTTGATTTTCAACGGCCAAAACGATTCGCTTTCGGGAATCCTGACGGTGGAAGAAACCCCCCTCATCCAAGTCGCTAATCCGGCATCCCAGCCGGCTCGCGCCGCGATTATCGTGGGTCCCGGACCGCTGGAGCCACAGAACGAGAAACAGCTGAAGGCCTTGGAAAAACGGACTAAGAACCTCATAGAGTTCGCTCAGACTCTCAACACGTTTGCCTCGGGAGTGGTTCTTTACGGTTCGGCGCAGGGCGAGAATGACCTGTTGACCAAGGTGCGGTCGGGTGGAAACCCCGTTCCCACGGTGGATAGCATCGGTACGAAAACTTCGCTCCTTTCCCTGCCTTTTGCTTTGGTGGCCCGCATGAATGGCACCGTTGGAGCCTGGGGGAGCGAACAGAATGCCTCCGCGTTGGTGCCGCCCTTTACGGAAGTTCCCGCTCCACCTGCCCCGGCTGAGGCGCCCGCCGCACCAGCACCGCAGTGAGCACAGGTCAAGCAGTCCAGGAACTAAACCGGAAGGCGAGTTATGCAGATTAACTTCCAACGCACGAATTTTCACGGCCGGAAAGTGAGCCTGTGGGGTGGGACAGCGGTTGGCATCCTGTTGCCGGTGGCTCAGATTATTTCGGGACAGGGTAATTGTGCGGCGCTGCGGGTCGCCGTGGCCGCAGCTGGCAGTGGTGCAGCAGGGTTCTTTGACGACATGTCAGACAGTGACACCACCAATAAATCCACGAAAGGTTTGCACGGTCATATTGGGGCTTTGAAAGAGGGCCGGTTAAGCCCCGGCCTGGTTAAAATGCTGGCCCTGATGGCTACGGGAGCTGTGGCAGCTCGACCCCGCCGCGATATTTGGGGCTGGATGATTCAGGCCGGAGTCATTGCCGGGAGCGCGAACCTGGTCAATCTGCTGGATCTCAGACCGGGGCGAGCCCTCAAAGTGGCGCTGTTGGGGGGCGCGGCTGGATTCTGGCCCGCTCGCAGCGGATGCTACTGCGCGCGTCTGCGGATGGCGGCAACGAACTGTGCCGTTATCGCCGCGGCCTTGCCCTTAGACCTCCGCGAAGTCACCATGCTGGGCGACACGGGCGCCAATGCGCTGGGAGCGGTCTTGGGAGCCACCTGGTCGCAAGGAAGAACGACCCGCACCAACCTTATGACCTTGGCTGTAATCGCCGCCCTAACCCTGGCTAGTGAAAAAATCAGTTTCTCGAAAGTCATCGACAGCCACCCGGTATTGAAAGCCGGGGACGACTGGGGGCGTCTGCCCGCATAGCGGCCGCGCAGAAACGGCGCGTTACGTAAAACAGCTTGAAAGGTGCGTTGGTCGATTTGAGCAAGCGTGAGCAAATTGTCACGAACCCGGTGGCGGCCTTAGCGGGGGCGGCCGGGACCGTAGCGGTGATGACGCTCATCTCCAGAATTTTCGGTTTCGGCCGATGGCTGGCCCAAGCCACTTGGGTCGGAGCGGGTACAGTCGGCAACGCTTACGCTTCGGCGAACCAAATCCCCAACGTGATTTTTGAAGTCGTGGTCGGGGGCGCTTTGGCTTCCATCACCATCCCCCTGTTGGCTCAAGCCATTGCTGGCTCACTGAAAGACGAAGTGAACCGTCTCGCCTCAGCGCTATTTACCTGGACATTGACCCTGCTGGTTCCACTGGGTTTGCTGGTTTTTGTGGCCGCCGAACCCATCTCCGCGGTGCTACCCGTTTCAGTGGGCTCCGACATCGCTACCCAAAATGCGCTGACCGCGTATTTCCTGCGAGTTTTTGCTCTGCAGATTCCGCTCTACGGAATAGCCGTGGTGCTGGGGGGAATCCTGCAAGCCCACCATCGCTTTGCGTGGCCTGCCCTGATGCCGGCGTTTTCCTCCATCGTCACCATCGTCGCTTATGCTGCCTACGGCGCTCTCAGTGGCTCCAACCCGACCGAATACACCGCTATCGCCGCCCTGGCGTGGGGAACTACCGCGGGGGTGCTGGTGCTGAGCGTTCCGCTTTTTATTCCCGTCTGGAACGTGGGGGTGCGCCTCAAGTTCGTGTGGAAAATGCCGCGGGAGCAATTCCGTCAGGCCCTCGCTTTGGGAGCCTACGGTATCGGAGCGCTGCTGGCTGCCCAAGGTTATATGCTCGCCACGCTGTTCCTGACCCGGTGGGGTGGGGTGGAAGGCACTATCAACGTTTTTCAGTATTCCCAAGCTATCTACCTACTGCCCTATGCACTGTTCACCTTCCCGGTGGCGACAGTCGTGTTTCCCCTGATGACCAGGCATTTTGCGGCCGGGCAGACGGCAAAAGCGGGGGAGTTGGCCACCAGTTCCACCGCGTTGATTGCCGGTCTGTCTCTGTTGGGAGTCGCTGGTCTGATTGCGGTGGCGCCCGGTATGGCAGCCATTTTTGCGTGGAACCGTCCCATTCCGGGACTGGAAATGGCGGTCGTGGCGATGGCTCCCGCCCTGGTGGGCTACGCTCTGCTCTATCACCTGTCACGAGTGTTTATCGCCGTCAACCGGGCACGGCATTCTTTTTTCGCAGCGCTGCTGGGTTGGGGGATTGCCGCCGTGAGCGGGTGGCTGCTGATTCTCGTCTTGGCGCCTTCGCGCGGTAACGGCGTCGCCACGCTCATTGCTCTGGGTGTCGGCAACGCTTTAGGCATGAGCGCGGCCGGAGCCTACCTGCTGATTGTGTGGGGTCGTCTCCAAGTTGGCTCCCCGCTTCAGGTGTTGAAAGCCCTGTTGATTGCCGTTCCGGGAGCTGTCTTGGGCGGAGTCTTGGGACGCCTAGCGTATGCGGGAGTCACTGCCCTAGACCTGCCTCTGGGGGTACTGTGGGCAACTCTCGGGGCCGGTCTGGTGACGGTAGCCTGTGCCTTGCCGGGATTGAAAATCATCGCTACGCCCTTTTGGAAACAAACCCGCGCGGCCCGCCACGCTCCCGAAACTGTTGAAACAACTGAGAACTTTGGGAAAAACCCACCCTCGCAGAATCCTCTCCCGGCAGAACCTGAAACAGAACGTTTGGAGGAGGGCGAATCGTGAAGATAACCATGGTGATGGGCGAAGCCTCACACTCGATGGGAACTTTCGTAGCATCGCTATCGAGCACTTTGGCGGCGAAAGGCCACGATGTTCAGATTATTGCCGAACCCACCAGCGCCAAGCTGTATCGTCTCAAGAATGTTTTGCCGCTGTGGATTGTGAAACCGCGCAGACTTTTCCTGATGGGTACGAATCTGCGGCGGTTGCGCCGGGCGCAAGACGTGCTAAAAAACTCTGATGTCATTCACGTTCACGGGCTGAAAGCGGCACTGTATGCCCTGGTACTGACCATGTTTATCCCCAATACTCCGCCGCTTTTAGTATCGCTGTACGAACTGAACGACGAACGCCGTGACACGTTCTGGCGCCAGCTGCTCTTTCGGTGGATGGATAACCGGGCTTCGCTCATTTCGGGCTCTTCGCTTCGCCTGACCGCAAAGATTGACCGGCAATCATCGGCGGATACCGACTCGGCGGTATCTTTCCTGGTCAGCCCCAGGGTAGAGAAACTCTTGCAAACCGGAATACTCAATCGTAAGGAGCGGGTGGGCAACTGGGCCAAGCTGGCGGCCGCGGAACGGCTGCGCAACCGTGGCCAACTGGTGCTGGGGATTGGTCCGATCGAGCAAGAGAAACGTTTTGACCGGTTTGTTCGCGCTATGCAGCGGGTGACTTATCCAGCCACCGGGGTGGTTATCGGGGATGGAGACCCCCAACTGCTAGCGGGTCTGCGCTCCTACGGTAGCGATGCGCAGGTCTCTTTCCTGGGGTGGCGCAAGTCCCTGGACGCCTGGTTACAAGCCGCGAGTGTATTGGTCATTACTTCCGAATGGGAATCGCGGGGTTTCATTGCTCAAGAAGCCATGAGCTTGGGGCTGCCGATTGTGGCTGCCCCGGTCGGGAAATTGCGAGACATCTTGCTGCCTGCAGGGGTAGCGATGGACAGTCAACAGGGTGAAAACCTGGTCGGAGGGGAACAAACCGCGGGACAGTCCAACGATCCGGAACTCGGAATCGGCGGCCTCGTGGTGGATACAGACGATGCCGAGGCAACAGCTCAAGCCATCACGAAACTACTGGCCAACCCCAGCATCTGGTACGAAAAACAAGAGTCTGCCCGGCATCGCGCCGCCACCTGGCCGACCACTGGCCAGGTCGCCAGCGAATGGCTGGGATTCTACCGGCGCTCCCTGGTGGGGCAAAACCAGCGGACAACCAAGAGTAGCCAGATACCACAAACAGGAGAACAAAAATGAGCGATACCCCACCGTGCTTGGAACCACCGGAGGATGAACGAACTGAATTTCCCGTGGTGGATTCTCTGGAAGTGTTTAGGGGCAAAGTTTTTTCCATGCTCACTGAGCGGGTTCGCTATGGCGATGGGGTGGCAACACGAGATTTTGTGAAGCATCCGGGGGCGGTCGCCATCGTTCCGCTGCGGGAAGGTGAGGCCAGCGCTTCGGGGGAGCCGGAAGTGCTGCTAATCAACCAATACCGTCACCCGGTGGGCGCGACCTTGTGGGAGATTCCCGCGGGATTGTTGGACATTGCCGGAGAGAATCCGCTGCGTGCGGCGCAGCGGGAGCTGGAGGAGGAAGCCGACTTGAAAGCTACTCGCTGGGACGTGCTGGTGGATTATTTCACCACGCCGGGCGGGTCTTCCGAAGCTCTGCGAGTGTACTTGGCTCGCGATTTAACCCTGATTCCTGCCTCGGAGCGCAGTTTTCAGCGTGAAGCCGAAGAAGCATTTATGGCGCGGCGTTGGGTAGGGTTGCGGCAGGCGGTGGAGGCGATTTTTGCGGGACAGATGCACAATCCTTCCGCGGTCGTCGGGGTACTGGCTACTGCGCTGGCGCTGGATTCGCCCGGATTATCCCCGGTTTCTTTGCGTCCGGTGTCAGCCCCGTGGTTTCGGAAAACCTCTTTGGACTAGACCCGCCCGCAGCCCCGTTTAGAAGTCGCTGGGGTTTCAGCCGGCCGCCGCTGAACCGACCCGGCTGCAAACTGATTTTTGGCACACTGATGTTGCGCAAATTTTCCCAATAAAACCGCAGTTTGGCGCATTTTGGCAGTTTTAAGCAATGACTTGCTTGGGAAAATATGCTAGATTTAGGAAAGTCATCGTTGATGTAAAGATTTTAACGAAGGGGGAGCGGGATGCCAGCAATCGTGGATGATCAGGGCACCCGTCATGTCGTTCTGGACCTAATCATTGAAAAGGGTCCCATTACTGCTTCTGTCCTGGCTAATATCCTCAAACTTACCCCAGCGGCAGTTCGTCGCCACCTCATCTATCTGGAGGAGAGCGGGCAGATTGAGAACCTTGAATCGACCGGCAAGATTCGCGGCCGCGGGCGTCCGGCACGTCACTATGTGGCGACTGACGCCGGACGCGCCACGCTGCCGGATGGATACTCGCAGATGGCAAACAAGGCGCTGGACTACCTGCAGCAAGTTGCCGGCGACCAAGCTATCGAAGACTTTGCCAATCGGCATTCGCGAGAAGTCGAACGCCGCTACGCTCCGGTAGTTCACGCCGCCGGAGACGACCCACAAGCCCGGGTCGTGGCCTTGGCGGATGCGCTGGCACAGGACGGTTACGCGGCAACCGTCCGACAAACCGCGCACGGGCTGGCACTGCAGCTATGCCAAGGATCCTGCCCGGTACAGGACGTTGCCAAGTCCTATCCAAAGCTGTGTGAGGCAGAAACACAAGCCTTCTCCCGACTGCTCGATACCCATGTGCAGCGCCTTGCCACCCTTGCTGAGGGAGACCATGCCTGCACCACCTGTGTGCCGCTAACCTTGCGCAAAAATGGGGCTCTGAGCAGCATTAATGTGTTGAACGGAGGGAAGCGAAGTCGGGGGGAATAAATCAGCGAGACAGTCTCCCGGCAACTTCTAATTATCAAGCCCCGACCGGGCTACCTAGACTTAGAGAAAACCTCAAATGAAAGGATAGAGATGAGCGATGCTCTGACTGAGTCAGATCAGAAAAAGCGCGCGGATGATGAGATTATCGAGTCTATTTCCGATAAGTACGAATTCGGTTGGCATGACTCCGATGCCGCCGGACAAGCCGCGAAACGCGGCCTGGATGAGGACGTGGTGCGCTACATCTCCGAGATGAAAGATGAGCCGGAATGGATGCTGAAACTGAGGTTGAAAGCCCTCAAGATTTTTCAGCGCAAACCCATTCCGAACTGGGGTCCCGATTTGCAGTTCCTGGACTTTGACGAGTTTAAGTACTTCGTGCGGGCTGCCGATAAGGTCGCTCAATCCTGGGACGACCTGCCCGAGGACATCAAACAGACCTATGACCGTCTGGGAATTCCCGAAGCGGAGCGTCAACGCCTGGTGGACGGGGTGGCCGCCCAGTACGAATCGGAAGTCGTCTATCACCAAATCCGCGAGGACCTCGAGAAACAGGGTGTTATCTTCCTGGACACCGACACGGGACTGAAAGAATACCCCGAACTGTTCCAGGAATACTTTGGGCAGGCCGTACCGGCGGGGGATAACAAATTTGCTGCCCTTAATACTGCCGTGTGGTCCGGCGGTTCTTTTATCTATGTCCCTAAGGGAGTAAAGTGCACGGTTCCCCTGCAGGCCTACTTCCGCATCAACACGGAGAGCATGGGCCAGTTTGAACGAACCTTAATCATTGCTGACGAAGACTCCTACGTACACTATGTAGAAGGCTGCACCGCCCCGATTTACCAGTCGGATTCCCTGCACGCCGCCATCGTGGAAATCTTTGTGAAAAAGAACGCTCGGGTGCGTTACACGACCATCCAAAACTGGTCGAATAACGTGTTGAACCTAGTGACCCAACGTGCCTTCTGCGAGGAAGGCGCCACGATGGAATGGATTGACGGCAACATCGGCTCGCGCATCAACATGAAGTACCCCTCGGTATACCTGCTGGGTGAGCACGCCCACGGCGAGACGCTGTCCATCGCTTTTGCTGGCAAGGGGCAGCATCAGGACACCGGCGCAAAAATGCTGCACCGAGCACCGCACACGTCCTCGCACATTGTCAGCAAATCCATCTCCCGGCAAGGCGGACGTTCCTCATACCGAGGCTTGGTCGACATTGCCGAGAACGCCACCGGTTCCAAGTCCAACGTGCTGTGCGACGCCCTGCTGGTGGACACCATTTCCCGCTCTGACACCTACCCTTATGTGGATGTGCGCAATGACGAGGTTGAAATGGGACACGAGGCAACCGTTTCCAAAGTGTCCGAGGATCAACTGTTCTACCTGATGAGCCGGGGGCTCACCGAGACGGAAGCGATGGCGACCATCGTACGCGGTTTCGTCGAGCCTATCGCCAAGGAGCTTCCGATGGAATACGCCTTGGAGCTGAATCGACTAATCGAACTGCAGATGGAAGGGTCGGTGGGCTAAATGACTGAAGTAACTGTGCCAACAGGCGGCGCGCTGGCCGCTCCGACCCCAACCCGACTGACTTCCACTTCCGTTGAGGATTTTCCGATGCCGACCGGGCGGGAAGAAGACTGGCGCTTCACCCCGTTATCGCGGTTCTCCAGTTTGCTGGAAGAATCTCTCCAGGGCGGTAGCGCCAAGTTTGCCGTGGACGGTGTGGCCTTGCGTACCGACGAACCAGTCCAACCCGAGGCGGATCTGACCCTGAAACTGTCCGCAGTGGCGGGGTTGTCGCCGCTGGCTGGAGCCCCTTTCGACCGTGCTGGAGTGGTTGGCTGGAATAATATTTCCCAGACCCTCGATGTAGCGGTTACGGGTGCGGTGAGTCAACCGGTCTGGATTGACGTCACCGCCGAGGGGCCAGACACCGTCGGTCACGTGCGGATATACGCGGAAAAAGCGTCCCAAGCTACCATCGTGCTGCGTCATCGCGGCGGCGGCTCCCTGAACGAGACTTTGGAAGTAAAAGCGGAGCCGGACGCGAAACTGAACGTGGTCAGCCTGCAAGCCTGGGACGATACCGCGGTGCATATGGCGACCCAACAGATGACGTTGGGGCAAAACTCCAGCGTGAAACACGTCAACGTCACCTTGGGAGGGGACTCAGTACGCATCGCGATGGGAGTGAATCTGCCCGCAGAACGCAGCAATCTAAACCTGCTGGGTCTGTACTTTACCAACGCGGGGAAACATCAGGAACACCGGCTGTTTATCGAGCACAAGGGGCAAAAATCGAAGTCCCGAGTGACCTACAAGGGTGCTTTGCAAGGCCAAGAGGCACGCACCGTGTGGGTCGGTGACGTCGGTATCGGGCCGCAGGCTTTCGGGACGGATTCCTACGAACTGAACCGAAACCTGGTGCTGGGCAAGGGGCCTCGCGTGGATTCCGTGCCGAACCTAGAGATTCACAACGGTGAAATCGAAGGTGCCGGACACGCTTCAGCGACCGGCAGATTTGACGACGAACAGCTGTTCTACCTGCAAAGCCGCGGCATCGACGCGGTCAACGCGAAACGACTGGTCGTGCGCGCGTTCTATGCGGAACTATTGAATATGTTAGAAATACCGGAACTGACTGACTACGTATTGGAAACCGTAGATAGTCACCTGAGTGTAGGGAGTTTGCAATGAGTTTTACCAAAGTTGGCAGTATCGATGAAATTGAGCCGGGAACCGGCAAAGAAGTCACGGTGGAAGGCGTTGAAATCGTGGTTTTACGCAGCGATGAGGGAGATTTCCACGCGATGGCAAAGGAATGTCCGCACGCCGGGTTCTCCATGGTGGACGGCATCATTGAGGATGGCTGCGTGGAGTGTGCCGCGCACGGGGCACAGTTCGATCTGGAAACCGGCGAGCCGCAGTCGCCGGCCCACGACCCCCTTCAGATTTACCCCGTCCAAATTACCGACGGGTTCGTCGCCGTGGATGTGAAAGCATAACAAAGCCCGTCTCAGCGCGGAGCGTGCCGAACGGCTTGGAATGGAAAAAGGAAACAGGAGAAAACAGTGTCAGTGTTGGAAGTAAAGGACCTCAAAGCCCAGGTGGAGACCCCGGAGGGGCCGAAAAAGATTTTGAAAGGCGTAAACCTGACCATCAACTCCGGCGAAGTACACGCCATTATGGGACCCAACGGTTCAGGCAAATCGACTTTGAGCTATGTCCTGGCGGGACATCCGAAGTATGAGGTCACCGACGGTGAAGCCCGGCTGGACGGCAAGAATATTTTGGAGATGAGTGTGGACGAGCGCGCTCGGGCGGGACTGTTCCTGGCGATGCAGTACCCGGTCGAGGTTCCCGGGGTGAGCGTGTCGAACTTCTTGCGCACCGCCAAAACTGCGGTGGCGGGGCAGGCTCCGGCGTTACGCAAATGGATGAAAGAAGTCAACGGCGCTTTTGACGACTTTAAGATGGAGAAAGAATTTGCCAGCCGGGATTTGAACGCGGGCTTTTCCGGCGGGGAAAAGAAACGCCTGGAAATCCTGCAGATGCAGCTGTTGGCGCCGCAGTTCGCGATTTTGGACGAAACAGATTCCGGTTTGGACATTGACGCTCTTAAGGTGGTTTCCGAGGGCATCAACCGAGTGCATGAGGCCGCCAATACCGGAATCCTGCTGATTACCCACTATTCCCGGATTTTGCGTTACGTTCACCCCGATTTTGTCCATGTGTTTGTGGACGGGCGCATCAGCAAAGAGGGCGGACCGGAACTGGCCGATGAACTCGAAGCCGAGGGCTACGACAAGTACCTGGGAGCCTCGACGGCTGCCTAAGGGCGGCGCGAGCGGCGAAAGGACGGAATTGTCATGGTAACAGGCCCGGCGACAGAGTTTAGCGCGGCGGAGCTCGCCCGGATTCGCGCGGATTTCCCAATCCTCAATGTTTTGGGACGCGACGGTCAGCCCATCGACTACCTAGACTCGGGGGCAACCTCACAAAAGCCGGCGGTCGTGTTGGAGGCCATTGACGATTTTTACCGCCGCCACAACGGGGCAGTACACCGGGGCACTCACCAGCTCGGCGACGAAGCGACGGCCTTGTTTGAAGATGCCCGCCAGGACGTGGCGGACTTCTTGGGAGTGAGCGACCCCGAAGAAATCGTGTGGACCTCGGGAGCCACTGAGGCACTGAACCTGGTGGCTTACGGGTTCGCCGCCGCCACTTGGGAACGCACGGGCGGACCTTTTGCCTTGCAACCGGGCGATGAAATCGTGTTCACCAGGGCGGAGCATCACGCCAACTTGGTGCCGTGGCAGCTGGTTGCCAAACGCACCGGAGCCGTGACAAAAGTCATCGAGTTGACCCCCGACGGGCGCCTGGACGTGAGCGGCCTAGAGGACGTCATTACGCCGCGCACGCGGGTCGTTGCGTTCACACACCTGTCCAACGTGACCGGGGCGGTGACGGACATTGCGCCAATTATTGCTGCCGCCCGGGCGGTCGGTGCCATCGTCGTTATGGACACCTGCCAATCCAGTGCCCACCTGCCGCTGGAAGTCGATCAGCTCGGGGTTGATTTCGCGTGTTTTTCCGCGCACAAGATGCTCGGCCCCACCGGGGTGGGAGCCCTGTGGGGACGCCGTGAGCTGCTCGAACAGCTGCCAGTGTTCCTCAGCGGCGGTTCCATGATTGAAAACGTGACAGTGGAGGAAACGACTTTCCTGCCGGCACCCTACCGCTTCGAAGCTGGCACCCAACCGGTCGCCCAGATTGTGGGGTGGGCCGCCGCGTGCCAATACCTGCAGGGGCTGGGGATGGAACGGGTCGCTGCACACGAACAGGCCCTCACCGCTTACGCCCTGCCGAGGTTGGTGGAGATTCCTGGCGTGAAACTGCTCGGTCCCACCGACATGACGCATCGCGCTGGGGTGTTGTCCTTTGAAATGAAAGGGATTCACCCTCATGACCTTGGGCAATACTTGGATTCTCAAGGCGTGGCGGTGCGGGTCGGCCATCATTGCGCCATTCCCCTGCATCGTTTCTTTGGGGTGAACGCCTCCACGCGGGCCACGTTTGGTCCCACCACGACTATTGATGAGATTGACCGCTGGCTGCAAGCGCTACCGCAGGCCGCAAAGTTCTTTGGTGTCACGCCAGGGGATAGCTGAATAGACAGAAGGAACACAAGTGAACGAACTGGAAAACCTGTATCAGCAGCTCATCTTGGAGCAGTCCAAGGCTCGGCACGGCGCCGGCACCCTGCCCGGCTGGGCTGCCAGTTCCCACCAGGTCAATCCGACCTGCGGAGACGAGGTCACCCTGCAGGTAGAAGTGGCGGACGGAAAGTTGCGCAACCTAGTGTGGGACGGGCACGGTTGCTCGATTTCGCAAGCCTCCCTGTCGATGATGTGGGAGCTGGTGGAGGGCCAAGACCTGGAAACTGTGCACGGGCTGGAACAGGATTTCAACGAAATGATGCATTCACGAGGCCGGGGCGTGGATGAGGATTTGCTCGATCGTCTGGGCGATGCCTCCAGCCTGGAAGGCGTTTCCCGCTATGTTAACCGCGTAAAATGCGCCCTGCTGGGGTGGATGGCTTTGAAAGATGCGCTGGCCCAAGCTGCGGCGACAGATGGAACCGGCGGCGGTACCCAGGTGGCGCCGCACTGTGACCCGCGAGTGATGAACCGGACTTGTGACCCTAAAACCACACAAAACAACAAAAGGACAAACCCATGAGTGAAGAACCCTTGAGTAAAGAGCTATTGGACGAGTTGGGTGCACCGAAGACCAGCGCGGCGGTGGAGTCAGAGGTCAATACCGCACCAGCCGGGTCTACAACCTTGGTTGACGGGATAGCGGCGGATACCGTGGCGGAACCGGGCGCGGAACTTTCCGAAGAGAAACGTGCCTTGGTGGAAGAAATCGTGGAGTTGCTGAAGGACGTTATCGACCCGGAACTGGGCATCAACATCGTGGATTTGGGGTTGCTTTACGGACTGCATCTGGACGGAGACGACCTGGTTATTGACATGACCCTGACCTCTGCTGGCTGTCCGCTGACGGATATGATTGAGCGCCAGTGCCGTTTCGTACTGGAAGATTTGATGAAAACCGTATCCATCAACTGGGTGTGGCTGCCGCCGTGGGGTCCGGACAAAATCACCGAGGACGGCCGCGAGCAGCTGCGGGCCCTCGGTTTCAACGTGTGAGGTCACTAGGTTCCCCACCCGCATCTCCGGGCGAAGCAGCGTTTCCGGGGTGTTTGGGTGTTGCTATCAG
The DNA here is from genome assembly GCF_034180645.1 of Mobiluncus sp. GTDB lineage: Bacteria > Actinomycetota > Actinomycetes > Actinomycetales > Actinomycetaceae > Mobiluncus. Next base: position 106,520 of record NZ_JAXFNY010000011.1, on the reverse strand, counting down.
AGGGGATATACGGAGATTAGTTCGTGCAAGCCGAAAAAGTCGTCCGGATTCCTGGTGAACAAGGGCAAATTGTGTGCCAGAGCGGTGGCGGCAATCTGGAGGTCGGCGAAGCGGCGCCGCGGTTTTCGGCCCAGAGCAACAACTGCCGCATAGATTCGGCCATAAGCACGGGCGGCGGAAGCGTCAAAAGGGATAGGTGAGAACGCTGTCTCGGTGCGCTGCAATCGATCCAGACGGGCGGAGCGTTCTATCTCAGATTTGGCGGCATAAACCCCGGCCTCCAGTTCGGACAGAGTGATGGCGCTGATGGCGCTGTGCAAGGGCAGGGAGTCGGCGGGAAGCTCGGTTATATCAATGATTATCGAGGTGTCCAATAATCCGTATTCGAGTCGGGACATCAGACACCCATGTCTACAAAACCGTCGATGTCAGCTTTTAAAGAGCCGCCATCCACCGCGGGAGCTCCGCTGAACCGTGACAAAACCGCGGCAGTGTTGGAAAACCAGGTGTCCTGTATGGGGCTGAGCTCGGCGACCGGTCGACCGTTGGAAGTGACAATAAATGTCGCACCGGACGCGACTTCTCGCATCACGCGTCCGGATTCGTTGCGCAGTTCCCGCTGGGTTAGGGTGGCTTGCATAGTTCTATTGTAGCGCAGCGTGCTACACGGGTTCAATAGGTACGTGCGGCGCTATTTTCAGTCCGGTGCCGGTTTGGTTCGCGGCTCAGACCTGGCGAAACAGCGGTTTACCACCTGCTCTGCCGGGGCTAGCGAGTCGCTGAGACCCCGCCAACCTGCCGCCTGGCGACTATTGAATGGTGGAAAGATAGGCAACAGGCCAGCGTAACGTTTAGAATTACCCCATGTCCCACCTTTTTACGCCGTTTCGGCTGAAAAAACTCGAAACCCGCAACCGTCTGTGGATGCCGCCGATGTGCCAATTTACCGCATCTTCCGAGGGTCCCTCCGCGGGTTGGCCTAACGATTGGCACGAAGTTCATTATGGAGCCAGGGCGTCAGGCGGGGTGGGCGCCGTCATCGTGGAAGCGACCGCTGTCAGCCCGGAGGGGCGCATCACGCCCTTTGATTTGATGCTGGACCGGGACGAAAAAATTCCGGCTTTTGCCCGGCTGGCCACCCTCATCAAAGAGGGCGGCGCGGCTGCCGGTATCCAGATTTCTCACGCCGGCAGGAAAGCCTCCACGTCTCCTTCCGGCACGCCCCTGGCTCCCGAGGACTCCTCCCTGGGAGGCATAGGCTGGCATACCATTGCGCCCAGCCCGATTCCGTTTACCTCTCGCCACGAGGTTCCTCGCGAAATGACCCCTGCGGATATACGCAAAACTCAAGCGGACTTCGTCTGCGCCATCCGCCGCGCTTTGGCGGCCGGCTTCGATTTTGTGGAACTTCACGGCGCCCACGGCTACCTGTTGAGTCAGTTCATTTCTCCGCTGACCAACCAGCGTACCGATGAATACGGCGGGGATTTACAGGGGCGTTTCCGATTTTGGCGTGAACTGGTCATTGCGATTCGCGGAGAGTTGGGGGAAAATTTCCCGCTCCTAATGCGGATTTCGGCGACTAACTGGGTTCCCAGTGGAGCATTCGGGCTACAGCGCGACGTTACTCTGGAGGACTGGGGTCGGATTGTCCAGGATTTGGCCGCTTTCGGGGTTGACTTTATCGACGTGTCCACCGGCGGTTTGATTGACGGGGTAGAGATTCCACAGGCCCCGGGTTACCAGGTGAAATACGCCACCGAGATTCAAGACCGGGGGCCCTTGCCCGTTTCGGCTGTCGGCATGATTACCGAACCGGCACAAGCTGAACAGATTTTGGTCAACGGTCAAGCCTCCGTGGTCCAGGTCGGCCGGCCTTTGCTGACTGATCCGTCGCTGCCCCTAGCCTGGGCGGCGCGTTTGGGCGACGAAGCCCCCATTCCCAAGCCGTACATTAGTGGCACTCCGCGCAGCTAACGCCGCCGGCTCCAGGCGGGCCGCTACCAGAAACATTTGGAACCGGGACGAGGCTTTCCTCGGGAGTTACTTTGCTTTCGCAATCAGAGCTTGCCCCAGGTACGTTACGAATTCCTGCAATTCGGCGCGAGCCTCGTTGGCATCCATGACGGGATTTTTGCCATCAAAATACACCCGAATTTCCAAGTTGCCGACTCGCTGAAACACCCCGACTTCGGTGGGGGCAATCTGGCCTTCACCGCGGTCCGTTCCGTAAGTCATCATCAAGCCGTCTTGAGCTCCGTCAAGCGGATAATCCGCCGCGGCGGTGGTTTGCTGGGAGCTGGCGCCTCCGGGAGTCGTCACCGCGTAGGTGGGACAGGCTTGAGCCAAATCCCGCTGGACTTGAATCGCTTTCTGGGCCTGCGCCACGGACGGGTAGGCCCGCAGTTGAGAGCGCACTACCGTAGCGTGATTGTTGAGGTTAGCTTGGGAAAAAGCCGCGGGGATTTCCGGTTTGTCGGTATAGGAGTCCATGAGCTTTTGCTGGCACATTTCGGGTTTGAACGTGGTTTCCCGCAGCAAATCCAAGGCTTGATGGTCCGCGGAGCGCATCGATGCGGTGGTTTCTTCGTCATAGACTTTCAAGCTGTCGCCCTTAATCTTTAGCCCACCCAAAATAATGGCCAGGTTCGGGCCGGAAAACTGTTTCACCATCGTTGGCAGAGAATCCTTTTGCTTGATGTAAGCGCTGGCAGGGTTGTCCAGAGTCTGTTTCGTGCCGGCACATCCGCTCAACGCTACGGCAAGCAGTGCTGCCCCCAAGACACTGGCGACTGTCTTTTGGTAACGCATCAGTTTTCCTCTCTAGTCTGTCTCAAACAGTTTACCGTTTCGTGTGGCGTTGAGAGACCACGGTTTAATCTACCTCAACGAGTTCCAAATACGTTTCGTCCCACAGGTCCTCATCACCATCGGGCAGCAGCAGAACCCGTTGCGGATCCAGCGCTTTCACCGCTCCCGGATCGTGGGTGACCAGGATAACCGCGCCCTCATAAGTGGCCAAGGAGTTCAGGATTTCCTCCCGTGAGGCGGGATCCAGGTTATTGGTCGGTTCGTCCAGCAGCAGCACGTTCGCCCCGCTCACCACCAACGTCGCCAAAGCTAGGCGTGTCTTTTCGCCACCGGACAGCACCGCGGTGGGTTTGTCGGCGTCCGCCCCGGAGAACAGGAACTGTCCCAGCAGGGAACGCACCTGGGTGTCATCAAGTTCCGGAGCAGCCTGGCGCAGATTCTCTACCACGGAAAGGGAATCGTCCAGGGTCTCATGTTCCTGAGCGTAATAGCCGAGCTTCAGTCCATGACCGGCAACCACCCGTCCAGTGTCGCTGGTCTCCAGACCAGCCAAGATACGCAACATGGTCGTTTTTCCCGCACCGTTGAACCCTAACACCACCACTTTTGAGCCGCGGTCGATAGCCAGCGTCAGGTCGGTAAAGACTTCCAGGGAACCGTAGGTTTTGGAAATGCCCTCAGCAGCTAGGGGAACTTTCCCACAAGGCTGGGGCTTGGGGAAATCGAGTTTGGCCACTTTTTCTTTCGGGCCTTCCGCCTGGGTATTTTCCAGCAGCTGCGCGGCGCGGCGCAGCATCTGTTGAGCCGCCACGGCCTTGGTGGCTTTCGCGTGCAGACGTTCGCCTTGGGCTTGCAGAGCCGCGGCTTTCTTTTCCGCTACCGCCCGTTCCCGTTTCCGCCGCGCCTCGTCGTCAGCGCGAGCTTGCAGATAGGCTTTCCAGCCCATGTGGTACACGTCCAACGCGCCGCGCAGTGCATCTAGGTACAGAACCTGATTCAGGGTTTCATCCAAAAGTTTCACGTTGTGCGAAATAATCAGGACCCCGCCGGGAAACGTTCGCAGGTAACTGCGCAGCCACACTATGGAATCGTGGTCCAAGTGGTTGGTGGGCTCGTCCAATAGCAGGGTGTCAGCCCCGGAAAACAGCACGCGCGCCAGCTCGACCCGGCGGCGTTGCCCCCCGGAGAGCGTCCCCAACGACTGACGTAACGTTTCGTTGGAAATCCCTAAGTTAGCGGCGATTTGTGCGGCTTCGGAAGCTGCCGCGTAGCCGCCGGACATATGAAACTCCTGATCCAGGCGCACATATTTTTCCATGGCCTTTTGCTGTTTTTCGCCCGTCTCGCGGCTCATCGCCTCCTCCGCCTTGCGGATTCTGGCTTCGATGACATCGAGTCCGCGCACGCTCAGGATATGGTCGCGCACTATCTGGTCAGGATCGACTTCCCGAGGGTCTTGGGGAAGGTAACCCGGTGTGGTCGACCGGGACACGGTTCCCTCAACCTGAATCGCATCGGGCATTCCAGTACCGCTCAGTAGTCTCATCAGGGTGGTTTTGCCGGCGCCATTGCGTCCCACCAAGCCGACCCGCATACCCTTGTTTACCTGGAACGAGGCGTGTTCCATGAGGACACGGTCCGCAATCCGCAAGGTGAGGTCGGTGGCAGTAATCACCCCAAGAGTTTAGTCGGAAAACTGCCAGAACCGAAAACCTGCCCACCCGACCTTTGACGTGAGACTCAAACCCCAAAAATCCGTCTGGCGAACGATTCTCGGGACGAAAAATCACCCCAAAGGGTGAGTGGTCGTGTCGGCGGGTGCGATAGCGTTAAAACGCACAAGCCGCTCGACTGAAAGGACAGAAAATGGCTGAAAAGCAATCTATTTTGGGGCGCATTGCCCAAATTACCAAGGCTAATATCAACGCGCTGCTGGACAAGGCAGAGGACCCCGAAAAGCTGCTTGACCAGCTGGTACGTGATTACACCAATGAAATCGCGGAGGCTGAACAGGCCGTGGCGCAAACGATTGGGAATCTGCGTTTAGCGGAACGCGACCGCGATGAGGATCAGCAGGCTGCCACCGAGTGGGGGGCGAAAGCCGCGGCGGCTTCCAAAAAAGCCGATGAACTGCGAGCTGCCGGGAACGCGGCCGAAGCTGACAAGATGGACAACCTGGCGAAGGTCGCCATCACGAAACAGATTAGCTTTGAAAAGGAGGTCGAGGAAGCGGCTCCGATTATTGCTAACCAGACCGCTACGGTGGATAAGCTCAAGTCCGGGCTGAACACGATGAAGATGCAGCTGGAGGACTTGAAGTCGAAGCGGGACTCGTTGGTGGCTCGCTCTAAGACTGCGGCCACGCAAACCCAGGTGCAGCAAGCCGTGTCCAAGATTAACATTATGGATCCGACTTCCGAGCTGGGGCGTTTTGAGGAAAAGGTCCGCCGGGCCGAGGCTATGGCGGCCGGTCAGGCCGAGCTGGCAGGAGAGGGCGAATCCCTGGAGGAACAGTTCGCCGCCCTGGATGTGTCCGCGGCAGACGCGGAAGTGACAGCGCGGCTCAACGCTTTGAAGAATAACGGCTAGGGAGCTGACAAAGTTGTGGGGCTGGTTGATTGTCAACCGGCCCCACGCTGTTGTTACGTCCTGTTAAGCCGTATTATTACGAGTGCTTAATCCAGGTTTCGTTTGTGGGCAAGGTATTGTGCGGCATTTTTTTCACATTTACGATGTTGCATGGAGCAACTACATCATAGGACTCGTAATCAAAGGTGTACCCTCTGGCGCCAAGCTGAACCCACTGTGTACTGTTCGTGTTGTTTTTCCAGGACCAAGTTTGCGTGACAGTAGCAGTATTTGATTTGGCCAGTGACGCGTTAATCGAAGCGTGAACTACTCCCCAGAATGTAGCATCTACACCACCGCTCACGGTACCGGTAACTGTTGTACTGCTTCCGCTTTGATAGCTGTAAGAGGCCCCAGGATCTAACCATGACTTTGGGACAGTCCCTGGCATGAATACGGCATATACGTTACTCACTTTACCGTGATGTCCGATTTCAGGACAAGCTCTAGCTAAATGAGTCGTTGTCGGGATAGAGCTATCTGAATCCTGATTGAATGAGTTCGCCTGGGCGAGTGGTGTAATGGATAATAAAAATGCGGCTAAAAGCCTAAAGAATAACGAAGTAATTTCATGGCTGTATCTCCTGTTGAGAATTGGTAATTACCATATTAAATTTTGTATCATCATTAGCAATGATGATTGCTTGCTCAGGTTTCGGAAAATCTGAGACGGCGAGTTCTACTACGCGAATGCTTTTTGGGGAGTTACACTCTCCTAATTCTATAAGTCTTCTCATTACATTATTTCGCCTTAACCAAATTGATGCAGAACTAGTTGACTCTTGTTTACAGACAAAAATCAGTTGTATCTTTGAATTTGTATCCGAAATTTCCTTTAAATTAATGTGTTTATCTCCGTTAAAAGAACTGCTGTTAAGAATAGTTATTAAATCTGGAGATTCTTTCGCATCGCGGAGAACTTCTTCGAGTGGCATCATGCCATCATTTGTAGCTGCGTGACTTGAATGAACTTTATCGGAATCGGAATCTTCTTGAACTGGGGCTTGATGTGAAGCGCATCCTGATAAAACGAAAATGCAGACAAGGCCGGACACAAAAGCAAAATTTATTACGGAACGGATTTTCATGTTATCATCCTCCCAAATATCACTGTAAGATATATGAAACTCGGAGCGATACGGTTAGTAATTATTTATTTCTGGCGTACGTAAAAATGAACGCGCTGAAAAATATGCTGCGGCAGTGATGAGGGTCAGCGTTGCCATAATCAGACCCACGGTTCCGGTCGCCACAATGCAAAGCGTGGAAAGGATCAGCGCAGGGAGGAGCCACCCTACAGAAAACTCGTGCTTCATGGAGGCTGCTACGAAACCAAACGAAGCCAGCGCCAGGACTATCACGGCCAGCTGAGAGGGAAGGGGCACCGACGGATAGTAAATAGTGGTGTGTTCAGAGGGGTAAAATGTTTTGCCGCTCAGGTACATCTGCCACAGCGCGAACCCGGAGTGAGCCACGACTGCGAGACTGAGAAATATGGCAACAATTCGTTGAATAACCAAATTTGCTTTCGTCATTGAACCACCCTTCAACACACCGCAAGCTTCGTTTATCATATATTACGGTTTGTGTCAAACAAAGGTGGTAGCCGTTTTTCCGGGGGAACAAACCACGCCTGTCATTGGCTTGCAGGGCAGGCGAGCTATTTCCGGGTGCGAATCCACAGGCGGTCGAATTCCCAAGCGGAGAGTTCCGCGGCGACTTCGCCGTCGCGTTCCATGCCGTGGAGCAAATCCCCGGCTTCGCGCAGCAGAGAAAGCGCCCAGCGGATAGTGGTTTCCCGGTCCGACCCGGCGGAATAAACCAGTTGCACCGCGCATTTTCGCAGGTAGCGAGCCCGCAAGAGCGGTTGTTCGCTGTACAAATCCGCGGCGCAGCCATAGAGCCCGGCGGCGCGGATACCTTGCAGGTCGCGCGCCGCCAAGTCCGCGGCGATGACCGTAAATTCTTGCTCCAGTGCCAGGTTTTCGTGGCGCTGCGCCCAAGCCGACACTTCCTCGGCATATTCAATGCCCTTCTTGGCGCGCCCCATTCGCGCCAGCGAACGAGCCAGTATCGCTTTGATGCCGATGCGGCGGGTTTCTCCCAGATTCAGCTGGTCAAATAGTTGGAGGGTTTCGATGCCGTGGACGATGACGTCCTGATCCAGGTGCATTTCGGCGCTGAGCTCAGTACGCGTGGTGCTCAGCAGGGCTTGTTGGAGCAGCAGACCCTCTGATTTAGCCTGCTGGGATAACGTTTTCACTAGCTCCAGCGCCGCGGCGAGGTTTCCGCTGTCCTGATCTAGGCTCAGGCGAAACATGCCAATAGTCATGCGGGCACCTTGCACGTCAGAAAATATCCCCGGGTTGCTCTCCAAATCGTCAAGGAAAAACTGCGCCTGTTCCCGGTGTCCCTGAGCCAGAAAGATTCTCGCTTGCAACAGTGCGGAATCCAGGCGAATTCGAGCGTTGCTGCCGGCCGCTTCATCGTGGAGAATTTGGGCGGCTCGCAAATCCCCCAGTTCCAGCAGACTGGTTGCCAAAACAATCATCGATTCAGACTTTTCCAGCGAATCGGGGACTCTGGTGAGGAACTTAATCAGCTGCGCCGCGGTGTCGGAAGCCTCTGCCGGGGGAATCTGGGGCAAGAGCAGGGCATGGGCTTGCACCAGGGCGTAGGTAGCGCCCTGCAAGTCGTCCAGGTGGTGGCACCACACCGCAACTTGCTTCCAAGTCGAGGCAGCAGCGCCGTTTTCACCGCGAGCCACCAGCATGTCTGCCCAAAGACGCAAAATATTCAGATTTTCTGTCTCGCTGCGATTGGGACTGGGGGCGAAAGGCTCGGCTAGAGGGAAAGACTGCAGAGCATAGGCGAGCAGGCGCAAGCTGACGGAGTGGGACGCCGTGGCATACTGGTTGGCTAAATCCGGCAGTAGCAGTGTGGAATCCATCCGATTAACCATTACGCATCGTCCTCCTGGGGCAGATACGACGGCGGTGCACTTTCGTCAGACGCTACCGATGGCTGAGCACCCTTCTCGACCTCGGACATCCAAGCGCGCAGTTCATTCCACTTGGCGAGTTCCGGGGCGGCGAGGCCGCGTTCTCCTTTCGGGGTGGACATCAACAGGGAGAGGGCTTCATCCATGAGGTCTTTCGCTAAGGACAGTGCGGTACGTGCTTCGATGGAATTAATATTCGGGGCAGTCTCGAGGTGTTTTAGGGTTTCAGCTTCCACTCTCGCGGCGGGGGTGTCTGCCGTGTGGGGAACTGCACAAGGTTCCTCGGGGGGCTTTTCGCGGGGAGGTTTCAGTCCGACGGTGGCCAAAATGGCTGCAGATTCTTTGCGGAGGAAACGGGCTTGCAGCGAAATTTCGCCGCCGGCGAGTTCGGCGCAAAAACCGTAGAGGTTCGCGGCGCGAGCCTGATCCCCGCTGATTCTGGCGGATTTGGCTCCCATTTCATAGAGCAGAATGGCGGTATCAACGTCCCCGTGCTCCCGTGCTCGGGTGCCGGCGATTTCAGCACAGTTGACGGCCTGAATGTGACGCCCCAAACCGGCTAAGCCCTGAACCAAGACGATGTCCAAGGTTCGCACCACCTCATTGTTGATGCCGAGATCGTGGGCTACGTCCAGAGCCCACGAAGCCAAATCAACTACGATTTCCAGTTTGTTCAATTCCACCAGGGAAGAAATCTGTTCCATCGCCGCAACGACCGCCATATAGGGCAGGTCGTAGTCGCGGCACAGGTCGGTCACAATTCTGAGGTGGTTAGCCGCGTCCACGTGACGGCCGATAGCCCGATACCAGGTCCCCAGGAACTCGCGCACCTCGACTTGCAGAGCCAGGGGATCCTCAGAATCGCGCCCTAAGATAAGCTCGCCGAGTTCTAAGGCCTCATCAATCTGCCCGCTGCAAGCCAACAACACGGCGTCAGCCAAGTCCAAACGGGCTTTGAGGGATTCTTTTTCGGGACAGATGACCCGAGCTTGGTCCAGGGTTTCCCGCCCATCGGCGTTGGCGCCGATAAGGGCGAACCCGTGAACCAGATGGGCGAGGGTAGCGGTGGTCAAATCCGGATTTTGCGTCATCGCCGCGGGGTTATCCAACAGCAAATCCACGATGTCTCGCAAATCTTGACGAATTGCCCCTACGAAAGGCGAACCGTGTTCGGTGTCATCATCGAGACGGAAAGACCGGTCTACGTGCAGCTGCGCGAGAGCCGCCGCTTGAGACACAATATCGCCCGCCCCCGCGGCTTGGGTGGCGGCGAACTTAAAGATAGCCCGACACGCGCTGACATCCCCCAAAGCGTCCAAAATGGTCGCCCGCAATCGCAGGAACGAAATAGCGTGGTGGGGCGCCACCGCGCTGAGGGGAGCATTGGGAAAAGTCCGCAGCATTCGGTCAGCCAGACGCCATGCGTAAGAGCCGGTGGCATCTGTGTACGCTTCACACAGCTCATCCAGAGAATCTGGAACGGGAGGAAGGGTGAAACGTTGCATGAAGAAAGTTTATCCCGCCAACAGGGACAAATCGTCCAAAAGCGCGCGAGGTTTGTCCGAAATAGTAGCATCCACGAACTCGTCAGCTCGCACCAGCCAGTTGCGCGCCGCGCCCAAATCGTCCAACTGCCAATAGGCTTGCACCAGGTAACACGCCAAACGCAGCGACTGACGATGATCATCAATTCTTTCACCAATTTCCAGCAGCAGTTCGCCCGTATCGATAACCGCGTTCCACTTCCCGGCCGCGGCTAGGAACGTCACCCGGTTTGCCCCCAGTACCAAGCGTTCCTTATCAACAGAGATTGCGGCCGGCAGCGCCGAAAAATCGACTAATTCCTCGAAAGCCCGCAACTGTTTCTCAACCGCAGCGGCCTGTGAAAAGTCCAGCAATCGAAACTCTGGAACGGGTTGGCGCAACCAGGACGGGTCATCTAGGTCGGGCAGCACCCATTCCGGACTATTTTCGCTCAAGCCCTGTTCAGCGAGTAGATTTTTCACACCAAAACGGGCGCTCAAAAGGTCTTTTACCGAAGCGAAAGAACACAGCGGGGCTTCGTGCAGGCTTTGAATGACCCGCGTGGACATGGTGTTGTTGGCGTTGCGGGAGTCAAAAGCCAGAGCAAGTTTCATGGCGACCGACTCCAGTCGGGCTTGTGCCAGCGCCAGGGTATCTGTCGGATTGAGACTCTCGAAAGGAAGCCAGCGATTCGACCCGTTGATAGTAAAACCGAGGGGTGGCACTTTCGTGCCCGTCCCGATGAACGCCCCCACGGCTCGGGAGAGGAAAGTCGCCGCCGAACGGGTCGCCACCAGCAAATCCCAAGGGTCCTCAGGGTTAGAGAACCACTGCGCGTGGGTTTCCAGCAGCTCCAAACCCTCGGAAATGTTCCAAGTAGCCGCACAAAAACGCAGGTGGGAGGCAATATCACCGAGGTATTGGGACGTTTCGGTCTGGTGGCGGTAAGAGCGTTCATGGGCGCGCCACGCCGCGTCGCCCTCGCCCGCCCAAGACAGCGGCAGCATCAAAAGGGGGTTGACGTCATCAGGTTTAATGCACTGCCAATCTGACTCGGCGCAGCGTTCCAATGCGTCGCGGTACAGGGATAGGGCTTGGGGAAACTCCGAAGCGTTGACCGCCCAGGCGATGCGGGAACGAAAATGGTGGAGGGGACAGTCCGCTTCGTCACGGACCTCGCGAGGCACCTCCTCCAGAGCGGAAATAATATCGAGAGCTTCGCGAGCGGCTTCTCGGTGGCCTCGTCCCAGTTCCACCTGGTGACGGGTAATCCAGCGGGAACGCAAGGAAATACCCGCTTCAGTCGTGAAATATTCCATCCAAAAAGTCAGGTGCTCGAGTAGTTTCGCGCTCACGCCGGGGTGCCGGGCTGCCAGGGTGGGGATTTGCAGCATCTGTTGGGCAATGACCTGGTTTTGAGTATCGTTGGGAACCATCTGACCGTGCGCGACCTGCTGCAACACCCACGACAGAGTGGCTAAGGCGGATTCGGTGTCGCCGGATTCGAGAGCGTCCCACACGAGTTCCAAGCGGACGGTAGTTTCCGTTTCGTCCAGGCCGTGTTTTTGAGCCAAAGTCGCCAGTTCCTCCAAGCGGTGCAGGCGCTCTAAACTCAAGGGTTCACCCAGAGCTGTTTCCAGATCATCGCCAATCTGCTTGGACAGAATCTCTGGATCCACTCCCGGAACGAAACCATCGGACTCGAAAATGCTCATCAGCACCCATTCTTGCATATTCACGAGTTTCCCCGTCCGGTTTCCCGGTGTGTCACGCGCGCCGGGGCAACGCGCGCCGGTATGGTGAGTTTAACCGGGATAGTTTAAGGGGGAGTCTGTTGAGCATAACGTTTTCAGATGATGCTTACTCCTTCGACTCCGCACCGGATGATTCTGCCTCTTACAGTGCTGCGGTGTTAGCCACGCAGTTGATGAATGCGGCTTCGATTCCGCCAGGGCTGCCACGCACGAAAGCGACTTTGGACGTGGTGAGTGCGGCGCGTGACGCCGGCTACGATGACTTGCTGGCCGGGGCTGAAATTGAGCTGATTGGCTGCTATTTGGAAGGGCGTAACCCCGGTAAGGCGCTGGAAGCATTTTCCTCAACGTTGACGCGTTTGCTGCACCGCCCGGAACTGTATGATTCACGCCAGCTGGAGCAGCTCGCCCGGTACTATCCCGAGGTTATTGAAAGCGCCTGCACTCACCCCGACGTTCCCCTGTCACTGTTGAATCATTTACTGGCAGGTTTGCAGGCTTTCCAAGATAGCCTGGGACCCTCGTCAGCGGCTGGAGACTATTTGCGCCATCGGATGCGGGAGGCGTTAGGGAACCCCGCTAGTGACCGGTATTTCTTGGACCGCGCTATCGACCGGATTACCCCGGCGGATCATCCGGCACTGGGACGTGCGGTCGATATTTCTCAAGTAGAACTGGCTTGGGAACGCCACCCTGAACAGGCGCTGCAGGTTTCGTGGCGGATGTTGACTCATGAGCTTCCCGGTCCGCAGAAGGCGCGGCTGCTACGGGTGATGCTGCCCGGACTGGTAGCCACGGATGCCTGGCAGGTCGCCTGGGAAGCGCACTTGGTGGCTTATGAATATGACCGCGAGGAATCCCGGCTTTCCGAGATTAGTGAACACTTCCGATTCCTGGGGGTGGCGGGAATGTGGCCGCGCCTGCTCCTGCTGCTGGAGAGGCACCTGGGTTTAATCCGCCATACTCACGATCCGTGGGATTTGTTGGTTGGGATGCGCGCTATCATCGGGGCTTTGGAGTCTTTGGACTGGGCTGGATACGGGAGGTATTCCTTGAAAGTGTCGCTGGCTCCGACTTCGCGTTTCCACGAGATTCCCGCCTTGGTACACCCGACTGTCGCACAGGCTCGCGATTTGCTGGGCCAGGCAGCCGCCACTCTGGCGGCCCGTTATGACGAACGTAACGGCAATGTCGAGGTGTCTTCGTCTTTGGGGCTGCTGGATTCGCATCCCCTTCCCGACGGTCTGTTGCTGCAAGGAACAGAAGGGGACGCACGGTTCATGGCTCGGCTGCTGCGGGCGCGAGCACTGCTGGAATGCAACCAAGGATTTGACGCTTTGCTGCTGTTGGGAGGGTTGGAACAGACGAATTTCCCCTCCGTGCGGCGCCTGGGCCCCGAGATTCGGATGCTGACATCCTTGGCGCGGATGCAGATGTCGCATGACTCGGCCAGCGCCGCGGAATCATCGGCTGCTGGGTCCCACTCGGAATCCCAATCTGCTTAGCTTTGCCGCAGCATGGTCAAAAGCGGCGTTAGTGCGGCTGTTCGCCCTGGAGTTTGTGGAGGAACTGGCGAGTGCGCTCCTGAGTGGGGTGGTGAATGAGCTGTTCCGCGGGGCCTTCTTCCAATACGGTCCCGCCGTCCATGAAAACGGCACGGTCAGCGACCTGGGCGGCAAACTCCATCTCGTGAGTGACGATAACCATCGTCATGCGTTCGTCAGCCAGAGAGCGGATAATGGCTAGGATTTCACCAGTCAGCTCCGGGTCCAGCGCGGAAGTCGGTTCGTCAAAGTACAGCATTCGCGGTTTCAACGCGAGCGCCCGGGCGATGGCCACGCGCTGCTTTTGACCCCCGCTCAGCTCGGAGGGGTAAGCGTTGCCTTTGTCTGCCAGGTTCATGCGCTCCAGGAGCTGTTGGGCTTCGGTGCGGACTTCAGCGGGATTGCGATGCTGTACTTTGATTGGGGCATCGGTGAGGTTACGCATGACGTTCCAGTGTGGGAACAGGTTGAAATTCTGGAACACCAATCCGTAGTCATGCCGGAACCGTTTTTCATCACCGCTCGAGGTTTTTTCCCCGTTTTTCATGGTGAGAGCGGTTTCTCCGAAGTATTCGATGCTCCCGGAATCCATGTAATCCAGGAAAGTGGCGCAGCGCAGCAAGGTGGACTTCCCCGAACCGGAAGGGCCCAGAATCGCCAGGACCTCGCCCTGCTCGACCTGAACGCAGACACCCTTCAGGACTTCCAAATCGCCGAAGCTCTTGTGCATGTCTTTAATAGATAGTGCGGTGCTCATGATTCCCTGCTTTGCTGGTGACTGTTTCAGATTTGATACTTGCTGACGCGTTTTTCCAACTTGTTCATGGTCACGGCCACCGCCATGTTAAAGACGTAATAGAAAATGCCGGCAGCGACGAAAGGTGCCATGGAAGCGGTGGTGGAGGCGTATTCCCTGGCGATAGAAAACATTTCCAAGAAAGAAATGACCTGGGCCAGGGACGTGTCCTTGACCAGGGTGATGACCTCGTTAGTGATGGAGGGCAGCACCGTGCGAAACATCTGGGGCAACTTGATGGTATAGAAAGTGCGCTGCTGGGAATAGCCTAGGACAAACGCCGCTTCAGTTTGCCCTTGGGGGATAGCCTGGAAACCGCCACGATAAATTTCGGCGAAATAGGCAGCGTAGTTGATTGAAAAGGCAATGATGGCAGCCCAGAAATTGTAAGACGCGCTGATAGGCACTTTGAACAGGTAATAGGGCCCGAAATAAACGACCATGAGCTGCAGCATCAAGGGAGTGCCGCGCATAATCGAGATATAGAACTGAACTATCCAGTTCAGGGGTTTAAAAGGGACCACCCGCCCGGCGTACACCAGTAATCCCAGGGGGAGGGAAATGACCAGCGTCAACGCGAACAGAATCACGGTTCGACCAAAACCCAAGGTCAGTTCAGGAAGGAAAGTCCACTCGTTCATGCTGTATTCTAAAACTGAGGAGTTTTCGGTGCCCGTGACCGCTGTCCCGCGCTAAGAGGGACACCGAAAACTCAACTTTGGCTACGTTTACTTGGTGATGACGGCGTTTTCCAAGCCGTACTTCTGGGCCAGTTCCATGAACTTACCGTCCGCAATCATCTCATCCAGGGTGGTTTGTACCTGGTCGCGCAGGGCTTCGTTGCCGAGTTTGAAGCCCACGCCGTACTGTTCGGTCTGCACCGGCTTTTCCATGATGGTGAACAGTCCCTTCTTTCGCGTCTCCAGCTGGTAGTTGGCGACACCGATGTCCACGGCCACCGCATCGGCCGCCCCGGCTTCCAGACTCATGAACGCGTTGTTGTAGTCGGGAACTTTGTTCAGGGCTTTGAACGAAGCGAGCAAATCCTTGTTGGCTTCGTCCTCCAGAGCTGCCAAACCGGAAGAATCAGCCTGCACAATGACGGTCTTGCCCTCCAGAGCCGCGGCGTCTTTCAGGTTGTCAGCACTGCGGGTTACAAAAACAATGGAGTTATCTACATAAGGTTTTGACCAAGTGTACTTGTCCTCGCGGCCGTTCATGGTGAAACCGTTCCACAAGCAGTCCACCGATCCCGAATCGAGTTGCATATCTTTGGCATCCCAGTCAATAGGTTTCTTTTCCAGGGTCCAGTCGTTGCGTTCCGCTACCTCGGCAGCTAAATCCAAGTCGAAACCGGTGTATTCTCCAGTCGTTTCGTCCTTGTAACCGTAAGGCGGGAAGTTCGCGTCAAAGCCGACCACGAACTTGTCGCCCGCGCTTTTCGCGGTGTTGCCCCCCTCGGTGCCGGCGTTGTTAGATGAATCGCCGCCGCAAGCGGTCAAAGAAAAAGCTACGGCGAGGCCCGCCGCCAAGCTGACAATTTTTTTTAAAACCATTGTCTTTCCTTTAGATAGTGAAAATTGCTTTTGCCTTTCGCAGTCTAACAGCGTGGCCGCCGGGAATTAAACTGCGTCAAAAATCTGAAATTCCAAAACACGCCGAAGCGCATCCCGGTTAATTGCGCAACACTCACTAAATTTCTGGCGTCAAAAAGACGGCATTACTTTAACCCTTAAGTTCAAGGTTAAGGTTGGAAGGGGAAAACCATGATGGAACCAGCACCACTGGCAGTCATCCGCGTCGTAGGCGTCGGGGGCGGCGGTGTCAACGCGGTAAACCGGATGATTGAATCAAATCTGCGCGGGGTCGAGTTCATCGCGATTAACACCGATGCACAAGACCTGCTGATGTCGGATGCTGATGTCAAACTCGAGATTGGCAGGGAGTCCACCCGCGGGTTGGGCGCTGGAGCTGATCCCGAAGTTGGCAAAGCGGCAGCGTCTGCTCACGAGGAAGATATCCGTGAGGCGCTGCGCGATTCCAACATGGTTTTTGTCACCGCTGGTGAGGGTGGCGGCACCGGCACGGGCGCGGCACCGATTGTGGCCGGTATCGCCCGCGAGCTCGGCGCTTTGACCATCGGTGTGGTTACTCGTCCTTTCCAATTTGAGGGACGTCGTCGAGAGCAACAAGCCGATCGAGGTATCGAAGCGCTGCGCGAACAAGTTGATGCCCTCATTGTCATTCCCAACCAACGTCTGTTGGAATCTACGGATGCCAACCTCTCGGTACTGGAAGCCTTCCGTGCCGCTGACCAGGTCCTGCAATCCTCCGTACAGGGCATCACCGAAATCATCACCATCCCCGGCACCATCAATGTCGATTTCGCTGACGTGACCACCACGTTGAAAGATGCCAAGACCGCACTGATGGGCATTGGCACCGCTACTGGCCCGGATCGGGCTCTCAGCTCAGTAGAGATGGCAATCTCTTCGCCGCTGCTAGAAAGCTCCATGGACGGGGCTGACCGTGTGCTCATCTTCTTCCAAGGCGGGACGGACCTGGGGATGCAAGAGATGAACGATGCTGCCCAGATGGTTCGCGAACTGGCCGATCCAGACGCTAACGTCATTATCGGTTACGCCCCGAACGAAGAATTTGCTGATGAGATTAAAGTCACAGTTATCGCCGCGGGCTTTGAAGGCAAGGGTGGATATGCCACCTCCGCGCATGCCGCTCAGAAGTCATCTGCCGCCCGTGCCACAGCAGCGCATCCCGCCCCGGCCGCTCCGAGTGCCAAGCAGCCGGCTTCGCCCCGGACTAACGAACCGAGCCAGCAGACGGCACCGCAGCCGAATGCGGAAGCTCCGGCGACGCCGAAGCCCGCCCCGGCAACTGCTGAACCTGCTTCTGAAAAGGAAGAAATCCTTGACGGAATCGAGGCTCGGCTGGCTCAGCACCGCCACGAACCGGCTGCGATAGTTCCCGAGTTGAAAGCCCCGAAGTTCCCCGCTGGAACCGAGGCGGTGGGCGCCGTGCGGCCCAAGTCAGAGACGCATCAACCGGAAATCAAACTCACCGGCCTGAACGGAATTCCTGACGCAAAGCAGGAGCCTCTAGCCGTTACCTCAGGGATTCGTCCAGTGTCGCCCGATGCGGCGAGCGTACCGGACTATGTCGATTCCTCCCGGGAACAGCGTGCGCCAGCACTGCGCCTGGAACACGTCTTTGACGACATCGCGGCAGACGATGAACTCGACATTCCGGACTTTTTGAAATAATTCCACTGCGCTCCAGGGGCGATACCGGCGCAGCTCGAAACTTTTTCCTCTCTCCCAAAAGAAACCGTTCCCGTCGATGATTACCAGTCATCGACGGGGCGGTTTTCGCAATTTTTCGCTCTGATTAGCGACACTCCGTAAAAATTCCCCAATAAACTACCGGTCTTCGCATAGTCTCATTCCAGTTGTCCAAATCACACCGAAACCTAGGGGAGATATTATGGGTCTGGCGCTGCGTAACGTTTTAGAGAAGGTCGGCTTGCGAGAACCCGACATTGACGATTACGAAGATGAGGAATTCCTCGAAGATGAAGCTCCTTTGGGCGAGCTTCATGAATTTCCCGGTTCCACCGAATCGGAAACTGCTCCGCACACCCACCCGGACGCTCCTGCTGAGGCGCCAATCGGCACTATTGACCGGATTAAGACGGCCAAGCCCACCACGTACTCGGATGCCAAAGAAATAGGGGACTACCTGCGCGACAATGTGCCAGTCATCCTCAACCTGGCTTATCTTTCCGCCAAGGAAGCGCAGCGCATGGTGGACTTTGCTTCCGGCTTGACTTACGGTCTGCGCGGTTCTTTTGAGGAAGTTGGCACCCGAGTGTTCCTGCTTTCCCCGCAGAACCTTAAGACTATCGAGGCTAGTCCGAATCGCTCGGCCTCCCTTTTGCAGACTTTGTGACTGTTAATTTCCTTCCATTCTGAGGTTCCCCCATCGCGTCTAGTGGTGGGGGAGCCTTGGTCTGTTTAGCCGGGCGCTGTCAGGTAGGATTGTCTGCGTGGATATGGTACGACTCATCGGCTTGGTTATTTACTACGTGATAAACGTCTATGTTTTCATCCTGGTTCTGAGGGTAGTTCTGGACTGGGTCCAGATTTTGGCTAGAGATTGGCGCCCCCGGGGAATTATTTTGGTGTTGGCTAACTTGATTTATGCCTTGACAGATCCACCGGTACGCTTTTTTGGGCGTTTGATACCTCCGCTTCGTGTCGGCGGATTGGCGCTTGACATGGGGTTTTTAGTGTTGTTCATCCTCCTGTTCGGACTGCAATGGTTGGTGGTCAGGCTCACTTTTATGGTTTAGATGCCGTTTTTCCATTTTCATCGCTCTGGGCAATTAGCAAATTTCCCCTCTTTCGGAGTAAGTTTTAAACCTCAGTATTCACACAAGTAACAAAAAATGTGTAACAATGTCTTTTGTACAAAACGTGCGAATGCCCAAAAGGTTTTGGAAATCGGGGCGCAAGCCCCCTGATACGGACGAGGTGACGAATATGGCGTTGCTCACCACAGATGACATCGTCAACAAGAAGTTTCAGCCCACGAAATTCCGCGAAGGCTATGACCAGGATGAAGTGGACGATTTCTTGGACGAGGTGGTGAATACCCTCGATACCCTGACCAAAGAGCGTGATGCGCTCCGGGCCGAGCTGGATGAGGCAAACCGCAAGATTGCCGAACTGAGCAGCGGTGTGGCGCCAGTGGCAGAAGCAGCTCCCGAGCCGGTCACTCCGGAACCTACCCCGGTGGTGGAATCTGCTCCGACTACTGCAGAGGCTCCCGAGTCGACTTCTGCGGTCTCCATGCTGGATATGGCGCAACGTCTGCACGACGAATACGTGCAAGACGGCCAAAAGAAGGGCGAAGAAATCATTGCCGATGCTCGCGTCGAAGCCAATCGGATTATTGCCGAGGCAGAGCAAGAGCATTCCCGCGTCCTGGCGCAGTTGGAGCAAGAACGCGGCATGTTGGAGCGCAAGATCGAAGAGCTCAAGACTTTCGAATCCGAGTATCGCGCCAAGATGAGTTCGTTCTTGGAAGGCATTCTTTCGGACTTGGCGAGTTCCGCACCGACCAACTAAGTTGTCGTTCAAATCCATCTTTAGTCATCAGCCGACGGGAGATTCCCACCGTTTCTCCCGCTGGCTGATGGTGCTTTTAATCATGGTGGTGGTAGGCGGCATCGACCAGATGACGAAACGTCTGGCCCAGCGTTTCCTGGTCTCCGGTACTGAGCCGCAGCCCCTGCTGGGCTCATATGTAACTTTGCACCTCACTCACAACCCCGGTGCCGCTTTGTCCATTGGTCAGGGTCAGACCCTGGTCGTGACCATATTTAGCTTGATATTGGTGTTTATATTGACTGTGTTGTCTTTCTCGACACACAGCCGGATGTGGGCTTACACCTTGGCGGTTGTGTCGGGAGGGGGACTGGCGAACCTGGTAGATAGGTTCCAAGGTCCGACGTGGGGTACCGGAGAGGTCGTGGACTTTATCGATTACTTCGGATGGTTCGTCGGCAATGTGGCTGACATTTTCGTAGTTGTTGGGGTAGCGGTAGTCTTCGTTTTGCTGGTTCGCGGCGTACCGCTGTTCGCCACTCCTCAATCCGAACCCAAACCGAGGTGCGCCGAAGCGGGTACAGGTCAGGATGGTCTCGAAAAGGATAAAGATTAGTGAGTCGCTTGTTGCCGGTACCGGAGGGGCTTGCGGGGCTTCGCGCTGACGTGGGATTGTCGCGGCTTTTGGGGCTGTCACGAGCAAAAGCGGGAACTCTGTTGGAATCGGGAGCGGCCACGCAAAACGGCGAGACTCTGAAAAAATCCGATCAACTGACCTCGGGAAGTCTGTTGGAAATCGAAATTCCCGAACCTACCTGCTATGTTCCCGAAGTCACCCGCGTGGAAAACTTGGGGATTTTATATGCCGATGATGATTTGGTGGTGGTGGACAAGCCGGCCGGGGTCGCCGCCCACACCGGCCCCGGTTGGGAGGGACCTACGGTAGTTGGGGCGCTACGTGCTGCCGGGATTCCGGTGTCAACTTCCGGTCCGGTGGAACGCGAAGGTATCGTGCATCGTTTAGACGCGGGAACATCGGGAGCGATGGTGGTCGCGAAATCGGAACTCGCCTACGGCAAACTGAAAAACGAGTTTCGCTACCACCGGGTCGAAAAAATTTATACCGCCCTAGCCACGGGAAGGGTAAAACCCCCAGTAGGAACTATTGATGCCCCCATCGGACGGGCGCCGGGGCGTGAGTTTAAGATGGCGGTGGTGTCCGGTGGCAAGCCCTCGGTGACGCACTACGATGTCACCGAGGAACTATCGGGAGCAACTTTGTTGAAAGTCCAGCTGGAGACGGGACGTACCCACCAGATTCGCGTGCATCTCGCGGCTATCGGGCACCCCTTGGTGGGTGATACAGAATATGGAGCGGATTGGAAAACGGCGGCTCGGCTGGGATTAGGCCGGCAGTGGTTGCACGCGTCACGTTTGGCTTTTAAGCACCCGCGCACCGGCCTTGAGGTCGCGGTCGAGGCGCCCTTACCTGAGGATTTGGCCGCCGCGTTAGCCCAGCTCCGGGGATGAAATGAGTTTTTAAGCCGGGACAAAAAACTCATTAAGTTTGTTAACTATTGAGGTGAAGTGCGATAGGGTAGAGGGAAGCGGTTCAAATTTTGATGACCGCCTGAGAGAAGAGGCACTGTGACTGTCGAGACCGATACCTTGCCTGGGGAAGCCCGGCATTTGAGCAAGAAAGAAAGTTTCGTCAATCGAGCTATGGGGTTCTTGGCCTCGCGCAAAGCGATTCCGCTGCGGCTGTTGCTGCTGTGTTTGTGGCTGGCGGCGCTGGCTTTTGGCGGCATGGCGCAGGGAAAGATCGGCACGGTGTCCCAAAACGACCAGGCCGTGTTTTTGCCGAAAACCGCGGAATCGACCTTGGCGACGAATGCGGCGAAGGAGTTCAACGATTCGGCGTTGATTCCGGCTTTGATTGTCGCCACCACGACCGACGAATCGGAGCTGACCGAGGCGCAAATGACCTGGCTGCGCGATTTGGCGGGGTCGTTGCCCGACGTCCAAATTCCCGGGGACAAAAAGTTTTCGGAGCTGATGGATGGGGACGGCGCCTTCGTGCCGGCGATTCCCAACGAGGCCAACGATTCGGTGTTGATGCCGATGAACCTGGATGCCGATGCCCTTAACGACCTGGACGCGAACGGCAAGAAACGCATGAATTCGGCGGTCAACGCCCTGCGTGACGCGATTACCGAGGCCGACCCGGGGGCGCAGGGGCTTGAAGTGTTGGTGTCCGGTCCGACCGGTTTGGCGGCCGACCTGGGTGGAGCGTTCACCGGTATTGACCTGACGTTGCTGCTGGTGGCGCTGGGCTTGGTGTTTGTCATCCTGGTGGTGGTCTACCGCTCGATCTTGCTGCCGGTGGCCGTGTTGGGTACTGCTATGAGCGCCCTGTGTGCCGCGGTGTTTATCGTCTATCACCTGGCCAAGAACGGGATCTTGAGTCTGAACGGTCAAACCCAAGGCATCCTGGCCATCCTGGTCATCGGTGCCACGACGGACTACTGTTTGCTGCTGATTGCCCGTTACCGCGAGGAAATGATGGTGAAAGCCCACCCGATCGACGCCATGGCGGCGGCCTTGAAGGGCTCTTGGGAGCCGATCGTGGCTTCCGGCGGCACGGTCATGGCCGGTTTGCTGACCTTGATGCTGTCCGATTTGTCGTCTACCGCCTCCCTTGGCCCCATTGCCGCCTTGGGTATTTTCTTCGCGGTGGCCGCGGCTTTGTCGCTGTTGCCGGGTATCCTGATGCTGCCAGGCACGCACGCGAAAATCCTTTTCTGGCCGGCCAAGTTAAAGCACTACGACACCGAGGCCGAGGCCATCGAGAAATCCCACGGCGCCTGGGCCAAAGTGGCAGACTTCGTGGCACGCCACGACCGCCCGGTTTGGATCGGAACCCTGGCAGTCCTGGGTGTGTGTGCCGCTTTCTTCTTTACGTTCAACGCCGAAGGCACCTCGACGACTGACCAGTTCACGAACGCGCCTGAAGCCGTCACCGGTTTCGCTCTAATCAACGAAAAGTTTGACGCCGGCTCAAGTCAGCCCACGACCTTGATCATGAAGGAATCCGTGGCCGAGGCGGTCAAGGCCGACGTGGAAGCCCTGGAAGGCGTGGAATCCACGGAATTTGTGACCGACGAGCCGGCCAGCCCGCAAGGCATGTCCGCTGGCGTGGGCGGCGATACCGCAGCCGCGGATCAGCAAGGCGCGCCGGTGGGTCCGCCCCTGGGCGTGGACACAACCTCGGGTGAAATCCCGCCGGAAATTGCCGCACAGTTGGCCGCGCAGGGTCAAATGCCCGCCACCATGCCAACAGAACCGACCCAGGAACCGGAGCCGAAGACTATTGACGGGCGGGTCATGCTGAACATCACCACGACCATGCCCAACGAAGACAAGGCGGCTGCCGCGGTCGTCGCGTCAATCCGCGACATTGCGCACAAAGCCGACGCGGAATCCCTTGTCGGAGGTCCTGCGGCGCAGACTTTGGACACGCAAACGACCGCGACCAATGACTTCCATAAGATTTTCCCGGCCGTCATGGCGGTTATCGTGGTGCTGTTGATCCTGTTGCTGCGTGCGCTGGTGGCGCCGCTGTTGGTGTTGTTCGTGAACGTCGTCAGCTTCGGCGCGGCCATGGGGATTTCCTCGATTATTTTCTTCAAGATTCTGGGTCACCCTGGTGCGGACGCCTCGATTCCGATTTACGCCTTCGTGTTCCTGGTCGCGCTCGGCGTGGACTACACGATTTTCCTGCTGAGCCGCGCCCGCGAGGAGTCCATCAAGCACGGCACCCGCGAGGGCACGAAACGCGCCGCGGCGCTGACCGGCGGGGTTATCACCTCGGCCGGTATCGTCCTGGCCTCGACCTTCGCCGCGCTGGTGGTCGTCCCGCTGTTGTTTATGTTCCAGCTGGCGGTCATTGTGGCTCTGGGTATTTTGATTGACACGTTTATTGTCCGCTCGCTGACCATCGTCGGTCTGACCCATGACATCGGCCGCCCGATTTGGTTGCCCTGGACCGCCAAGAAAGTCCCCGCCGACACCAAATAAATTTGCTTTCAATAGTCCACTAGGGTCGCGTTGGTTGGATAGGTCACGGTTCCCGTGAGTTTTTTGTCCCGACCTAAAAACTCATTTACAGGTGTCGACCTGGGTCCATGCTTTCGTGAAGTATTCGAACAATCACGATTCCGCCGGGTTCGACCCGGAAGAAGATTGCGTGTTTCCCGGCGGGAATGCTGCGGTAATCAGCCGCAATATCCGGCCGCTCAGGTCCGCGTAGGGGATTGTCGGCAAGGGTTTCAATGGCTCGCTGAATGTCCCGCGTGTATTTCTCAGCTTGCTCAACACCCCAGTTCGCTTGCGTATAGTCCCAAATATCGGATAAGTCCTTTTGCGCTGCTGGCTTCAGGCGGTAAGGCTTCATGATTTCTTCCTGGCGATGAACGCGTCGAAATCAAAGGGTTCGGCAGGGCCGCTGTTTTCGCCATCTTGCAGGGCTTTGCGCAAGGCTGCGTATTCGAGTTCCTGGTTTTCCAAAATGCGCAACCCAGCGCGAATAACCTCACTGGCATTGTGGTAGCGCCCGCTGTTTACCTGGTCAGCAAGGAACGTCGTGAAGTGTTCGTCAAGACTGATTGAAGTATTCGTAGCCATGTTTCTATCTTACCAAAGATTGGTAATTCTTTCCTTTCGATGGGGTCCCTGGGATGCGTTTCCCCGGTTTGCTTCGGTTGATAGGGTGAGTTTTCTGATGTCAACAAAAACCCATTTGGTAAAGATTTGGTAAAGTTTGGGGTGATTTTTTCCAAACACCTGCGGGGGTGGGTGCTCTAATAGTGTTTTACTACCCATTGGTTTTTCTTTACTTTTAGGAGGTTTTTATGGGTAAGCGAAGGTTGTTTGCGGGTCTTGTTTCAATAGGTTCCCTGATTGGGCTTGTTGGTTTGTCTTCCGTTCCGGCTGTGGCAGCGGAGTTGCCGTGGGATCGTCTGTCGGGTCCGACTGGTGTGGAGACATCGATTGCGGTGGCGAATCATGCGTATTCGGGCGATTGGCCGGTAGTGTACGTGGCCAGCAATAAGAATCCGGTGGATGCCCTGCCGGCGGCAACCATCGGGGATGGACCGGTCGTCCTCACTGACGGTAACACCTTGAACCTGGGTGGTAAGAAGCCAGGTAAGGTTGTTCTTCTTGGTGGCACTGGTGCGGTTGCTCAGGGTATTGAGGGTCAGGCCAAGGCGCTGGTTGGTGATGGTAACGTGCAACGCCTTGCGGGTGCGGATCGTAATGCGACAGCCGCAGCGATTGCGGAGCAGTGGGTGAAGGTTAACGGTAACCCGAAGGTTGTGTATGTGACGAAGAACGCCGGGGCAGGTTCCCCGGATGCGGTCGTGGCCTCTGTGTTGCGTGACGGACCGATTTTGACGTTTACGTCTGATGCTTCGGCGGCGGCTTTGAAGGATGTTATCGCGAAGTTGAATCCGGGTCAGGTCATTGCCCTGGGCGTTACGCACATTACAGCCATTGGCGGCACCGGCGTCCTGCCCGACTCCAACGTGAAGGCCGCCGCAGGCGAAGCTGCAGGGTAATCGGGCAAAAGATATGTCCTTTGCAGAAGTCATGGCCTTGCCCCCAGTTGAAATTGAATGGGTGAATGATAATCCTAATATTGCCTATGAATACTGCATATGACCTTTGGGCTACGGACTTAATGTGACTTTGCTTGGACATGCAAGCGTGTACCCTCCGGAACTGCTTTTCCCGAAAGTCCAAGATGGTACTGGTAAGGTTACCGAGGGCATGGATGGTCTGGATTCCACTCAGGCCTATGGTTACCAGTTCTTTAAAGATGCGGAGGACCCGAATATGTATGATGTAGTTCTTTTTGCTAAACAAGGTAAGCAAGTTGAACAGCCCTCCGAGAGTAACTGGGAGGGGACTGCCAATGGCAAGCCTGCACGTCTTTCCCTGTGTGCCCCCGGTTCACCCATGAAGCAATACACAAAACCGTTCCCCGTAGGTAAAAGGCTAACCA
The DNA here is from genome assembly GCF_034180645.1 of Mobiluncus sp. Lineage (GTDB taxonomy): Bacteria > Actinomycetota > Actinomycetes > Actinomycetales > Actinomycetaceae > Mobiluncus. The sequence continues at coordinate 81,272 of NZ_JAXFNY010000011.1, read as the reverse complement.
CTGATTTCGAAGATGTGAGCTGTGCTGCTGACGAACAATCCGTGATTTGCTACCAGAACTATGGAGACCACAAACCCTTTTGGGCTGACTGGGACGAAAACGGTAACTGGTGGTACTGAATAATTGAATAGCTTTCTGGGGCGGTGGGCGCGATGGCATCGCGAAGCGAGTGAGCCATCGTGAAAAGGGCTGAGGCAACGATTAAGCGATGCCCGGTGGGCATCGCGTTGCCGAAGCTCAAAACAGAGCCCGCCGCCCCGGCGGTTTAACCCGAAAATGCACCCTACCCGAAAACGTAACCAAGGGAGGCTATTGAAGGGTAAAAACCCACGTGGGGGAACCGACACGCGACCGACCAAAGGGGAGCCGTCCGGGAAGGCGACCGGGGAGGCTATTGATATAAGATAAACCCATGCCCAATTCCGACTTCGTACACCTGCACGTTCACACCGATTACTCGATTTTGGACGGTGCGGCGAAGATCAAGAAGTTGGTCAACAAGGCGGTAGAAAACCAGCAAAAGGCCGTGGCGATCACCGATCATGGTTACCTGTTCGGGGCTTTTGAGTTTTATCAAGAATGTCATGATGCCGGGATTAAACCCATTATTGGCTTGGAAGCCTATGTCACTCCGGGAACTTCGCGTTTCGACACCACGAAAGTGCAGTGGGGGACTTTAGAACAGCAAAAGGCCGGTGACGACGTGTCCGCTCGGGGTGCCTATACGCATATGACGCTGTTGTCCCAAACTACCGAGGGAATGCACAACCTGTTCCGGCTGGGCTCGTATGCCTCCTTGGACGGACAGATGGGAAAATGGCCGCGGGCTGACCGGGAACTATTGGAACGCTATCACGAGGGGCTGATTGGCACGGCAGGCTGTCCCTCCGGGGAGGTCCAGACCCGGTTGCGGTTGGGGCAGTACCAGGAGGCCCGGCGGGCTGCCGGGGAACTGCAGGACATCTTTGGCAAAGACAATTTTTATGTGGAGCTGATGGATCACGGTCTATCCATCGAAAACCGCGTACGCAAAGACTTGCTGCGCTTAGCGCGGGAAATCAACGCACCTGTCATCGCCACCAATGACTCTCACTACGTCTATAAGGAAGACCGGGAAATTCAAGACGCGATGCTGTGCATCAACTCCGGGGATCGGCTGTCCAACCCGGATCGATTCCGCTTTGACGGCACGGATTATTATCTGCGACCCAGCGAAGAAATGCACGAACTGTTTGCGGAAATCCCCGAGGCTCTGGACAACACTCTGTTGATTGCCGAGCAGTGCAATGTTGAATTCCCAGACGTGAAGGAAGGCACCTTCATGCCGGTTTTCCCGGTTCCAGCTGGAGAAGACGAAGTATCCTGGTTCATTAAGGAAGTCGAACGTGGTTTACAGTATCGGTTCCCGAACGGTATCTCCGAGGAAGTCCGCAAACGTGCCGACTACGAGGTTGAGATTATTATCCAAATGGGGTTCCCCTCCTACTTCCTGATTGTTTCGGACTACATCCAATGGGCGAAGGACAACGGAATTCGGGTCGGACCGGGGCGCGGCTCCGGCGCTGGCTCCATGGTCGCCTACGCCATGCGCATCACGGATTTGGACCCCATCAAGCACGGGCTGTTGTTTGAACGGTTCCTTAATCCGGAGCGGGTGTCCATGCCGGATATCGACGTGGATTTCGACGATCGTCGCCGTCAAGATGTGATTGACTACGTGACCCGCAAATACGGCAAGGACAAAGTGTCCCAGGTCGTGACCTACGGCACGATTAAATCAAAACAAGCACTTAAGGACGCGGCACGCATTTCGGGCGCGGATTTCTCAAAAGGTGAAAAGCTCACCAAGGCGATGCCGCCGGCGGTCATGGGTAAAGACATCCCGCTGTCCGGCATGTACGATTCGCAGCATCCCCGCTACAAAGAGGCAGAAGAATTCCGCAAGGTCGTGGCCGAGGACCCGTTTAATCGCCAAATTTTTGACCTGGCAGCTGGGGTGGAGGGCATGGTGCGCCAGTGGGGGGTACACGCGTGTGCGGTCATTATGTCGCGGGAAACCTTGACCGACGTCATTCCGATGATGAAACGCCCGCAAGACGGAGCCATGATTACCCAGTTCGACTACCCGACTTGTGAGCACCTGGGTCTGCTAAAGATGGACTTCCTGGGGCTAAAGAACCTCACCATTATTTCTGATGCCCTGGACAACATTAAGATTAACGGGAAAACCCCACCCGACCTCGAGCGTTTGGAAGTTGATGACAAAGCGACTTATGAAATGCTGTCCACGGGCGAAACTTTGGGGGTGTTCCAGCTCGATGGCGGGGGGATGCGCACCTTGCTGAAGCAGCTGCGGCCTACCGAGTTCGACGATATTTCCGCTTTGGTGGCACTGTATCGACCCGGACCGATGGGGGCAAATTCCCACACGAACTATGCATTTCGGAAAAACGGGCTGCAAAAGATTGAGCCGATTCATCGTGAGCTGGAAGAACCGCTGAAAGATATCCTCGGCTACACCTACGGTCTGATTATCTATCAGGAACAGGTCATGGCTATCGCCCAAAAGGTCGCCGGGTTCACACTGGGGCAGGCCGATATTTTGCGTAAAGCCATGGGGAAAAAGAAGAAAGACGTCCTGGCTGAACAGTACGTGAAATTCCATGATGGGATGATTACTAACGGCTACTCCGAGGATTGCTGTAAAACCCTGTGGGATATCCTGGTGCCTTTCGCCGACTATGCGTTCAACAAGTCTCACTCGGCCGCTTACGGGCTGATTGCGTACTGGACTGCCTATCTCAAGGCAAACTTCCCGACCGAATATATGGCGGCCGTGCTGACTACCCAGACGGATAAAGACAAGCTGGGGATGTATTTGAACGAGGTGCGTCGCATGGGGATTCGGGTCTTGCCTCCTGACGTGAACCAGTCCTATGGGGCTTTTGCACCTGACGGAAACGACATTCGTTTCGGACTGGCCTCGATTCGCAACGTCGGAGAAAACGTGGTTGCGGAAATCATCAAGGCGCGGCAGGAAAAAGGCGCCTACACGTCCTTTTCCGACTTCCTGAAAAAAGTTCCGGCAGAAGTCTGTAACAAACGCACCATCGGTTCACTCATTAAGGCAGGAGCATTTGACGCTTTCGGGGCTTCGCGCCGCGCGCTCACCGTGATTCATGAACAGGCAGTGGAAGCGGTGGTGTCCACGAAACGTCAAGAGTCTAACGGACAGTTCGACCTGTTTGCCGCCTTAGAGATGGATGGGGTCGAGGCGGAGGATGATTTGCTGGGTTCAGCCAGCATCGATATTCCCGATCTTCCGGAGTGGCCCAAGAACGAACTGCTCGCGTTTGAACGTGAGATGCTGGGAATGTATGTTTCGGACCACCCGCTGTCGGGGATGAAACGGATGTTGGAAGGCCTGGCTGAGGACCATATCGTGGATTTGACCTCGGACGAAGGAAAAGGCAATGATTCTCCGGTCAAAATTGCCGGTCTGGTGACAGCGGTGAACGTAAAAATTTCCAAACGTTCCGGCCAGCAGTGGGCGATTGCGAAAATCGAGGACATGACCGGCTCAGTAGAAGTGCTGTTCTTTGCGAAAACCTACGAAAACATTGCCGCTGATTTGGTTCAAGACAATATCGTGGTGGTCGGTGGACGGCTGCGCCGCGAGGATGAATCAGTTTCGATTTACGCCAGCGACCTGAGCGTGCCGAACTTATCGTTGCATCTGGATCACTTGGACGAAGTTGATTTATTGCTGCCTGCTGAGCGCTGCACAGCGGAGAACATGCGTGCCTTTGGTGCCCTGCTGGAACGTTTCCCCGGCCAGGCTCCCGTGCGTCTGCATATTTTGGAGCAGGGGGAGCTGCAGGTTCTGGACTTGGGTCCCGAACGCCTGGTTAACGCCGGCCCGGATTTCTTAGGCGAGCTGCGCGCCATGCTGGGGTATGACTCGATTATCACTCCGGGAACTGACCCCTTAGAATCCACCGCAGCCGCCGAACTGGCTGAGATTTCCCCGGTTGAGTCTCGTACGGAGCAGACGCTGTCGGATACGACTCTATTCGACGCATCCAGTCTTTAAATCCTAACCATGTTCTATGGGAGTGGCCTTTTCGCGAATCTGTAGTGTCTAGACGTCCTCAAGGTTGTTTGAAAAAAGGTCTGGGTTCGGACGGTAAGTCTCTAGCCAGGTTTTAGTGGTGTGGACGTGGGCTCGTGCCAAGAATGAGGCTCGTTCTGGGTCACGGTTTTTTATCGCTTGAACAATCTCTAGGTGGGTGTTATCGCTAACTTTTTTCAAGTCGAGTCGTTCAGGTTCTTCATAAATGTGGTAATCCCTACCGCGTTGACGCAGCACTTTGAGTAGGGAAATGATGGCCTGGTCATTCGCAGCACTGGTTATGAGCTTGTGGAACTCGGTATCTAGGATTTGTGCATCGTGTCCTGGGGCACATTCCCTCAGATCCATCGCAATTTGCTCTAGCTTCTCGATTTGAGAATCCGAGAGCCTTGCTGCTGCTTGAGCGGCGCAGTAGCCTTCCAGTATTTCCCTCAAGTTGAATAATTCGATAAAAGAATCAAGAGGTAGCAGCGGGACGATAGCGGTAAGCGCATCCACCACGTTTTTCGGTGTGAGTTGGGATACACGCGCACTGGCGTTCCTTCGTAAATCCAGTGCTCCAGCCACGTGCAGCATTTTTTGAGCTTCGCGAAGCGAGCTGCGCGAAACATTAAAGCGTTCGCATAGTTCAATTTCAGAGGGGAGCACCTGTCCCGGTTTTAGCTCCCCAGTGGCAATCATTCTGCATAGCCCCAAGCGGGCTTGTTCTACTGCGTCTTGCATAGTTCCACCTTACAAGGAAATAGTTCCAGTCCTCCGAGAATATAAATTGTCAGACAATAAAACAAAAATTGCACAAATTATTACCTTTCACCGCATTAGGTGCTAAAATTGCCAGACAAGGAGGTTAGAACGATGAAGTTCTCCGCTGCTTACTCGTATAACTCAGGACCTAGTTGGTCTCTCGATCCAAGATGCAAGCATCTCAACCACGGCTCTTTCGGCGCAGTACCGGTGGAGGTACAAGCTGAACAAAACCGGCTGCGTACTTTAATGGAGCAAAACCCCGTGAGTTGGTTCTCGGCAGCTCACGAACGGGTAGGCAGGGCGCGCGAGGAAATGGCGAGGCTTTTGGGTGTGGACCCGTCACACCTGGCTTTTGTTTTCAATGTTTCGGCAGGCGCATCGGTAGTTTTCCAAAGGTTTATGGCAAGGAGCCCTGTCCATACCCTGGTAACAGATCACGGTTACGGCGCGGTTTCAATGGGAGCCAGGCGTTTATCTCAGCGTACTGGTGGAACTTTCAATGTGGCTTCTGTTCCTTTGAATGCTACAGCGATGGAAGTTGTGGATATTCTGACAGAAAAGATGCAAAGCATCCCACCCGGCTTGCTTGTCATCGATCAGGTTACGTCAGCCACTGCTCGGCGTTTCCCGACGAACGAGATTTGTAAAAAAGCCAGGGAATTAGGGTTTACTACCTTAGTGGACGGAGCGCATTCCCCTGGCGTTTTGGAAAATCCCATCTGCTTCGACGCAGATTACTGGGTTGGTAACTTGCACAAGTTTGCCTGTGCGCCACGCGGTGCAGCTTTGCTGTATTCACGTGAAGCTGATCAGGAGTTATTCCCTCTAATAGATTCCTGGGGTGCGGAACTTGAGTTCCCCAAACGTTTTGACCACACCGGAACTATGGACACCACGGCGTGGCTCACAGCGCCCTTCGCCTGGAGTCTCATCGATAAGATGGTTGGTTGGGACAAGGTTAGGCAGTGGTCTAGTCGTTTGGCTGACGAGGGAGAGAAGATTCTTGACGTAACGCTGCGTCAGTGGATGGACGATCCTTTCCCAGATGTTGGGCAGAAAGTTGGCCCCTTACGTTTGGTGCGGTTGCCTCTCGGTTTGGGACGTACACGCGAACAAAGTGATGCGTTGCGTATTCCCCTCATCGAAGCCACGGGAATAGCGCTATCCTTCACGAGTTTTCACGGCCAAGGTTTTCTTCGCTTTTCAACCCACATATACAACTCATTATCAGATTTTGACTATCTCGCCAGCGAAGGTCTTCCACTGCTGCACCAGTGGGCGAGCCAGGTTTCAACTGAACCCAATATTATGAACAACAAAGATTAGGAGGAATAATGCGCAAGCACATCGCCGTGTTAATTGCAGCCTCATTTGCCCTGACACTTGGGCTAACTGGTTGCAGCTCAAGTAGTGGAGCTGACTCACAAGGAGCTGTAAAGCTCCAAATGGTGGAGTCCTTGACTAACCCTGCTCGTACCGAGTTGATTCGAGGTCTGCTTCAGGATTTCGAGAAAGAACATCCGAATATCAAGGTCGAGTTGATTTCTCCGCCAACAGAGCAAGCGGATCAAAAAATACAGCAAATGCTTCAGTCCGGTTCCGGGGTTGATGTTCTGGAAGTTCGTGACCTGACTGTGGGGCCGTTCAGCAATAACGGGTGGCTCTACGATATGGCCCCGGATTTCAAAAACTGGGATGGCCTCGCTAAGCTCACCGATCAGGCTCAAAAATTCACCATCAATGCTGATGGGAAGTCCTACTTTATCCCCTATGGTTTCTACGGTCTGAGTTTGTTCTACCGGACTGACCTGGTGAAACAGGCTGGTTTTGAGGGAGCGCCTAAGTCGTGGGAAGACTTGGTAGAACAGGCAGCTAAGATTCAGAATCCCGCGCAAAACCGCTACGGTTACGCCTTCCGTGGAGGCCCCAACTCTGCAGGGCAGCTGATGAGTATTCTCGAAGCCTACAACGCAGACAACCTTGACGTAGCCAATGCCTACAAGGTTAAGAGTGGCAAGACGATTTTCACGACCCCCGAGTCTCAAACTGCCTTAGATAAATATGTGGAGCTATACAAAACAGGCTCCCCGGAGTCCTCTGTTTCCTGGGGGTACGCAGAAATGGTGCAGGGCTTCACCAATGGCTCCACCGCCTTCCTGCTCCAGGATCCTGAGGTAATCGCTACAGTGAAAGAGTCGTCCCTGACTGAGGACCAGTGGGGTGTTGCTCCCAACCCGGTTGGACCGACGGGGAAGGCCGCATGGCCAATGGCTACCGCGGGCTGGGGCGTGACGCAGTTCTCTAAGCATAAGGCTGAGGCAGTAGAGCTAGTGAAATGGCTGGCTGGCGATCCTTCCACCACTTTCGCGAAGGAAAACTCTCTGGTGCCGATTCTGCAGGCTGCCGGGGAAGACGAATTCTTCAAGACTGGTCCTTGGGCTGCTTACGTAGAAATGACGTCCAACCCAGATACTTGGATTTCCGTTGAGGAACCTCGTGGGGTTGCCTGGTGGACCGAATGGATGCAGCGTTCAGAAGCAGACTTGCAGAAGGTCCTCTTGAACCAGATGACCACCGCCCAGATGCTCTCCGGGTGGGACAAGTTCTGGACAGAAAAGTGGCAAGGTTAGCTACGATGTTTTCAGGGAAGAAAGCTGTGGGTGCGTCTGCTGAAAGCGGGCGCGCCCACAGCCGTCGCCCATTCTCGAGCAGGTCTGCCCTGACGATAATGGCATTTCTAGCGCCCGCCTTCATCTTTGTAGCCATCTTCACCTACTATCCAATGTTACGTGGCGCCCAGATGGCTTTCCGAAAATGGAACTTGTGGGATCTCAACGACACCCCGTTTGTTGGTCTCGGTAACTTCCATGAACTCATCTCGAATCCTCTATTTCTACACACCATGGTGAACTCGCTCATCTGGGTAGTAGCATCTCTCATTCCCCAGTTCGTAATTGGGTTCTTAATAGCTTTGGCCTTGCGCAATCGCTTCAGGTTCAGAGGTTTGTATCAAGCTGTTATTTTTTACCCCTGGGCAGTGTCAGGGTTCTTGATTGGCATCCTCTTCAGGTGGATGTTCAATAGTGAGTTCGGTGTGTTCAATGACTTATTGATGCGGGTCGGCATCGTGGATTCTCCCGTCCCGTGGCTAGCGAAACCGGAGTTAGCTTTCGTCGCCGTGATTATTGCGAATATCTGGTACGGAGTGGCTTTCTTCGCAATCATGATTTTGGCAGCCTTGCAATCCGTGCCTCAAGATATGTTGGAAGCAGCGGCGATTGATGGCGCGAGCCGCACGCGCACCCTGTTCAGTATCATGATTCCTTCGATTCGTTCGACCTTGATACTCACGGTTTTGCTGCGCATAATCTGGATTTTTAACTTCCCGGATATTATCTATGCGATGACCGGGGGAGGACCCGGAAACCAGACACACATCGCAACGACTTGGATGATTCAGTTCACCCAGCAGGGCAGTTATGGCTTGGCCTCCGCACTGGGCTTCATCGTGGTCGGCGTTCTTACGGTGTTTACCGGAGCGTATCTGTTGCTCTTGACGAGGAGTAATGATGCTAAATAAAACCCCGATGTATCTTAAGATAATCAAAATCTGTGGCTTGAGCCTGTGGTTTATCATTACGGTGTTCCCTCTGTACTGGATTCTCCTCACGTCTTTCAAGCCAGCCAATCAAATCGCGGAATATCCCGTCCGCTATTGGCCACGCGTTTTTTCGTTAGAAAACTACATGAGTCTTTTCTCCAAGGCTCAGTTCGGCACCTATATGTTCAACTCATTGACGGTGGCCCTGTTGGGTTCGATTGTAGCAACGTCGATTGCTCTCCTAAGCGGTTATACTCTGTCACGTTTTACTTTTCGATCGAAAGGAGCAGTGCTCATCGCCTTTCTCATCACGCAGATGATACCGATGTTCATCGCTCTTGGTCCGCTCTACCAGATGTTCACTACCCTGGGGCTGGTTGATACCCGAGCGGGTCTCATCCTCATCTACATCGCCATGACCATACCATTCTCCTCGATCATGCTGCGGGGGTTCTTCGACAACGTCCCTGACTCACTCGAAGAGGCAGCCATGGTTGATGGTTTGAACAGGTTCTCCGCTCTTTGGCGTATTATCGTGCCAGTTATGTTGCCGGGGATTACAGCCACTTTCATCTTCAACTTTGTCAATATTTGGAATGAGCTGTTCTTGTCTGTAACCCTAATCAACTCGGATTCTAAACGTACGATTCCCACTGCGTTGAACAGTTTCATCTCAAGTTTTAACATTGAATGGGGGCCGATGTCTGCAGCCGCTGTGTTGACGATTTTTCCCACCATGATATTGTTCTCTTTCGCTAGTAAGTGGATTGTAGCTGGCCTAACCCAAGGTGCTACTAAGGGATAGCTGTAAGATGTTACCGTGTTCAACGTATTGGATTTTTCAAAAGAAAACGTAGATGCCGCGGTGCTACGCGAGCGGCTGCCGCGGGCGGCTCTCAATGTCGAGCGGGCTGTGGAGGCGGTAGCGCCCCTAATAGATGCGGTGCGCCGCGAAGGTGCTAAGGCCTTGCGTGACCAAGCCGAGCAGTTCGACCGGGTGCGACCGCGCCTGTTGCGGGTCCCGGCGGCTGAAATTGAGCGAGCTTTACAGGAACTGGATCCGGGGCTGCGCGAGGCGATTGAAACGTCTATTGCCAATAACCGGAAAGGTCACGAGGCGCAGCTGCCTCGATCGGTCGTTACCGAAATTATTCCCGGCGGCACCGTTACGCAACGCTGGATTCCGGTGCGGCGTGTGGGTCTGTACGTTCCGGGCGGGCTCGCGGTCTATCCCAGCTCGGTCATCATGAACGTGGTGGCGGCACAAGTGGCGGGGGTGAGCCAGATTGCTTTGGCTTCCCCGGCACAGCAGGCTTTCGATGGCTCGGTACACCCCACCGTGCTGGCGACTTGCGCCTTACTGGGCGTGAACGAAGTCTATGCCATGGGCGGGGCCGGAGCGATTGGTGCGTTTGCTTACGGGGCAAAGGGCGAAACGCCAGACGACGGCCAGGTTTTGGTTGAGCCTGTGGACGTAGTTACCGGTCCGGGCAATATCTATGTTGCGGCCGCGAAACGTGTGGTGTCCAGTGTCTGCGGTATCGACGCGGAAGCCGGTACGACCGAGATTGCCATCATCGCGGACAGCAGCGCCACGCCGAAATTTGTCGCCGCGGATTTAATCAGCCAAGCCGAGCACGACCCGGCCGCCGCGTCGGTCCTCATTACCGACTCAACCGACCTTGTGACCCAGGTGAGAGCGGAACTGGAGCGCCTGGTGCCCCAACGCGACCATCACGAACGCATCGCCACCGCCCTATCCGGGCCGCAGTCGGGCGCTATCCTCACTCGAGATATCGAACAATCCATTGCCGTGGCTAACGCTTACGGAGCTGAACACCTCGAAATTCAAACCGCCGATGCCCGCGAAGTGGCAGCAAAAATTCACAATGCGGGGGCGATTTTTGTCGGCGACTACACCCCGGTGCCGCTGGGGGACTACCTGGCAGGCTCCAACCACGTCTTGCCCACCGGAGGCACCGCCTCCCACGCTTCGGGCCTGAACGTGATGGCATTCCTGAAGTCCGTGCAACAGATTGAATACACCCAACAGGCCGCGGACGCGCTGACCGACCGCCTGGTGGTATTCAGCCATGCCGAGGACCTGGAAGGCCACGGAGCATCCCTGCTGGCACGTCGGGAAGGCAAGTAAATGAGCGCAACCGACGCCATCGTCACGCCGGAAGGTCCCATGCAACTGCCCTTGCGCGAGGACTTGGCAGGGCTCGAACCCTACGGGGCGCCCCAGCTGCAGGTGCCGGTATCCATCAATGTGAACGAAAACCCCTATCCGGTCCCGACTCCCGTGGTAGAGGCGATTACCGCGGCGGTGCGCGAAGCGGCGGGCAGCTTGAATCGTTATCCCGACCGGGATTTTCCGGCTCTTCGCCTTGCCTTGAGCGATTATCTGGAGCGGGAATCCGGGGTGCGGGTGGCTCCCGAATGGTTGTGGGCCGCCAATGGCTCTAACGAGGTCATGCATCATTTGTTCAGCGCTTTTGGCGGACCGGGACATCCGGCGTTATCGTCCTCGCCCACATACTCGATGTATCCCGAATATGCCCGCAACACCGTGACCGAGCTGTTGGACGTGCCGCGGCGGGAGGATTTTTCCGTGGACGTGGCCGCGTTGAAGCAAGCTGTAGCCCGCGCTCACCCGGCGCTGCTGGTGCTGGCTTCCCCCAACAATCCCACGGGAACCCACCTGAGCTCCGCGGACGTGGCTGAAATCCTGAGTTTTACCCGTTCCAGCGGGCCGCACGGGAGCGCGACCGTGGTGGTCATTGACGAGGCCTACGGCGAGTTTCGCCGTGACGGGGTACCTTCCGCACTGGAACTGTTGGCGGCGCACCCGCACTTGGTGGTGTCCAGAACCATGTCCAAGGCTTTCGCAATGGCCGGTTTGCGGTTGGGGTACTTGGCAGCTCGCCCCCAGATTATTTCCCAGCTCATGCTGGTGCGTTTGCCCTATCACCTGTCGTCTCTGACCCAGGCAGCAGCTCTGGCGGCGCTGTCCCAGTCAGATTTGCTGCAAGCCCAGGTGGACAAAATGCGCCACACTCGCGACCAGATGGTGCGAACCTTGCGAGAAATGGGGTTGAGCGTGGCAGAATCGGATACGAACTTTGTTTTCTTTGGAAAGTTCAGCGACCGCCAAAAAGTCTGGCAAGATTTGCTTGACCGCGGCGTGTTGATTCGCGTAGTCGGACCCGATGGCTGGCTGCGAGCCAGCGTGGGCACCGAGGAGGAAACTGAGGTGTTTCTTTCCGCCCTGAAGGAGGTATTGCAATGAACGAAACTCGGACCCCCCGGGTGGCGCAGGTCACGCGGGAAACGTCAGAATCACGGGTAAAGGTGCGGGTGAACCTAGACGGGACCGGCCAAGCCAACATTCACACCACGGTGCCGTTCTATGACCATATGCTTACCGCTTTGGCGCGTCATTCCCTGATTGATTTGGACATTGAAGCCTCGGGAGACACCGACATTGATGTCCATCACACGGTGGAGGATACGGCTATCGTGTTGGGTCAGGCGCTGCGCGAAGCGTTGGGGGACAAGGTCGGTATCTGCCGTTTCGGTGACGCTTGCGTGCCATTGGACGAGGCTTTGGCGCACGCCGTGGTGGATTTGGCGGGACGGCCCTACGTCGTTTGCGAAGGAGAACCGGAAGGCCAGCAGTATCACCTCATCGGCGGACACTTCACCGGTTCGCTGACTTATCACGTGTTTGAATCCCTGGCGTTGAATGCCGGTATTTGTCTGCATCTGCGCCTGTTGGCGGGCCGGGACCCGCACCACATCGTAGAGGCCCAATTCAAGGCTCTGGCGCGGGCGTTAAAGGCCGCGGTGGAATACGATCCGCGGGTGGTGGGCGTGCCCTCCACCAAAGGAACTCTGTAGCATTGGGAAAGGCTAGTGATGAGTGAACCGCAAGAACCCCGAAATCCCGAGGACAGAGGGGACAAACCTGGCGATCAGCAAGCCTACGATGCCGAGTTTGCCAATCTCATCGCCAAACTGGGAGATGTTGACTTTGAACCCGAATCCCCGGTGTCAGGCTCGGACGAAACGCTAGATTTGCCCGAAGAGTCGGAGCCTCCGCTGATGAACCGGCGAGCCACCGCGTGTTTCCTGACCCCGGTGGCTTCGGCAGAAGCCTTGGGGGCGCTGTGTGCGTTGAGTGATATTTCAGCCGTGGTGGTGCCTACGGAAGCCGGGGCGCTGGTGGTACAAAACCTGGAGCTGACCGAAGAACAGTGGGGAATGGCACTGCTGGTTGAAAGCCTCAATGAGCTGGACTCGGACTTGGATACGGTGGCGTCTACGCTTACTGAGATTATTCGAATGCCGGTGGTGGTGTTTTCTGCCCTGCTGGCTCCCGGCACCGAACAGGAACCCGGAGTGACCGGTCAAGTCCTGGCGGGACGCTGGGCCAATCAGGCTTTTGAGGTGGATTTGCCGGCCGGACTGGTCATCGCACAGATGCCTATCGTGATTGAGGACCTAGTGTTGGGGCGGGTTAATCCGGCGGATGTGGACGGGGCGGTTGATACCGTCGATATGCCCCGCTGGAAAGCGCTGCGAATGCTGGGTAAAGGCATCAAAGATTCCCGCGAGGAACGCCGGCGCCAACGGGGTCAGGCAGATTCCGGTGACGACGAGGCCTGGGGCATGGATTCAGAAGGACGGGGGGACGCCTCATGACCGGTCCCAAAGTTGTCGTTCTGGATCACGGGTACGGCAATGTGCTTTCCGTTGCGCACGCCCTCGAGCGGGCAGGAGCCCGGGTGTCGCTCTCGGCTGACGCGGCGGAAGTTGCCCAAGCAGACGGTTTGGTCGTTCCCGGAGTGGGAGCCTTCGCGGCGGTAATGCGTTCCCTGCAAGCCTCGCGGGCACCCCAGATGATTGAACGCCGACTCGCCGGAGGCCGCCCAGTGCTGGGCATTTGCGTCGGTTTGCAGGTCATGTTTACTTCCGGAGACGAAAACGGGGAAGTCACCGCCGGGCTGGATCAATGGCCCGGAATGGTGACGGCGCTGCCAGCGGCGCGTTTACCCCATATGGGCTGGTCAAAAGTGCATGTCCCGGCCCAGTCGCAGCTGTTGGCGGGGCTCGACGGACAGAGATTCTATTTCGTACACTCTTACGCTTGCCTCAGCGACCCCGCTGAGGCCTTGGGAATGGATGAGGAATCACGGCGGCTGCTCCGCCCCCCGCTCGTGTCTTGGGCACATTACGGAGCCGACTTTGTAGCGGCCGTGGAAAACCGAGCCTTGTGCGCCACTCAATTTCATCCGGAAAAGTCCGGACCAGCCGGGGCTCGCGTGTTCTCAAACTGGTTAGAGATGCTCTAAAGTTGGCGGGTCGCTAAGACCCCGGAAAGGACTCTCAATGACACAAATGGTGCTGTTACCAGCAATTGACCTGGTTGACGGAAAGGCAACTCGGCTGACCGAAGGTAAAGCCGGAACCGAAAAAGTCTATGGTGAGCCTGTACAAGTTGCCGCGGAGTTCCTGGCCGCCGGGGCGCGCTGGCTGCACCTGGTCGACCTGGACGCCGCTTTCGGGCGGGGCTCCAATGCCGACCTAGTGGAGTCGCTAGTGAAAGCCTATCCGGGCTTGAATGTTGAGGTCAGTGGGGGATTGCGTGATGATGACTCGCTGTGCCGCATGCTTGATGCCGGGGCGGCGCGGGTAAACCTGGGTACTGCCGCAATCGAAAATCCCCAGTGGTGCGCCACGGCCATTGAGCGGTTTGGGCAGCGTATCGCAATCGGTTTGGACGTGCGCGGCGAGCGGGTTTATGGGCGCGGCTGGGTCAGTGAAGGGCCGCTGTTGGTGGATATTTTGCGTGATTTGGATGCCTTGGGGTGTGTCCGCTACGTGGTGACGGATGTGTCGAAAGATGGCACCTTGACTGGGCCGAACCTGGAGTTGCTGGCTCACGTGTGTCAATCCAGTTCGGCAAAAGTTGTGGCGAGCGGGGGTGTGTCTGCCCTGCGCGATCTGCACGCCCTGCGGGACTTGGCGGGGGTTCACCCGAACCTGGAGGGTGTTATTGTCGGCAAAGCCATCTATGAGCGACGCTTCACGGTAGCCGAAGCCTTGGCGAGTCTGGCGGTGTGAAACTGCGGGGTTCTGTTTGAAAGCGCGGCAACATTCATGAAACATTTGGCAAACAATCCCTACGCGTCTGATCGTGGCGATTTACTGCCCGGGACCCGGCGCGCCCTGGAACTGGCTGCGGCCAAGGACGTGGGGGCGGCGCAGACTGAACTGTTTTCAGCGCTGCAAAGCGAACGCCTCATCGTGGAGGCGCCCGTGGCGGTCTCGGGAAGCTGTGAGTCAACTACCTTTGCGGGCGTATATTCCCCCTACGGGTCGGCCTTGCCGGCGTATTCCAGCGCAACGCGCTTCGCGGAGCTGAGGAATCCGGAAGACCGGCCGCTGCTGGTTAATCCCGCGCGAATCGCCTTGGCGGCCTTGGCTACCGAAGGATTTTTGTGGCTGGATGCCCCGGTGGTACTGGGTAGCGCTACTCAGGCCAAGCCGCTGGCGCGTGACCCGGAGTGGATTCACGCCTATGCGCCGAACATCATGCTGGGTCCGCCCGCTTTGAACGCCCTGGCCAGCGGCGACGATTGGCTTCCGGCTTGGCATGATGCCGAACTCGCGGCACTGCTCAACTCACTTTCAGCCCATACGGGCACCGAAATCGAGACCATCGAAGCCGGCCCGGCGGGGGGACTTGTCGTCACAGTCCGCACCTCAGGCGACCTCGAAGCCGCGAAACTGGCCGTCAAACGCTTTTACAGATCCCTGTTGCGTTCGCCAGAAATCCCCCCACGCGCCACTTACGTGCAACTCCTCCCCGTGCGCTGACGCCCGCCCTTGCTATCCACCCCGCCCCTGGAACTGTGACGGTATCGGAAAGGTCGGCGGTAACGCTTGTGAGCCCGACACGGGACGCTAGTGCTACCAGCCGCCACCACCCTCGTGAAAGACCCTAGGCGTGGGGAATATCCCCCAGCCAGTCCACAACGTGTTGAATCAGGGCTTCGTCAAAGACATCGTCCGAGTGGTGTTCGCCAATCCACTGTTGAATCGAACCGCCGGCTGACGCGTCCATTTTCTTTCGAGCCTCCGCGGGTTTAACCAAGACCTGCCACAGCATGTTCTTGGCTTCTTCCACTGACTTATAAAAGAACGGGTAGTCTGCCGGCACCAGGGCGTGTGCCCATTCGAGGTCAGGAAAGACGCCGATGACTCCCGCGCCCAAGGCTTCTACGTACTCGATGCCGTAGGATTCTTCCTCGGTGGTCGCCAGGAAAGCGGTCGTATGCGCCAGAGCCTCCCAATAGGACTGACGTGTGGCGGTCAAAGGTCCCACCCAAATCCAGTCGCGATGGGAAAACTTCATGGCGGCTTCGCTGACCAGGTGGGTTTCGTGCAAACGCATCTCGACCCGCAGCGGAATCTGGCGGTGTACCCAGTTGACCACGTCCAAGAAAATATCCGGGCGCTTCTTTGCTGAAAGGTAAATCGAGGGGTAGAGCACGACGGGGACCTCTGTCTCAACCCGCGGTAGGACGTGAGCCAGGCGGAAGCCCAGGTTTACCCACCCCAGCTGCATCTGTTCATGCAGCGGTTTCACGGTCCATTTCTCGGCAATCTCCCGGACTTCCATGGCGGTACGTTCCGAGTTCGCAAAAGTGGGGAACAGGGCGCAAGACAGGGCCATCGAGGCAATGCCCTCTATCGTAGTCATTTCGCGTGGAGACCACCACATAAAGTTCATGATGTGCGGTTTTTCCGCCCCCGCGTTGTGCATTTTTTGCCACAGTCGCGGCGAGTCAATGACGTCCATGTTGATGACGGCCGTGTCAGTCGGGTCGAGCATCTCAATCGGAGCCACGCTGAAGTTTTCGGCGCGGCGGGCGGAGCCGCCGATGAGGATGGAATCGGGGAAGTTCCGTAAGATCCGTCGCACCAGGGTGTCTCCGGCAGAGTGTCCGGACACTCGCCCGGCTTCGTCAACTTGGGCATTTTCCCATTTGATTGCCAGTTTCATGGTTATTCCCCTTTCCGTTCCGCAGCCTGGTCGGGTGGCTGCGGGGGATTGCTTTGCGATGGTTCTTCCGTGAGTTCCAGGTCGGGAACTTCGTTCAAAAGGTCGGTGCCGGCCTCCGTCGGTGAAGAGTCGAGAATCTCGTCCAGCGCGGCCGCGTCAATGGGGGCTTCGATACCGCCGGGACGGGGCATAATCATCATGGCCGGCCGGGTGACCCGGTCTTTCACGCTGGGGATTCCGTTCAAAGCGGTGTCGACCGGAGGTTCGTGATCGTGCATGGAGTCACGAGAGGCGCCGCGGATACGCATCTGATAGAAACTGCACCACACGAAGTAGGCTGAAGCCACGAAAAAGACCCCGGCCAGGATATGCACCAGGCGTGCCTGACCCTGGTTCGTCAAGCTCACCGCCAATTCCACAGCCAGCAGGCCAAACAGGGTGGTGAATTTGATAATCGGGTTCAAAGCTACCGAGGACGTGTCCTTGAACGGATCGCCGACCGTATCCCCGACGATGGTCGCATCGTGCAGTTCGGTGCCTTTCATGTGCAAATCAACTTCCACGACTTTCTTTGCATTGTCCCAAGCCCCGCCGGCGTTAGCCATGAATATAGCTTGGTAGAGGCCAAAAATAGCGATAGAAATCAGGTAGCCGATGAAAAAGAACGGCTCGACAAACGCGAAAGACAGCGTGGCAAAGAACACCGCCAGGAAGATAAGCAACATGCCCTGCTGGGCGTATTGTGTGCAAATCTCGACGACCGCGCGGCTGTCCTTTTCGGAGGCGCGTTCGTTGCTGGCATCGAGGTGAATATTCTCTTTGATAAACGCCACAGCTCGGTTTGCCCCGGTCGTTACCGCCTGGATAGAGGCCCCAGAGAACCAGTAAATGACGGCGCCTCCGGTAATCAACCCCAGCAGGAACGGGGCGTGAAGCAGTGAAAGATTCCCCACGGCTTGTGCATCTTGCAGACGATCTGTGAGCGTCATGATGATAGAGAAAATCATGGTGGTGGCGCCTACCACGGCGGTACCAATCAGCACAGGCTTTGCCGTGGCTTTAAACGTGTTACCGGCCCCGTCGTTTTCCTCCAGCATGAGTTTCGCGGTGTCCCAAGCGGGTTTAATGGTGAAGTCAGCCATCAACTCGGCTTCGATGTTTTCTACCGATTCGATACGCGACAGTTCATAGACGGATTGAGCGTTGTCGGTGACCGGACCGTAGGAATCAACGGCGATGGTCACCGGACCCATCCCCAGGAAACCAAAAGCTACCAGGCCAAACGCGAATACTGCCGGAGCTGCCATCAGGGATTCCGGTATCAGCAGGGAAATCAGGAAAGCGATTCCCATCAGACCCACAATGGTGATTCCCAGCCAGTATCCGGACATATTGCCGGAAACCATCCCGGACAAAATATTCAGCGAAGCACCACCCTCACGAGAGGATTTCACGGTTTCCCGCACGAAACGCGCTTTGGTGGAGGTAAATACTTTCACCAGTTCGGGAATCAGGGCTCCCGCGAGAGTACCGCAGGTCACGATGGTTGCCAGTTTCAGCCACAGGTGGTTGCCTTGTTCGCCCACCACAAAGAAAGTCACCAGGAAAATCAATACGATGCACAGAATCGAAGTCAACCAGACCAACGTTGTCAGCGGGGTTTCAAAGTTCATGCGTTTCGCGTCCCTGTAACGCCCCTTGACCCACAGGGCGTTGATGGCGTAGGCCAGTGCCGCACCGATAATCATCGCCGCGCGTACCGTAAAGATCCACACCAGCAGCAGCGCCTGAATGGAGGGGTCTGGAACTGCCAGAATGACGTAAGTCACCAGAGCCACGCCGGTGACGCCGTAGGTTTCAAAGCCGTCAGCGGAAGGGCCCACCGAGTCTCCAGCATTGTCCCCGGTGCAGTCGGCGATGACCCCGGGGTTACGCGGGTCGTCCTCGTCAATTTTGAACACGATTTTCATGAGGTCCGCACCGATATCGGCAATCTTGGTAAAGATACCCCCCGCGATACGCAGGGCGGACGCCCCTAGTGACTCCCCGATAGCAAAACCGATGAAGCACGAACCTGCCACGTCAGCGGGCAGGAACACCAGAATAACCAGCATCATGAACAGTTCGAGGGAAATCAGCACGGTTCCGATGGACATCCCGGCCTGCAGGGGAATCTGGTGAACGGGGTAGGGCTTGCCGCGCAGCGAGGCAAAAGCCGCCCGGGCGTTAGCGAAGGTGTTGACCCGAATACCGAACCAGGCTACGGCAAACGAACCGCCCATCCCCAGCAAGCTGAATAGCACCACAATCCCGACTTTGCCCCAGCTAAAGCCCACTAACACCTTGTAATAGACGAGGATAATGACCGTGATGAAAGCCCACAGCAACAGCAGGAACTTACCTTGTTTCACCAAGTAGGCTTTGCAGGTGGAGTAAATGAGTTCGGCAACGTCCAACATGGATTTATGTACCGGCAGGCTGCGGAGTTTAAAGAACGTCACTGTTCCAAACACTAGACCGGCGATGCACACCACCATGCCGAAAATCAGCAGGCTGGTTCCGGGGATGCCGTGTATGTTGGCGAGGGACAAGTCGGGAAGAATCAGGTTTGCCTCCCCGCCGCCAGGTCCGTCGCCTTGTCTCGCGCTAGTTTGCGGGAGTGCCCCCGCCAGGCTTGCAGCCAGGACCTTTATGTTAGGAATCATTGGTTAGCCTCGCTTCCATAAGTCTCTACCTCACCCGTAATTTTAGGCGGGATTTTCAGTATTTTGGGGGATTCTAAGGGGTCAGCTTGGGTTACGTCTGACAAAGCCGGCTCTGGCGGTCCCATAATTGTCCTTAACAACCAATTGTTATTACTTAATGTCGGGGGCGTAATGGCTGATGGCATACGTATTCAGAATAATCAAAATTTTGAGAGTTTAATAAACAAAAATATATGGCTGAACTCCATACAAAACAAACCGTACTACTGTACATTTCTTGGAAATATGGCTAAAGAATGTTTAGGTTCTCGCCGTATGACGGCAAAAAGTCTATTTATCAAGGAGGAACAACGGCAAAGAATATCTCTCGCTCGGCGAAACGTTTTGCTATCGCCATGAAGCTGGCTTTGATTACCCTGGTAATGGTGCTGGCCATGGCGCTGATTGCTGTGGTCGGGGTGATTGGTTTGCGCTCCGTCAATGCCGCCACCGCCGAGACTATGGAAGCCTCGGCGCTTAAGGAACCTATTCAAAAAATTTGGCATGCTGAAGTTTATGTACGCATGATGAGTGACTGGGTAGCGCTGGAACTGACGACTAAAGATAAGGATGGCGATAAGGAACGAGTCGATAAACACGATGCCATTATCGAAGAATCCATCCAGGCAATCAGTGAATCCCCGGAATCAAAGTACCTTCCCACCTTCCCGAAATTCGTTGAAACTTATCAAGGGTGGAAGACTCTGCGGGCTAATCATCTGGGTCCTATGGCCTATGCTGTCCAGGACGGCCCGAACTACGCCACGGAGTTTTGGGTTTACGGTCTAGAGGCTTTAGCTGGCGGTAACCTGACCGTCCACATGGACATCAAGAGCAACGATGAGGCTGGCGACATGGCTCGTAATATGAACCTGGCCACCGAAAGCCTACGTGGACTGATTGTCGAAACTTACAATGTTTCTGCCAAGGTCAAAGAGCCCTCACAGCGCGTTACCAACACTTTGGACGAGGTCGCGAGCAGCGCCTCCCAGGCCAATAGTCTGATTGCGAAAGTCGATAGCAGCTCAGAACATGTCTTTTCTAATGTGTCCACCATTGCAGCCGGTTCGGAACAGATGGGTGCGTCTATCCGCGAAATCTCTTCCAACGCTACAGAGGCGGCTTCGGTTGCTCGCAATGCCACACAGGTTGCCGAGCATACGAACAAGGTCGTAGCAAAACTGGGGGAATCTTCACAGGAAATCGGGGAAGTCGTAAAAACCATTACTAAGATTGCAGAGCAGACCAACCTGTTGGCTTTGAACGCCACGATTGAGGCAGCCCGCGCTGGCGATGCGGGGAAAGGTTTCGCGGTTGTGGCCGGTGAAGTGAAGGACCTCGCTGCCGAGACCGGCAGGGCCACGGAGGAAATTTCTAGCCGTATTGAGCAAATTCAAACCGATACTACCGGCGCAGTGGAAGCTATCGAAGAAATATCTGAAATTGTCTCTCAAATCTCTGATTTCCAAACTACTATTGCCTCCGCGGTGGAAGAACAAACCGCTACTACGAATGAAATGAGCCGTTCTACTGCAGACGCGGCTTCGATTGCGAACGAAATCAACAGCATACCTCGGTGGCTCAGGGAGGACAAGGAATTTCAGAATCGGTGGAGCACCTTTTAGAGGCGACTTCGGAACTGCGAGCCTTCGCAGATGAACTCGAATGCCACATGAGTGGATTCCAGGTTTAGCACAGCCTTTCGGTCTTTTGCTATACGGGGGGACGTTGCTGCGGCGGCGTCCCCCTGGCTTGAATCTGGCAAAATTCGAATCGGGAGTTCTCTTGCAGTGGAGTGAATCCTGTCTAGGCGTGCAAAGCCAATTGTGCGAAAACCTCGCAGATACGCTAGAATCTAGTCTGTTCGGCTGTATGCCGAAGCAAGCGGAAAGTTTTTCCCACCTCCACCCGGTGCAGTTTTCCTTCGGAGACGCATGTCTTGGGTTACGGTCTAAAGCGCTCGGCTGTGCTTTTTATACCACAGACGTGGGGTAACTTTGTGTGTGCTTTGGCTCGCGGCGTAGTTACAAGCAAGGAGTCCTCATTACTGACGTAAGGATTAATGACCAAATTCGGGTGCCAGAAGTGCGCCTGATTGGTGCTAACGGCGAACAAATCGGAGTGGTGGCCACCATGAAGGCTATCACCTTGGCCGATGACGCCGGTCTGGACCTGGTGGAAGTCGCCCCCGAAGCGCATCCTCCGGTGTGCAAACTGATGGATTACGGCAAATACAAGTACGAAGCCGCGCAAAAGGCTCGCGATCAACGCCGGAATCAGGCCAGTACGCAGCTGAAAGAAATCCGCCTGGGACTGAAGATTGACGACCACGACTACGAGGTTAAAAAAGGCCATATTCTGCGTTTCCTCGATGGCGGAGACAAAGTTAAAATCATGATTAAGTTCCGGGGACGGGAACAGAGTCGCCCTGAAATGGGCATCAAACTTTTGGAGCGTTTGGCTGAAGACATCGCAGATGATGGTGTTGTTGAGTCCGCCCCCCGGCAGGATGGTCGTTCCATGACTATGGTAATCGGCCCGGTTAAGAAAAAGACTGATGCCGTGAGCCAACAGCGCAAGCGCCGCGAAGACGAACGTCAAGCGAAGCGTGACGCCAAGGCGGAACGGGCTTTGCGTAACCAGCAACGCGTGGCTCAACAAGCGAACGCCCCGGTTTTGAAGCCGATTACTTTCGATCAGCTCGGTTCGGGCAACCTGGCCGCCGTGGCTTCCCAGGCTCCTGAGCCTCCCGCCGCGAAGCCGGCTGCCAAATCGCCAGCACGAAAGAAAACGGCCAGCTCTACCACGTCGGAAACCTCGGCACCAGCGGCGAACCCTGCGGCTGATACAGACCAAAGCCCGGATGACGCAAAACCGGACACTCGGAAAGCGCCGGCTCGGAAAACGGCTGCGAAAACCGCTGCGGCGGCCGATAAACCTGCTGCCACCAGTGCCAAGGCTCCTGCCCGGAGAACGACTGGCACCACCAAGAAAGCTGCCCCCAAGACAACCGCGGGCAAAACCGATAAACCGGCCACCAAGAAGGCCCCGCTTAAGAAAGAGGAGAAATAATATGCCAAAGAATAAAACCCATTCTGGGACTAAAAAGCGGATTCGTGTTACAGGCTCCGGAAAGCTGATGCGCGAACAGACTAACAAACGCCACTTGCTGGAACACAAGTCGTCTCGGCGGACTCGTCGCCTCAGCCAGGACCAGGTCGTGGCTCCCGCTGACGTGAAACGCATGAAGAAGCTGTTGGGTAAGTAAAGGAAAAAGGAGATAAATCATGGCACGTGTCAAGCGCGCAGTAAACGCTCACAAGAAACGCCGCACCACTCTGGAACGGGCCGAGGGCTACCGCGGCCAGCGTTCTCGCCTGTACCGCAAAGCTAAGGAACAGGTCACCCACAGTTTTGTGTATAACTACCGCGACCGCAAGGCGCGCAAGGGCGACTTCCGTCGGCTGTGGATTACTCGTATCAATGCGGCTTGCCGCGCCCAGGGCATGACCTACAATCGCTTCATGCAGGGTCTGCGTTTGGCTGGCATTGAAGTCGATCGGCGGATGCTGTCCGAACTGGCAGTTAGCGACATTGCGGCTTTCAACGAATTGGTTAAAGCTGCGCAGGCCGCTCTGCCCAAAGACGTAAACGCTCCCGCGGCTGCCTAAAGCCCGGCGTTTATCAATCGAAAACTCTATGGTGGAACGTCGCGAAATCCTCGACAACCCCGGAAGCGAGCGCATCCGGAAGGTGGCGGGGCTTTCGCGGCGTTCCGCGCGTTTGCGTTCGGGTTTAACGCGGGTGGAAGGTCCCCAAGCGGTCACTGAGCTGCTGCATAGTGCCCCTCAGGGGGCGGTGACAGATTTATTTGTGACCGAGGCGGGCGCCGAGACTCGCCCGGAGCTGCTGAATCTCGCGCAGTCAACCGCATCTGCAGGGGGGCTGCACGTTCATGTGATTTCCCCCCAGGTCGAGAAGGCTTTGAGTGATGCTGCACAAGGGTGGATTGCGGTGGCTCGTTTCGAGGCTTTTCCGTCTGTGTCGGCCTCACCAGAGGGGACGCTGGCTTTGATTTTGCCCGCCACTCAAGACCCGGGCAACGCGGGGACACTGATTCGACTGGCTGACGCTTGTGGGGCATCGACGGTGTTTATGGGGCAAAACTGTGCCGACGCAACCAGTCCGAAAGTCATTCGCGCTTCGGTGGGCAGTGTGTTTCATGTTCCCACCCCCCGCTTTCAGGATTTAGAGGCCGTAGTGGTGGCTCTGCGAGCCGAAGGGTGGACCATTGTGGGCACGTCCCTATCCGGCGACGTCATGCTGACCCCGGTTACGGCCGCGACCTGGAGCGACAAGAAAGTCGCTTGGGTCATGGGCAACGAAGCGCACGGGCTGGACGCAACCGAGGAATCCTGGTGCGATGTGCTGGTGTCCATTCCCATGTTTGGGCGTGCCGAGTCCCTAAATGTGACGTCCGCGGCGACCTTGTGCCTGTGGCTGAGCGCAGCAGCACAGCGGCTGTGACCGGTGGTTTTGCCGGTCGCCGCTGAACCGCAACAAAAACGGAGGTCTAGCCCAGTGCTTTCAGAGCCGATTCAAAGTCAGGATCCGTGGTGATTTCATCGACCAGCTGGGTGTATTTCACCACGCCGTTCGGATCAATAATCACGATAGAACGAGCGAACAATCCGGCCATAGGGGAGTCTGCTAGCTGGACACCGTAGTCCTGGCCGAAGTTGGAACGGAACGCCGAAGTCGTGGTGACGTGGTCGATACCTTCCGCGGCGCAAAAACGCCCCAGGGCAAAAGGCAGGTCGCGCGAAACACAGACGACTTCCACCTCGTCGAGCTTGGCGGCTTCGGCGTTGAAGCGCCGTACTGAGGCTGCACAAACCCCCGTATCAATCGAGGGGAAAATGTTGAGGAGCACTGTCTTGCCGCGGAAATCAGACAGCTTCGCTTCAGACAGGTCCTGTTTGACAGTCACGAAGTCCGGGGCGGGAGACCCCACCGCGGGCAGCGAACCAACAGTATTTACGGGATTACCTTGCAAATGAGTTGTAGCCATACTTTTATCCTAACAGTGTTTTTTCCCGGTCAGGTCGAAACCGTAGTGAGACTAAGCGATCGACATTTGCGTTTAAACAGGGGTTGCTGGCCTATATAGCCATCTACCCCTGTTTAATCCCCGATTTCTAACGCCCCGCTCCCGATACGCCCAGAAAAGACCCCTAATTCGGGGGCTGGAGTCTAAAAAGTTAGTTGCCCCGGCCGGAAACCGAGGCAACCAGTGTCGAATTTTTCAGAAAGTATTTATATCGCCCCAAAGGGTGCCCATCCAGTGTAGAACTCTATGGAGTCTTTTGCCACCCAGACAATAGCGGCCACGATAATGACCGCCAGAGAACCGTAGACCGCCCAGCCTAGCGCTCGCATCTGCGGCGTTGGCTCAGTGTCAGCGATAACTTCACCGGTTTCATCACGAATGGGATCCCCGGCATGAGCGCGCATCCCTAGGGCATAGAGCATGGGAATCCCGGCTCCAAAAATGAGGGCCAAAGCGGCCACTCGAACGATTGCCCAAGCCATTTCGACAGTCATTTTTCATCCTTTCCGAGGTTACTTATCCGGCGATTCCAAAGCGGCGGCGGAAACTGTTTTACCTTCGCTGGCGCTGGCCGTGACGGGAACGTTACGTTCGCTTTTCAGATGCTCGTCTGAAAAGAGCACTTCTTCGAGTTCACGATCGAGTTTGCGCAGCTGCTCAATCAGGTCATCACGCTGGCGTCTCAGCTCGGTTATCTGGTCAGCTCGCGACTGTGATGTCACCAGGGCGGCTTCGGCGGCTTTATCCAAGCCCTTTTGCATGATTTCGTCGATGTCCTCACGCAGGTTCGCGTCGACCTCGCGGGTCGGCGCGGTTTGTAGCGAAGAATCAATCGACTCGGCGTTCGGATCCCACTCTTCGTTCACGTTGTGAGCCCCCACAGAATTCTTGCGCGAACGCAGCACGATGAGGACCACCATCACCAGCAGGATGGTCAGGTCAAGCAGCGCCCCGACTATGGGGTGCGCCCGACCCGCCAGAGCGGCAATCCACCAGGTTGCGTAGCCGACCACACCCGCGCAGGGTAGGGTGATGACCCAAGCGGACGCCATCCGCATGGCGACTCCCCAGCGCACGGTAGCACCTTTCTTGCCCAACCCGGTGCCCAAGATAGCACCGGTGGTCACGTGGGTAGTGGACAAAGCCATCCCCCCAGCAGCCGAGGTTAGAATGATAGCCGCGGAGGTCGCTTCTGCAGCCATTCCCTGGGGAGGCTCCAGGTCGACCAGACCTTTACCCAAAGTGCGGATAACCCGCCAGCCACCGGAGAGCGTTCCTGCCGCAATTGCTACCGCGCAAGCCAGGATGACCAGGACGGGGATCCGATCCTCCGCAGTTGCGTTACCGGTCGCGATGAGGGCCAGGAAAATCACGCCCATCGTCTTTTGGGCATCGCCCGCGCCGTGAGCCAGTGACACCAGGCAAGCGGTGATGACTTGGCCGTGACGGAAGTGGGAGGCTTTCCGCTCTTTCGGAATCGTGTTCGTAATCCAGTAGACCAGGGCAGTAGCCGTGGCGGACACGCCGGCCGCGATGAGGGGAGAGACCACGGCAGGAATCACAATCTTGCCCAGGATAGAACCCCATTCCACGCCCCCGGCACCCATCGCCGCGAACGCCGCGCCAATCATGCCGCCGAACAGGGCGTGGGAGGAACTGGAAGGCAACCCCAGTAGCCACGTAAATAGGTTCCAGATAATGGCTCCTATCAGGGCTGAAAGCACCACCATCAACAGGTTGATGCCCTCGGCCTGGTTGGTGAGGTCATAAGAACTTAAATCGACAATGCCGCTGGCGACTGTGGCGGCGACGTTCACGGAGAGGAACGCCCCGACCATGTTCAAACCGGCAGAAATCGCTACCGCTTGAAAGGGCTTGAGGGCACCGGTCGAGATAGAAGTGGCCATGGCATTGGCGGTATCGTGGAAGCCATTAGTGAAGTCGAAAGACAGTGCCGTAATGATGACGATTGCGAGCACGATAGTGGCAGTTATTTCCAAAGCAGCATCCTTAGGATTGTGAGAGTGACTGCCGGAAGTCCAAGCCGCCGTTTGTAACTGGCAGCCCTCGCCCGGTAATCCAAAGGAACTCTACCTTTCGACTGTTAACTGAACATTGCACTAGTGTTAAATGCGTGTAAATTATGGGCAGAATTTTTGTTAAAACTTTTGGGGAGGCTCACTGCCGTGAACCTCCCCAATAATGACTTTTAGCCCGTTTGTATTGACCGACACAAAAACAAAAACCGCGCCAAGACGAACCCTGACGCGGCATTCAAGAAGTGAATCGGGTTTAGCGACCCGTGTTGCGCACCACTCGATTGGACTTGATGCACTTGGTGCAGACGTTCAAATGACGGGGGGTGCCATTAACGATGGCACGAACCCGCTGAATGTTCGGATTGAAACGACGCTTGTTACGTCGGTGAGAGTGAGACACGCTCATCCCGAAACCGGGACCTTTTCCACATACATCGCATACCGCTGCCATGTTCATACCTCTGATTTCTTGTAATTCTTCAAAGTCTTCCACGGGCTTTGAACCCGCAGCTCTCAACGAGCAACCTCACTATGATAAAGCAAACTGGGCCGATACTCAAATCAAACCCCGCTGTAAAAGCAGATTCGTTACGCGCGCCCAAGACACCGCTCGTTCTGAAACACGACGCTGAACCCGCAGGCTAGAATGGGACTGCTAGAACGCCGTTGTTCTGGCAAAACGGTGTAGAAATCCTTTTTCCGGGGAACAGATAGGAGCGATGATGGCTGGGCGTATCGAAGAGGACCTGCTGGGGAAACGTGAAATTCCTGAGGATGTTTACTACGGGGTGCAAACCCTGCGCGCAATCGAGAATTTCCATATATCGGGTAAAAAAATCCAGGATGTTCCCGAGTTCGTGCGAGCCATGGTCCAGGTCAAAAAGGCAGTGGCGTTAGCGAATGAAGAGTTGCACGTGCTTCCCCACGACATCGCTCGCGCCATTGTGGCCGGCTGCGACGAAGTGCTAGAGAAGGGCCGAGCCATGGATCAGTTCCCCGTGGATGTGTTCCAAGGCGGGGCGGGCACCTCGGTGAACATGAACACCAACGAAGTCGTGGCGAACTTGGCTTTGGAACTGTTGGGCTACGAAAAAGGCCGCTACGATATCATTAACCCTAATGACCACGTGAACAAGAGCCAATCCACCAACGACGCCTATCCCACGGGTTTTCGCGTGGCGGTGTACACCCAGCTTCACGATGTGGAGCGGGCAGTACGTGAGCTGTCCGATGCTTTTGCCCGCAAAGGCGAAGAATTTAAAGACATTCTTAAGATGGGCCGCACCCAGCTGCAGGATGCCGTCCCCATGACATTGGGTCAGGAATTCAACGGTTTTTCAGTAAACATAGGTGAGGAACTGACGCGTTTGTCCGTTACGGGGGATTTGCTGTTGGAAATGAACTTGGGGGCGACTGCTATCGGCACCGGTGTAAACACGCCGGAGGGCTATCCAAAGGTTGCGTGCCAAAAGCTCTCGGAAGTGACTGGATACGATATCGTTCCGGCGACTAACCTGCTGGAAGCCACCTCAGATAACGGCGCTTACCTGGCAGTTCACGCGGTGCTGAAGCGGCTGGCGTCCAAGCTGTCGAAAATTTGTGATGACCTGCGACTGCTTTCCTCAGGGCCGCGCTGTGGCCTTCATGAAATTAACCTTCCCGAGATGCAACCGGGTTCCTCGATTATGCCCGCCAAAGTCAACCCGGTTATTCCCGAGGTCGTCGACCAGGTTTGTTTCAAGGTCATGGGCAACGATGTCGCCCTAACCCACGCTGTCGCCGCTGGTCAGCTGCAGCTGAACGTCATGGAACCAGCCGCGGCTCAGTGCATGTTTGAATCCATTGAGCTGCTGACCAACGCTATTGACACCTTGCGCACCAGGTGCATTGACGGTATCACCGCCAACCGTGAAGTCTGCGAAGCATATGTGCATAACTCCATCGGAATCGTCACCTATCTCAACGACATCATCGGTCACCATAATGGTGACTTGATTGGGAAAGAAGCCGCGAAGACCGGCAAGTCAGTCAGGGAACTGGTCATTGAAAAAGGCTTGATGACCCCCGCGGAGCTTGACGAAGTTCTCAGCTTGGAGTCTCTCATGAGCCCCCACTACACCGGCAAGGTCTGGGGCGACGACGAACGGGGTCTGCCCCAGCGTTGAATCCGTGGTGAGGGTCAATTCCCCAGTCTGGTTGGTCCCACTGTCGTTTCGGGTAGCGGCAGTGGGACCGACGTTTATTGTCGCTTGACGCAAAACTGGTCAAACCGGAATGGCAACCAGGAAAACCGAGTGGCAACAGGTAACTTAGGAGGTGACCAGGGAGGAAACAGGTTGGATACCGCGCGACAAAAGTTGGAGACAAAAGACCTTCGCGAATGGTGCGTGCGCACGGGGGAGGTCTTGAATCAGGCGCGGGATTTGCTGGACGACCTCAACACTTTCCCCGTACCGAATTTCAACACCGGGGCTAATCTAGGGAATTCTTGGGCGGCGGCCACGCGTGCGGCGCAAGCCCTGAGTCCCTCCCTGCGTCCCGCGGACTTTATGGGCGCGCTGAGCCGGGAAGTCGCGAAATTTCCCTACGGATCAGTCGGGATTTTCCTCGCTTCCAGTTTTGCCGCCTGTGCCGAGGCCTGGGGGGATGCGCCCGTGGTGCGTCCGGCCGATTTACTGATGGCCATCGATGCCATGGACAGGGCGTTTAAGGCAGTCAGCGGGTCAGATACCTGGGAATTCGGGTTGTCCCGATTGATTTCTACCGTTTCGCAACAGCTTTCGGAACTGGAACTGTTGACTTTGTCACAAGTCGTGGACACGGCTTTGGTTTGTGCGCAGGAAGCTACCATTGATTCCGCTGACGCTCACGGCGGGGTGGGAGATGCCGGCCTGGCGGGGGCCTGCCTGATTTTTGCTTCCTTGGCTGACCTGGCTGCCACAGCTGAAGGTGATGCCGCCACCAATGTTTCCACGGTGCAAGCCATGTTACGCGATTGGGCTAATCGTTCGCGTATCGTTGCGGAAAGTCTGCGGCACACGGTGCCGGGCGGTGAATTTGCCGCCACTTTCCATTTTGAGTCCATGGATATACCTACTGGAAAGCTGCGGGACAGTCTGCGGGCGGCCAGCTCTGAAGTGCTGGTTTGTAAAATTTTAGATGAAATTGGAGTGGGACGTTTCGTAGCGCACGTACATACCCCCTCGCCTCTGGCAGCCCTGCCATATCCGCATGGAGCTGTGCTGATTCAGCATCTCGGCCTCCGCCCTGAAGCCCTCGAAGGCGACGAAGATCCCCTGACTAAACTCACTGCTGATTTTGACAATGTGGTGGTTTTGTCTGACTTTGCCGCCCGCCAGGCCCCGCTCGTGACTCCGGGGCTGCTGGTCCTCAGCGCCGCGCCGGCACTGGTGGAGACCTACGCCAGAGCGGGAGCCACGGTCCTTTTAGGCACGGAAAATCCCGAACAGATTTGTTGGGCCTGGCGCTCCATCCCCAAAGGCCGCGCTACTCTCATCATTCCCACTACCCCTGAAGCGCGCGAAATGGCTCTGACAATGCGCGATTCCCTGGACGATACCGACTGTTCGGACGCTCCTGTGATGGTGGCGGATACCGACGACGAGTTGAGCGCAGCGTGGCTGGTGCAATCCTTGCAGGGGAAACGGTTTCGCGGTGCAGCTTCGGAGCAGCTGCGCGATTTGGAAACCACTTGCCGGGATTTGAAAGCCAGCATCCGGGTTGAACCCTTGTCTGATCATGACTTGGACACCCAGATTCGCGACCTTGTCAACGACCTGGGGTCGAACCGGGAACTCCACGCGGTCATCAGTTCCGAAAATGTCAGCACGGACCGGATGAAGTTGCAGCTCGCTTTGGCGAAATACGCGGACATTGAACTTGTCGCCTATTACGGAGGACAGCCCGGCCCCACCTGCATCGGAGTTCGGTTTTGACATCTGTGGTGTGTCCCCGCGATGACCTCCGCTTTTCCAACACTTCCGAATTTTCGGTGAGAGGCTCCCTGATAAGGTGAAACCATGGTGAACTTGCAGACCCCTCTGGAGCGGATAGTTAAGGCGAAATCCGTAGTCTCCAAGTTCGCTCACCTGGGGGTATTGACCTTGGGTGATTTGCTGTGGTACCCGCCGCGGCGAACCTATCGATGGGGAGAACTGACCCGTTTTGACTCGCTAATCCCCGGGGCGGATGTCACCGTTTTTGCGGTGGTGATGGATTCGCGTCTGGGCTGGACTCGCCGCCACGACAAAGCCATGCTCACGGTAACCCTGCAGGACCAGCTGGAAACGGACGCTTTCGACGAGGGAGGATTCCGTCCGGACTTGTGGGGAAAGAGGCCCAACCGCCTGACCGTGCGTTTCTTTGCGAAACACCCCAACGCCTTAAACATGCACGCAAATCGCCTGGAAAAGGGGACTTTAGCGGTTTTTGCCGGGCGACTTTCGGGTAAACCGGGCAGCCGGGCCAGTGAAGCCTTCTTGGCTCATCCGGAATACCGGGTGCTGGCCGATTATGACCCGGAAGTCGTGAAAACCCTCTCAACCCGACCTCAGCCGCTCTATCATGCCACCGCGGGTCTGCCCTCGTGGAAAATCGGGAAAATTATTGACACTCAGCTGCTGATGCTAAACCCCGCGGAGATACCCGAAGCCATCCCCGACTCGCTGCGCCGCGAGAGGAACCTCCCTGACGCGTACACAGCTTTGCTCGGCTTGCACCACCCGGAAACCGATGCCCAATACCAGGCCGCAGTGGATTATCTGCGGTTCCGTGAGGCATTTACGCTGGGCGCGGCTCTGGCCAAAGCCCGCAACCAGGTCCAAGCCCATCCGGCCTGGTCCTTGCCGGTTTCTCGGGACGCTTCCGCATCGAGTACGGGTGAGTGCGGGGAACCTGGCGACCTGGTTTCACAAGTCGTGGCGGGGTTGCCTTTCCAGCTCACTGCCGGGCAGTGCCAGGTATGGAATGAAATCGCGGGGGACATTGCCCGCGAAGTCCCGATGAATCGGCTGTTGCAGGGAGAGGTGGGGTCGGGCAAGACCGTGGTTTCGGCTTTGGCGTGTGTCGCCGCGGTACAAAACGGTTTTCAAGCCGCTTTCATGGCTCCCACAGAAGTCCTCGCCCACCAGCATTTTCAGACCCTGAATCGGTTGTTGGGGGCACTGGCGGATCCTCTGGGCGAGCTATCGGGGGCACAGCCCGGTACGGATAGTGTCCCGCTACGTTTGCTGACCGGTTCAACATCCGCGCCGGAGAAACGAGAAATTGCTGACCGGGGGGCGGTCGGTGAGCCGATGCTGGTGGTGGGAACCCAGGCTCTGCTGACTGAGTCGCTGCATTTGTCTCGCCTGGCCCTGGTTGTGGTTGATGAGCAGCACCGTTTCGGGGTGGAACAGCGCGGAGCTCTGCTGGCGAAAGGGGAGAGAGCCCCACATTTCTTGACCATGACCGCTACGCCGATACCGCGAACCGTAGCCATGACGGTGTTTGGGGACTTGGATGTTTCCGTGTTGCGCCAGCTGCCCGAGGGACGCGCGGAGGTCCAGACGTTCCTGGTCAACGAAGCAAATGTGCGGTGGGTCACGCGTGCCTGGAGCCGGGCCGCGGAAGAAATCGAACGGGGAGGGCGAGTCTATGTGCTTTGCCCCAAGATTGCGCCGGACGCCTCTGAACTGGACTCTGCCGACTCTGCTGCTCTCCAGAACCCTCCGGAAACCGGGCGGAAAAAGCGAAAGACCGCCGCGAAAACCAGCTGGGGCGATGATTTAGCCGGGTTTGGAGAACTCGAAGAGCTGGAGCCCGGCCGGGTCCTGCACACCGTCACCCAGACTGCGTCACAACTGGCTGAACTGCCCGTATTTAGAGATATTCCGATTGGGGTGGCACATTCCAACCTGGATTCCGGTGCCAAACAACAGGCCGTGGCGGACTTTGCTACGGGTCGCACCCCGCTGCTGGTGTCCACCACGGTTGTGGAAGTCGGTATGGACGTGCCCGAAGCCTCCATGATGATTATCTTGGATGCCGACCGTTACGGGATTTCACAGCTGCACCAGCTGCGAGGGCGGATTGGCCGCGGTTCGCGTCCCGGCGTTTGCCTCGCCATTGCCCCCCTAGATTTCCCGCCCGTTTCGGACAATCTGGCGGATTTGATGGCACAAGCGGGGGAGGGGGCGCTGGCTCCGGCCCTGGCGCGCCTGCTGGCTTTTGCAGCGAGCCGGGACGGGTTCGCGCTGGCTGAAGCTGATTTGAGAATCCGCCGGGAGGGCGATGTCCTGGGTCAAAGCCAGTCGGGCCGCCGTTCCCGGCTAAAGGTGCTTTCCTTGGTTAGTGACGCGGAAGTCATTGCGGCCGCCAAAGCCGCAGCTGCCACGGTGGTGGCGGAAGATCCCCAGCTCAGTGCACACCCGGAGTTGGCTCGGTTGGTGTTTGACCTGGGGGAAGGGGCTCAGAATCTCACGAAGTCCTAGGGAGTACAGCTGGCGTGTTTAAACTTGGTAAAATTCCCTCTGTGTGTTCATGGTGGCGGCGTCTGGGAGCGTTTATCGCGATGCTGACGGTGACGCTGGCGGCCCTTCCCCAAGCCAGTGCGATACCTGCCGCTGCCCGCGGGACGCTGGCCGTTCCTGGCCTGTGGACGCAGGGTGTCAATGCCGTGGCACCTTCCCCGGACGCCCCCGGCGTGCTGTTTTTGGGGATGAGCGGTCTGAAGCCCAGCGACCTCGATTTACAGGGCAATCAGCTGGGGGAAATGCTGGTTCCGTTTACGTTTTCAGCACTGAGCACGCGGTCATTTCGGATTTATACCTGCCCCACCGAAGGATGGATGCAGCTGCGGGCTCGCGGCGATGTTGCCGACGAAGAAGGGCGCCGGTTGGCTAAAACTGTAGGGTCGCAATGCTTGGGGATGAAGCTGGTGAAGGGCGATGGCACGGCCGTGCAGACACCGGTTCAGGTCGAACCTGCCGCCGCCACGCCCTTGCCAAATGCTGCAGCTGTCACCTATGCCCAGTTTAAAGGCCGCACCGAAAACATTACCTGGCCCACTCGCGGGATTTTTGCGACGGATGCTTGGGCGGTCGGACGAAATGCAGGAATACCGCTGGCGAATCGCCGCGGTCAGGTCGCCCACTGGCTGCCCTTGCCGGTCGTCCCCGAAATGGTGCGAATCAATCCTTCCACGCTCGATTCCCTCTATAACGAGCGTACCGGGGCTGGGGCCAGAGCCGCACTTGCCGCCAAAGCCCAACAGTCCACCTCGCCGCTAGGCAAGACCTTAAAGAACCGGACATCTTTGGAATCTGTGTGGCAGAGCCTTCTCGCCGCCGCTCCCAGCGATGTTGTGGTGGATTTGGATACGGTTGACACCGCTGTGCTGAATCAGAACACCTACGACACGGCAAAGACCCTGTCCCTACAGCAGCTGTCCGCCATCCTGAGCGCAAATCAGAGCGCGGCGCACCCTCGTCCGGTCATTATCGCTTCTTTGGGGGATTTTGAAGGTGCCAGATCCCTGCAGCTGCTGGCAGCGCAGACTCCCGGGTTGGCGCTGACGGGCGGGGAGTCTGCCGCAGCTTCCGACGCTGGGACTGCTGGCGCTGGTGTTCTCTACACTTCCACGACTCACGCCGCCGGCTTAGCAACTCTTGCCGACGTACGCGGTTTAGTGTTGAACGCGCGCACATACCTGGATCCCAAGCTGGTCTCCCCGGCGAATATCACCCTTCCTGAGCTGAAAGTTAACCCGGTCGCTAGCGTGGCCGAGGCTTGTTCCGTGATTACCGAGCAGCAGCGTCACGCCAGTTCAGCCCTGCGCGCCAACTCACGGTGGTACCAGGTCTTTCATCTGCTGTCTTACCTGGCGATTGGGGCGCTGATAATCTGGGCTTTTGCATCGCGTGGCTCGCGGCGTTTAGCAAACAGCTGGTGGGTGGTACGTCTCCTGGGTCTTATTGCCTTTGCGATGCTACCGGCAGCGCTGATTCTGAACTGGATTCCGTGGTGGAACTTGCCCGGTACCGACTCTACGGTTGGAGCAATCGCGGTAGCCCTGGCCTTGACTGCGGTGATTGCGGCGGCTTTGGTGGGTATTCTGTGGCGTAGTCCTCACGCGGTGTCTATTCTGGCAGGGATTTCATTCTTTATTTTGGCGCTGGACATTGTCCTGGGGTCCGCCCATCAACGCAACGGATTTATGGGTTCCCTGGTCCTCAGTTCGCGGCGCTACTACGGCATTTCTAACCGGACCTACATCATTCTCATTATCGGGGCTCTCCTGGCATTACTGCCGGTCCTGCAACGTTTCTGGGGCCAACGCTGGGCCGCCTGGGTCACCGCGGGGCTCGGTGTCGCAGTCCTCTTGATTGATGCATTGCCCGGTTGGGGTGCGGACTTCGGGGGACCTCCGGGAATTATTCTGGCCTTTGGGATAGTCGCCTTGATGGCTGCTGGAGTACGACCGCGCTGGTGGCACGCCGGTGTCTGGGTGGTGCTCACACTAGGGGTGATGGGGGCTATCGGCTGGTTCTCCCGCGGTTCAGACAGTCATATCGGGAACTTTTGGTCGAATCTGGGCAGCAGTGAAAGTCAGGAGTTGATTGCCGGAAAGGTCCGTGATGTGCTGCGTTCTTTTGAAAACAACCTCGGGGTCGTCATTCTATTAGCGCTGGTAGTAGTGGCGCTAGTGGTGGCTATGGTGATGGTAAAACGCCGCCAAGTGTCCTGGCCGTGGTGGGTGTCCACCTGGGATCAGCTCACTGACCTGCCTGCCCTGCGCATCGTGGCTTTGGGTATTTTGTTGGGCATGGCGGTGGCTGTGCCTATCAACGATTCCGGGATGATGATTGTGAAGGAAGCTATCTATCTGGTACTGCCAGCTCTGAGTGCTGTGATTGCACAGCGAGCCATCCAACTCAACCGCAGTCCCGAGCCTTCTGCAAATAAGTGACCAGGGTATCCCCGTAGTTCTTCGTGCCATCGGCTTGCAGTCCCGAAGGAATCTCAGGGGTAGGAAACTTTTTTGATGTCTCCAGTACCATGACCCCCTCCGGGCTGAAGTGCGCGGTCAGGCCTGCCAGAATCTCTGAAAGCACGTAAGGCGCTAAAGCATAAGGGGGGTCCAAGAAAATGAGGTCAAAACAATCCGTGGGTTTCAGTTCAGAAACGTACTTGGCGGCATCTTTCACCACGACACGGGAGCAATCCCGATAGTGCAGGGTATCTATGTTCGCACGCAGCACCTTGGCTGCCGACCGGGCGGCATCGACAAAAACCGCGCTTGCCCCGCCACGAGACAGCGCCTCCAGGCCCAGGGCTCCCGAACCGGCGAACAAATCCAAAACCGCGGCACCTTGTGGGAATCCAGAACAAAGCAGGTGGGAAAACATCGCTTCGCGCACCCGCTCGGAAGTGGGGCGGGTTCCCGACTTCGGCACAGTCAGGTGCAAGCCTCCCTTTTCGCCAGCAACAATTCGTGTCACAGACCACAGCCTA
Organism: Mobiluncus sp.; assembly: GCF_034180645.1. GTDB lineage: Bacteria > Actinomycetota > Actinomycetes > Actinomycetales > Actinomycetaceae > Mobiluncus. Next base: position 45,312 of record NZ_JAXFNY010000011.1, on the reverse strand, counting down.
GCCGAATTGCCGGTAATCTGGATATGTGACTCAAGCGCTTTGCCCCGGAACTTTTGACCCGTTCACCTATGGACACCTCGATATGGTGCGCCAATGTTTGACCTTTGCAGATGTTGTAGTCATTGGAATTGCCGAGAATTCAAAGAAAACCCCGCTACTTTCGTTGGATAAACGCATCGAATTGGCTCAGACCACGATTCGGGAAGCGAAACTCGATACCCGCGTCAACGTAGAAATTGTGGAAGGACTGATAGCTGATTTCTGTAAAGAACATCATATTGACGTTATTGCGAAAGGACTGCGTACTTCCCAGGACTTTGATTACGAAAATCCGATGAGTCAGATGAATCGCCAAATCGGGGCTCCGCCGACCGTGTTTGTGGGCTGCAAACCGGCGTTGATTCACGTCTCAAGTTCTATGGTTAAGGAAGTCGCCAGTTACGGAGCTGATGTCTATACCATGGTTTGTGCGGATACCGCGCAAGCTCTGTATGAGGCTTACCAAGTTAGCCCCCCAAACCGGGATAATAATGTCATATCAGCCCGTTTCGACAAGTACAACAGCTAGGGAGAAAAATGAGCGAGGAAAACAGGGACGACCAAATGATGGAATCAGCGGATTTACCTACCACTGCTGAGGACAGTTCAGATGAACCCGATGTTGGGCAGGCGACCCCCGCGACCCCCGGTTCCGATTCGGATTCGACGGCCACGGGCCAAGCTGACAAGGCAGAATTTGTAGAGCCCGAAGCCTTAACCTCAGAGCAAATGGTGGCCGCACTGAACGCCCAGGATTACAAGGGCTCGGAGCTGATGGATGTATTAGCCCAGATGGAAGCCCTAATTGCCCAGGCGCGCTCCCTACCCATGAGTTCATCCGTGCTGGTTAATAAAGCCCAGGCTCTCTCTTTGCTGGAATCGGCCCGCGAGGCGATGCCTACCGATATTCGCATCGCCAACCAGATCGTGGCCGGAGCTAATGCGGTCATTGCTCGTGCCCAAGAAGAGGCTGAAGCCGCCTTAGCGCAGGCCAATTCCACTTCAGAACGAATCCAAGCCGATGCTCACGCGCGGGCTGACGAACTGGTCAACCAGGAACGCATCGTCGTTATGGCCAAGGAACGCGCCGAGATGATAATTGAGGCCGCGACTCGTCAGGCGACCGACCTGACTGCGGGAGCTGACCGCTATTGTGAGGAAAAGCTGACGGCGCTGGAAGAAACTCTGGACAAGCTAAAGGAACAGTCCGCGGCGGGCCGGCGAGTCTTGAGCGAACGCGCCCGGTTTTACCCCGATGATTTGCCCCAACCGGAGGCGGAAACCTCGGAGGCCAAACATGACTAGCGGCGCCAAAGCGCATGATGCCAGGAAAAAGTCGGCTCGGTTAGACAGCCAGGACGCCGGGTCTGACTACCGCATTGCCTTAACCTCCCTGCCAGGCAATCCCGGAAAGACACTCGAACTGCACGATTACCTGTTGCCGCTGCCGGACACCTGGACGAACGGAGTCGTGACCCTGCGGGAGGCTGAAGGCAGTTTCGAGGTTAGTTTGCAGTCCCTGCACGAGGGAATTTTGGTCAACCTGCGGGGTGCGGTACCGACAGATGCCCAATGTTCGCGCTGTTTAGACCCGGTTCCAGGGACGGTAGCAGTCAACGAGACTCAGATGTTCTTCTTTCCTGGCGCCCGCGAAGCTGCCCGCCAGGAGGGTGACGAGGAATGGGAGGACATCCTCGAAGTGAGCGCCGACGATGAGGTGGACCTCGAGCCGGTGCTACGTGATGCCCTGGTGCTGGGCATGGAGACTTTGCCGCTGTGCAGCCCCGACTGCCGGGGGTTATGCCCGGATTGCGGGGAAAAGTTTGCGGATTTACCACCCGATCACCATCACGAAGTCTTGGATCCGCGCTGGGCCGTGCTGGGGGATTTAGCCAATGAGCTGCGAGCTCAGGAAGCCGGAGGGGACGAAGCCTCGTGAACCAGTCCCCGAACCTGAAAACCGACAACACTGGCGAATCGGGTAAACCCAGAGCCACCTTGGAACGTTTACTTGCCGACTGGGGGCAGCCGGTCGATAAAGAACTTTTGGTGGTCGCGATGACCCACCGGTCTTTTGCACACGAACACGGGAAAACCGGCTCGGCCGGCACGAATGAAAGACTGGAATTTTTAGGGGACGCGGTGTTACAGATTGTGGTCACCGAGTATCTGTTCCGTAACTTCCCCGATGTTCCCGAGGGCGAGTTAGCTCCGATGCGCGCCGCCACCGTCAGCCAAACCCCGCTGGCAGAAGTCGCGCGACGGCTGCACCTGGGCGATTACGTCCTGCTGGGAATCGGTGAGGACCGGCAGGGAGGCCGGGAAAAGGACTCCATTTTGTCCGACACTTTAGAGGCTCTGATTGGCGCGTCCTACCTCACTTCAGGTTTGGAATCGACACGGGTCACCATAGAGCGTCACCTGCGGCGGTACTTGCGTAACGCGCCGCGCCGGGCGGTCGGAATGGATTGGAAGACCCATCTGAGCGAGTTTGCGGCCGCTAACTCGCTGGGCGAACCGGAGTACACGGTGCAGGGCAGCGGCCCGGATCACGCCCGTGTATTCAGAGCCGAAATTCGCTTGGACGGTGAGGTCCTGGGCGAAGGTCAGGGCACTTCCAAGAAATCCGCCGAACATAGCGCTGCCGAGGCCGCTTTTGAGGCGCTGCAAGATCGTTTCGGGGATCAGGTGGCGGATGCCTGAACTTCCCGAAGTGGAGACGATTCGCCGGAATCTGGAACAAACCGTGGTGGGCGCGCGGATCCTGAGCGTCAGCAACCCCACCCATGAGCGGACTTTGCGTAACCAGCAGGAAGGAATCGCCGGGTTGCGCGCGGGCCTGGAGGGAGCGCGTCTGGGTGCGGCAGTACGGCGCGGAAAGTTTTTGTGGTTTCCCTTAGCGGGTGATGTCCCCATTTCTGAAGGTTCGCCTGCCCTCGTGATACACCTGGGCATGTCGGGTCAGCTGCGGGTCGAATCCGGAGGCGCAGTTCAGCATTCGGCCGGCTCAGCCACTCCAGCGAAAACCGCCCAGCAACGTCAGAAGGAATCTCATTCCTTCACCCATGAGCGCCTCCGCTTCACCCTCGACAACGGGAAAGACCTGGTATTTTGCGACCAACGTACCTTTGGACATGTCGAAATCAGGCCGCTGCGTCTCACCGCGGATGGTGCCCCCGGAGGAACGGGGGCCCCGGAACCTCTGCTGCCGCAGGGCGTGGAACACGTTGCTCGCGATGTGCTGGATCCGAGCCGCGACACAACGGAGTTCGTGAAAAAAACTCGCGCCAGTACCCGAGCTATAAAAACCAAGCTATTAGATCAGAGCATCATCTCCGGTATTGGTAATATTTACGCAGATGAAGGCCTGTTTGCTGCGCAGATACATCCCGCTACGCCCGGCCGGTCACTCGGTGAGAGGAAACTACGGGAATTGCTGAGTGCCGTGGCGGCGGTGATGGAGCAGGCTTTGCATTTCGGAGGTACTTCATTTGACAGCCTGTACGTGAATTCTTGGGGTAACCCGGGTGAATTCGCGAAAGAGTTGCAGGTTTACGGGCGCGGCGGTCTAAGTTGCCGCCGCTGTGAGACCCGGCTCGATAAGATGATTATTGACGGTCGCTCCAGCGTGTTCTGCCCACGCTGCCAGCGAAAGCGTTAGGAAGGACCAAAGATGACTGAGCTGTCGGAGATTCGCGTCATGATTGTTGACGACCACGAGATTGTACGCCGTGGAATCGCCGAGATTGTGGACAGAGCTCCAGGTTTGCAGGTCGTCGCCGAAGCTGGTTCGGTTGCCGAAGCCCTGTCGAGGGCCGAGTTGGCTAACCCGAACGTGGTTTTGGTGGACTTGCAGCTGCCCGACGGCACCGGCATCGATTTGATTCGCCAGCTGCGAGTATTGACACCAAACGCGCGCATGATTGTGCTGACCTCTTTTGACGATGACGAAGCGCTGGCAGAATCCCTGGAAGTGGGAGCGGCCGCTTATCTGTTGAAAACCGTGGCAGGCGTGGAAATTACGAACGTCATCAAGGCTGTGGCGGCGGGGCGGACCCTGCTTGATGAGCGTACGGTGACCCGCACCAGCGCTAATCGCAGCGACCCTACCGAACACTTGACCCCCACTGAAAAGAAAATCTTGGGATTAATCGGCGATGGCCTGTCTAACCGAGAAATCGGAGACACTCTGGGCGTGGCCGAAAAGACCGTGAAAAACCACATTACCGCACTGCTGTCGAAAATGGGTTTGCAGCGGCGTACCCAGGTGGCGGCGTGGGTTGCTTCGCAGCGTTCCGCCGAGTGGCGCAAGAACTCTCCGCGTTCGGAATTATGAATCTGTCCGGCACGCGGCTTTAGTTCCCAGTTAATTAAGTGGGATACACCACGTCAAAAGGGTTCCGCTGGCACCGTCAGGGCGTTTTCCGATGCGCATCATCCCCAGGTGAATCGTGGCGCGCGCGGTCATATTAGCCAAGCCCGAATGATGGTCAATCTTGGAATCAATCCCGCACCCGTCGTCTTGAATTTCCACTCGCAGCAGTCCGTTGGGCTGGGTTGGTGCGGGTACGCTCGCGTCGGTAAGGGCGCATCGGGGAGGAATCAACTCAGGATTGAACCAAATATCAACTTCCAGACGCACCTCGGTCGCGTGAGCGTGGCGAGCCACGTTCGTCAGGCCCTCACGCACGACTGCTAAAACATCCGAAATGAGGGAATCCGGCAGCTTCCGACGCAGCCGTTCCTCCAGTCGTTCCATATTGTCCAGGGTGCAAACTTCATCGTCTACGCGCACAATGAGCGACGGCGCAAATCCGAGGGAGCGGCGGGATAACGAAGCCTCCATCCGCAATCCGCCCAACAGCTCCGGTTCCGCGGTGTCTTGATCTTTCAACTCGCTGACAATCCGGCGGATTTCCCCCACCGAGTCGCCCACTGAACGCAGCGCTTCATCCAGGGTGGTGCGAATTGTTTGAGCTGTGAGTTCCTGATCGCTGAGGTCCTCTTTTAAGGCTTCAAGGTGAAGGGAGGTCGCAAATAGCTGTTGTATAGCCAGATCGTGCAGGTCGCGGGCGATGCGCTGGCGTTCTTCCAGCAGTTCCGCGCGGTCCTCGGACTGCCGCACGCCGGACAGACGCAGCGCCAAAGTGGCTTGGGCCGCGAAGTTCTCGGCGGCTCGCAAATCTGGGACGGTAAATTCGGGGCTGCCGGGGTTACGAAACAGGATAATGACCCCGCCGGCGGTTCCGCGCTCGCTCATGGGGGCATAGAGAGCCGGCCCAAAAATGGACAGTTCGGGAACCCGCAGTAAGTTCGCGCGTTCCATAGATTCCACGATGATGCCGACATTGTTGCGAATGACCGACTGGGCGCGTCCTTCGGGAGGAAATTCCAAACCAATCATCTGTTCAGCAGCCTCGCCGTCAGCAATTTCACAGATGTATTTTCCGCCTAAACTGGGCAGTACAATCAAGGTTGTATCAGCTTCCGCAACCCTGCGCACGGAGGAGGCGATGAGGGACAGCGCTTCTTCCTCATCGGTATCTTCCAGCAGCGCCGTGGTGATGCTCTGGCTCATGTGGTTCCACCGCTGCAAAGTTTCGAGCTCCAAGTTCAGCGCATTGATTTTTTCGCGCAAAACAGCGTGGCTTTCCCCCAAATATTTATTGACCTTGGGGCTGACTCGCTCAGACGTAGCTCTTCTCCTGTTCTAGGTTCCAACGGTAGGTGGGGTTGGTTTCAACCAAACTGGCGTGCGTTCCGCGAGCGGTGATATAGGTCACGCCCTCCTCGTTTTCGCTATCCAGCTTACCAAGAACTATGACTTCGTCGGCACCGTCCAAGGCGCTGAGCCGATGCGTGACCAGCAGCACGCCGCGTTCCCCGCTCTTACCGGTAGCCAGCAGGTCAGACACGAGTTGGTCGGCCAGAGCTCCGTCCAGGTGCTCGCCGGGTTCGTCCAGGGCGAGGAGCTGCGCCGGGGTTGCTAAAGCTCGCGCTAACAGGATGCGTCGGCGTTCTCCGCCGCTCAACGCGGCCCCGTCCATGCCGAGCTGGGTATCCAGGCCGTCCGGAGCGGCCTGGAGCCACGGCCCCATTCCCGCCTCTTGCAGCAGCTTTTCCGCCTCCACGCTCCCCACATTGGCTCGCGCAACCCGAATGTTCTCAAGGGCGGTGGTGGCGAAAATATGGGCGTCCTCCGCGGTCATGACGATTTTTTCACTCAAGGTGGGGCGCGGCAGCGCGGTGATGTCGATTCCTCCCAACGTAAGGCTACCGCCTCGAGGTGGAATCAAACCTGCCAGGGTGTAAAGCAGCGTGGATTTGCCGATTCCAGAGCGCCCTACAATCGCCAGAGCCTTGCCGGGGCACAGCTCCAAATCAATCCCACTGGCAATAATCGGTCCCCCGGGCCACCCAATCTCCAGGTCTTTGGCCACGAGGTGAGCCTCAACTTCAGTGACGGGCGAGATTTTCGCGCGCTGCCCCTCCACGTTGACTGCCACCTCCGGGGCAGCATCGCTGGTCGGGGCGGCGTCTGCTGCGTAAATCTGCTTCAGGGCGGCTTCGACATAGTCAGCTCCACCCATCAAATCCACCAGCCGGGTGGCAGCAGCACCGGAGGACACCAGCTGTACCGCGGCGGCGGCAAGTTGGGAGGTCCCTTCAAAAGCTGCCAGGGGGGCCAGCACCAAAATCGCCAGGTTCACGTCCCACAGCTGGCCGCTAACAACCAGGGGAGTGCCGATTAGGAAACCGCACAGGACTGCTGCCCCCATCGAAATATTGTCAATAAAGGCGGCGATGGCAGAGGGACGGGCGGCCTTGTCTTTCAGGCGTTGAATGACATGTTCGACCTGGTTCAGGTGGTCTTGCGAGGCCTGCAAACGTCCGGAAACCGCCAGTTCGCTGGCATTCATCATCAGATTTTGGGCGCTGGCGGTCAGCTCAATCTGGGCCTGTTGCGAAGCCAGCTCAGCGATGCGGGCGGAACGAATCGTCAGCAAAGGCCCTACCACTCCCGCCATCAGCAGGCAGATCAGCAGCGTGAGTGCCGCCAGGGGAGCCAGGAACCAGAACAAAATAACGGTGGCGATAGCGGTGATGGCCGTAACCATTCCGGGCAGGACGGACTTCACCACAAAGTCTCCGACCGAATCGACATCGCCGCCCGTACGGGCCAGGATTTCCCCGCGCCGCAAGGCCGCGATGTTTTTTGCGGGACGACCTGCCAGAATACGGTAAACCGTGTGACGCAAATCGGCAACCCCCAACAGGGCGACCTTGTGAGACGCTAGGCGCTCAAGATACCGAAACAGCGCCCGGCCAATTCCAAAGAAACGCACGGCTACGGCCGCGACTGCCAAGTCCATCCACAGGGCGTCAATCTGAGCGGCACGGGCAATGAGCCATGCCGCCACCACCGACAGCCCGATGGCGCAGGCTAACGTCGAGACACCCAGGAGGATAGCCAGCGCCATATTGGTGCGATTTAAACGCATCATCCGGTAGGTCAGGCGGAGGTTACGCAGCTCTTCGCGAGAAATAAACGCGGTGTTTTTCATGGTGGAATCGGAGAATCCCGCAGCTGATTCCATAAGCTCGACGGGGAAAGTTGACTTGTCGCTACTCATGCGCGCACCTCGTTATCAGCGAAATCCAGGTTCAAAATGAGCGGGGGTAAATCCTCACGTCCATCCGGTTTACGTTTGCGTTCCCGTGGCTTTGGTTTCGCTTCGGCTGCCGCCTGGGCTTCCTGTTCTGCCTCGGCAGCGGTGAAGATTCTGGTGTCGACCGGAATGGACACGTCGGCGACATTTAGCACGGCTTGGCGGTGGGCGATGACAACCACCGTTTTCCCTTGGGTTTTCAGGGCTTTAATCCCGGCAATAACCTGGGTTTCCAGGTTTGCATCCAGGTGCGCGGTCGGCTCGTCCAGCACGATAAACTGTGCCTTTTGGGTCAGGGTGCGGGTCAGCGCCAAGCGTTGCCGCTGACCGACCGACAGGCCCAAACCACCGGCGCCGAGTTGAGTCAGCCAACCGTCTGGGAGCCCCTGCACAACCGTATCGAAGTGAGTGATGCGGCTGGCTTCCGCAAGGGCGGGGCTGGGGTTTTCTCCGGATTCGCCCAAGTTTTCCAGCACTGTTCCGGGCAGAATAGCCGGGTTTTGGGGAACCCAGGCGCATTGTTCCCACCACGAGGCCGGGTCGATGTCGTGTAGTGGCACGTCGCCCCCAGGTCCGCTCACCGTTAACTCTCCCTGGTCCACGGTTTGCAGCCCCAGAAGGCTCATGGCGGTGGTCGTTTTTCCGGAACCGCTGGCGCCGGTCAGGGCGTAAATTTTTCCTGGTTCGAGGCTGGCTGTGAGGCTGGCGGGGGCCCACATACCACGAGCCTTCACGCCTACGTCACGCAACTGGATAGTGGCTTTCGTGAGGTCAGGAGCCGCGAGATTCCCGGTTTTCGGTAGTGGTTCCTCAAGGATGGCAAATGCGGCTTCTGCGGCGGTGACGCCGTCGGAGGAGGCGTGGAATTGCTTGCCAACTTCGCGTAGCGGACTAAAGACCTCCGGGGTCAGCATGATGACCAGCAGCCCGGTGAACAGGTCGAGTTGGTTATTCAACAGGCGAATCCCAACTTCGACCGCGACCAGAGCCACACACAGGGTGGTCAGGAATTCCAGGGCGCCGCCGCTCATGAACGCTACGCGCAACGTCTGCATGGTGGAGCGGGAATATTCGTAGCCGACCCGTTTCACCTGCTTGGCTGGGTCTTGCTCGCGTCCCAGGGATTTCAGGGTAGCCAGGCCAGCCAAGAGATCCACCAGTTGGCCTCCCATACGTTTCATGGAAGCTAAGCGTTTGTCGGAGTATTCCTGGGTCAAAATCCCGATGAGAATCATGAACAGGGGGATGAGCGGAATGGTGGCCAGCACGAACAGAGCGCTAATCCAGTCGAGGTAAAAAATCACCAACAGGGTCAGGGGAGTGACTGTCGCTGAGAGTAAAAGTTGAGGTAGGAAAAAGACAAAGTAAGCATCGAGGTCTTTCAAGGCGCGCACGACCGTGGTTACAGTGTCTTGACCGTGTTGGGTCTGCCAGCGAGGACCGAGTTTGGTGGCGTGTGTCAGGACTTTTTCCCGGATTTCCCGAATCGCGCCCGTTGCTGCCCGGTGCGCAAACCATTGCCGAATCAGCAGGGACAACCCTCTGCCCAAAAGCACTAAAACCAAGACGCCGAGAGTCGGAACGATGAAGGACAAAGGCTGGTGTTCCATGATGACCGGAGTCGCAGCTTTAGAGATGAGCCAATCTTGAGCGATGATGAAAACTGCCGAAAGAAAACCAAAAACAGTGATAAAGATGATGTATACGCGCGCAGATTTAGCGTACTTTAGCAGTCGAGGATCCATGGGTTTCACCCCCTCAGCTTTCCACATTTTAGAAAAAAACTCCACAAAGCAGAACAGCCCTAGGGATTAAAAGCCCTGGTTAAACTGGTGCGGGCGGGCCACCGCAGTGACCCGCCCGTAACGGTTTTAGACCGTCGTCGCTTTATTTAGCCAACCAGGAAGTTCGCGCCTTCGCGAATCTTATCGGGATGCAAGCCGCCTGCAGGTGCCACGCTGATACGAGCGCGGAACATGTAGACAGACCAGATGGTGTAACCCAATACGATCGGAACCAGAATGATGGCCGCTACGGTCATGACAATCTGGGTTCCGGCGGAAGCCGAGGACTGAGCGATAGTCAGCGAGTAGGCCGGATCAATCGAGGACTTCATCACGTTGGGGAAGAGCATGGCAAACACCCAACCAACGCACATTGCAATCGCAACGGAGTTGAAGGTGAAAGCCTTTGCCGAAGCACCCTTGAACGCGAAGAGCAGGCTGACGATGAGGCAGACTGCCGCGAGGACCAGGAAGATCAGCGAGAAGATGAAACCATCACCCTTGAAAGCGAAGGTGCCCCACACCGCAAAGATTGCGGTCAGGACTGTCGAGACGAGACCCAACTTCGGGGCAATCGCGACCGCGCGTTCCTGTACAGCCCCATCAGTCTTAAGAGCCAGGAAGTTGGCGCCTTGGACCAAGGACAGGGAGGCAATCACCAAACCGCCGAGAATCGCGAAGCCGGAACCACCAATCAGCAAGCTCAGCAGCTGGCTGAAGGGGAATTCGCCCAGACCAACGAAGGAGTGAATCTGAGACATACCGGCATTGGCGATGTCGACGTTTTCGGGACCGACCTCGACGAACGGTGTCTTGGGATCGGCCACGATAATCTTCATGCCGGCTACCAGGTTGCCGAAGGCTACACCCAGCAGAATCGGAACTAACCAAGCCGAGATGGTTTGGATGGTGTCCCAGGTACCGCGCCACTTCAGCGTGTCCACCTTGTTGCGCCATTCGATAGCCGCGATACGACCAATCAAGCACAGCAGGACCAGGAACAGAGCGATGTACATACCGGAGAACATCACGGCGTACCACTCGGGAGAAGAAGCGAAGGTCGCGCCACCTGCGGTGAGCAGCCATACTTCGTTACCGTCCCAGTGCGGACCGATAGCGCGAACCATCTGGCCGCGTTCGTCATCGGTCTTACCGAGGATACGCAGCAGCATACCCGTACCCAAGCCGTAGCCTTCCAGAACCAAATAACCAGCCCACAGGACTGCTACGAGGATAAACCAAAGGATTTGCAGAATAGTCATTGTCTGATTTCCTCCTTAGTAAGCGAACGATAGCTCTTGAGAGGCAGCGTTCGGACCACCATCGGAGGCCGGCGTGTTGATGCCCTCTTTGGAGTAACGAACCATGAGCTTGAACCAGATGATACCGAGCACCAGGTAAACCAAGGTGAACAGAATCAACGAAATCAGGAACTCGAGCGGATTGACCACGCCAGACAAACCATCGCCAGTCAGCATGAACACACCTGCTGCGTCGGTCTTGACCGCTAAATCAGAACCGAAAGCATCCTGGTTCGGGTAAACGATAAAGGGCTGACGACCAAACTCAGTCATAATCCAGCCGAAAGCCGCAGACAGGTAAGGCATCGGCAGCGTAATCAGAGCAAGACGCTTCAGACCCTTAGACGTGGAAACCTTGCCGCCGCGGGTTTGGTACAGACCGACCAGAGCCAAGGCTGCACAGAACAGACCCAAGCCCATCATCAGACGGAAAGACCAGAACACCAGCAGGACGGACGGAGAGTAAGGAGCCCAGCTGTAAACGCCGGTTTCACCCTTAATCCCAGAAGTGTTAGCGGTGTCGATGTTCGGAGCCTTATCACCGAACTTGTCCGCGGCGTTCTCTAGCATGGTCTGGGTGCGCTCGGAGGAGTCAGCCATACCAGCAATGGAACGAGAGAACGAGTTGTGCGCCACGAAACCGAGCAAGCCCGGAATCTTGCCGATGCCAACTTCGGTCAACGGCCAGGTGCCGTCATCGTTCTTTTGGATGTCTTGCGGGCAGTCCGAGAAGGCTACCAGAGCCAGGGCGCCGGATTCGCCAGCGCACAGACCTTCCGCGGCAGCCATCTTGGCTGGCTGGTAGTAAACCAAGTGTTGACCCTGCAAGTGGCCCGAAGCGATGGTCAGAACGCCAGCGACCAGCATAATGGTCATGCCCCAGCGGGCAATCGGACGCCAGACTTCGCGAGCTTCGGTGTCGCCGATACCGCCAGCGTTGGCGGCGCGAACCATCCACCACAGAGAAATGCCGGCCACGATGGTGGAGGCCAGCAAGATAGAAGAAGTTACCACGTGGAACACAGCGAGCCACATGGTGGAGTTACCGACAACTTGGAAGAATGCGGTAGCGCCGTTCAAGGTAGCGCGACCGGTAGCCGGGTCAAAGACCGCACCAACCGGGCGCTGCATCCAGGAGTTAGCGCCGATAATCCACAACATAGAGGTGTTGACGCCGGCCATTACCAGCCAAGACACAACAACGTGAGCTTTCTTGGAGATCTTGCCCCAACCGAAGATCCACACTCCGAGGAACGTGGACTCCATGAAGAATGAAAGCAGAGCTTCAAAAGCCAGAGGAGCGCCGAAGATATCACCGACGAAGCGGGAGTACTCGGACCAGCCCATGCCGAATTGGAATTCCTGCACGATACCGGTTGCAACACCCAAGGCAAAGTTAACAATAAACAGCCTTCCAAAGAACCGTGTCGCCTTCAGCCAGTATTCCTTGCCGGTGCGGTACCACAATGTTTCCATCAGTGCTACCAGCAAGGACATGCCGATGGTGAACGGAACCAGGATAAAGTGGTAGACGGTTGTAATACCGAACTGCCACCGCGCCAAGTCGAGGCCTTCAAGCCCCATTGAGACGACGGTCACCTTTTCCGCCTTTCCGTAGATTTATAGAAATTGCATTTAGGACCAGATTTACTTCGTGGTCACACAGCGTAATCGCCAAGTGAACCTGAGCCACTCCCTAAATCTACCCTAAAATTTTACCAACATGTACATTTCGCACCTCATCGGAAGTTTTTTCTGGGTAAAAATCCGACTGTGCGATAGGATGTTGAGCGGAGATAGGGATGTCTTGAGCAGCCCAAGTCGGCAACTCGGAATCCTTTGTGAGCCCGGTCTCACGGTTTCATTAGCCCGGTTTATTCCTTATCTCTCATAGACTTTCCACCGTTTGGTGATGACTGACAACTAAATAGACCGGCAGGTTGCTAGCCGGTCTCTTTCAGGAGCTTTAAAGTGAATAAGACAACAGAATCCGAAACAAATGCGGCTACTAGAAAAACTTCGCGTAATTCCGGTACGGCCCGAACTCGTACTCGGGCCTCCGCGACCAAAGATACGAAAGACCAGACTTTTCAAAAAGTCAATGCCTCTTCAAGGAAGGTAAAGGACGCCAGTCCGACTTTCTCGGCTTCAGAAGCGCCGTCTGCCGCCAGTGCGCCGAGCGCGGGGGTGTCTCTGCCCGCTGCCAGCTTGCTGTTCCAGGCTCCGGACTTGTCCAGCTTTGCGCCGGCAGCACCAGCTGAAGAAAAACGTACTCGTAATAACCGTTCTAATCAGGCCAGCTCTGCCGCCGAGACTGAGCCGGAAAGCCACAGCCGAAAGAAGTCCTCTTCTGCTAAGAACGAGTCGGCATCGAGCTCCCGGACCAATTCGAAGACCTCCAGCCGTAAAAAAACCTCGGCGCACGATGAGTCTGAAAGTGGGAACGCGACCGCCGCCGAGAAAGACACGACTTCAGAGGACGAAAACAGCACGACGCGCCGGCGGCGGCGGCGGACTCGTTTCGATGGCGGGGAAGGCGAGGGAGTCAAGACACTGGACGGTTCCACGCGGCTGGAAGCGAAACGGATTCGTCGTAAGGCGGGGCGTAAGGAAAGTCGCAAACGGACCCCGATTACGGAAGCAGAATTCCTGGCGCGTCGAGAGAACGTGAAACGAGAGATGGTCGTGCGCGAGCGTGACGGTTTGAATCAGATTGCCGTTCTCGAGGATGGGTTACTGGTCGAGCATTACGTTTCGCGACACACCCAAGAGACAGCCGTGGGTAATATCTACCTGGGCAAGGTGCAAAACGTGCTGTCCTCGATGGAGGCAGCTTTCGTGGACATCGGCAAGGGACGCAACGCCGTTCTCTATGCCGGAGAAGTGAACTGGGACGCTGCCGGTCTGAATGCTAAAACCGGGCGTATCGAGGACGCACTCAACCCCGGCGACCTGGTTTTAGTGCAGGTCACAAAGGATCCAATTGGACATAAAGGCGCCCGTTTGACATCTCAAATCACTCTGGCGGGCCGTCACCTGGTGTTGGTGCCCAGCGGGGCGATGACCGGAATTTCACGCAAGCTGCCCGAGGAAGAGCGCAAACGTCTCAAGGCTCTGCTGAAAACGATGATTCCGGCCGGTTACGGAGTCATCGTACGGACCGCCGCTGAGGGGGCTACGGAAGAACAGTTGCGCGCTGATGTGGAACGCCTCACTCGAATTTGGCAAGAAATCGAGACAAAACAGCGCAAGACCCGCAACGGACCGGTCCTGTTGCACGGGGAACCGGAACTGGCCGTGCGAGTCGTGCGTGACATATTTAATGAGGACTTCCGCTCTCTGACTATTCAGGGTGACAACGCTTGGAAGACCATTTCTAAATATGTGTGCGATTTGTCTCCAGAGTTAAAGGACCGCCTGAAGCATTGGGAAGGCGAGGACGACATTTTTGCCGCCCACCGCATCGATGAACAGCTTGCGAAAGGTTTCGAACGTAAAGTGTGGCTGCCCAGCGGCGGTTACCTGATTATTGACCGGACCGAAGCGATGACGGTTATTGACGTCAATACCGGGCGTTACATTGGTGCGGGGGGAACCCTGGAAGAAACCGTCACCAAGAACAACTTGGAAGCAGCCGAAGAAATCGTGCGTCAGCTGCGGCTGCGCGACATTGGCGGCATTGTCGTCATCGACTTTGTGGACATGGTTATCGAGTCGAACCGGGATCTGGTGCTGCGGCGCTTGGTGGAATGTCTGGGACGTGACCGGACTCGTCACCAGGTCACCGAAGTAACCTCCCTCGGTTTGGTTCAGATGACCCGCAAACGGGTCGGACAGGGACTGGTTGAGGCGTTTTCGACCCAGTGTGAATGCTGTGACGGACGCGGCTTCATCGTCCACGATGTGCCGGTCGAGAACAACGGGCAAGCCCCGGAAGACGTGGTGTCCCATCCCGCCCCCCGGCGCGGATCCTCGTCTGGAGCCAGCTCGAAACGTGCCCGGTCTCGCGCCAAATCCGTGAAAGAAACGAATCCGGAAGTGCGTCAGACTATGGCGGCAATCGCTACCGCCGCTCACGCCTCCGAGGAACACGAGCCACCCGCACCCGAGCAATCGCACTCGTCGCGAAGCAAGGAACCAAAACTGCTGACAACGCCTCCTGAAAAGCCCTCCTTGGACAAAGCTAGTGATAAGCCTTCCCTGGACAAAGCCAGCGAGAAACCCGCTCTGGACGGGGCGCAAGAGCGCCTGGAAATCACCAGCGCCAACGGCTCCGCGGATAGCGCCGCGCCGCGTCGCCGCCATCGCCGGGCCGCCTCCACCGGGGTCATCAATACGGATTCCGCGGACGCCGATATTGTGGTTTCACAAGGGTAGTTCCCGGATTTTTTCGCAGCTCGCCCGGTTTGCCGGGGGTCTGCCGGCAGTTATTGGAGTGAGGCGTTTTGGGTAACCTTCTGGGCGGGCAAAACCTGCACGTGGAATATCCGGACAAACTCCTGCTCGACGACGTCACGGTCGGGGTTTCCGCCGGGGATCGTATCGGGATTGTAGGGCGCAACGGAGACGGCAAATCAACGCTGCTGCGGGTACTGTTCGGAACTCAGCAGCCGCATTCCGGGCTCGTCACCCGACGCAACGGGCTGCGAGTCGCCTTGCTGGGGCAGGAGGACGCTCTGAGCGGCTCCGACACGGTGGAAACCGTGCTGCTGGCAGGCTCTGAGCATCACGAAGTTCTCAGTGACCCGCGGATTCGCGAAGTGCTGGATGGGCTGTTGCCCGCCATCGCGTGGGAATCGCCGGTAGAGGCGCTGAGCGGGGGACAGCGCCGACGCCTCGCCCTCGCGAAACTCCTGATTGGCGATTGGGATGTCATCGGACTGGACGAGCCCACAAACCACCTGGATATGGAAGGGGTGGCATGGCTGGCGCGTCACCTCAATCGCCGCTGGTCAGACCGAGATGGCGCCCTGTTGCTGGTGACGCATGACCGGTGGTTTCTCGATGCGGTGTCGCGCGACACTTGGGAAGTTCACGACGGGATGGTGGAACCCTTTGAAGGGGGATACGCGGCCTACATT
Source organism: Mobiluncus sp. (assembly GCF_034180645.1). Lineage (GTDB taxonomy): Bacteria > Actinomycetota > Actinomycetes > Actinomycetales > Actinomycetaceae > Mobiluncus. Next base: position 29,437 of record NZ_JAXFNY010000011.1, on the reverse strand, counting down.
TTGGCTCGCGTAGAACGTGACCGGCAGGCCGCTCTCGCCGCCGAAAAGCGCCAAAATCTGTTACGCAAAGAGCTGGCGTGGCTACGGCGCGGAGCCCCGGCCCGAACTTCCAAACCGAAGTTTCGCATCGACGCAGCCAATGCGCTCATTGAGGACGTTCCGCCGGTGCGAGACACGGTGCAGCTGGTGAAACTGGCCACCGGCAGGCTCGGGAAAATCGTTGTGGACCTAGTGGACGTGGACTTTTCCTACGAGGGGCCGGACGATTCCCGCCCGGTCTTACGCGATGTGACCTGGCGGGTAGCGCCGGGGGAGCGCGCCGGAATCTTGGGGGCTAACGGGGCTGGGAAGTCGACCCTACTCGGTTTGCTGGCGGGGGATCTCACCCCGACTCGGGGGCGGCGTCGCGAAGGCAAGACGGTTCAGATTGGTATCTTGGACCAGGAGTTTCGGGCGCTGCGTGAGATTGCGGATTACCGCGTCTATCAGGTCTTAGGTAAGCTCAAAGGCTCTTTTGAGGTGGAAGGTAAGGAACTGAGCCCCGCCCAGATGTTGGAACGTTTGGGGTTTAACTCCTCTCAGTTGCAAGCCAAGGTCGGGGCGCTGAGCGGGGGACAGAAACGGCGTCTGCAGATTTTGTTGCTACTGCTGGAAGAACCGAACGTGATGATTCTGGACGAGCCCACCAACGATATTGATACCGATACCTTGACCGCTTTGGAAGACGTGTTGGACGCTTGGCCGGGCACGTTGCTGGTCGTCTCCCACGATCGCTACCTCATCGAACGGATTACCGATAACCAGTACGCCGTCATTGACCACGGGTTGCGCCACCTTCCCGGAGGCGTGGACGAATACCTGGAGTTGGCCGAACAGGCGCGGTCGACCAGCCGACTCAAGTCTGACGAGCCGTCGACGTCGCAGAAACCCCTTGTGAATGGAAAAACCGATTCCAAAGCCGACTACGAAACCCAAAAACGTCTGCAATCCCTGGAACGTAAGATTGCCAAAGCCACCGCGCAGGTGGCCCAAATTGAATCACAGCTGGCTGAGACAGACCCCGCCGACTATGAAAAACTGGCGGATTTGGCCAAAGAGTTGCAAACTGCCCGCGGTCGGGTCGAACAACTTGAGGAGCAGTGGCTGGACGTGGCGGAAGGGCTTTAGATTTGGGCATTCGTAAAGACTGAACTTCCCCCCGGCAACTCGATAAGCTGGAAACATGAGTGAAGACCCCACCCCGACTGTACCGTCGGGCATTCCCGAGCTGGATGCCCAGTCCGTGCGCGATGTCAGCGAACGCGCCCAGATGCTGATTATTACCGGCATGAGCGGGGCCGGTCGCAGCCAAACCGCCCAGGTCTTGGAGGATTTGAACTGGTATGTGGTGGACAATCTGCCTCCGCGTATGCTCGGTCCTTTGGCGCGCATGATGACTCCCGGCGGGGAGGGTGTGCACCGTCTGGCCGTCGTGGTCGACGTGCGTTCGCGCAGTTTCTTTTCGGAATTTATGTCGACCCTAGATGCGTTGCGGGAAGCCCAAGTTGACCTGCAAGTTTTGTTCCTCGATTGTTCCGACGCGGTGCTGGTGCGCCGCTACGAACAGGTGCGCCGCCCCCACCCCTTGCAGGGCGAAGGGCGGATTATGGACGGGATTGCCTCGGAACGGGAGCTGCTGGGGCCTATCCGCGACCGTGCCAATATCTATGTGGACACGACCCATATGAATGTTCACGACCTGGCCAGGCGAATCCGCGAACTCGTGTCCGGGGAGGCCGCCAATGGATTGAATGTGACGGTGATGAGTTTCGGGTTTAAATACGGTTTACCCATGGACGCCGATCACGTGGTCGATGTGAGATTTTTCCCCAATCCCTACTGGGTGACGGAACTGCGGCACCTGACCGGGCGGGATGAAGCGGTGGCGAAATACGTCTTGAGTCAGCCCGGGGCCAGCGAGTTTGCTCAGCATTATGTTGACACTTTGGCCCCGGTGCTCAACGGTTACCTGCACGAGTTAAAGCCGTTTGTGACAATTGCCGTGGGGTGTACCGGGGGGCAGCATCGTTCGGTGGCGATGGCAGAACGCCTGTCCAACCTGCTGCGCTCTAAAGGTTTTCAGGTACGCACCGTGCATCGTGATATCGGTAAGGAATGACTCGGGGGTGAGCTAGGTATGAATGTACAGGGACATTATTTTCAGCCTCCCCAAGATTCCGTGTGGCCCGGACGCGCGACCGGCCCGAAGGTGGTGGCTTTTGGCGGGGGGCACGGGCTGTACGCTACGCTTTCGGCTTTGCGCCACCTCACCACGGATCTCACGGCAGTCGTCACCGTGGCCGACGACGGAGGCTCCAGCGGACGTTTACGTCAAGAGTTTGACCTGCTACCTCCAGGGGACTTACGCATGGCGCTGGCGGCCTTGTGCGATGAATCCGATTGGGGTCTGACCTGGCGCGATATTCTGCAGTTTCGGTTTAAATCAAACGGGGAGATGAACGGACACAACCTGGGCAACCTATTGCTGGCTGGTTTGTGGCAGATTCTCGATGACCCGGTCGCGGGTCTGGAATGGATGACTCGGTTGTTGGATGCGCAAGGCCGAGTGTTGCCGATGTCTACCGTCCCCATGGCTATCGAAGCTGACTTAGAAGTGGAAGGGCGGGTTCAAACGATACGCGGACAATCCAAGATTGCGAAAGCGCCGGGGGTGGTGCGGGGAATTCGTCTGGATCCTCCTGACGCGCCGGTTACCCCGCAGGTTCTGCAGGCGGTCGCAAGCGCGGATTGGATAGTGCTGGGTCCGGGTTCCTGGTACACCTCGGTGATGCCCCATCTGCTGATTGCGGACTTGCGGGAAGCGTTGGTGCACTCGCCGGCACGGAAAGCCCTGGTGCTGAATCTCAGCCGCCAACGCGGAGAGACGCAAGACCTGACACTTCCTGATCATTTGCGGGTTTTACATCAAATTGTCCCCGAGCTGCGGCTCTCAGTGGTGATTGGTGATCCTGTTTCGGTGACGGACATCGATGACTTGCAAAATGCCGCTAACGAACTGGGATGTCAGGTCATGTTGCGCCAAATTTCCGTCGGGGACGGCACCGCTCGTCATGACTTCTTGCGATTAGCAGCCGCATTCAGAGATGCCATGAGCGGAAACTGGGGAGATTTGTCCAGTATCGAAGAGCTCGACAATCATTAGTTAGAATAGTGATTGGACTCACTGACCGGCTCTCAACCATGCCGGTTTTCACAACCAGGAGGAAGTTAAACTATGTCCCTGACGGCTGTCGCAAAAGATGAACTCGCGGGGGTTCGCGTCGAGTCGCGAGCTGATTTTCGCGCTGAAATATCTGCGTTGCTGCGGTTTGCGGGGGGAATCCACCTGGTGGCTGGCTCCATAGTGGTGGAAGCGGAACTGGATCACGCCAATAGCGCGAAACGGCTACAGCAGGCTTTGCTGAATCTGTACCACACGAACTCCTCCGTGGTGGTGGTCAGTGGAACCGGAATCCGAAAAGCGGATCGCTACGTGGTGCGAGTGGTGTCCGGGGCAGAGAAACTGGCAAAAGAAACCGGGCTGTTGGACAAACAGGGTCGTCCAGTGCGGGGGTTGGCCCCGGAAATCGTGTCAGGACCCCTATCCGGCTGCGTCGCCGCATGGCGGGGAGCCTTCCTGGCCCGCGGTTCGCTGGCGGAACCAACTCGGTCCTCAGCGCTGGAAGTGACGGCGCCCGGCCCCGAGGCGGCCCTCGCCTTGGTAGGTATGGCTCGACGTATGGGGGCGAACGCCAAGTCACGCGAGGTGCGTCAACTATCTCGGGTAGCCGTGCGGGAAAACGACTCAATTAGGGCTTTACTGACTCAGATGGGCGCGGACGCGGCCTTGCGTGAGTGGGCAGATAAGCGTGAAAAGCGTGAGAAGCGCGGGGAAGTCAACCGGTTGGCAAATTTTGATGATGCCAATATGCGCCGGTCCACCCGGGCTGCCGTGTTGGCGGGGGCACGCGTGCGCCGGGCTTTTGAAATCCTGGGGGACGACATTCCTCCGCACCTCATTTCCGCGGGGCGTTTGCGTCTGGAATACAAGCAGGCTTCACTGGAAGAACTCGGTCAGCTCAGTGAACCGCAGCTGACGAAAGACGCAGTGGCGGGCCGAATCCGCCGCCTGTTGGCCATGGCTGATAAACGGGCAGAGGAGCTGGGAATCCCCGACACCGAATCTGGGTTGAATTCCGAAGTGTTGGACTCATGAATATCGCCGGTGGCACCGCCTTGACTCTGAGCCCAGACCCGAGCAACCCCGTTCGCGGCGACATGAGGTTTCCATGAAAGTCCCAGACTTTCCCAAAGCCTCCGAGATTCCCACGCAACCGGGGGTGTACCGGTGGCGTGACGGCCGCGACCGGGTTATCTATGTGGGTAAAGCCAAGAATCTGCGTAATCGGCTCACGTCTTACTTCGTCGACCCCGCGCGTCTGCACCCGCGCACTGCGAAAATGGTCGCCAGCGCCGCTTCGGTATCCTGGGTAGTGGTCGGTTCCGAGGTCGAAGCCCTGACCTTGGAATACACCTGGATTAAAGAACACGACCCCAAGTTCAACGTGATGTTTAAGGACGATAAGTCCTACCCGTACTTCGCGGTGACGATGAACCAGGAATATCCGCGTATGGGAGTGCTACGCACCGCTCACCAACACGGAGTGCGCTATTTCGGGCCCTACACGGCGGTGTGGGCGATTCGTCAAACCCTGGAGCTGTTGCAAACTGTATTTCCGGTGCGGACCTGCTCTGACGGAGTGTTTTCCCAGGCTCAAGCAGCTAATCGGGCGTGTTTGCTGGGCTATATCGGACGTTGCGCCGCGCCGTGTATCGGCCGCGTCAGCGCTGCACAGCACCGTGAACTAGCCGAGAAAGTCTGCGACTTCATGAGCGGGCGTGATGCCGGGTTCTTGCGCGAAATCGAGACTGCCATGTGGGACGATGCCCAGGCTTATCGCTTTGAGGACGCGGCCCGGAAGAGGGATCAGCTGGAGGCGTTGCGTAAGGTTTTGGAAAAAAACGCTGCGGTGCTCAGCGATGACACGGACGCGGATTTGTTTGCCCTTGAGGCCGATGAACTCCAGGTTTCCGTCCAGGTGTTTTATGTACGTGCGGGGCGGATTCGCGGGCAGCGCGGCTGGGTGAGCGCGCGGGAAGAGGACCTTGACGAAGCCTCCCTGATGGCAAGGGCTTTGGAACAAATTTATGGAGAAGCGGCGGCAGACCTCGCTCGTGAGGGGAGCGCTGCGCGGACGCGGCGGGTCGGTCCCAGTTCCGCCAACGATACGGCGCATTTCGATACTTCCGTCATTCCCAAGGAGATTCTGGTTTCCGTTTCCCCGACCGATGTGGGCGTGCTGCAGCGCTGGTTGAGCGCGTTGCGAGGGTCTCAGGTGAGTATTCGGGTGCCGCAACGGGGAGCGAAACGTGAAGCCCTGTCCCGGGTGCAGCTCAACGCGGTGGAGGGGTTGCGCTTGTACAAGACTCGGCGAGCCCGGGATTTGACCCAGCGAAACCTGGCCTTGAATGAGCTGGGACGCCTGCTCGACATTGATCCACCGCTACGGATTGAGTGTTACGACATTTCTCACACACAAGGCACATTTCAGATGGGTTCCATGGTGGTGTTTGAGGACGGCGCCCCCCGCAAAGACGCTTACCGGAAGTTTTCAATCCGGGGAGCTGACGGCACGGGTACCCCCGACGATACAACCGCCATGAACGAGGTGCTGCGCCGGCGCTTTGAACGCCTCATTCAAGAGGAAAACAGCCCGGGCGCGGGGCTGCCTGGAACCGATGCGCTAGCCACGGCGAGCGGCACGGAGATTGTCGAAACGACGAATCCTTCCCCTCAGACGGCACAATCTGGCGCTATACCCCCCTTGGGAACGGAAAAAGAACCGCGGCGGTTTTCCTACCGTCCCGATTTGGTCGTGGTGGATGGAGCACTGCCCCAGGTTCATGCTGCTCGGGCGGCGATGGATGAGGTAGGGGTGTGGGATATTCCTGTCGTTGGACTGGCAAAACGCTTGGAGGAAGTCTGGCGGGTAGACGACGACTTTCCGGTCATTTTCCCGCGCACCTCCGAAGCCCTGTATTTGCTGCAGTATTTACGTGATGAATCCCACCGTTTTGCCATCAGCGCACATCGCAAGAAACGTTCCCAAGCTATGACCCGTTCGATTCTGGATGCTGCCCCAGGAGTCGGTCCCGCCCGACAAAAGGCGTTGCTTAAACATTTCGGGTCGGTCAAGCGTTTACGTGAGGCCAGTGCCTCCGAGATTGCCCAAGTCCCTGGTTTTGGCCTGAAAACCGCGGAAAACCTCGTGGCTTTCCTAAACAATTCCGGGAATTCTGGTAAAAATTAACATATGTCCGATAACCCAACTGAACTGCGTCTGCGAGGAATCAGGTTTAACCTTTTGGCGAAAAACCTGGTCAGTGGCGTTGCCGTGTTGTTAACTCCGGGGCTGATATTTTTAGTCTCTCTGGTAGTTCTGTTTCGCCTGTTGAGGAGGGTTGGCAGCAGTACCCAAGGCACGCCCAGCGTGAACCTTACCGTGGTGGTTGGGGTGCTGATTGTTGTGGTAGCTGCCGGAGCCACCGCGGCATGGTTACTCATCAGATTCATTTCCCGTTCCATTACCGATGCGGCCAGCTCGGTGCGGCGCAGTGCCCAGGCGATAGCGGCGGGAGATTTTACGGTTGCGGCGCGGGGAGTGACCAATGACGAACTGTCCGATTTGGCGCGGGTCATGAATGAAACTCGTTTGGCGCTCAGCCAGCTGATGAATGAAACTCGCAGCGTGTACCATCAGGTTTCTGAGGAACAAACCGGATTGAACGGTGCGGTCGATGCCTTGGGAGAGGCCGGTGGCAAGGTCGGCCAGGAAATCGACACGGTGACGCCACAAGCCCGGATGCTCGCCAAGTCTGCCGCACAACTGGCCGCTGCCGCTGCCGAGATTTCCTCCTCCCGCAGTGACATTGCCCGCCACACTGAGGAAGCCCTAACCATTGGACACAGCGAAGTGGAGAACTTGGCTGAACTCTCTCAGATTATTCAAAAATTTCAATCCCACAGTCAAGACATTTCTGTTTCTGTGGATCAGATTGCGCAAATCGCGGAACGAACCAGTCTGTTAGCTTTGAACGCCACCATTGAATCGGCGAAAGCCGGGGAAATCGGGGCGGGTTTCGCGGTCGTCGCCGGCCAGATAAAAGAACTTGCGGTACAAACCAGCACCGCGGCGGCGGCGGTGACGGAGGCTTCTGCAGAAATCCAGAAACGCTGTGACCGGGCTGTGGGGGTGACTGCCGACGTTACCGAAAAATTGAACCAAATTAATGACTCGCAGCAAGTTTCCGCCCAAGCCGTGGCTGACCAAGCTGCGGTAGTGGCCTCGATGGAGGCGGCCTGCGCGGGAGCTCTCGACCAGTCTCGCGCCCTGAGCGAGGAAATCGTGACTATCACCGAGGCCGCCGCTCAGTCTCAAACCAGCTTGCAAAACATTGACTCGGAATCTGACAAAGTGGAGGAAATTATTTCTACCACCCGCGCTATGATTCACAACCTCCAGATGGTTGAGGACACGGGTGAACTGAATCTGCGAGAGCTGGGGGAATCGGAGGAACAGTCATGAACAGAAAGCTGGTCTCCATCGCCGGACAGTTCCGGCTCACTGCCTACTTGAGCTTTGGATTCTCCGCGCTTTCAGTGGTGTTGCTGCTGGTGGGGTTGAATCGAATCCTTTCTCTGGGAGACCAACCCCAGGTCCAACAGCGCGAAATTTTCACCCAAATCATCATCCAGGTCATTTTGATAGTGATTTTGGCAATCCTGGGAACGGTCATTGGTTTTACCATGCGAGCTCGAATCCGCCGCTCGGTGAAAGCCGTGTCCCTGACCCTGGCAGATTCCGCGGCGGGCAATTTTACGAAACGTGCCCAAATCTATACCAAAGATGAAATCGCAGATTTGTCGCAGGCAGTAAATGAAGCGATGGTTTCCCTATCCTCCCTGGTGGTCAATCTGCGCAGCGGGGTGGACGGACTGCGGAATTTTGCCGCGGTTGCCGGTAGCCAGGCCGAAATCGTCAAAACGGGCAACGACCGGGTTCTAGATAGCAGCAATCGACTGGCTGAAACCGGGACGCAACTGGGACAAACGGCGCAAACTTTGACGGACAACGGTATCGCGGTGGCGGGGGACATCGCGCATTTGTCCGAAATTGCCTCCAGCAATGAAATTTTGCGTTCCGACGGTATCGCGGCGGCACGCGATCTGAACACCGCGGTAACCGAGCTGAAAACCTCGGTGGAAAAGATTATGGCTTTGATGACGGATATTTCTGTTATCTCGGAGCAAACCAATATGCTGGCACTGAACGCCACCATCGAGGCCGCCCGCAGTGCGGAAGCCGGGCGCGGTTTTGCCGTGGTCGCCAACCAGGCTAAAGATTTGGCTTCGCAAACTGCCGAAACCACTGGTGAGGTCATCAGCCAGGTCGCCCAACTGCAGACCCAAGCGGACGCCGGGGAACAGCGCATCGAATTCCTGTTGACCCAGCTGGAGGCATTGAGCGCCTCTCAACAGGCCGTCAACCAGGACGTTAACCGTCAAGAAACCGCCCTGTCCAAAGCTAATACCGGCATCGATGAGGTGCGTTCTTTTTCTAATGAACTGTTCACCCATTCGCAATCCTTAGCGTCCCACTCGCAAAGTGCCCACACTCAATCCGAGCAGTTCCAAGAACATATGAGCGTGGTGCAAGACGCCGTCTCGACCCTAGACGAGCGAATGGCTCGGTTTACGGTCTAGCCACCTTTCAGGATTGTCCAGTGAGTTTGCAATTTACCCCCTCCGCAGTCCTGCGTCTGGTTGCTTTCGACCTAGACGACACGCTGGCACCCTCAAAAATGCCGCTTGACACCGAAATGGCGGCCGTCCTGGCCAAGCTCCTGAACAGGTATGAAGCGGCCATTATTTCTGGCGGCCAGCTCTCTCAGTTCCAATCCCAAGTTCTTTCCCGACTCGCCGACCAGCCGGTCCCAAAGCACACACTGCATCTGCTGCCCACCTGCGGCACCCAGTACTACCGGATGGAACCGGGAAGCGACCCGGACAAACTGGTGCGTGTCTACCGCCGGGACCTAGCGGCGGACCTGCGGCAACAGACTGTTGAAATTATCGAAGCGACCGCTCGTGAACTCGGCTTGTGGGCGGCCTCGCCGTGGGGCAACATCATCGAGGATCGCGGCACCCAGGTGACGTTTTCCGCCTTGGGACAGCACGCTCCGCTCGCCGCAAAACGAGCCTGGGACCCCGATGGCTCCAAGAAAACCGCATTAGTGAGGGCGCTGGAAACGCAGTTGCCCCAGTTGGAGGTGCGCAGCGGCGGTGCCACTTCGGTGGACGTCACAGCTCGTGGAGTGGATAAAGCCTATGGCATCCGCTCCCTGCTGGAATCGACCGGATACGCACCACTGAACCTGGTGTTTTTGGGGGATCGCCTCGACGAACGGGGCAATGATTACCCGGTGTTGGCGACCGGGGTACCGTGTCAAGCGGTGAGCGGTCCCGAGGACACTTTGGGCTGGCTACGGCGGTTGCTGGCCTAAAGTTCATAAGTTTCGGTGGGCGAGGAATCGCTTACGGGCGGTATCGCGGCGGTCGCCCAGCAGGCGATAGCGATGGCTCCTGCCACGTTGAGCGAATCGACTCCGTGGGCCATCGTAATGCGCACCACTTTATCGGCTCGAGCAATGGTTCGCGGTTTTAACCCGTCCCGTTCAGCTCCCGCAATGAAAGCCACCTTTCGAGTCGGGTCGCCAGCCAGTTCCGCCGCATAATCTCGCAGGTCTTGGGAGTCTTCGCGTAGCGCCAGTGCGACCAGTTCAAAACCAGCCTCGTGAAATAACACCGGGTCGGGCCAGCGTTCCAGCCGGGTCCAAGGCACTTGAAAAATCGTGCCCATCGAAACCCGTACCGCCCGGCGATACAGCGGGTCAGCGCACGAGGGTGTGACCATGATGGCGTCGTAACCGCAGGCGGCGGCACTGCGCACCGCCGCTCCTACATTCGTGTGATCCACCAAATCTTCCAGAATTAACACCCGGGAGGAACTGTTCAGGATTTCGCGCGGATTCAGAGCTGGTTTGCGCTGCATGGCCGCTATCGCCCCGCGGTGCAGATGGAAACCCACCAGGCGCTCCAGGAGGGCTTCCGGAGCCACAAACACGGGAATGGGACCGCCATCGTCCGCGAATCCGGTGGCGGGGCTGGCAGCGAGCAACGGGCGGATAATCTCCAGCCAATGCGGGGCTAAAAGCAGGGAACGCGGGGTATATCCGGCGCGCAGGGCTCGGCCGATGACTTCGTTGGATTCCGCCATAAACAGTCCCTGTTCAGCTTCCAGACTGCGGCGCAGATTCACGTCTTTTAACTGGGTGTAGTCACGGAGAAATTCCGGGTAGGCAGTGAGGGAATCCAGGTCAATCAGCACGCTTAATTGTGCCTTTTAATCCCCAAAATTCCCAACTTTAGACCGAAAACAAGCGGATTTACAGAGTTTTCCACAAGGGGGCTGAAATGGGGGTTTTCCACAGGTAAGAAAATCTGTTCTCGACACCCGCCCCGGTTTTCAGAACACTAAATCCCAGAAGGCGCGGCACCAACCGGGCCTGGGGAAATGCCAGAAAGGAACACATATGGCGACTTTGGAAATTATGCAAGAACTACGGAATTGGAGGGCAAAGGAAGTACCACATCATGACGTTAGCTGCGATTGTGAGCGCTGTAACTTAGCAAAGACCATGTCTTTGGAAAGTCTGCGGGGACTCATCGGCAATCCTCAGCTGGATCCGGGCATTTATGGACCTCGGGGCTGGACGGTGCTGGAGGGGGTTACCACCCTGACTCTGCCTTATTCGGATTGGATGTGGTTTGACATGGCTCGTGAATATCCCGACGTGGATGTGGAGGAAATGGTCGACTATTTGCCGTACTCAGATGGGGACGCGTGGCTAGCCACCCAACTGTTGAAAGTGATACCGCCCAATGCATTGGACGAACGGCAAAACTACGCTCCGCGGGTGGAGGATTTGCTGCAGCTCGTGGCTCAGCATCCCGCTGAAACGTTCTTTTCCGGATACATGATTGGACCCCAGCGCTTTGATGAGCGTTTGAGCATAGATACCATTTTCGTCTCGCCGCATCTGCTGGGGCTCGGTCCTGACGAGGAGGATCCGCATGCGGCCTATGCCGGTCTGAAGCGGTTTGAGTTAGGTGAGGACGCCTGTCCCGATGAAGTCAGCGTCTTTTATAATCGGCATCTAAATCGGCAACTGTGGCGTTTTTGGTGGGATTAGTCAGGCTCAACGCGAGGTGGTAGGCCGTCTCAGACCGGTCAGAAGCTAGCTGTGAGTCAGTTCCCGATTGAGGCGTGCCGGCCAGGCGGGGCCTTCATAAATGAAAGCCGAGAATCCTTCGATGAGGTTCGCGCCGGCAGCCAGCATGGCTCGGGCATCGTCAACGGTCGAGATGCCGCCGACCCCGATAATGGTTTGCTCAGGGCTCAGGTTCGCTCGCAACACTTTAACGACCTCCAGGGCGCGGCTCCGCAACGGTGCGCCCGACACTCCGCCAGCACCCAAATCGTGCTTGATGGTCGTGTTGGTCGCCACCACCCCAGCTAAACCCTCATCCATAGCCAGCTGTGCCACGGCAATGACATCTTCATCAGCCAAATCCGGGGCGATTTTTACAAACACGGGCAACTCGGATAGCCCTTGGAGTTTCAGTTCGCGCTGCACCGCTTTGACGATGGGACGCAGGGAAGAAACCGCCTGCAGGTCACGCAATCCGGGGGTGTTTGGTGAGGACACGTTGATAACCAGGAAATCTACGAGGGCAGCCAATACTCGCGTAACTTTACGGTAATCCGCCGCGGCTTTTTCGGGGGGAGTGACCTTATTCTTACCGATATTGGCCCCGATGATGATGCGCTCTCCATATTCGGCTCGCCAGCGCCGTAACCGGCGGGCTGCCACTCGCGCGCCTTCGTTATTGAAGCCCATCGCGTTGCGTAGCGCTCGCTGTTGCGGCATACGCCACAAGCGCGGACGATTGTTGCCGGGTTGCGGCAGGGGAGTGATGGTGCCGATTTCCATGAATCCAAAGCCCAGCGCATCCCACATGGCGACAGCGCGGGCTTCTTTGTCCATGCCTGCCGCCAAGCCCAGAGGGCCATAAGTGCGAAACTCTCTACCCGAAAGGTCGGGGTCGAAATTTGGGCGGGGGAGAGGCCAGATAAAGGTTGGTTCGCCACGGCGGACTATTCGGGAAGCCGCCTGGCGTGCCAACCTACACCGCCCCCAGAACTCCAGCCAGTCGATTGCGCGGCGATGCACCCATTCGGCGTCGAGCTTCACGAAAAGGTGACGAAACACAAACTTGTACATAGAGACAAGTCTAGTCGGGACAGAAAAGGAACGACCCTAGGGACGCTTCAACGGAGACTTGTGGCAATCATCGGGCTGCGTATGGACCACAAAATCACCCAGCACATCATCGATGAGAGCGTTCAAATGGTCGTCAATAGTCACGTCCAGAGCTCCCAAGTTGTCCTCAATCTGAGACGCTTTGGAGGCTCCAATAATGACGCCGGAAACATTCGGGCGAGCCAGCAGCCAGGCCAAAGCTAGCTGATTCATGCGGCAACCGGCTTCTTCTGCTACCCGGCGCAATCCCTGTACTGCGGCCAGCAGGTCGTCCTGCATCCAGCGATGCATGAACTTTCCTCCAACTTTGCTGGCGGCACGCGTCTTTTCCTTCGGAGTTTCCCCCGGACGGTACTTTCCGGTCAACACCCCTTGTGCCAGGGGAGAGAAGCACAAGTGTCCCATACCGTTGTGTTCGCAAGCCTCGACGACCCCGTCTTCGACAACTCGCCACAGCAGAGAGTATTCAGCCTGGTTAGAAATTAGGGGAATCTTCAGTTCGCGAGCCAAATGTGCCGCATCGCGAATCTGGTCGGGATACCACTCGGAAACCCCAACGTAGAGAATTTTTCCGGCCCGCACCAAGTCGGCAAAAGCCAGCATGGTTTCTTCCAGCGGGGTTTCGTAATCGAAACGATGTGCCTGATAGACATCCAGGTAATCCGTGCGCAGTCGCTTCAACGAGTTATGGCAGGATTCAAAAATATGCTTGCGAGACAGCCCGGCGTCGTTTGGCCCAAAGCCCTTAACCGGCCAGTAAACTTTGGACATCAGCACCAAGTCTTGACGATCCACGTCCCTTAAAGCCCGCCCCAAGACTTTTTCAGCAGCGCCATTGGCATAAACATCAGCGGTATCAAATGTAAAAATTCCGTTCTCAAGGGCGGTCCGAACGGTTTTTTCCGCAGTTTTGTCCTCTATTTGGGCTCCGTGGGTGAGCCAGTTACCGAGAATCAGCGAAGAAATCTTAAGTCCAGAGTTGCCTAAATAACGTGTTTCCATGATCCCCAGTCTATAAGCTATAGAGCCTTGACCGCGACTCTTAACGGATGGCAAACGCTGAATTTACGCTGATTTAACAATAAGCCGGCGCAGTCGTTAGGAATCTTGCTGCTGTTTAGCGGCCTTACCGCGCCCCACCTGCGGCTTCGGGCTGCGCCACCGGCGAATCATGATGGCGCGCGTAAATGCATACCAGCGCAGTCCGCGCGGCACATTGTCCGCACCCAGACGCTTCACCACTTTGCGCCGGGCTTGTCCCGCGATGAAACCGGCATCAAGCATGCCCAGAATCAAGACAGCATAAGAACCAATCAAAGTCCAGGTATTGAGTTTTTGAGCCAAATCCGAGTTGTGCCGGTTCAAAATTGACACAGCAATCAAGCTGAGAGCCATGAGCGCCAGCATCGTCACAATCATAAATTCGGCAAAAGAATAGCGAGAATCGATGTAATCTCGGGTCATTCGGCGAGCCTGGCCGCGATGCTGGTAAGGCAGCAAATCCTCGCGACCTGTGCGCAGACCTTCCTGCTCGCGCTCGTAGCGGCGCCGAGATTCCGCGCGCGCCCGTTCCTTCGCGACTTTCTTGTCAACCCCCAGCAGTCCCTGGTAGTTGCGGGCTTCCTGCTGTTTGCGCGAAGGGGTGGGCCCCTTCTTTTGGCGTGGGTTGACGGCGGTTTTCGATTCGCCCGTGTTTTCAGCTTCGCTTGGCTGCTGCTTTTTTAATAGACTCATGATAGGCAAATCATGCCACAGATTTTTTATGTTGGAAAACCGGGAAAGCGACCGGCAAACGAAAATAGGGAAAGGAAAATGCGGTGGAGGAAGTAACCTTGCGTGAACGCGCAACTGCCGATTTCAACAATGTAGTCGAGTTCTTAAAAGGTTTGGTGCGGATTCCTGCGGTGTCCTCGCTGCCGGAACACGCCTCGGATATGCAGGCCAGCGCGGAATACATTGTGAAGAATCTGGAGGCAGCCGGGGCCACGGCACGTATTGTGACCGTGACGGATTCGGAAACCGGGCTAGTTTCTCGCCCCGCAGTTTTGGCTGAAAAGTCCGGACCAGCTGGCGCCCCCACCGTGCTGCTCTATGCCCACCATGACGTACAGCCCACCGGGGACCTGGACAAATGGGATTCAGATCCGTTTGAGCCGGCGGAGCGCGACGGCCGTCTCTATGGCCGCGGTGCCAGCGATGATGGAGCCGGGGTGGCGACTCACTTGGGGATGCTGCGGGCATGGGGTGACGAACTGCCCGTCAACGTGAAAATCTTTATCGAAGGCGAGGAAGAAGTCGGCTCTCCAACCTTTACCGCCTTCCTGGAACAGAATCGGGAATTTCTGCAGGCTGATGTCATCATCGTGACGGATTCCGGAAACTGGGACGTTCACCAGCCGGCCTTGACCACCGGTCTGCGCGGCGTGTTGAGCGTAGACGTGAATGTCAAGACTTTGGATCACGCCGTACATTCCGGGGCTTTCGGCGGGGTCACCGTAGACGCCTTGACCTGCCTGTGTCGGCTCATCGCCACTTTGCACGATCAGAAGGGCAGTGTGGCGGTGCCGGGTTTGGTGGCGAACCCGGTGGCGGACGTGGACTACCCGGAAGATGACTTGCGGAAACAAATGGGTGCTGTGGCGGGGCTGGAACTGACGGGGACTGGTGACCTCGCCTCCCGCCTGTGGACCCAACCAGCCATCAGTGTCATCGGGATTGACGCGCCCAGCATCGCGACCAGCTCGAATACGATTATCCCGCAGGCGAAAGCGCGGATTTCGATGCGTATCGCACCGGGTCAGGATCCTCAAAAGGCGGCGCAAGCGCTATCGGATTACCTGGTAGCTAACGCTCCTTTTGGTGCCGAAGTCAGCGTGGAGTGCCTGGAGACCGGTCCGACTTATGCAGCCAATCTGGATTCTCCGGTGCTGGCTTTGATGCACGGAGCCTTGACCGATGCGTTTGGGGTCAAGAGCGTCAATATTGGGCAAGGCGGTTCGATTCCGTTTATCGCCACGTTCCAGGAGTTTTTCCCCGCTGCCGAAGTCCTCGTGACCGGGGTCGAGGATCCCTACACCAACGCCCACTCTGAGAACGAGTCTCAAGATTTAGCGGATTTGCAAGGAGCCGTGCTGGCCGAAACCCTGCTGTTGGGGCGTTTGGTCAACGGCTCTGCCCCGGCGCTCAGTTAGGTTCAACCCGGTGCGGATTCAGATTCTGGCGACTCTCGAATTCGCCGATTTTGCCCAGGACTTTTGCGAGGCGTGGAGCCAGTACCATCCGGCGGACACCCTGCACCTGGACGTAGCGAATTTGCAGCCGGCACAAGCGCAGGGTGTGAACCCGGACGCTCCCGACCCGGACAGCACCGGCACCGCGCTTGTGAAAGGACTGACCATTGCCAGTCCACGGGAAGTCCGGCTGGACACGCAGGCCGATATATACCTGGTCATCCAGCCGGAAATCACCGATGTGCCCGGCCCAGCTGACTTGGCAAACCTGGTCGTGGCTCGGGCGGCGCGGCGAGGCTTTCAACCAGTGGTGGTCTTGGCCGCGGATTCCCCGCTTTCGCGCCGCCAGCTGCAAGAAACAGGCATCGCGCAAGCCTACTTTCTCGCCGAACATCCCCAGCGCGGGGCGACTGAGTGGGGACGGATTCTGGGCCAAACCTGGCATCTGCCCGATTGAGAGCAACAAGCTATGCTCAGCGGCCATACGCCTAGGTCAGGACGGTTTCAAAACTGAGGAAGAAATACGACATAAATAAGGTTAGACTAAGTCACAGTGTCTTTTGCAGGAAAGGAAATATAGATGGAGACCGCTTCTTTGACCCATGAGGTCACTTTGACCGATGCCGCAGTAGCCAAGATTAAATCCTTACTGGAACAGGAAGGCCGTGATGATTTGCGGCTGCGCGTGGGAGTAGCTCCCGGGGGTTGTTCCGGTTTGATTTACCAGCTCGAATTCGACGACGAACTGTCCCAAGACGATGCGGTACGGGATTTCGATGGCGTTGAGCTGGTCGTTGACAAAATGAGCGTACCCTACCTGGCTGGCGCCACGGTTGATTTCCAGGACACCCTGGCTCAGACCGGGTTCGTTATCGATAACCCCAATGCGGTCAATACCTGTTCTTGTGGGGGATCTTTCCACTAGAAAAAAGCTACGAAAAGTCACGGCGAGCCTGGTTATCTGGGCTCGCCGTTTTTTATAGTTCTGAAGCGGTGCAAACGACGGGGTGGAGCGACAAAGTTGAAAAGCCGATAACGATTAGGCTCGGATGTCGACTTATTCAAGGTAAAATCAAGTTTAAACGAATCTGAACTTGAGTATTCCAGGGAGTATCGTGTTACGAAAAATTGCTTTCGCCCTAGCGGCCGCCAGCCTCGCACTGTCACTGTCTGCCTGTTCCAAACCCGCTGGTAGCGAGATGCCTACTGTGGCTTCACCCCAGTTCGGGACGGTACCGGAGATTAATTTTCCGGCAGTCCCCCCGCCAGAAGTACCCGTGATGAAGGTGCTTGATGACGGCAACGGGAAAGGTGAGGAGGTCAAGGACGGCGACCTTGTCGTTGTGGATTACTACGGCAAAGTTTGGGGCGGAGCTTTAATGCCTGATTCCACCATCACCGATGCGGCTGGACCGCGTGCGATTTCGCTGGCTAACCCGCCTATTGAAGGATGGAAAGAGTTGCGTGGGGTCAAGGTCGGTCAGCGAGTTATGTTGATTCTGCCCCCGAGTAAAGCCTACGGCGAGATGGGTGCCAGCAGTATCGGGGTTAAGAAGGGCGACACGCTGGCCTACGTGGTGGACGTGCGTTTAGCGGTGCCCGCGGACGCAGCCTCTAAGTTCCAGGTCACTCCCACCAATAACCCGCTGCCGGATGGTATTAGCATCGATACGGACGGTCAGGGTGCCTACACGGTCAACGCTGTGGCCGCAGGGTCGTATCCGTCCCGACAATCCACCGCGGTCTACGCCACCGGCGACGGTCCGGCAGTCAAAGCGGGGCAGGGCGTCATCGTGAAACGAGTCAGTGCGGATTGGAACAAACAGACCACCGCGGCTGACTGGAATGCCGGTGAGTTGATCTCGGTTTCAGCTGATTCTTTAGAGCTGGCCAATTTACCGTTGGGTAGTTTGGTACTGGTAGTCACTCCGGCTACGTCCACGACTGATCCCCAGGCAACATTGTTACAGCTGGTTTCTGCCTACGATACCAAACGTTGACAACGCATGGTGAGGGACACGAAACCTGATTTTTGGAAAAAGAGGTACAATCTTGCAACACCTACAGAAACAACTAGCGGTGCTCTCCCTGTTTGCTTTGGCGGCCGCGGGTTTAACGGCTTGTCAAGAGGTTCCCAGAGAGCAAAACGCCCCGCTAGCCACCCCGAAGAGCTGTGTTAAGACCATTACCCCAGCCGCATCTGCGGAACCTGCGGCGGTAAAACCGGTAGAAAACGGACCGGTTCCCGCGGTGGACTTACCTGATAGCTTCGGGACGGAACCAAACATTGCGGCGGGAACGGGACCGGCTCCCAAGGATTTCATTCGTACCGTACTGCATGAAGGCACCGGGACGGTCGTTTCCGCGAATGCTGATGTCATCGTCCATTACAAGGGACAAAAGTGGAACGGCGAAGTCTTTGACGACTCCTGGCAAAAGGGAGAACCCGCCTCCTTCTCACTGGGCAACAACATTATCGAAGGCTGGACCTGGGGTTTGTCCGGGCGCAACGTTGGGGATCGGATTGAGCTCGTCATTCCGCCGCGCCTAGCTTACGGGGAACTCACGGAACGGGAACAAGCCGCGAAAGACGCCGGGCAGCCCTTACCTGGCAAGGATCACCCGCTGGCTGGCGAAACGTTGGTTTTTGTTATCGACATACTGTTTGCGCCTCCGGTAACGCAAGAAACCCAGTTGGCAGCCTACACCCAGCTTTTGGCTCAATCACAGCCTACCGGGGCGAAGCTCCCCGATGGTCTGCGTATCTATTGCGGTCCCGGTGCTGAGCCACAGCCGGCCTACATCGAAGGTTCAAAAGTTCCCGGCCAGCCCACGAACGTTTGGACTCTGGAAGGGCAGGGACAGCCCATTCAGGCCGGCGACCAGGTCGGATATGTGGTGGTATCCGGTTCTTGGGGAGACAAGCCCACTTCCACCTGGATCAACGGTCAGGGCGTGCTGTGGGCAGATGCGGAAACTATGAAAGCCGTGGGTAAAACCGTCGGTTCTCGACTGGTGATGGTGGGGCCTCCGAACAAATCAGCGCCACGTGGTGTCGTCCAGATCGTCGATATCGTAGACGCTATCGCCCTGCCAACCTTGGGATAGGGCAGCGATTGTCACCAGGATTTTCGAGTCGGCGAGCTTGGTCGACACCCATCGGTGGGGCGTCCACAGAATTGTTTGGCGCGCACCCACTCGGTAGGTAAAATGTTCATGTCTTTGGTAAAGGAGCGAATTCTATGGAAGAAAAAGCAGGCACCGATGCCGTGCAAGTTATGCTTTTCAGTGGCAATCCCCATACCCGTCAAGCCGTCATGGATGCAGCCGGACTCAGCGGTAGTTTCGATATACCGCCGATTGACTGGCAGGAAGTGGCGACCCCGGATGCGGTGAAACAAAATTTCGCTGAGGACCGCTATGCGGCTCTGGTGCTTGACGCTGAAACTTATCAAGAGGGTGGGCAATCGGTGGCGCGTTGGCTCAATATCCATGCGGATAAAGTTCCGCCCATCATCATGCTGGTGGCTCGCCAACAGGACGAATGGATGTCGCGCTGGTCCGGGGCGAGCTATAACGTGCCGGCTCCCTACGAGGCTGACGCTGTGATGGCTGCTCTGAGAAAGGCTCTTTCACAGACTACTTGAGAGCCTTAGCGACGGCGGATGGGCAGGAGCAAACCCAACCCCACCGCTAGGGCCAGCAAACATATAGTGGCTGCCACTGCTGAATAAGCCGGTTGGGTAATCCCCAGGATTATAAAGCCGATGATGGCGGCAACCAGCAGCAACCAACCGACCTTAGTGTGAGTGCGCAAAGTCGGTAAAGGGGGATTGGGCGCTACGAAGCCTTCGTTGTCTTCCGCTGGAGTCCAGTCCCGAGGTCCGAAACCTCCGAGCTCAGGAGTAGCCGCCGCGAGTTGCTCGAAACGGCGATTGACCTCCTCAGGGGTTTCCTCATCGCGATCCTTGTGACCGCTTCGTTTACGAAACGTCATATTTGAACTATACATGAAGCCCTTGGGGCACTGGAGGTATCGACTGTGTACAGATTCTCAAAGATTGTCGCCGGACCGTTGTTACGCCTCTTGTTTCAGCCATGGATACGCGGAGCGGAAAACATCCCCGAAACCGGACCGGCAATTTTGGCTTCCAATCACCTCGCCGTCATCGACTCGGTGTTCCTCCCTTTGATGACCAAGCGGGAAATCACCTTCGTCGGGAAGTCCGATTACTTTACCGGCACCGGATTTAAAGGCTGGATTACCAAGCATTTTATGCAGTCCGTGGGGGTTATTCCGGTAGACCGTTCCGGCGGCAAAGCCTCCCAGGTCGCTTTGGATAAAGGCCTGCAAGTTCTGGAACGTGGCGGTTTATTCGGTATCTATCCCGAAGGCACACGCTCCCCTGACGGCAGGCTTTATCGAGGCAAAACTGGGATTGCTCGGCTATCGCTCATCAGCGGCGCTCCGATTATTCCGGTGGCGATGGTGGGAACGAACAAATCGCAGCCTATCGGCAAGACCATCCCCAAGCTGGAGCGTATCGGGGTCATTATCGGAAAACCTCTGGATTTCTCCCGCTACAAAGGTATGGAAAACAATCGCTACGTACTGCGTTCCATAACCGATGAAGTCATGTATGACCTGATGCTGCTGTCTGGGCAGGAATATGTTGATGAATATGCCGCCAATGTGAAAAAACGCCTGGAGGCACAGCGAAAATCTAGTAGGGACGCCGGCAAAGATTCCGAAACAGCCCCAAGTGAGGCTGAGACTTCGGATACTTCCACTTCCGAGGAACAGCCGGATACCACACCAGACTTAGCCACCCAACCCGGCGATGAATCCTAGAATGTTAAGAAATCGGACAACGAGAAAGGCAGAAATATGGCTCTGAAGCGAGTAGCTCTGTTGACGGCCGGTGGTTTTGCGCCGTGCCTGTCCACCGCGGTGGGCATGTTGATTGAACGGTACACCGAGTTGGAACCGGAGGTGGACATCATCGCTTATGAGCACGGCTATCACGGTCTGCTGACCGGCAAGTATTTGCAGATTGATGATGACGCCCGAGCTCATGCCGCTCGTTTGCAGCTCTATGGCGGTTCACCCATCGGTAACTCCCGAGTCAAGCTGACGAACACCGCCGATCTGGTGAAACGCGGTCTTATCAAGGAGGGTGAGGACGCCCTGAAAGTCGCCGCCGACCAGCTGGTAAAGGACGGTGTAGATGTACTGCACACCATCGGTGGGGACGATACGAACACGACCGCCGCGGATTTGGCAGCTTACCTCGAGGAACACAAACATCACCTCACGGTGGTGGGCTTGCCCAAGACGATTGACAACGACGTGGTGCCGATTCGTCAATCTTTGGGTGCCTACACGGCAGCCGAAAATACTTCCATTTTTGCCCAGCACATCATTTCCGAATCCCGGGTATCTCCGCGGATGCTCATTGTGCACGAGGTAATGGGACGTAACTGTGGCTGGCTGACGGCGTACTCGGCAAAGCTGTATCGCGAGTGGCTGGATCAGCAAACCTTTGTGCCGTCGGTGGGGTTGGACCGTAAACACTGGGATATCAACGGTATCTACGTGCCAGAGATGCATATGGACATCGAAGCCGAAGGCAAACGGCTCAAGAAAATTATGGACGAAAACGACACCGTCAACATTTTCCTGTCCGAAGGCGCCGGAGTCATGGACATTGTGGCCGAGATGGAGGCTCAGAACCAGGTCGTCAATCGTGATGCGTTCGGCCACGTGCGCCTGGACGAAATCAATCCGGGACAATACTTTGCCAAGCGGTTTGCCAAGGCATTAGACGCTGAAAAAGTCCTGGTTCAAAAATCCGGCTACTTCGCGCGTTCCGCCCCGTCCAATCAAGCTGACTTGCAGCTCATCAAGGGCATGGTGGACCTGGGCGTGCAGTGCGCTATCGCGGGAGAATCCGGGGTCATTGGGCACGATGAGGAAAATGGCAACCGTTTGAGCTGTATCGATTTCCAGCGCATCAAGGGCGGCAAGCCTTTCGACGTGAACCTGCCGTGGTTCCGTCAGATGCTCCAGGAGATTGGCCAAGCCTAGGTTTTTCAGGTTTTCTCACCTGCCTCGCTCCGGGTTAAACTATAGGATAGTTGCCCGGAGCTAGGGCTTTTAATGGCAAACACGAAATGGGAACGCGGGAAATGGTCTTGAATACACTACGGGATTTTGAAACTGTCTGGCGCGGCGCAGCTGCTTTCCAGCAGCCACACTATCCCGACCCGGCCAAGGTCACCGAGGTCTGTGCCGCTCTGAAGCAGCGCCCGCCGCTGGTTTTTGCTGGAGAGGTCAACGAGTTGCAAAACTTGATGGCCCAAGCCTGTGTCGGCGAGGCTTTCGTGCTGACCGGCGGGGACTGTGCCGAAACTTTCGCAGAATCCACAGCCGACCACCTGAAACTAATAATTCAGACCATCCTGCAAATGGCAGTCGTTCTGGCTTACGGCGGGGGACTGCCCATCATCAAAATGGGCCGCATGGCCGGCCAATACGCCAAACCCCGCTCTTCTGACACGGAAACCCGCGACGGGGTGACTTTGGAATCCTACCGAGGCGACGCAGTCAACGGACACGAGTTCAACGCGGACTCGCGCACTCCCGACCCGCGCCGGCTCATGTCCTGCTACCAATACTCCGCCGCCACGCTGAACCTGATTCGAGCTTTCACCCAGGGCGGTTACGCGGATATGCGCCGAGTCCACGAGTGGAACAAAGGCTTTATGCGCAACCGGGCTTACTCGAAATTTGACGATTTAGCTACCGCGATTGACGCGGCCATGCAGTTTATGAAAGCTACCGGGGTTCCCTCGGATGCGCTGCGAACCACCGATTTCTATGCCTCACACGAAGCGCTCCTCCTAGAATACGAAAGCGCCCTAACTCGGGTGGATTCCATCAGTGGCGATTTGTATGACACGTCCGCGCACTTCCTGTGGATTGGGGAACGCACCCGCCAGGTGGACGGGGCGCACGTGGCTTTGCTGTCTCAAGTGAAGAATCCCCTGGGAGTTAAGCTGGGACCGAACTCGACTCCTGATGACGTGACAGAGCTTGTGGAACGGTTGAATCCGGAGGGGCTGGCGGGACGCCTGACTTTCATCACCCGGATGGGGGCCAGCAACATTAGGGAAAAACTTCCTGCCCTGTTGCAAGCCGGCAAAGACACCGGCACCCCTATTGTGTGGATGTGCGATCCGATGCACGGCAACACGGTAAAGACCGGTTCGGGCTACAAAACCCGTCACTTTGAGACGATTCTGGACGAGGTGCGGGGTTTCTTTGCTGCGCACGAGGCCGTGGGGACAGTTCCTGGGGGCATTCACGTGGAACTGACGGGCGAGGACGTGACCGAAATCGTTGGCGGTACGGAAACCATCGATGAATCCGCTCTGGCGAACCGTTATGAAACCTTGGTCGATCCCCGTCTGAACCACCAACAAGCACTGGAACTGGCTTTCCTGGTGGCGCAAATGCTGGCTCAGGCGAAGCCGGGGATTCAACCGGCGGACTTAGAGAACTTTCCGGCTCTAGGTTTTTAATCCGCGCCTTGCGCGCGGCGCGGCGTTAACCTGTTGGGGATTGTCGAGGGACGGACTCCGGTTCGCCCGGGTATCAAGCGCGCTCAGAACAGGGTAATGGTCACCGTGGAGCCGACTTTTGCCTGAGTTCCGGCGCTAGGATTGGAATTCAAAACCCGTTTGGAATCCCCGAAAGTCCGTTTTACATTGACTGTAAAGCCAGCGGATTCTAGGGCGGCGCGCGCGTCACCTTCACTCTTACCAAAGACATTAGGCACCGCTACTACTTCCGGACCTTTAGAAATCACCAGGTTAACCTGATCCAGACGGTGAACCGTGGTGTTGGGCGCCACGCTTTGGCTGATGACCTTGCCCTTGGGAACGCTATCTGAGAAGTCTTCCGTGACCTGGGGCTGCAAACCGACCTGCGTCAACTCGTTTTGAGCTTCCTGGCTCGGTTTACCAACCAAATTTGGCATTGAAACCGGTTGGCGTCCCTTGGAAACCGTAATTTTTACGATGGTGTTGTGTGCCACGCTGGCATTGGGAGCCGGGTCTTGGGAAGAAATTTGGCCTTCCGGCACGGTGTCGTGGAAGTCCTCGCTGATTTGCGGAGTGTTAAAGCGAGCCTTTTTCACCAGCTCCAGGGCTTCCTCACGGGTTTTTCCGGTCAAATCGGGCATAGTCAGCATTTCGATGCCCTTGGACACAAAAATCTTTGCAGTCTGAAAACGGCCCAGCGGTTTACCGGGCGCAGGATTGGTGCGAGCCACGTTACCGGCCGGAATGTTGTCATCGAACACATCCACTCGTTCAAAAGTCACATCAGCAGCGGTGAGGGATTTGGAGGCATCCGGCCACTGTTGATTGACCACGTCCACCATGGGTCTAAACGATCCCGGTCCCCACATAAAGAACCAGGTCAGGATGGCGGCCAAGAGGACTATAGCGCCGACGATTCCCCCAATCAAACGTCCCCGTGTCTTGCTGCGGGTGGCGCCTTCGGATGGAGTTGCGGAGTCCAGTGCGGACTCTGATTGACGTCCCCGGCGACGCTTCCACCAGGACTTGTGATGCGAGGGAGAACCAGGGGCACCAGGGAGCGGAACTTCACTGAGAGTCGGAGTCAGCTCCTGGTCAGAGTCCGAATCGGCAGGCTTGGTTGCCGGTGGAGTGTCCCCGCGCAGTTCCATCTCGTTGGGGTCCAGTTCGGCAATGGTTTGGTTGACCAGTTCCAGGGCGGCGTCCCCGTTCAAAGGCCGTTTGGCAGGGTCGCGCGTTGTGAGTTTCGCAATCAGGTCGTCGACGGGCTGCGGGACCCAAGGCTCGGTCTCCTTGATATGCGGGACGTCTTCATGCACGTGGGCGTAAGCGATTTGGATGGGAGAATCGCCAGAAAACGGGGGAACTCCCGCTAAGAGTTCGAAAATCATGATGCCGGTAGCGTAAACATCGACGCGGGAATCTGCGGCGGTTCCAGAGACAGTTTCGGGAGATAGATACGCTACCGTCCCCAGGATTGAGCCGGTAGTAGCAGCCGTGACTTCGGAGGCGGCGCGTGCCAAACCAAAATCGGCAACTTTAACTTGGCCGGTTTCTGGCAGCAGCACGTTTTCTGGCTTTACATCACGATGAATCAAGCCGGAACGGTGAGCGGCAGCGAGAGCCTGGAGGATTTCTTTGGTGATTTTGAGAGTCTCGCCCACCGTCAGACAGCCCTGCGAACGCAGGTAAGTACGCAGGTTTGGGCCTTTTATCAGTTCCATCACCAGGTAGCTAGAACCTTGGGCGCTGCCTTGGTCATACACCGCGACCACACCGGGATGTGTTAACTTCGCGGCTGCCCGCGCCTCCCGGCGAAACCGAGCGACAAAGTCCGCCGACTCTGCCAGGTGCGGATACATGATTTTCAAGGCCACCGGCCGGTCTAAGCGGGTGTCTCGCGCTCGATAGACAGTAGCCATCCCGCCGCGGGCAATTCGCTTTTCAATAACATAACGGGCATCAATAGTCTGTCCTACCAGGCGATCCGAGGGCTCCGGCGCAGCTTTCGGGGCTGCGGGGGTGGGCTGAGCCGGCGGGAAAGAATCGGGCATATTGCCGTTAGAGTGACGTCCCGTAGAAGTCGGTTTTGGCGCCGGTACCGCGGTCGTGGCTCCGGTACCGTCAAAATTTTCCTTTTCTTCGTCACTCACGCCCAAAAGTCTAGGTTAAATTGTCCGGTATTTCTGTGTCCCTCCCCGTGACGCGCCGCTTTTTGCATTAGTTTTGCATTGTGAGTGATATCTGGAAGGAATATAGCTGGCTGACTATCAGTGAAGCGGCGGCTTATCTGGGCGTGGAAGCGAAGGCTATTCGCTCCTGGTTGAAAGATGTATCCCTGCTGGCCCTGCCTTCGCCAGAGGACGGAAAGTTGCGCATTCCCCAGGTTTTCCTGGTGGCTGCCGAGTCTGAGGGGGACTACCGCGGTCCGCTGGAGGTTCTGCGGGGCACCCTAATCCTGCTGCGTGACGGCGGGTTCAGTGATGCCGAAGCGATGAACTGGATGTTGAGCGAGGATGACAGTTTGGGGGACACCCCGCTGAATGCTCTGCGGGCGGGGCGCAAGAAAGCTGTGCGCCGAGTGGCTGGAGCCTTGGCTCTCTAGTTGGCGCGGTTCACCAGGGAGGAACCGAAGTCTGCAAGTTGCCGTTTCACTTCCGCATCGCACGGCATGGCATCAAGGAATCTCTGGGATTGTTCCAGATGCTCATTCATCAAATCCGAAATGGCGCGACGAGCTCCGGAACCGGTGATGATGGCGCAAATATTGTCAATTATGGGCGGAGTTAAGTCTGGCGCTCCCCAATAGCGCATCAAGTAGTCCCGTCCCTGGTCATCAGTCATTTCCCAAGCGAGGGCGAGTTGTGCGGTGCGTTTGCCGGAACGAATATCGTCGCCTGCTGGTTTCCCGGTCAGTTCTTGATCGCCGAAAATGCCCAAATCGTCATCGCGAAGCTGGTAAGCCACACCCAGGGGAGTGGCAAAACCTTCCAACTGTTCCATCAGGGAATCACTGGCACCGCGCAACGCCGCCCCCAACAACAGCGGTATCACCACGGAATAACGCGCGGTCTTGTGCTTGATGATTTCCATAGCCGCGTCCCGAGATGGGGGCATATCGGGGGAAATCTCGCTAGTCTCAGCGGAAAGGTCGAGGAACTGTCCGTAGGCGACTTCGGCTTGCATCGAAACGTAGAGATTGCTGGCCCGGCGCGCATTATCCATAGAGAGCGTGCTGATAGCTTGGGAAAAGTAAGAGTTCGCTGCCGCATAGAGCAAATCACCCCACAGAATAGCGGCGGAGTCGCCGAAACGAGGTCCACCCATGGGGAAGGAAGTCATAAATGCGATTTGTGCGGAAGGCAGGCCACGGCGTTTGATGGCGTCGTCAATAATGTCATCGTGAACTAGGGCCGAAGCCTGGAAAAGCTCGAGGCTGGTGCCCAGGTCCAGAAGTTGGCCGGGAATTTCATCCGTTTTGAGAGGGCCAGCGGCGCTAATCCACCCCATGTAGGCGGCGATAGCCCGGAAACGCTTACCGCGAGCGAGTAGGCCGATAGTGGGACCAGAGAATTCGTCAAGTTGGGTGATAGTTAAGGCTTTACTGGTGCAATATTTCCACGGTTCAGTGAGGCGGGCGCTGACCTCAGAGCGCACGTCAGCTATTAGGGAAATCTCCTCGAGCATGACCCAAATTTACCATGTCATGAGCAATTTTGTTAGTATGAAATTATAATTGTGCCTTGTACGTTTTGAAACAAATCCTCAATGCGAAAGGTTCTCGGTGTCTACCAGCGAAAAGCCTATTGAAAATCAAGGCGAAACCAGCACTTCCACCACTCGTAAGACTGCCGGTAAATCAGCAGCAGCCACCAAGGCTGGTTCCACTACTAGGAAAGCCACCACCAGGTCTGCGGCAGGACAGAAAGCCTCAACGACACGGTCGGATACGAAATCAACCGGCAAGTCTTCGACGAAAGCCAAGGCCACGACCGGAAACCGGAGCACCGCAGCGAAAGCCACCAAGACTACTGCGAAAACCAGTGCAAAGACTGGCACGAAAACTTCTGCGAAAACTACCTCTAAACCGGACGCCAAGACCTCCACGAAGACTACGGACAAAGCGACCACCAAGACTAGTGCAAAATCTGGCGAGAAAACGACACCGAAAGCTAGCGCGCGCTCTGCTGCTAAAACAACCGTGAAGGCCGGGACCAAGCAGACAGTGAGTAAACAGAGTACCGCCCGTAAACCCCGGGCCGCCAAGGCAAGCGCCACAGCGGCTGGCACAGGAGCGAAGCGGAAGAAGTCCGTAACAGATCAAGAATTACCCGAAGAGTCTGTAAAAACTCAGGCGCTAGAGCCTGAGGAAGAAATCGAGGAAGAAGTCGAAGACAAAGACAGCGAACCTGATGAAGGCGAACTGGAAGACACGGAAATCGCGGATGAGGACTTAGAAAACCTCGAGGACGACGACGAGACTGACGAGGAAGAAGACTCAGACAGCGAAGAAGACGCTGAAGAAACTGAGGATGAGGACACTTCCCGCGAGGACAAGTCGAAAGACAACGACGTCAAGCAGGATTCTAAAACTAAAAACTCGACGAGTGCGGAATACACCCTTTCAGAAAAAGACGATGCGGACGAGCCGGCTCAAAAAGTTACCGTAGCTGGGGCGACTTCCGATCCGGTTAAGGATTACCTGAAGCAAATTGGTAAAGTCGCGCTGCTGAACGCGGAACAGGAAGTGGACCTGTCCAAGCGAATTGAGGCCGGACTCTACGCGGATCACCTGTTGAAAACCAAGCAGGAAACCATGACTCCGAAAGAGATTCGGGAACTGCACTATGTGGTTCAAGACGGGCAAATGGCCAAGAACCACCTGCTGGAGGCGAACCTGCGTCTGGTGGTAGCCCTGGCAAAGAAATATACCGGGCGCGGTATGTTGTTCCTTGACTTGATTCAAGAGGGCAACCTGGGTCTGATTCGCGCGGTGGAAAAGTTCGATTATTCCAAGGGCTACAAGTTCTCAACCTACGCCACCTGGTGGATTCGACAGGCCATCACCCGCGCTATGGCGGATCAGGCGCGCACGATTCGTATCCCCGTTCACATGGTGGAAGTCATCAATAAACTGGCGCGGGTGCAGCGCCAAATGCTGCAGGATCTGGGACGCGAACCCACCCCAGACGAGCTGGCACAAGAACTTGAGATGACCCCGGAAAAGGTCGTGGAAGTCCAGAAATACGGTCGCGAGCCGATTTCCTTGCACACCCCGCTGGGTGAGGATGGCGACTCCGAATTCGGGGATTTGATTGAAGATTCCGAAGCAGTGGTTCCCGCCGACGCGGTCAGCTTTATGATGCTCCAAGAACAGCTGCAGCGTGTTTTGGACACGTTGAGCGAGCGGGAATCCGGCGTGATTGCCATGCGTTTCGGCCTCAAAGATGGCCAGCCCAAGACTTTGGACGAAATCGGGCGCCGCTACGGGGTCACCCGTGAGCGTATCCGCCAGATTGAAGCGAAGACTATGTCTAAGTTGCGCCACCCGGCTCGTTCCCAATCTTTGCGCGATTACTTGAACTAATAGCGACCTGTGCTATCGCGGTTCGGCTGGCGTTTGGTGATAAAGGGGGGGATTTGGGCTGTAGCTGCCATTATTGGCAGCTACAGCCCAAATCCCACCTTATAACCCCCAAACACCGAACCATCCACCCGCCCAGACCCCAAAACCCCACCACCACGAGTACCGCAGCCATTCATATCAGACGCTCGACTCACACTAGAGCCCTCTACTTCATTCATTCCCGCCGAATTACCTAACAGAATCGCGCCATTTTACATAAAACGGTTCAGGAATGCCGTAATTCCTAGGAAAGGTTCGGGCGAAATATGCATCCCACGAGTCGCGGGGGATGTGCCTAGGCATGGTAAGCAGCTCTCTTGAGGCACTGGGCAGAACCCTGTTCCACTACCGAGACAAAAACGGCTTGGAGTGCGACACCGTCGCCCACCTAGATGACGGCAGATACGCGTTGATTGAAATCAAGCTCGGAGGC
>NZ_JAXFNY010000007.1:0-78823 GCF_034180645.1 Mobiluncus sp. | reverse complement strand
TTTTTTTTTCTTTCTTTAAAAAATTAAAAATTTTTGGGGGGGGGGGGGGGCGGCGTGTGCCCCCCCCCCCCCCGCAGCTTTATTCCCATCTTCTCGAGTGAAGCCCACCTAATCTCGGCGCCTGCGTCCCGCCCCCTCGGGCCTCGCCATCGTCGCGCCCTGCTTCCCTGCCCGAGTCTTGTGTTTAGTGCTTTCATTCGCTGGAGGCTTATGAATCAGTGGCTAAATCTTGGGTAATGGGCGGTAGACGCCTTGTCTGTGCCCGGTGCGGACAATGTTAATCACCAGTTCCTGATCTTTAATCTGTCCTATCACTCGGTAGGAACCGATTCTCCAACGCCAGCCGTTTTTGGTTCCTTGCAGCTGTTTACCTTGGGGGATACCTCTGGGGTTCTCGCATCCATCCAGGTGGTCGCGCACCCACGTCACGAGGAGGATGCGTTGCTTTTTAGGGATACTTTTTAGGTCTTTGCGAGCAGCATTGGTCCAGCGGACTTGATAAGACATTTGCGTGGGTCACTCATCTTCCATGACTTCGCGCATAATCTCATCCGTGGTGTAACGGGCGCCGTCGTCTTCTTTCAGGGCTTGCATATAGTCTTGCGTGTCGAGGGCATCTTCCAGTTTTTCTAACGCTGCCCGACGGATAAATTGTGAAAAGCTGATTCCTAAGAAGTCAGCATATGCTTGTATCCATTCACGTTCCTGCTGGTCAAAACGTATCGCGGTGGTAGTTTTCGCCATTGTACTCTCCCCTCGCATTGCGCTGTAATACGTTAAGCGTAGCACTTAAATGTCGTCAGGGAGTTGAATAGTTCACTGTTGGTGAGGGGTTTTGGTGTCAACGGAGCAGAGTCCTGCGCCATTGACACCGTACAAACACGCGTTGAGCGTTTTTGCTACATGTCACAAAATCGCTCAAAGTAGCGTTCCGCAGTTGTAATACCTGGGGTTTAGAGGGAGCGGGTCTGGGTAACGCCAAGCTACACTTAAGGCGTATCTGTCCTCGCCGGTCGGCACAGACTGCCGTGCCGGTTGGCGGGATTACCTACCGCACACCGAAACCCGAATACCCCAACAGTTAGGAGACATCATGAACTTAGATTCTCGCCCCCTCGCCCCGCACCCTTATGCTGAGGCACTCCCGCAGCTGCCGTCCTTTACCCTCACCAGTGAAAACTTGCAGGAGGGAGTGGCCATGCCCCGTGATTTTTCCGGGGAGGGCGAAAACCTTTCACCCCAGCTGTCTTGGTCCGGGGCGCCAGCGCAGACTGCCTCTTATGTCTTGAGTTGTTTCGATCCCGATGCTCCCACGCCGTCCGGCTACTGGCATTGGACGGTGGTGGATATTCCCCCGTCAGTGACTTCCCTGCCGCTGGGGGCAGGAGCGGATGACGCGACCATTCAGGCCGTGACCGAGGGGCGAGCTTTTCATATCCGTAACGATACCGGGGTTTTTGCTTACGACGGCCCGTTTCCACCGGCGGGGGACCGGGAACACCGCTATGTTTTCGCAGTTCACGCCCTGAAAATCCCCACCCTTGAGCTGGCTCCGGATACCGCGACGAACGCCACGGTGCACTTCATGAGCTTGTTCAACGGTTTGGCACGCGCGACCCTGACCGCCACCTATCGCCGCTAGGGCAGCGGTCGCACTGAACCCGCCCATTGGCGAGGTCGCGGGATTGGGCAATCCTCCCGCGCGCTCCGCGAGTCAGTCAGCCGACAAGTCCAGACAATCCCGGATCGGCGCCAGTTTTGCCCCGGTTTCCCGCCATTCGGTTTCCGGGTCGGAATCTGCCATGATGCCCGCCCCGACCCAGGCCTCCACGCCGAGCGCATCGAGCTGGGCGCACCGCAGCGCCAAAGCCAACTGACCCCCGCCCTGGGCATCGACCCAGCCCACCGGTCCGGCGTAACGCCCGCGATCCGCTTCAAACCGGGAGATAAACCTCCGCGCAAACTCCCGCGGCAGCCCGCACACGGCAGCCGTGGGGTGAAACTGCGCGACCAGGTGCAAAAGCGTCTTGCCCACCGGCACCCGCAGGTGCAAATCCGTGGCCAAATGGGTCAGATTCGGCAGCTGTAACAGGTAGGGCCCGCTCGCCTCCAAATCGGGGTCGACGCGGCACAAAGGCTCGGCCACCGAACGCAGCGCCACCTGGTGTTCCGCCAGGTTTTTCGCCGAATGAGCCAAATCCACATCCTCGCCGGGCGTCGCCGTGCCCGCCAAGACCCGCGAATGCGCCCGTCCTGCGGCAGCCTCCAGCAACATCTCCGGCGTAGCTCCGACCAGCCCCCCGACATTGAAAATCCAGCAAGTCGGGTAGCGTTCGCGCAGGCGGGCAGCCAAAAACCCGCCGGCAGCCCGAGCTCGCGCCGCGCCAGTAGCCCCGGCGAACTCGAAGCGAGCCGGACGGGCCATCACGATTTTCTCCGCTTTGCCCGCCCGGATAGCGCGCACGGCGGCGGTGACGTTTTCCTGGTAAGACGTTTTTCCCACTACGGCGGCAGGTCGCGTTTGCAGGGCATCTTGGCGCTGGCGGTGGGGAAAGTTTTTAATCCAAGCAATGGCGGCCCGATACAATCGGTCCGCTCTAGGCTCATCAACGCTGGCGGCTTGATAAGCCACGGTAATCCACGCCCCCTCCTCGTCGCTGCCCACCAGGAATGACGGCAGAACAAACACCGAGGCAGCCGCGCTATTAAAACCAAAGGACGCGAAAGCCACCGGGCCGCTGCCGCGTCGCTGCACCGCATCAAACACCCGGGCGTGGCGTCCCACCAGGTACCACGCCGCGCCAGCCCGATTCAGGTCCGACCCGTCCTCCCAATGCCAGGCTGGCGCAAAGTCCTGACCGGGAAAATCCCCCAAACCCGGCGCAGCCAACGTGAGGGGGGCGCCTTGTGCAGGGGGAGAAGCAAAGAAAAATCCGTCCGTGGGGAGTGCCGCGGCCTCCATCGGGAACAGCTCCGGGGACAAATCACGGTCAAGAGCGCGAGTGTGGACGAATAGCACCCATCTATCCTAGGTTCCCCCGCTCAGCGCCCAAAACCGGCAGGGTAGCATGCGGGCAGACTCCCGACGCGGCCCTACGCCTGAGAGCGCAGAACTTCCCGCCAACCGCCCTCTCTCAGCAGGGACCCAAGTCCCAATTAGAAAACTCCTTTTTTCCTAAATCGAATCCGCACCGCAGGCCACAGACCGCCCAAAACCCGGAGAAGCTCGGCGATAATCCTGCATTCCGTACAAAATTTACTGAGCTAGGGGAAAAACTTGTAGGGTAGAGCTGGCAACTCGCCTGGGAAGATTTTGCTGGTTACGGTGCCGGCAGGCAACTCAGGTGTTTTCAAAGATGGAGAAGCTATGAACGTTTACGTAGCGCTGCTGATAATGCTGTTAGTAGCCGGGTTGGTGGCCTTAGCAGGGGTTTTATCCGGTTATCTGTTCGGCCCTACGAAGCCAAACCGCGTTAAGAATGCCAACTATGAATGTGGCTGTGACCCCACTCCGAATCGCGGAAACCAGGCGCGTTTCCCGGTTAAGTACTACCTAACCGCCATGATGTTTATCATTTTCGACATCGAGGTGGTTTTTCTATACCCCTGGGCGATTTCCTTTTTCCAGCAAGGAGAGTTCGGCATGTTCGTCATGATGACTTTCGTGGAACTGCTGGCAGTTCCCTTTATCTATGTGTGGGCCCGTCGTGGCTTTGACTGGAACTAAACCGTTCCAAGTATTTTGGAGGAAACCATAAAATGTTGGATCAAGATTCTGACGGCTTGGCGGCGTTGCCGGAAAAGCTCACTGATTTTGCGCGCTCCCTCTCGATTTGGCCCGTCACGATGGGTTTGGCGTGCTGTGCTATCGAGATGATGGCGACCGCGGCTTCGCGTTTCGATATCGCCCGTTTCGGTTCGGAGGTGTTCCGTTCCTCTCCGCGTCACGCTGACGTGATGCTGGTTTCGGGTCGGGTCTCGCACAAGATGGCCACCATCATGCGCAACGTATATGACGAGATGGCCGACCCGAAGTGGGTCATCTCGATGGGGGCTTGCGCCTCGTCGGGCGGCGTGTTCAATAACTACGCCATTGTGCAGGGCTGCGACCACGTGGTGCCGGTAGACATCTATCTGCCGGGTTGCCCGCCGCGTCCGGAAATGCTGCTGGGGGCGTTGCTGAGCTTGCGCGACCACATCAAGGTCGATCCTTTGGGCAAGAATCGTGAGGAAGCTATCCGCAAGGCGGAAGCCGCGGCGCTGCAGGCGGCCTCGTTGAACGACATGAAGGGACTGATGGCGTGAGCGAAGAAACTCAAGATTTGCAAGCCGCCCCGGAGGGCGAACTGGAGCCGAAACTGCCCCAGTACGCCAATCCTCGCGGCGAATCCCTGGGGGTGCGTGACAACCCGTTCGGGGTTCACGGCACCGGCGACACTTCCGGTTACGGTCAGTTGCATCGGGAAGTCACGATGCCCGGGCAGTCCCCGAAGCCTTACGGGGGCTGGTTCGATGACTGCGTCGATTACCTGGAGGAGGATTTGCGTGAGGCCGGGGTGGATCCTCTCACTGCCATAGACCGGGTCGTCGTTTCCCACGGCGAGCTGACGATTCATGTCGCTCGCGAACACCTGGTGACGGTTGCAAAAGCGTTGCGTGACGACCAGGACTTGCGCTTTGAGTTGTGCATGGGCGTGTCCGGGGTGCATTACCCGCACGACACCGGGCGGGAACTGCACGCCGTGTACCACTTCATCAGCGTGACCCACAATCACAACCTGCGCATCGAGACTGCGGCCCCCGAGTCAGACCCGAAAATCCCTTCCATCGTGGATATTTACCCCGGAAACAACTGGCACGAGCGGGAAACTTTCGACATGATGGGCATCATCTTTACCGGTCACCCGGCCTTGACCCGATCCCTGCTTCCCGATGATTGGGTCGGTCACCCGCAACGTAAGGACTACCCGCTGGGCGGGATTCCAGTGCAATTTAAGGGCGGCACCGTCCCGCCTGCAGACACGCGGAGGAGCTACAGTTGAGTACCGAAACTATGAACCCAGAGGCAAAAACGCAAAATGTTCATGCCACGGCGGGGGCTGGCGAATATGTGCCGGGAATGCCGGAGTTTTCCGTTCAGGACGGGGAATGGGCCGCGATGGCCGCTGACCTCGAGTCGGCTCACAATGACCGGATTGCCGTCAACTTGGGCCCGGTGCACCCCTCCACTCACGGCGTGTTGCGCGTAGTGGTGGAACTGGAGGGCGAAACGATTAAGGATTGCCGTTTGGGTACCGGCTACCTGCACACCGGTATCGAAAAATCTATGGAATACCGCACTTACAACCAGGGCGTGGCCTACTGCACCCGCATGGACTACGTGGCGCCGTTCTTTACTGAAGTCGCCTGGTGTTTGGCGGTCGAAAAAGCTCTGGGGGTAACGGACCAGGTGCCTCGGCGGGCCAACGAAATCCGGGTGCTGTTGATGGAGCTGAACCGGATTGCTTCGCACCTGATCGCTATCGGCACTGGCGCGAACGAGCTGGGCGCGACGACCATGCTGACCACCGGGTTCCGGGCTCGTGAAGAAATCCTGCGGATTTTTGAACACATTACTGGCCTGCGCATGAACAACACCTATATGCGTCCCGGCGGCGTGTCCAACGATCTGCTGGACGACACCATCGACATGATTCGTGAAAAGCTCCCGCTGGTCAAACGCGACATTGGCGAAATGCAGGACTTGATTATGGCCAACCCCATCTTTATTGGCCGTATGAAGAACGTGGGGTGGCTGCCGCTGTCCACCATGATGGCGCTATCCCTGACCGGTCCGTGCCTGCGAGCGGGTGGTTTGCCGCTGGATATGCGCAAGTTGCAGCCCTACTGCGGGTACGAGACTTACATTTTCGATGTTCCCACCCGCGACCATTCCGACTGCTACACGCGTACCGAGGTGCGTTTCGCGGAAATGTACCAGTCCCTGCGCATTGTCTACCAGGTGCTGGATCGTTTGGAGCAAAGCAAGGGTGAGCCGGTTATGATTGCCGACCCCAAGTTCGCTTACCCCTCCAAGCTGACCATCGGCGCGGACGGCCAAGGCCAGGACCCGGAGCACGTGTCGCATATTATGGGGCATTCGATGGAGGAACTCATTCACCACTTCAAGCTGGTGACCGAGGGGTTCCGGATTCCGCCCGGTCAGGTTTACGCCCAGATTGAACATGCCAAGGGCATACAGGGCGTGCACCTGGTGACCGACGGCGGCACCCGGCCTTACCGGGCGCACTTCCGCGACCCCTCTTATGCAAACCTGCAATCTGCCTCCATGATGTGCGAGGGTGGCTTGATTTCTGACTTGGTGGTGTCAATCGGTTCGATTGACCCGGTGTTTGGAGGTGTGGATCGATGAAACCGTATCCTGAGGACGTCAAAGCGCGTCTGGTTCGCGAAGGCCGAGAGATTATTGCTCGCTACCCCGAGGGGCATTCGCGTTCGGCGCTGCTGCCGTTGCTGCACCTGGTGCAGTCTGAGGACGGCTTCGTGTCCGCCAACGGTATCGAGTTGTGCTCCGAACTGTTGGGGATTAGCCCCGCGGAAGTTTCGGCGGTCGCCACGTTCTATACCCAGTACAAGCGTCGTCCCAACGGGGAATACAACGTGGGGGTGTGTACCACTTCGCTGTGCGCCGTCATGGGTGGCGACGAAATTTGGGAAACCGTGTGCGACCACTTGGGCATCGGCAACGGGGAAACGACCGCGGACGGGAAAGTTACCCTGGAAGCGATTGAATGTAACGCCGCCTGCGACTTTGCCCCCGTCGTCATGGTGAACTGGGAATTCTTTGATAACCAAACCCCGCAATCTGCCGTGAAACTCGTTGACGATTTGCGTGCCGGCAACCCGGTGCAGCCGACCCGCGGCCCGAATCACGTCCCGACGTTTAAGGAAAACGAGCACCTCTTGGCTGGTTTCGAGGACGGGCTGGCTGACGAGGGCGAATCCGCCGGTGTTCCCACCCTGCTGGGCAAGCGCATCGCTGCGGAAAAAGGTTGGGGAATCCCCAGCGACCCGGGCTGGTCCGCTCCCGAAGCGAAGGAAGGTGAATAGTCATGAGTGAACTGAACCTGACTGACATTCCTGGTGGTGAGGTGCCGCTGACCCCGATTTTGTCGGATATGTGGGGTGTAGACCGGTCTTGGACCTTGGAGGCCTACCGGGCCCGCGGGGGATACAAAGGCTTGGAAAAAGCCAACTCGATGGATCCCGCCGATGTCCTGGCCGCGGTCAAGAACTCGGGGTTGCGCGGTCGTGGTGGCGCGGGCTTCCCCGCGGGGTTGAAGTGGTCGTTCCTGCCTCCCGATGACGGTTTGCCGCGCTACCTGACGGTGAACGCTGACGAGTCCGAGCCGGGGACCTGTAAGGATATTCCGCAAATCATGGCGAACCCGCACGCCCTCATCGAGGGGATGGCGATTTGTTCCCGCGCGATTCGCTGCGAACACGCTTTCGTGTATCTGCGCGGAGAAGTGACCCACCCGCTGCGCCGACTGCTGGCCGCTATCCGGGAAGCAACCGAGGCGGGACTGCTGGGCGACCTCAAGATTACCGCCCACTCCGGGGCGGGAGCCTACATCTGCGGTGAGGAAACCGCCCTGCTGGATTCGTTGGAGGGCCGGCGCGGACACCCGCGGTTGAAGCCGCCGTTCCCGGCCGCCCAGGGCCTGTACGCTCGTCCTACCGTCATCAACAACGTCGAGACGATTTCCCAGGTCGCGGGCATCTTTAAGTATTCGGATAACTGGTATGCCTCGATGGGTACGGAAAAGTCGAAGGGGCACGGCATCTTCTCGATTTCCGGCCACGTGGCTCACCCCGGCCAGTTTGAGGCGCCCTTCGGAATCACGATGCGCCAACTCTTGGGATACTGCGGCGGAATGCGCTCCGGTCACGACCTGAAGTTTTGGGCGGTCGGGGGTTCCTCGGCACCTATCTTTACCCCCGAAGAACTCGACGTTCCCCTAACCTATGAGGAAGTCGCCACCGCCGGTTCGATGCTGGCCACCCGCGCTATTCAAGTGTTTGACGAAACGACTTCAGTCGTGCGCGTCATGACCCGCTGGGTGGACTTTTATCAGCATGAATCCTGCGGCAAATGCACCCCGTGCCGGGAAGGCACCTATTGGATGAAGCAAATCATGCACCGCCTCGAAGCCGGTAAAGGCGAGGTTGGTGACGTGGACAAGCTGCTGTCGATTACTTCCGAGATTGGCGGGGGTTGCTTCTGCGCGCTGGGCGCCGCGGCCGTCACCCCGGTGAAGTCCGGCATTGAACGTTTCCGTGACGAGTTTGAAAAAGGCTACACAACCCCGGCTTGGGAGTTGTTCCCCTACGAACGCAGCGTGTACTACCACGAGGCATCGGGCGAGGCAGGTAAATAAATGAGCGACGAAGTGCAAATGGTCAATATTAAAGTTGACGGCAAGCCCCTGGAAGTGCCCAAAGGCACCCTGGCGATTCGGGCTTGCGAGATGGCCGGAGTCTACGTGCCGCGCTTCTGCGACCACCCGTTGCTAAAACCGGTGGCCGCCTGCCGCGCGTGCCTGGTCGAGGTAGCTATGCCCAACCGGCAAGGTGAAGTTGCCAAGATGCCCAGACCGATGCCGGCCTGTTCGACCACCTGTACGGATCGGATGGAGATTTACACCCAGTTCACCTCCGAGGTCGCGGCCAAAGCCCAAAACGGTATCCTGGAGTTCCTGCTGGTCAATCACCCGTTGGACTGCCCGGTTTGTGACAAGGGCGGGGA
This sequence comes from Mobiluncus sp., assembly GCF_034180645.1. Taxonomy (GTDB): domain Bacteria; phylum Actinomycetota; class Actinomycetes; order Actinomycetales; family Actinomycetaceae; genus Mobiluncus. The sequence goes on along the minus strand of NZ_JAXFNY010000007.1, from coordinate 70,014 downwards.
ATGCCCGCTGCAGAACCAGACGTTCATGGAGGGCAACCCGACCTCGCGTTTCACCGATAAAAAGCGTGTCTGGCCCAAGCCGGTGCGTCTGACTTCCGAGATTTTGTTGGATCGGGACCGCTGCGTGCTGTGCCAGCGTTGCGTGCGTTTCGGTAAAGAAATCGCCGGTGATGCGTTTTTGGATCTACAAGGGCGGGGCGGCGGTTCTTCTCCGCGCGACGACCACTTCTTTATGGGCGAGAACATTGGTTCTTTCGACACGCAGGTGTTGGGGATTTATGACGAGGAGGCGAACCCGGACGGCGCTACCGTCACCCCTTGTGAATCTATGACCGGCCCGAGCGGGGAGCCTGGCATCATCGGTTCGATGCATTCGGGCAACCCGGACGTGGCGCACCGCGACGTGTCCGGTCGCCGTTTCGCCTCGTACTTCTCCGGCAACGTCACCCAGATTTGTCCGGTCGGCGCGCTTACGAACGCCTCCTACCGTTTCCGGGCGCGTCCCCACGACCTCATTTCGACCCCCTCGATTACCGACCAGGACGCCAGTGGGGCGGAAATCCGCGTCGATGCCCGCCGCGGGGTCGTGTTGCGCCAGTTGGCGGGGGATAATCCCGAGGTCAACGAGGAATGGATTTCTGACAAGGATCGTTACGCTTTCGCGTGGCAGTCCTCTACTGACCGTTTGACCCGCCCGATGGTGCGTAACGACGCGGGCGAGTTGGAGGAAACTGACTGGGGCACCGCCCTTTCCCGGGCCGCCGCCTATGTTACAGAATCTGCACAAAACTCGGAGGTCACGTTCTTCCCCGGCGAACACCTGACCCTCGAGGACTACTACGCTTGGGGCAAGTTCGCCCACGTGGTGGGTAAATCGAACATCGTGGATGCGCGCTCGCGGGACTTCCGCATGGACGAAGTGAACTTCATCAAACTGCGGGTCGCGGGGCGTCCGGTAACAGTGACTTACCAAGACATTGAAAAAGCGCCGTTTGTGTTCCTGGTAGACCTGGAGCCGGAGGACGAATGCGCCACTCTGTTCCTGCGGCTACGCAAAGCCACACAAAACCACGGCACGAAGGTCGCCACCCTCGCCTCGTTCTTGAGCGATGGGGCGCGCAAGCTCGGCGCTACCCTGGTGCAAAACCAGCCGGGGGAGCAACTCCAGATTTTGCAAGACATTGCCGCAGGTAAAGGCGAGTTTGCTTGGGTGAAAGAATCCCTGAGCCAGCCCGGATCGCTGGTGTTGATAGGAGAGCGCGCCAGCTTGGTCGTTGACGAGCTGGAATATGCTGCGCGCCTGGCCGATGCCACCAATGCCGCTTGGGCGTGGATACCGCGGCGCGCCGGTTCACGTGCCGCTATTGAGGCGGGCTGCTTCCCCGGTCTGCTGCCGCGCGGTCGCCTAGTGACAGACCAGGCGGCACGCGCCGACATCGATGCGGCTTGGGGCCTAAAGGAGCCGCTGCACGAGAATCTGCCGCTGTGTTTCCGGTGCATGTTGACCCCCGAGGCTTGGGAACAGTTCCTGCCCGGCACCACCATGGTGATGGGCGGGGTGGACCTGCGCGACTTGGAGGACCCGGACGGCACGCGGGAAGTCCTCAAAGGCGTGAAGCACGTTATCCAGCTGGAGGTGCGCAAGACCGAGATTACCCAGTACGCTGATGTCGTGCTGCCGGTGGCTCCGCCGCACGAAAAGAGCGGAACTTTCATCAACTGGGAGGGCCGGCTGCGTCCTTTCGGTCAGGCTTTGGCCTCGCACGCGCTGCCGGACTGGAAAGTCATGAACCTGCTGGCCCGGGCCGCGGGCTACGACCTGGGGCTGGACTCTCTGGCCGCGATTTGGCACGAGTACGAAGAGCTGGGTCCCTGGCAAGGCATTCGTTTGGGGGCGCCTTTCCGTGAGGATCCTCCCATTGTTCCCCCCGAGGCCGGCCAGGCTTTGGTCATCACCTGGAAGCCTCTCCTGGACGCGGGGCGCTGCCAAGACGGCGAACCGTACTTGGCGGGGACTGCCAAAGTTCCGGTGGTGCGCATGAGCGCGGAAACCGCCCGGGAAAACGGTATTACCGACTTTGCCAAGATTACGGGACCGAAAGGTGCCCTAACTCTGCCGGTGGTGCTCACTGACCTGCCGGAGCGGGTCGTGTGGATGCCGGAATGTTCCCCCGGATCCCTGGTTCACGAAACCTTAGGTTCGGCTTACGGCCAGCTTGTTAGCTTGAAAGCAGCGGAGGCGTAACCATCATGTACACATTGATTCCTATCCTGACCGTTATGGGAGCTGACCTGTGGCCCGTCGGGGCGGCGGCTCCGAAAGGGGCTGACTTCAGCCAGGAAACCTGGTGGATTTCCCTCATCAAAGCCCTGATTATCATCGTGACGCTGATTCTCTATGTGCTGTTGGCACTGTGGGTGGAGCGCCGCGGGTTGGGCCGTATTCAAACCCGTCCCGGTCCGAACGTGCGCGGCCCGCTCGGTTTGCTCCAAGCCGTTGCGGACGCCGGCAAGATGGTGTTCAAAGAAAACTTCCGTCTCAAAGGCGCCGACACCCTGATTTATCTGGTTTCCCCGATTCTGGTGGCATTCACGGCTTTCGCCATCTTCGCGCTGATCCCCTTCGGGCCCAACGTGACGATTGGCGGAATCTCCACCCCGCTGCAGTTGTTTGACTCCGGGGTCGCCACGCTAATCGTGCTGGCGATTTCCTCCATCGGGATTTACGGGATCGTTCTGGGTGGCTGGTCGGCGAACTCTCCGTTTCCGCTGCTCGGTTCCGTGCGTTCCACGGCTCAAGTTATCTCCTATGAGCTGGCGATGGGCACCGCCTTGGTCAGCGTGTTCATCATGGCTGGTTCCATGTCCACTTCCGAAATCGTGGAGGCGCAAAAGGATCCGAGCTGGCTGCTGGGACTGTTGCCCGCCTTTATCGTCTATCTCATTGCTTCTTTCGGGGAAACGAACCGTCTGCCGTTCGACTTGACCGAATGCGAAAGCGAGCTGGTGGCCGGGCATCAAACCGAATACTCGGGAATGAACTTCGCCTGGTACTACCTGGCGGAATACATCAACATCTTTAATGTTTCCGCCGTGGCGGTGACTATGTTCCTGGGCGGCTACAAAGCGCCGTGGCCGTGGGACTTCATGAACCCCGTCACCGGGTCGCCGTGGTGGGGAATTCTGTGGTTCACGCTCAAGGTGTGGTTCCTGTTCTGGATTTTTGTGTGGGTTCGCGGTACCCAGGTGCGTTTCCGCTATGACCAGTTCATGAATCTGGGCTGGAAGGTCCTGATTCCGGTCGGCTTCGTGTGGATGATGGCGGTGGCTTGGGTTAAGGCGTTGCCCGTGTTCTTCGGCTTCAACTCGCAACAAATCATGATTGCGGTAGCGGGGGTCTGTGTGGTGCTGCTGGTCATCGTGATGTTGATTCCCGTCAAGAAAGCGAAACCGGTTGCGGAGAAACCCTTCGACCCGATGGCGGACGGATTCCCGGTCCCGCCCCTCCCGGGACAAGAGCTGCCCCCCAGTCCTCGTTCTGGACTCTTGAAAGTCACTCCCAACATCCCGGCTGAAACGGCCATCACGGGCGGAAAGGAAGAAAAGTGAGCGCGCAAACTTCTGACAACAACTTGGTCGCCTCCCCTGACGAACCGGACCACGTCGCCGCGTCAACCGGTCCTGCCCCCGCCGCGGACGCGGATCCCCAGCTGTGGCAACGGAAGAAAAAAGGCCCCATCGCGGAGTCTCTGAAAGCGGTCGCCGGTTTCGGAGTCACGTTCCGCAACTTCTTCCGCCCCTACGTGACTGAACAGTACCCGTTCGAAAAGGTGCCGACCCAGCCGCGCTACCACGGACGTCACCAGCTGAACCGCTACCCGGACGGCTTGGAAAAGTGTGTGGGCTGCGAACTGTGCGCCTGGGCTTGCCCGGCCGACGCCATCTATGTGGAGGCCGCCTCGAACACCCCGGAGGAACAATACAGCGCCGGGGAACGTTACGGGCGGGTCTACCAAATCAACTACCTGCGCTGCATCTTTTGCGGGATGTGCATCGAAGCCTGCCCGACGCGGGCCCTCACTATGTCCAACGATTACGAGATTTGGGACGACAACCGCGAGGATTTGATTTTTGAAAAGGACCGCCTGTTGGTTCCTTTGAATGCCGGAATGCTCGACACGCCGCACCCGATGGCGTCAGGCACTTCTGACATGGATTACTACAACGGAAGCGTCACCGGCGCGACCCCCGACCAGATTGACTGGGTCGCGAGTCGCCGTCCGCACGATGCCTCCTTGGCCAGCGCCGGGAAGCCGGCACAGGAGGTGAAAGCATGAGCCACTTGCTGCAAGCGGCCGCGGCCTTACCCGAGATGGGCACCGGTCAGACAATCTTCGTGGCGGTGTGTTCCGCTCTGGCGTTGATTGCGGCTTTGGGTGTCGCGCTGTCGAATCGGGCTGTTCACGCCGCGGTCTACATGGTCGCCATGATGGTGTGCGTGGCCGGCATCTATTTTTCGGTCGGTGCCGAGTTCCTGGGTGCGGTTCAGATTGTGGTTTACACCGGCGCCATCATGATGATGTTCCTGTTCGTCATCATGTTGGTGGGGGTACAAGCCGTGGACTCGCCGCGAGACTCCAAAGTCGTGACCGTGGCGGTGGCGGTGCTACTGGTCGTCGCTTTCGGGATTATGGCGATAGTGGCTGCCGCGAACACCACGGTGAACGGGGCTCCGGCGCAGCCCAGCGGGGATCCGAATCCGGTCCGATTGGCCTCCGAAGTCATCAACACTTACTATGCTCCGCTGGAAATGGTCGCCACCCTGCTGATTGTGGCCGCCGTCGGGGCGATGAGCCTGACCCACTCCGAGGCGCTGCTGCCGCGCGTGACCCAGTCTTTCCTGGTGAAGCAGCGCGTGAAAGCGTACCGGGAGACCGGTCACGTCCTGGGCCAGACCGTGCCGCCGGGTGTTTACGCCGAAACCAACGCGTTGGACGTGCCGGCTATCAGCGGCGAAACCCTGCGCCCGGTGCCGGAATCGGTGCCGCGCGTGGTGCGGGTTCGTGGCGAAGAACGATCGCTTGGGGAAGCCTCGCCGTGGACGGCTCGCGCGTTGGCGGCCGAAGTCAGCGGCGAGGTCAGTTTGCACGGCGCGAAAGCCTCCGCGCTGGTCGCGCGTTCCGGCGCGGCGGGAATGCCCGGAACCGGCGCCCCTGAAACCTTGCCAGAGCAGGCAGAACCGCTGGACAACACTATTGAGGGCCACACCGAACCTGGTGCAGCCACGAAAGAAGGAGAAAACGCATGAACGTGATGTTCCTGGTATTCGTGGCCCTGGGCCTGTTTGCCGTGGGCGCCCTGACCGTGCTGCTCCACCGTTCCGCAGTCATCGCCCTGATGGGTGTGGAAATCATGCTGAACTCGTGCAATATCGCGCTGGTGGCTCTGGGAGAAGCCAACGCCAACATGACCGGTCAGGTCCTGGCGTTCTTTGTGATGACCGTGGCGGCGGCGGAAGTCGTGGTCGGCTTGGCCCTGATCGTGTCGCTGTTCCGCTCCCGGCGCACCACCTCCCTCGACGACTTCAACCTGTTGAACGGTTAAGGGGGAAAGGAAAACATGCTGCAAACTTTCAATCTTGTCAACGGGCTGGCTAGCGGCGCGATTCTGGAATTCGGGGCCGCCACCGGCATGGCTCAGTACGCCTGGCTGATGATTGCCATCCCCTTTGTGTCCTCGATGTTCTTGCTGATTGCGGGGCGTCGCGTGGATTCCTGGGGGCACTTCCTGGGCATGTTGGCGCCGTGGGCTTCCTTCGTGATCGGTGTGATGTGCCTGGTCGAAATGCTGGGTCGCGCCCCCGAGGAACGCGCGCAGTCGCTGACCGTGTGGGAGTGGCTGCCGGGTTCCGAAGTGGCTGTGAACTTTGGGATGCTGCTTGATCCGCTGTCGATTTCCTTCGTGATGTTGGTGACTTTCGTCGGCGGCCTCATTCACATCTATTCCGTGGGCTACATGGCGGCTGACCCCGACCGGCGTCGTTTCTTCGCCTACCTGAACTTCTTTGTGGCCTCCATGCTGACCCTGGTGCTGGGCAATTCCTACCTGGTGACCTTCGTCGGTTGGGAAGGCGTCGGTTTGGCGTCCTACCTGCTGATTGGATTCTGGAACCAGGTACACAACAATGCGGTGGCCGCGAACAAGGCCTTCATCATGAACCGTATCGGCGACCTGGGGTTGCTGTTGGGCATGATGGCCATGTTTGCCACCGTCGGCTCGGTCGACTTCGCGAACGTCCTGGGGGCACAACTCAGCCCCGGCTGGGCGACCGCGATTGGCCTGTTCTTGCTGCTGGCGGCTTGTGGTAAATCCGCCCAGTTCCCGTTGCAAGCCTGGTTGGGTGACGCTATGGCGGGCCCGACGCCCGTGTCGGCCCTGATCCACGCGGCCACGATGGTGACCGCTGGTGTCTACCTGATGGTTCGCTCCGGCGCAATCTACACGCAAACCCCGGTGGCTTCCCTGGCAGTCGCCATCATCGGCGCGATTACGCTGGTGTTCGGGGCGATCGTCGGTTGCGCGAAGGACGACATGAAGAAGGTCCTGGCGGCCTCTACCATGAGCCAAATCGGTTACATGATGTTGGGTGCGGGCTTGGGTCCGGTCGGTTGGGCATTCGCCATCTTCCACCTCATTACCCACGGGTTCTTTAAGGCTCAGCTGTTCCTGTCTGCCGGTGCGGTCATGCACGCGATGGGCGAACAGGTCAACATCCGCCGCTTCGGCGGCCTGGCTAAGGTCATGAAGATTACCTGGTTCGCGTTCTTCATCGGCTGGCTGGCCATCCTGGGAATCCCGCCATTCTCCGGGTTCTTTTCCAAGGACAAAATCATCGAGGCGGCTTTCCTGCCCAACCCGAACTTCGGAACCTGGTACCCCTGGGTATTTGGTCTCGTTGCCTTGTTTGGTGCCGGTATCACCGCGTTCTATATGTCCCGCCTGTTCTTCCTCATCTTCCATGGGGAGGCCCGGTGGACCACCGAAGCGGAAGGCGCCCCGGTACACCCGCACGAGGCCGGTCCGTGGATGACCATTCCGCTCCTGGTGCTGTCCGTGTTCTCCATTGCGCTCGGTGGCCTGCTCTCGGTAGGTAACCTGTTCGTGACGTGGCTGAACCCCATCGTGAATATCGGCACCCGCGGCCAGATGGTCGAACCCGGCGAACCGGTCATGCCCGAAGCCCTGCTGATTGGGTTAACCCTGGCGGTGGTCATCATCGGTGTGGTCACCGCGTGGGTGCTGTTCATGAAACGGCCGGTCGAAAAGGCCGTGCCCGAAGCCAACGCCTTTATCATGGCGGCCCGCGAGGACCTCTACCAAGACGTTGTCAACGAAAAGGTCGCGATTATCCCCACGCTGGCACTGTCCTCCGGGGTGGCGGTGGCAGACCGGGTGGTCATCGACGGCATCGTGGAAGGCACCGGTCGGCTCTCACTCTGGCTCGGTAAGGTCGGGGCGCTGGCTCACTCCGGCTCCCCGCGCCGCTACGCTGGCTGGACCCTGTTCGGCACAGTTTTGGCTCTTGTCCTGGTATTGGCGACAAGGCTGTGAGGTAAACAAAGGATGAACATGGTTTTGACTCAAACAACTATTCCGACAACGGCTGGTTTCCCGTGGTTGTCCTTGCTGGTGTGTATCCCGATGGGGTTCGCTCTGGCAATCTGGCTCATCCCCTGGCTGCGTTCCATTGGCCGGGAAGTTTCCCTCGCCGTGTCTAGTGCCGTCCTGGCAGGTGTGCTGGTGGCTCTGTTTACCAGCTATGACTTTGCTCCGGAGACGCCGGGAGCTTTCCAACTGGGCGAATCCTACTCGTGGATGCCCGCGATTGGCCTGTCTTGGGCGCTGGGCGTCAATGGGCTGGGCATGGTGATGATTATCCTCGCCACTGCCCTGACCCCCCTGGTCATTCTGGCTTCCTGGCGGGACGACACCGACTCGAACGCGGCAGCTGGCTACGCCGCCCTCATCCTGGCTTTGGAATCTTTCATGGTGCTGCTGTTCGCCGCCCGTGACCTGCTGCTGTTCTATATCGCTTTTGAGGGGATGCTGATTCCGCTGTACTTCCTGGTGGGCCGTTACGGCAACGGGGATGCACAAGTGCGCCGCCACGCCGCTATCAAGTTCGTGCTGTATTCCCTGGCGGGCGGTTTGGTCATGCTGTTTGGCGTCATCGGCGTCTACGTGTATTCCGGCGGTGGCGACCGGGCTTTCCACATGGATTACCTGACCTCCGGGAACTTCCACCCCGGGGCAGCCGGTATGTGGATGATGACGACTTTCCTCATTGCTTTCGCAATCAAGGCTCCGATGGTTCCGGTACATACCTGGCTGCCCTCCACCGCGGCGGTTGCCCGCGGCGGCACCTCCGTGCTGTTGGTGGGGGTGCTGGACAAGGTCGGTACCTGGGGCATGATTATGTTCTGCTGGCAGCTGTTCCCCGAGGCGTCCGCCAAAGTTGCGCCCGTTATCGTGGTGTTGGCAATCATCTCGATTCTGTGGGGGGCGCTGGCGGCAATTTCGCAAAAGGACCTGCTGCGTTTGGTGTCTTTCACTTCCGTGAGCCACTTCGGGTTCATGGTGTTGGCGCTGTACATTGGCTCTCAGACCGCGATTGAGGGCGCCATGCTATACATGGTCGCCCACGGGGTGTCTATCGCCGGTTTGTTCCTGTTGAGCGGCTGGCTGACTGCGCGAGGCGGCACCCAAGAAATCGCGGCCTACCGCGGTTTCCAGCGGGTTACCCCGACTTTGGCAGGCCTGTTCCTGGTGTCGGGCCTGGCGGCTATCGCCCTGCCTGGCCTGTCCGGTTTCCTGCCCGAATACTTGATTCTGGTCGGCACGTTTAAGATGAACATCGCGGCGGCGATTGTGTCTATCCTCGGGGTAGTGCTGGCTTCGGTTTACCTACTGGTGCCTTACCTGAATGTGTTTACCGGGCCGATTGACGGCGAGGTTCGCGAGGCTGACGATTTGAACTGGCGGGAAAAGCTCATCATGGTTCCCTTGGTTTTAGCGATGTTTGGTTTGGGTGTTCTGCCCGGACCGACCTTGGACCTGATCAAGCCTGATGCTGCTCTCATGTATCAAGCGGTGTCTAATAGCGGGTTGGTGTCTGCCTCAGCTGTCTTAGCCACGAGCGAAGGAGGCGCCCAATGAATGCGATTCTTCCGGTGATTGTGAAAACCTTGGAGGTTAGCCCCGTGGTGGAATGGGATGCGCTAAGCCCCCTGCTAGTCCTGCTGGGCGCCGCCGTGTTAGCGACCCTAATCGAGGCCTTCCCCTGGCCTGGCTTCCGTAAAGGCGTCAACGCCTTCCTCACTATCGCCAGCATCATTACAGCGATTATCCTGGTGGCATGGCGTTTCTCCGTGGTCGGTCAGCAGGGGGCGCGGCAAATCGCGGCGGGAACCCTGTTTGAGGATCAGCTCTCGCTGGGATTCCAGCTGGTTTTGCTGGTCGTAGGGCTGTTGGCGGCCATTGTCGTCATTGACCGCTCCACCCCGAACGACGGCTCGTTTACTCCCCAGGCGTCCGACACCCCCGGTTCTTCCCAGGAAAACTACGCGATTAAGATTCGCTACCAGCGCACGGAAATGTACGCCTTGTTCCTCTACTCGCTGGGCGGCATGATGGCTTTCATCAGCTCGGGGAACCTGTTGACCCTGTTCGTGGCGCTGGAGTTGATGAGCTTGCCGCTCTACATCATGAGCGCGATGGGTCGGCGTCGCCGCCTGCTGAGCCAAGAAGCCGGTCTGAAGTACTTTATCCTCGGCGCTTTCGCTTCGGCATTTTTCCTGATGGGTATCACCATGCTCTACGGCTACACCGGAACTTTGAGCATGGTTGAGATGTCCAACGCGGTGTCCTTGAACTCGGGCTTGGACTGGATGCTCCTGACCGGCGGAGCCATGCTGCTGGTGGGCCTATTCTTTAAGGTTTCCGCCGTGCCGTTCCACGCTTGGGCTCCCGACGTTTACCAAGGTGCGCCCTCCCCGATTTCTGGCTTTATGGCGGCCGGGGTGAAAGTCGCTGCTTTCGGCGCTCTGCTGCACCTGTACAGTTTCCTCTACACGCAGCTGAGCTGGGACTTCGTGGTCCTCATGTGGATGGTCATCATCGCGACCATCGTGGTGGGCACCTTCCTGGGCATCGTCCAAACTGACGTGAAGCGAATGTTGGCATACTCCTCGATTGCCCACGTGGGCTTCATCATGATTGCCCTGTTCGGGACTACGGGGAGTGCTTTCACTTCCATAGTCTTTTACGTCTTGGCTTACGGCGTCGCGACCATCGGCGCTTTCGCGGTCGTCTCGATTGTGCGTGACGAGGACGCAGAAGGCACGGTGCGCGGGGAGGCTTCGGCGCTGAGCTCTTGGGACGGTCTGGGGCGTAAGCATCCGGCCATGGCCGCCGCAATGGCTATCTTCCTGCTGAGCTTCGCGGGTATCCCTCTGACCGGCGGATTCATCGGAAAGTTCGTCGTGTTTGAGGCAGGCTTGGCGGCGGATCCCGCCAACGGCATCCTGGTCCTGATTGGGTTGCTGGCCTCGGTCGTTACCGCGTTCTTTTACTTCCGGGTCATCATGCGAATGTTCTTTACCGAACCCGGTTCAGACACAGCCGCCATCTCGGCTGGCGATGGCTTGACCAAGTGTGTCATCGTGCTGTGCGCGCTGGCTACCATCGCGTTGGGCGTTGCCAGCCAGCCGCTTTTGGCGTTGTTTACTCTGGGCGCATAGTCTTGAACCTGTGAGAAAAAAACTGGCCGCTACGCAATACCCGGTCTCGACCGATTCTGTCTTAGAGACACCGGGCTCACTGGAGACGAAACTCCAGGAAGCCCTAGACGACGTCGAACAGATGCTGGTGCGGGAAACCCAGACGCAGCGGGATAGCACCTCTGAGTTGGTTTCCCACCTGCGAGCCGCGGGCGGGAAACGGATGCGTCCCCTGCTGACCCTGCTCATTTCCCAGCTGGGAGCCCCGGATCAGCCGGTGTCCACCCAGGTTAAGCAAGCCGCGGTGGCGGTGGAGCTGACCCATCTCGCTTCGCTGTACCACGATGATTTGATGGACGAAGCGACCGTGCGCCGCGGGGTGCGCGCGGCCCACATGCAATGGACGAACACCCTGGCAGTGATGGCGGGAGATTTGATTTTTGCCCGCGCCTCCCTGCTGGTATCCGAACTCGGACCTAGCATCGTGGCGCAGCATTCCCAAACTTTCGAGCGGTTGTGCCTGGGGCAAATGCATGACATTTTCGGTCCCGGCGATGATGACGACCCCATAGAGTTTTATATCGACGTGCTGCGGGACAAAACCGGCGCGCTGATTGGCTGTGCGGCGCTGTATGGGGCGGAACTATCCGGCTGCGAGGCGACCACGGTCGCGGCCGTGACCCAGTTCGGGGAGGATTTGGGCGTGGCGTTCCAGATTGCCGATGATGTGCTGGATTTGCAGGCCACCGAGGCTCAAAGCGGAAAAACTCCCGGAGCCGACCTGCGCGACGGCACGAAAACCCTGCCCGTCCTGCTACTGGAAAAGACCGTGCAGGAGGGTCGGGGCACCGAGGCCGACCGCGCCTTGTTGAAAGCGATTGGCGATACGGACTCTCTGCAAGATGACGCGGTTTTAGCCCAGGTCACAGCTCAGTTGGCGGCGCACCCGGTGACGGCGGAAACAAAGCGACTCGCCGGGCAGTGGGTCGAACGAGCCTTGGGGCACCTGGATCACATTGCCGAAGGAAAAGTTAAGGCCGCTCTTTCGGATTTTGCACACTTGCAAATTAACCGCCTAAAGTAGACCTGAAACTGAGGAGGATATCACTATGATTCGTAAAATTGCCGGACTGTGCCTGGCGGGAGCCCTGGTATTTAGCTTGACTGCCTGCGGAAACGAAGCCAAGGACGGGACGAAACCCAGCAAGGATGAGTTTTCTACGGCTCTGGCTGACCAGCTCGCCGCCGCCAAGAGCGGTGCCGATGGGGAGGCTAAAGATAAGCAACAAGAGGCCGCCGTGGTGGACGTTATGTCTGTGGCTTTGGCTGCCTGCGCGGCCGATAAGGTCTATGAAGATTTGCCTTCCGGCACCGTGATTACGGTGGTTGAGGGCCGGTTGAACGACCTGACGCCGGGACACCGCCGCACCGTCGACGATGCCGTGAAAGCCTGTGCGGAAGAGATCGCCGCTGATTCCAGCGGTAAATCCAAAGAATCCGGAAAGTAAGGCAACAGGGGATTCGCTGCACATCTGTGCGGCGAATCCCTTTTTTGTGCTGTTCCGGGATTGGGGTACGCAGGCGCGCCGATTTGACGCTACTTCGTAGCGTCGCCGTTTTATTTATGTGGTGCTTCGCCTGAAACGGCACATCGGTGCCGTTTCTTAACGGCTCCGCGCTGTTGGCGCGCCGATTTGACGCTACTTCGTAGCGTCGCCGGCGCGCCCTGTGAACTCATTCATTGTGTCGGCGACGCCGAAGAATTCCACCATCGCGTCCATGAAAGGTACCGGGAAGGCCTGCAAAACCTGTACCAGGCGCACGATTGGGGGGTGGACCTTAAACTGGGTACCTTTGTCGATTGCGTCCAACACCTGCGCGGCGACTTTTTCCGGAGTAAGGATGGGTAAAACCAGGGAAAACTTTGTTTTCACCCCGGCGAACATCCCGGTCGAAATGTAATACGGGCAGTACAGCAAGGTATGGACGTGTGAACCCATATGGCGCAGTTCCGCACGCAGGGATTGGGCAAAACCGACCGCCCCGAACTTGGAACCGTTGTAGTCACTCAGGCGCGGCACCCCGACCAACCCAGCAGCCGAAGCGATCGTCACGACTGAACCGCGGTCACGCGCAATCATGCCCGGCAAAAACTCGCGAACCGTACGGTAGTGGGCAATCGTGTTCACCTCGAAAGAACGCTGCACATCGCGGTCGGTCGTTTCCAACACAGGTTTGCCGGTGACGATACCGGCATTGTTGATGAGGATGTCAACCCTGCCGTACTCGCTCAAGGTCTGTCGAGCAGCTTCATGTACGACCTCGGCATCGGTGACGTCCACCGTGAACGCCCCGGAACGGAAACGCGGCGCCGTGGCGGCAGCTTCCGCCATACCGGCCGTTTCCGTGCCGGCCTCGGCATTCAAATCCCAAATGATGACGGCTCTGGCTCCGCGCCGGGCAGCTTCCACGGCCATCAGCCGGCCAATCCCGGACCCAGCCCCGGTAATCAACACCACGGCACCCTTTACCGGGGCCTTGAAAGGTTTGAAAAACAACATCTTGCCCGCCTTCCTGCAGAATGTTCCCACCGAGGGCTGACATAGACCCCGGATTAGACCAAATTCTATTACTGAGACGCAATCGGTGTGGGTCAAACGGTAGGATTGAGGACGTGAGAAAAAAGACGCAGCTGACCGGGGACACTGGGGACCCCGCCGAACGCGCCGCAGCGACCCCCGAGGCTGCACTGTCGCGCACTCACCACAAAAGGACTAAGAACTCGCCGTGGTGGGTGGACTTGGTTGTGGGGGTGGTCGTCGCTGTTGTCTTAATGGCGCTGGCCAAAGCGTTTGTTTTTCAATTTTTCGTGATTCCTTCCGAGTCAATGGAAAATACCCTGATGAAGGGCGACCGGATTTTTGTTTCGAAAATGAAGAACTTTCAGCCAATTGAGCGCGGCGACATCGTAGTGTTCGAGGATCGCCACAACTGGCTGCCTGACGAGTTTAAGAACGACAACCCCACCGGTTTTGCCGCTACCGCCTTCGGACAGGCCCTCGATAAAGGGCTGCGGGTGTTGCAGCTGAAACCCGAATATCCCGGGGGATACCTGGTCAAACGGGTCGTTGGAGTTAGCGGGGACCACGTGACCTGCTGCAATGTCCAAAATAAGATTGAGGTTAACGGCAAGGTCGTGGCGGAACCCTATGTGAAGAAGGGCGCGAACACGATACCGGTGTCTTTTGATGTGACCGTGCCCGCCGGCAAGTATTGGGTGATGGGGGACAACCGCGATAATTCCGGGGATTCCCGCTACCATCAGGACGACAACAACCACGGTTTCGTGGACGAGGAACAAATCGTGGGCCGCACTGTGCTGCGCTATTTCCCCGTGAGCCGGATTAAGACTTTTTCCAACCCGGGCCTCAATCAGCTGCCTCGCGCGACCAAGACGGCCCGGCCCCCGACCAACCAGCCGCCTCCGAGCGACCAGCAGCCCCAGACACCGCCGCCTGCTACCGAAGCTGTCTCGCCCGGAGCCTCCCCGGAGGGCGCGAAAAACAATAAATAGCGCGGAAAATTCGTACCGTAGGTGGAGACTTCCCGGCGAGATTTAGCTCACTTATCGTTACAATCAAAGCGTGAAGAAACATTTCAATGGCTTGAAAACCGCAGTGCTGCTGGGAGTGCTGTGGATGGTACTGTTGGCAATCGGCGCCCTGTTAGCGGGCGGCACCGGAAACCGCACGTGGATTATCGTGTTCGGGGCCATCGCCCTGATTCAAACCGCGGTGGGCTATTGGAACTCTGACAAAATCGCTTTGCGTGCCATGAACGCCCAGCCGCTCACCCCCCAGCAAGCCCCCGAACTGTACTCGATGGTGCAGGGCTTGTGCCAGCAAGCTGACCAGCCCATGCCGGCCTTGTACATTGCCCCGACCCAAACTCCCAACGCCTTCGCGACCGGACGCAACCCGCAGCACGCGGCGGTGTGCGTCACCCAGGGCATTCTGGACATTCTGGAGCCGCGCGAACTGCGGGCCGTGCTGGGTCACGAACTCATGCACGTGTACAACCGGGATATTCTCACGTCCTCGGTGGCGGCTGGTTTGGCCGGAGTCATCACGTCTATAGCCCAGTTTGCCCTGTATTTTGGAGGGCGCGACCGTGAAGACGGGGGGGTGATTGCCGGTCTGTTGCTCGCCTTGGTGGCACCTATCGCGGCTTCACTCATTCAGCTGAGTATTTCCCGGACTCGCGAGTTTGATGCGGACGAGGACGGTGCGCGCCTGGCTAATGACCCGCTGGCGCTGGCTTCGGCGCTCAAGAAGCTGGAAACCGGGGTGGCTCGCGCCCCGTTGACGCCCACTCCGCAGCGTCAAACCGTGTCCGCCATGATGATTGCCCACCCGTTTCGGGCGCGTAACCTGTTTTCGACCCACCCCCCGATGGATCAGAGGATAAAGCGTCTGGAAGAAATGGCGGGATATTAGTCCCGGAAACCCGGGGGCTGGGGGCGAAGTTTTTTCCGGCGGGAAAAACCCCTAGATTAGTAACCGTGAGTGAACTGAAGCGGGATTTGCGGGCTTTGCCCAAGGCGCATCTACACCTGCACTTTACCGGGGCGATGCGTCCCCAGACCCTGCTGGAGTTGGCTCGGGAAACTCAGCAGCGTCTGCCGCGCTTTATGGGGGAAGGCGACCCCCTGCACGTCCCGGCTGACGAGCGTGGTTGGTTCCGTTTTCAACGTTCCTATGACCTGGCACGAGCCTTGGTGCGCTGCGAAACGGTGATGCGTCGCATTGTGCGGGAGGCTGCCGAGGATGACGCGGCGGAAGGCTCGCGGCGTCTAGAAATACAAGTCGACCCCACGTCTTATGCCCCCTGGGTGGGTGGGCTGACTCCCGCCCTGGAAATCATCCTGGACGAAGCGAAAGTTTCCGCCGCCACAACCGGGGTGGAAATCGGGGTCATTGTGGCGGCGTCGCGCACTCGCAACCCGATGGATGCCCGGACTTTGGCGCGTTTAGCCTCTCGCTATGCCGGGGATCAGCCGGGGGAAGTCATCGGATTCGGGCTGTCCAACGATGAACGTGCCGGTTCCACCCCTGACTTTGAACCGGCGTTTCGCATCGCCGCGAGGGCGGGGCTGGCCAGCTTTCCCCACGGCGGGGAACTGCGCGGCCCGGAACATATCGCCCAAGTGGTGCGCCACCTGCATCCCGCCCGCCTGGGCCACGGGGTCAGGGCCGCGGAACAACCCGACCTGCTGAAGTCGCTGGTCGACCACGGTATAGCTCTGGAAGTGTGTCCAGCCTCGAACGTATCCCTAGGGGTGTATCCCACGCTCGCCGAAGTTCCCTTGCGTACCTTGACTGAGGCCGGCGCTACGGTTGCGCTGGGGGCAGACGATCCGCTGCTGTTCCGGTCTCGGCTGTTGGACCAGTATGAATTTGCTCGTCAGGTCGCCGGGTTTACCGACCGGGAGCTGGCCGAACTGGCTGCAGGCTCTGTCCGTGCCTCGCTGGCCAGTGCGCCAACCAAGACAAAACTGCTGGAGCAAATCGATTTGTGGCTCAAGAGTTCCAATCCTGGGAATTAAACGGGTAAAATCTGATGATAGTTGCTTTCCGGGATGGCGACGAGTTTTGCTGTGTGCCTCTAGCTAATCCTGTGAAGGCTGCCACGGAAACGGCCGAAAGCCTGTTGCCGGCAAACTTTCAGCAATCTGCCCGGTGGGCAGCATTTGGATTCACCAGCGGGAAGGCGTCGCAGTGTTTGATGAATGGCTGACCTTCCCCTCCAATGGGGTGGCCTGGGCATTCCAGATTTTTACCAAGTTCGGGCCATTGCCAATCATGCTGGCAATTTTTATCATCATGGTTCCATTTCGGCCTCAGGTTCCCCGAACCATGCCAATGCACCACCGCCGAGCTATTCTCCAGATGGAGTGGACTTTCCGTGTCGCCCTGTCTTTCGCCCTGATTACCGTAATGCTCAGCCCGGCTGCCCTCATCAGCTTGTACAACTCCGGGTTGTTGACGCAAAACGCGTTTAACTCGATGAATACCATGCTGGTGCTGTTGGTGGGGGTCGCTTTCCAATTGCCTTACCTGTTGATGGTTCACGTGTGGTTTCCCCGGCCCCTGAACTGGCTGCCGAATCGCAACTGGGTCATCAGCCCGCGCTTCCGGTTGTGGGCGTGGCTTGTGTATATCCTCATCTGGATAGCGACCGAAATCATGATGGTGGTGGGCGGAATCGCGTTCGAAAGGCCGAATGCCTCCGTTTCGAGCGAAGAAATTCTGGCCGCGGCAGGGTATTACCTGATAGAAGGCATCATCTTCCTGTCTATGTCGGTATATATCCAGTACCGCATTTCGTGGCGGAATCCCGTTCCGGGAGTGCCGCTGGCGGTGGATATGGCGCTGCGCCGCGAGGACTTGAACAATGTGCAAAAATTCGCCACGTTTATTTTGGGTGCGGGAGTGTCGCGGTGTCTGCAATTCCTGGCGCAACTTCAATACGAAAGCGGGCCGTTCGTTATCTCAGCCGTCTCTCTGGTGTTGAGTTGGGTGGTGTCTCTGAGTTCGTTGGCTCTCGCCTGCATTCCGACCTGGTGGTTTATGCGCAAGACGGATCCGTCTCGACGCCTCATGACGGCGCTGAGAAAAAAGGTGATGAGCGAAAAACGCGACCCGAATCTGTTCAGCTTGGAAAATTTCCGGAACATGTTGGACTATGACGAGGACGAACTCATTAAGGGATCTATACCCCAGCCAAGGAAAAATCTGTTTGTGTCCACGCTGGAAAATCCCCAAAAGGATCTGCTGACCGCCCCCGGTTCCGGTTCGGCTCCCGAAGAAGTCGCCCAGGCTTTCACGTATATGTCCAAGTTGGCTGCCCGTGCAGGAGTGGGATTGACCCCGGAGGAACGCAAGGGATTGGCAGAGATTCGCCAAGCTGTACGGGAACTGGTGGAACACCGTGTCGCTTTGAATGAGGGTGTGGCATCCAACTTGATTCCGATGAACCCCAATGCCGCGCTGGCCCAGGACGGTGAGCATGGGGACACAGTCGGGCTGCCCGAAGGGCAGGCAGAGGAAGGCGAACCTCTGGATTCGGGCTTGGCGCACCTGTTGGGTCAGTCCGTCATCGACACTGCGGTTGGCTTGGATTCCCAATCTTTGCAGGAATGGGACGAGTTCTACAAAGAAAAAGATGAGATGGAGCGCCAGGAAAAGGCTTGGGAAAAACAAAAGGAAATGCAGGAACTTGCCATCAAAACGTTTGGTTTCGACCCTTATGCCTACGACCCTTACGGCTACGCCAACCCCTACGGGAATGCCTACGGCGGTTACGCCAACCCGTACGAAGATTTTGGAGCCGACCCTTACACCCAGCCTTATGCGAACGGTTACGGCTACGGGACGTCGAACCCTTATGCAGATTTGTATGCGGATTCCGGATACGCAGACCCCTACGGCGGATATGGCTATGATCCTTACGGCTACAACGCGGGATATTGGCAGATGAATCCCAACATGGCGGGGGCTTACGGTGCATATCCTTGGGGCTGGCCCAACGGCGCGCCCACTATTCCCAATCCGCAGCCTTACGGTTACTTGGATGCGGGAGGGACTAATGGTGCAGCCTCGGAGGCTCCCGGGAATCCCGCGGCGGTTTCCGGGGCAGGGCCGGAAGGCTCTATGTTCCCCTGTCAGTCTGCGGTGGGTCCGCAGGGCGGGGCGTTCCCGGTTCCTGGCGACCCCCTTTCCCCCGGGGGGATGGGCACCGGTGAAGCGAATCCTGCGAATAACTGGCCGGGCGGCGAGCCCCAGAACGCAGCATTGGCCAGCCAGCCCGGTGAACCTGAGGTTCCCGGTTTCGGTGCGCCAGTGGGGCCGGGTGCGGGAACTACGCCAGCTATTCCCGGTGCCCCCATGGAGCCTAGTGCGCCGGTGGCAGGAAGTGCGCCGATGGATCCGGCCAGGCTCGGAGCCCCAGCCGGAGTTGGCGCGCCGATGCTAAACAATCCCGCGAATCACGTGGATCCGGCGAATCCTGGGGTGCCAGAACATCAGGCTGTGCCGGGTTATCCCTTTGTGGCGCGAACGATGGAAGGCTATTCCACCGTGGGTGCTCCCGCGTCGCCACCGTCCCTGCACCCGCTAGTTAACTTGGGTCAGCCCGGCCCGCAGGTTCCGGGCGTGCCGGCCAACCCCGTCCAGCCAGTTCCGCCAGCGAATCCGGGATTCCCCCAAAATCCCGGCCTTGTGAACCCCGCCGGGCCGAATGTTTCCCGTCCGCCCCAGCCTTACACCCCGGCGAACGCGGAAGCGGTCGAGGAGGCCATCGACCCTCGGGCCGTGTACCCACCGACCTTTGCCAAACCGCGGCCCGTCCCGAGACAGTACGAAGAATTCGTTGAGGACGAAGCCGAAATCGAAGAACTGCCCTAGGGGGCGCGGCTCGAACCCGGGGCGGCATTTGGGTATAAAGGAGACGTAATCAGTGCGATTGGGCGATTTGTGTACTTTGCGCGTGGGGGGAGAAGCGCGCCGATTTTTGCTGGGGACACGCCGCGACGAGCTGATTCAGGCGATTGCTCAAGCTGATGCGGCCAGGGAGCCACTGCTGTTCCTGGGCGGAGGGTCGAATCTGGTGCCGGTGGACGGCGAGTTTCCCGGATTGGTGATCCGCGACGGTCGCGAGGACGTGCGGGTGTTGACCCTGCAGGAGTTCAGTGAACTACGCGCTGGCGGGGAGCAACCATCTCAGGGGCGTGAACCCGACACTGAGCTGCACCCTGATGCGTCTCGCGGCATTCGTGATGCCGCCGTGGTCGTGGCGAAAGCCCAGCAGCTTGCCGCCGCCACGCCCTCGTGCGTATTTATCAGCGTGTCCGGGGGACTGGCCTGGGACCGGCTGGTGGAGTATTGCGTGACGCAAGAGTTTTCCGGGCTGGAGGCGCTGAGTGGGATTCCCGGCGTGGTTGGGGCGGCGCCCGTGCAAAATATTGGGGCTTACGGTGGGGAGGTCGCGGACTGCCTGCTGGGAGTCACGGCGTGGGACCGCCAGGAGAACAGGCTAGTGTATTTGAGCGCCGCGGACCTCCGTTTCGGCTACCGAGATTCCCTACTAAAACAGTCTCGATTGCAGACTGAGGCAGATTCGGGGCGGTCACGGTTTGCGCCGGCGCGCCCCGGAACAAACCCTGCTACCGGGCGGTGGATTGTGCTGGAAGTCGATTTTGCGCTGCGCCGCGGCGGAGGCACACCCGTTCGTTACGCCCAGTTGGCGACGGCACTCGGAGTACCGATGGGCACGGTCGTACCGGCGGCCCAGATTCGCACGGCAGTGCTGGAACTGCGGCATTCCAAAGGCATGGTTTTGGACCCGTCCGACCATGACACCTGGTCAGTAGGGTCGTTCTTTACTAATCCGATATTGCCGGTCGAGGCGGCCGCAGCTTTGGATCTAACGGAGAATGCTCCCCGCTGGGAGGCGGCGCTGCCGGGCCGTGCCGGGGAGGTGGGAGTGAAACTGTCTGCTGCCTGGCTCATTGAGCACTCCGGCATTACGAAAGGATTTGCCCTGCCGGGAGCGGGCGCGGGAGTCTCGACGAAACACGTCCTGGCGCTAACAAACCGCGGCAACGCCACGGCCGCGGACATTCAGGCTCTGGCCAGCCATATCATCGCCGCGGTGCAGGGGGCTTACGGGGTTACCCTGGTTCCCGAGCCGGTCATTTTGTAGCACTTTGCGAATCACCTAGATTCGCACTATCCAGCACGAATGACCGATTTCACCGCCTCCGAGCGCCACTCTCCCGACTCGAAAATGCGTCTACCAGCAGTTTTATAAACGGAACGACGGGCGTGACTGCGGATTCCAACTCGAAATCGGTCGTTCATGCATATGCCTCAGCGGTTTTCAAAGCCGGTGAGAATCCGGGGATACCCGCCAGGGTTGTCAATAAACCGGGGTATTTGGGCGGTAGCTGCCAATAATGGCAGCTACCCGGTTATACTCCCCCTATATCCCGCAAAATATCGTCGCCCCTGCGCTCGCCAGGGGCGACGTTTGCGAAAATAGCGGCGTATCTGGTAGTCTAGTTGGGCGCTTTCGGCGTATGGCGGGTTTCCCGAGTGGCCAAAGGGGACTGACTGTAAATCAGCTGCGCAATGCTTCAGGGGTTCGAATCCCTTACCCGCCACCATTACTTTATTCTGGGTTATTTTTACGGCACAGAAATCGCAGGCGACATATGGCAAAGAATACTGAAGTACCCGGCGAAAACGGCGAACTCTTCGATGAAAACAGCAGTCCGCAGGTTCCTCACGAGACCAATGACGGTGACCCGCGGATTGTCACTGTCCCCGGTTCCTCCAAGAAATATCGCACCTCACTGATCCTGGTCGTGGTCCTGATGGGACTGGCTTTGACCCTGTTGCAAGTCTCCACCGTGAACGTCGCCCTCGCGGTGCTGCCCGACTCTATCGGAGCCAGTGCACAAGAGGTGCAATGGGTCATTTCCGGGTATGCCCTCGCTATCGGGCTGTCGATGGTGCCGATGGGACGCCTTGGCGACTTGTTTGGCCGCTCGCTCCTGTTTGTCCTGGGCCTCGCGCTGTTTTCCGTGTCCTCGTTCCTGTGTGCCATCTCGACTTCCGGGTCGATGCTGGACTGGATGCGAATCTTGCAAGGATTCGCGGCCGGTATTTATAGTCCCCAGACCGCGGGAATTATTCAGCAGTATTTTTCCGGCCAAGCCCGCGCGCTGGCTTACGCCCTGATGGGTTTAGTCGTGTCCGTTACCGTGGCTCTGGGCCCGATGCTGGCCGGTATCCTGATTGCGATTTTTGGCCGGGAAAATGGCTGGCGTCTCTCGTTTTCCCTGAACCTGCCGCTGGGTCTGATTGGGGTCATTTGTGCGCTGCTGTGGCTGCCGTTTAAACGGGAACGAATCTTTGCCCGCCGCGCCCGCATTGAAGCCTTGGAAGCTGACATCGCCCGGGCCGTCAAAGCTGGCAAGAAAGTCCCGAAGCGGCCCCGCGTCGACCTTGACCCGCTGGGGATGATCCTGCTGGGGGCGGCGGTTATCGGCATTATGCTGCCTTTCGTAACCACCGGATCGCTGTGGCGTTTCGTCCTGATTCCCGCGTCTCTCACCGTATTCGTCCTGTGGGTCTGGTGGGAGCGGGCGTATGAGGCCCGGGGACGTTACCCGATGGTGAGCTTGCGGCTGTTCAAAATTCCCTCCTACAGCTTTGCCAGCGCGATTGGCGCTATCCAGTTCTTGGGCGTGCCCTCAGTGTACGCCATCAATGCCATGTTCTTGCAAAACGGCTTCGGTCAAACCGCGCTCATTGCGGGCCTCAGCGGGATGCCCGGCGCAATCCTGTCCGGTGTGACTTCCATCGCGGTAGCGCGCCAGACCATCAAGCACGGCCGGGTCATCCAGGCCTGGTCGCTGGCGATAATGCTGGTGGGGGTGGTGTTGACCGCGGTTATGGCGGTGCTGTTTACCCACGGCGGTTCTGTGTGGCTCATCAGTATTGGGCTGGCGGTACTGGGGCTCGGCTCAGGCTCGATGGGTTCGGCGAACCAAACGCAGGCGATGCTGGAAGTCCCGCCCTCCCGAGGCAGTATTGCCGGGGGCATCCAACAAACCGGCCAGCGTATCTTTACCGCCATCGGTTCCGCTGTTCTCACCGGAGTGTTCTTTGGGGCGACCGCCGGGTTGGAAGCTACCGTGCCTGGAGCGAATCTGACTTTAGCGAAAGCCTGGAGTCACGGCTATGTGCTGTCTTTCGCGGGTTCCGCCGGATTCCTGGCGATAGCCCTGGTCGCGGCCGTTGTCTTTGTTTTCTTTCCCCGTCAACCGCGCCCGGTCGCCGCGAGAAAATGAAGAAGTGACGTGAACGCAGTAAATCCTCAGAATTCCGCCAACATAGGGCCAGAAATCTGGCACAACCAAAAGCGCATGTTCCCGCCGATGGCTATCGGGCTATCGATGGCAGGATTTTACGTCACCGCTGCCGGTTCTCTCATCGCCACCCTGTCGCGCGACCTTGGCGTGAAACCCGAGGCTTTCACCTGGCTGGGCGCCGCCTACGGCTTTGGCATGCTGGTGTCGGGGCTGCTGGCGCCATGGGTGATGCGCAACGGCCCGGTCTGGTCGCTGCGGCTTGCCCCGCTGTTGGTCCTGCTGGGCACAGGGATGGTGGCTTGGAGTCCCTCGATTGCGGTCAGCTTGGTGGGCGTGACTTTGGCTTGCCTGGGTGGCAGCACAGTTTCGGCCGCGGTCGCCGGCACATTCGTCGGTACCGAGGGGACGAAGTACCTGTCATTGACCGTCGGGATTTCCTCTTCGGTGTCTATTGCAACGACGGTGGTTTTTGCTCTGGTAGAGCGCGTATTTCCCGGTTTTGGCCGCATGGCGCTGTGGTTTGTCTTGCTGATGGCCGTGCCGACTTTGGTGTGGGGGTGGAGACTCCCGGCTGTGCCATTCCGGCAGGTGTTGCAAAAGGGCTTGAGCACGCCAACCGAGTCGCCGTCCGCAACGGGTGATGCCGCCAGCGACCAGCCCACCCCCGCTGCTGCGGGCGTAAAACCCGGTGAGCCCAGCGCTTCTGCGGACTCCCGTGACTCCGGCGCTTCCCGAACACCCGGCGTGAAGCCCTCCAAGTGGTTGTTTACTTCCCAAATCCTGCGCCTCATCCTCACGGCCGGAGTCGAGTTCGCCATGTATGCCTGGGCTGTGACGCGCCTGCGGGAGTTGGGGGTCGAGCTGGCACCGGCCTCGGGACTGGCAACCGCGTTTGCTGTCGGCATGGCGGTGGGCCGTCTGGGCGGAGCCGTCTTTGCGCGGCGCTATGGAGCCTGGTGGGTCTTTGTGGGGCTAGGATTCTGTGGTACGGCCGCGGTCGCTTTCGTGCCCTCAGTCGGAGTGGCGGTAGTCGGTTTGTTCATCAGTGGCCTGGGGGTGAGCTGCCTGTATCCCATCAGCGCGACGGAGTTCTCCGGCTTGCCAGGGGTGCAAAAGCAACATGCAGCGGCGGTCATTAGTTGTCTTTCCGGGATTGGCGCTATCGTGACGCCGCTGCTGCTGGGGCTGCTCTTGGCGGCTGTAGGCCTGCACTTCGGTTTCTTGGTGCTGCTGGGGTTCTACGTGCTTCTGGTGTTTTTGCCGCGGCCCTCCGCCGCGCACTTGGGAATCGGCTAAATTGGTGTAAAAGCCGGGGGAGCGTTAGAATATTTCCTTGTGCGTCTTGATGGCGTGCGCCTTTTGCTACCCGTAAACGGGCGGCGTCTCGCGGGGAGATTACCGCGAGAAAACGATGCAGACCGAGTGAAAGCCGCGTCACCACGGCCCTCACGAAGTCGAAACAGTTTGGGTGGAAACCTGCCAGGTCGACACCCCTATGGAAAAGGACCCAAAAATATGGCTAAGAAAAAAGTCATCGGAGTGATTAAACTCCAGATTCAAGCCGGTGGGGCAAACCCGGCACCGCCGATTGGCCCGGCATTGAGCCAACACGGCGTAAACATTATGGAATTCTGCAAGGACTACAACGCCAAGACCGAGTCGATGCGCGGCTCCGTGGTTCCTGTGGAAATCACCGTTTACGAGGATCACAGCTTCGACTATGTGCTGAAGACCTCGCCGGCCTCCGAGATGATTCGTAAGGCTGCGGGGGTTCAGAAAGGTTCGGGCACCCCGAACACCGTCAAGGTAGCGAATCTGACCTGGGATCAGGTAGAAAAGATTGCTTCGGAAAAAATGCAAGACCTCAACGCTAATGACATCGAGGCCGCGAAAAAGATTATCGCGGGTACCGCTCGGTCCATGGGCATCACGGTCGGTTAATCGTCAAAAACTGTGGAGGGGCTTAGTGTTTGCCCACACCACGACTGCGTAAGGAGCAGAACATGAAACACGCCAAGAAATACAACGAGGCCGCGAAGAAGATTCTTCCGGACACTCTCTATCCCATCGACGACGCATTCAAGTTGGTAAAGGAAACTTCCAGCGTGAAGTTCGACGCGACCGTAGAGGTTGCGATGCGTCTGAACGTTGACCCCCGCAAGGCTGATCAGATGGTGCGCGGCACCGTTTCTCTGCCTCACGGCACCGGCAAAACCGTTCGGGTCCTGGTTTTTGCCGTAGGTGATAAGGCCGCTGACGCCGAGGCGGCGGGCGCTGACGAGGTCGGTGGGGACGAACTTATTGAGAAGGTCTCCAAAGGCTACACCGACTTTGATGTGGCCGTAGCGACTCCTGACTTGATGGGCAAGGTCGGTCGCTTGGGCAAGGTGCTCGGTCCGCGCGGCCTGATGCCGAACCCCAAGACCGGTACCGTCACCATGGACGTGGCGAAGGCGGTCAAGGATATCAAGGGCGGGCGTATCGAGTTCCGCGTTGACAAGCACGCTAACCTGCAGTTCATCGTGGGTAAGTGCTCGTTCGAGGCCGCCCAGCTGGCCGAGAACTTCCGGGCTGTGCTGGAGGAAGTCGAGCGTCTGCGTCCCTCGACCATCAAGGGCCGTTACATTAAGAAGGCTTCCATCTCAACGACGATGGGTCCTTCGATTCCGGTGTCGCTGGCTGAGTAATACTGGCTTTTAGGTGAATCCCCGCGGGCGTGCTCGCGGGGATTCACGTTTAAACATCTCGGGCCCGGCCCGCACGCGGCGAACCGGACCCGATTGGTCTTGGACAGGACCATTGAATCCTTACCTAACTTCGCTTAGGCTTCGACCTTCTTGCCCTTCACCAAAGAAGGCACGATCAGCAAGATCAGGCCGACCACAGCCAGGCCAATACCGGCGGCCTTGGCGACGGTGCCGATCATGCTCCAGCCGTAGGCGTTCAGCAAGGTGCCCTGGATCATGTTGCCCTGGAAGAAAGTGTTGTTCTTCAGGTTAGCCAGCTCGCCAATCTTTGCCACGTCTTCGGCGATCTTGGGGTCAACGTCCTTGGCCTTGGTGATTTCGGCCATCTTGCCGCGGCGCATGTCGTCGGTCAGGGTCGGGTCGTCGGCCTTCAGTTGCTCCCACACCTTGTCCTCGAACTGGGTGGAGTATTCGCCGATACCGTTGAAAGTCTGCAGTTCCTCGGGCACACCGGCGCGGGCGGCGGAGCCCTTCATATGCACGCCCATGTAGTGCTCGGCGAAGGCTTTGGCCTGGGCGCCGGTGGTCATCGACTGGCCGTAGAACGGCTTCAGCGCGGCGACGTCCTCGGGGGCGTACTGGCCGCCCTTGTCGGTCGTGCTGTTCTCGATTTCCTGCTGGCTCGGCATGGTGATGCCTTGCGCTTTCAGCTGGTCGGCGATGAAGGAGTGGTCAAACACGCCGCCGCCAAAGGCACCGATGCCCAGGACAATCAGCACAATCCCGACAATACGGGACAAAGTCTTGTAAATCTTAGCTTCCATTGAAGCTCCTTCTCTGAGAGAGTTCCTGCAAAAAACTCGAGAATTTTATCTCGATATCAAGATAGTAACCCCCGGGTTCTGGGGTCGGCAACAGATAAACGCCGTTTGCCAGGACAAAGTTCAAAATTTTAACTATTCAATAGGTTTCCGTGGTGGTTTCTTGGTTTGACCTGCGGTTTTGGGGTAAGGTTTACCTTTCCTTTGGGGTGATTGCGTGATCGGTTTGGGGCGCTACGCCATCGAGATCGACGGTTCGGGCTACGCTCCCTACGTTCGCTACGCCATCACTGTCGATCTGCTGGCTTCACTTCGATTTTGGCGGGATGGTGCGACTGTGCTAACCTAGACAGGCCTAAGACCGCCGGTCCGAATGGATAATTCAGCGATAGCTGAGCCTGCGCAGGAAACGATAAGCGAATCACGAACGGTACCCACCGACCTTGTGCAGGGATAAAAACCCTAAGAGGGCGGAAACCGTAACTGTACGCCCCGGATCTTGCGCCCGGGGCTTTTCTATTGCCCAAAACTCCGTGACGCCGGCTAAAAACGGAAGGAGGGCTCATGGCAAGGCCTGATAAAGTCACAGATGTGCAGTCTCTCGCGGCATCCGCGAAGGACTCCGCCGCTGTCATTTTGACCGAATACCGTGGTCTGACCGTAAAGCAGATGAAAGAGCTGCGTACCTCGCTTGGGGTAGGAGTACGTTACTCCGTAGCGAAGAACAAGCTCGCGAAGCTGGCTATGAAGGAAGCGGGGTTGGAGGGTCTCGACGAATATCTCGTGGGACCGACCGCTATCGCTTTCGTCCCGGCCGATGGTGATGTTGTTAGCGTCGCCAAGGCTCTGGATACCTTTGCGAAGGATAACAAGGCGCTGGTTCTAAAGGCTGGCATCATGGACGGGGAAATCCTCGATACTGACGCTGTTAAGAAACTCGCTTCCCTGGAATCCCGCGAAGTTTTGCTGGCGAAGTCCGCTGGATTGCTCAAGGCGCTGCAAACTCGCGCTGCCGGGCTGTTCCAGGCTTCGGCCTCCAAGACGGTTCGCACCATCGACGCCTACCGCGAAAAACTCGCGGCCTAAGGCGCTTTACTTTAGACCTAGATTCAAAGAGAAATGCGCTCGCCCTAGCGAGCAACGCCCGGTGTACAGGAACCACCAGGCGGATAAACCGAAAGGATGCCTAAAATGGCGAAAATGACTGTTGATGAACTGATCGACGTGTTCAAGGATATGACCCTGATTGAGATCTCTGACTTCGTTAAGAAGTTCGAGGAGGTCTTTGACGTGACCGCCGCTGCTCCGGCTGCGGTGGCCGTGGCGGCTGCTCCGGCTGCTGGTGGCGAAGCCGCTGGTGGCGAAGAAAAGACCGAGTTTGACGTAGTGCTCGAGAGCGCTGGCTCCTCCAAGGTGCCGGTTATCAAGGTCGTCAAGGCTCTGACCGGCCTGGGCTTGAAGGAAGCCAAGGACCTGGTTGATGGCGCTCCCAAGGCCATCCTCGAAGGCGCCAAGAAGGAAGACGCTGAAAAGGCCAAGGCTGACCTCGAAGAGGCCGGCGCTACCGTTACCCTGAAGTAGCAACGCTTTCGGGGTGTATCGCACTCCGAAAGCCGTTCACAGGCTTAAATCCGTTGGGCACTGCAGATATCTGCAGTGCCCAACGTGCATTTACGGATTTGCGACCGGAGGTTAGCCCTCGACCGGCAGGTCGTCCGTCTCCGAGTTCCGGTCGGGAATCCCGGTCGGAGTCTGGGAAACCGGGAGCTTAGACACATCAACGGGGTGGAGCAGGTCGATGGCGATGCCTACCGCGACCCCGGCCAGAGCGGGGGTCAGCCAGCCCATCTGGACATTCCCCAGCGGAAGGATATGCAAAACGTCTTGCAGAGCCTGCTGCCAGCCGCTGACGTTCTCCCAAGCCGGCAGCTTGAAAGTCGAGATAGCTTCAAAAATCCCGATGATGCCGGCCACCCACGCGGAAAGCCGGTAGGTCCAGAACAGCTGGCGCTTCATGGTGTAATCCAGCAGGGCGATGAGAATCAGACAGATAGCCGGGGGATAGGTCGCCAGACCAATCGTCACCACGATGGCGAGGATATTCTCTAACCCTAGGTTGGCCACCAGCAGGGAAATCACCACGTGAATCCCCAGCATGGCCGACCGATGTACTTTCGGCAACAGGTCGCAGAAGTATTGGGTCGAGGCTCCCATCAGCCCGGTAGCGGTGGTCAAGCAGGCCAGGAACACGATAATCGAGAACAGGCTTTGGCCGACCGGGCCGAAAATCATTTGCGCCGCCAGGGACAGACCGGCTGCCGGGTTAGCAATCTCCTGGTCTGCCACGCGGGTACCCACGAACGCCAAGCCGGTGTAAACAATAGCTAGGGACGCTCCGGCAATCCCGGCGGTAAAGGTCGTGGCCCGGAACACGGAACGCTTTTCGTTGTAGCCGTGAGCATGCAGCTGGGTAATGATAACGACGCCAAACACCAGGGAGGCCAAGGCGTCCATCGTGCCGTAACCGGTTTTCAGCCCCTCGGTAAAGGGCGAAGCCTGATAGGCCGGGTTGGGGTGGAGTGTCTCGACACTGGGCAGTTTAAACATGGCGATGGCAATCATCACCAGCAGCAAAATCAGCAGCGCCGGGGTCAGGTATTGCCCGATGCGATCGAGCATCCGGTCGGGACGGTTGAGCAAAATCAACACGATGGCAAAGAAAATCAACGAGTAAATAAACAGCCCGACATGATTCGCGGCGTTATCACCGGTCTGGGTCCCGAGGCTGGTCAAAGGCCGGATAGCCATCTCCCAAGACACGGTCGCCACCCGGGGCATCGCGTAGAGCATTCCGCAAAACAGAAAGATAGCCACGGTCAAAATCAGCCCTGGAATGTGCCCGATACGGTCCGCAATCCGCCCGGCTCCATAAGCATCCGTCGAGGCCGCCATCATCCCCGCCACCGGGAACAGCACGCCCGTCAGCAAAATACCGATAACCGCGGGGATTACGTTGGCCCCGCCGCTGACGCCGACTTGGAACGGAAATATCAGGTTGCCTGCGCCGAAAAACATGGCGAACAGGGCAAATCCGGAAACTAAAAGGTAGGTGTCGAAGCCTTTACGGCTAGGGGAATTCATATATAGCCTTCCTGATGGGTGGCAAATTGGCGGGACTTTCCCGGATTCCAAGCCTAGCACAAGTCGGATTTACCAGGAATTCCCCGGTTTCTCAAGGATTTTAGGGGCGGGGAGTCGGGTTGGTTAGGGTCGGTCAAGGCCGGTGACGCGAGATGGGCGGTCAAGGGAGGCGGTGTGAGGAGGTCGGTCGCGCGGGATTGCCCAACCCGGGGGTCACGGCTGGCGCTCGCCCGGGCCCGGGAACCAACTTTGCGTCAGCTATTTAGCGAAGCAGTGCGCGGAGTGGGCCACCGTCAGCGTCAAGCTGGCTAACAGCGCAGTTCCCGGAACGGAACTTCGGCAGTCCGCAGGCGGGCGGCGGTGAGGTCGGCGATGGTATGTAGCCCCTGCTCGCCAGCCGGGCCGGATGTAGCCGAACTAAACGGTTCTTCCAGCTGAATCAGGAAAAAACGCCGCCCGGTGGTGTGCGCCGCCTGCCCGGTGGTGCCCGAGCCGGCAAAAAAATCCAGGACCGTGTCGCCGGGGCTGGTAGCGGCCTCGATGAGGACTTGCAGCAGCTTCGTGGGCTTGGGGGTTTCAAACAGTCCGCCGAGCCCCAGATGCTGCAGTTCTCGCTGCCCTGAAATCGTAGAGGGGCCCATGACCAGGTCTTTCAGGGCAGTTTCATGAAAATTCCGGATTTTCGTATAAATCTTTAGGCTGCGGTGTGCCCCCCGGCCGTGTACCTGAAATTACAAGTCTGCATAATCGCGTTCCACCTTCGCTCGTGACCAGCGCCAAGCGTGATACTTCAGTCCTGGTTTCGCATTCGGATGGGGGTGGGCGCTGACCCAGCCCGCTTCTGCCAGTTCGGGGTCAGCGGCTCCGACCTCACTGGTGCGCACCGCCCCGCTCCGGGGGTGATAGTGAATGTCGAACACCATCGAAGGGGCGGTGATTTCGTTGAACTTCGAGTTCGTGTTGTACAGCTCGTTCTTGGTGACGTAAGCGCCGCGCGCATCGTGTTTTACCTGGCGTTGGGGCAGGTGGTACACGGTTGGCATGAGTTTTTGCAACAGCTCGGTGCGACCGCGAAGCTGGCCCACCTGGGCGGCGTCGCGGGCATAAGTCAATATGTACTCGTGCGTTCCCGCCGGTCCGGCCCCCAATTGGCGGCCTTTCAGGTTAGAAACCCACACGAAGTTGCCAATCAGATTTGCGGTGCCAAAAATGCGGTCCATCTCGAGTTTCAGTTCGCACAGTTGGTTAAAGTCAATCGAGATAAAGATGAGGCCATCAGTGCTGAGCAGTTCACGCGCCTCCGCCAATAGCGGGCGCATCATCGCGAGCCACTCGTCTTTGGCGCGCCGATCGTGGTAGGCGAAAGTGTTTCCGGTGTTGTAGGGCGGGTCGATGTAAATCATCTTCACGCGTTGCCCGGCTTGGTGCAGAGTCCGTAAACCTGCCGCGGCATCGGCACGCAACAGCCAGTTACCTTCCCGAAAATCGTCCACGAAAAAATCCTACCGAGCCTCGTGCCGCGTATCGGGAAAAATCGCCGGTCGAACCGGGAAAGTCAGAACCGGCGCTTGGGATGGGACACGGAAATAATGGCGCCCTGGGGCAACACCTTGTTCGGATCCAGGGAAGCCGGCACGGTGGCGACAAAAGCCTGGAAAGTCGGGGGACGGCGCACAATGAGTTCGAGTTTCCCGCCGTCGGCTTCGATGAGCTGTTTCGCCAGCGCCAAGCCAATCCCGGTCGAACCGTGTCCCGACACGCCTTTCTTAAAAATATCCGGGGCGATTTCATCGTCCACGCCCTCGCCTTCGTCACTGACCTCGAAATACATGCCCTTCTTGTTGCCGCTCATCTTGGCGCGTACCGTAGTCGTGCCCGCCCCGTACTTCAACGAATTCTCCAGCAGAGTGGCGAGGACTTGTCCCAGCGAGCCGGGAGTGGCGAGGGCGGGGCGGTCGGTTTCGTTACGGAACACCAGTGGACGATTCGCTGCCCGGAACTGGTTTTCCCACTCGTTCTGCTGGTGTACCAGGAATTCGTCGACGTTAATCGCCTGGGTGGTGCCCCCGCCGGCATTCTGGGAGTTGCGTTTCAGATCCTCGACCACGCCGGTCAGGCGTTCCAGCTGTTCCAGGCACTGTTCGGCTTCTTGCTGTACTTCCGGTTCACTGCTGATCATCTGGATTTCTTCCAGTCGCATAGACAGGGCTGTCAGCGGGGTGCGCAGCTGGTGGGATACGTCCGAGGCGAACTGGCGTTCTGCGGCGATACGCCCCGCCAGGTTTTCGCTGGCCCTAACCAGTTCGTCTTGTACCAGGTCGATTTCTTCAATCCCGGAGGGAGTCACGCGGGGACGTACCCCGCCGGAACCGAGTTGCTCAGCCTGTGCGGACAGATAAATGAGCGGCGCCGAGATTCGGCGAGAGGACCGCAGCGCGATGAACGCGCCGACCAAGACTGCTGCCCCCACCCCGGAAAGAGTCACCAAAACAAACACTACGGAACGTGAACGGGCGTTATCCGAGGAAGAAATGACTGTCAGGGTGGCTCCCGTGGCGGTCTCGACCCTGGAGACGAGCGGGAAAACCGGGCGAGTTCCAAAGCTCAAATCCCGCCCGTCCTGAGTGGTGACTTCCACCCTGGTGTCGGCCGAGCGTCCCGGCCACAGCCAGCTGGCCACGGTCACGTCAGTCACATAGTGGCCGGTCAGAGACGTACGGTCCAGGGCTAGCGCGTATTGTTTAGCGGTTGCGTCAACATCGGCGCGGGCTGAATCCCACAGCTGATTAACGGCGAAAGCGGCCAAAGGCACGCCCAGCAACAGCACGGCAATGATGACCGCGCTGAGGATAGAAATCAGGATTTGCTTGCGCAAGGGCTAGGCAGTTTCAAAACGGAAGCCCATGCCGCGCACGGTGGTGATGTAATGCGGATTGTTCGCGTCGTCGCCGAGTTTGCGGCGCAGCCACGAGACGTGCATGTCCAGGGTCTTGGTGGAACCCGACGGATCCCCGCCCCACACTTCGCGCATAATGGCTTCCCGCTCCACGACCGCGCCGGCTTCGCGCACCAGCACCCGCAGCAGTTCAAATTCTTTCGCGGTCAGCTGCAGTTCGCGCGCGCCCTGGAAAGCGCGGTGCGCGGAAACCTCGATGCGCACGTCCTGGGCGGTCAGGTCGCTTTCTTCGGTGATTTCCCCGCCGGAGCGCCGCAGCAGAGCCCGCACGCGAGCCAGCAGTTCGCCCAGCCGGAAAGGCTTGGTGACGTAGTCGTCCGCCCCGGCATCCAAGCCCACCACCATGTCAACTTCGCCGGTACGTGCCGTCAGAATGAGAATCGGAATGGTCAGGCCTTGGGCGCGAATCGTGCGTGCCACATCCAGACCGTCCATATCGGGCAGCCCCAAGTCCAAAATCACCATGTCGGAGTCATTGACTTGTTTCAGGGCAGAACCGCCCGTAACGTGGGCGCCGACTTCGTAGCCTTCGCGTTGTAAAGCGCGGGTCAGCGGCTCGGCAATTGCGGGATCGTCTTCGACTAAAAGGACTCTGGTCATTCCTCTTCCTCTGCTTTCGCTTTTCTATCTCCTGGTTCCGTTCTCTCGAATTGACCGAAACTCTGGATTATCGCAGGTGTTCGTGAACTGGGAGAATGGTGAAACCCTAAGTCATCATCGAGTAAAACTTTACCATCTTTTGACCCGTTGCGCTATTCGAATGCGCATTTTCATTTCTGCTTGAAGTCAGGTTTTCCGAGGCTTGCGGGTTTGAATAGTATCCCGGTTTTGTGCCGACTCTGAGGATAGAATAGGGTCGCAAAGTCTTTTCGGGAGAGGAAGTTGGAGATGCTGTCCCATTATGTGTCGGGTGAGCCGCAAAACCCGATGGTGGTGTTGGTTCACGGAGTCTGCGATTCGGCCTTGGCCTGGGTCGATTTGCTAAACCACCTGCGCGACCGTTACTTCGTGGTGGCGCTGGATTCGCTGGGACACGGCACCTCGCGGCGTCTGCGCGATACGGAGCTAGCCGACCCGGCTGCGGCTTCCGCAACAGAATTGGCGCTGACCTTGCAATATCTGGAACAGCTCTATGGGCAAACCCCGGTCATCGTGGCCCATTCCATGGGGGCGGCCATTTCCAGCTACCTCGGCGGGCATCATCCCGAGTTGATGAAAGCGCTCTTTCTCGAGGACCCGGCCTGGTTGAGTCCGGCGCAAGCGGCCGGATATCGCCAGCGGGCTGGTGAACAGGTCGCCCGCTGTGAACACACCTGGCAGGCCAATCCGGTGGAAACACTGGCGGACAACGTGGCGCAGCGCCCGGGCTGGAGCGCCGCCTCACACTACGGCTGGGCATTAGGCAAAGGGCTGGTGGACCCGCGCCTGCTGGCCACCGGTATCGTCAGTTTTCGTAAACCTTGGCCTGAAATCGTCGCGGCGCTGCGCGTGCCGACCAAAGTTGTTACCTCAGACACTGATGAAGTGTTGATTGGTCCGGCGGGAGTGGACGCTATCGCCCAGGTGGGTAACCCTTTGGTGCAAACCGAGGTTATTTCCGGGACTAGTCACGGCGTGCGGCTCGGCGCCCCGGAGCAATACCACGCCAGTTTAGACGAATGGCTTCACCGCTACGCGGGCTGACCGGAAAGGCAAAACGATGCAACCCTTCTTGTGCCCCGAACTGACGCCAGCAATCGCCGCTACGCCCCCACAAACACCTTGTGACCTGCAAACTATGCGAAGCGAAGGGGACCGAATGTTGGGTATGTCCACAGGAACCCCGACCGGAGTGAACCTCGACGTGAGGGAAATCCCCGGCGGAGACGGCCAACCCATGGAACTGCGCTGTTTCACCCCGCAACCCGCTGCGCAGCCCCCGGCGGCAAAAGGTCGGGCGGGTTATTCAGCCATCTTGCTCACCTTCCATGGCGGCGGTTACGTGGCTGGTAGAGCCCGGTTTGACGACGTGCACAATGTTGAGCTGGCCGAGTATTTGGGGGCCGTAGTCCTGTCCGCGGATTATCGCCTCGCCCCCGAATTTCCGGTGGACCGAGCGATTGCGGATTGCCGGGCGGCGCTGCTTTATGCCCTGGAGCGGGGGCGCGAGTTAGGGCTGGAAGTGTTTGTTTTCGGCGATTCCGCCGGGGCCGGGCTGGCGTATTATTCCGTGGCGGACCTGCTGGCGGAATCAGCGGAGTGTCCGGTGGCGGGAATGATTCTGTTTGAACCCTGCTTGGATCCGCGCTGCGAGAGTGAATCTATGCAAACTCACGCCGCCGGCCCGGTCTGGACGGCCCAGGCCAATCGGGAGGCTTGGGATTTGGCGGCACCGAGCCCGGCCCTGCGTGCGAAACTGACGGAAATCCTGGACAGCCCGGCGGTGGCGGGCAAAATGCCGCGCAGTCTCATCGTGGTGAACCCCATCGACCCGCTGCGCGACGAAGGGCTGCGTCTAGCGCTGCACCTGGCTGATTGCGGGGTGCCGGTGGAGGCGCATATGTATGCCGGGACCTTCCACGGGGCTTTGCGAGTGCCGGGCAGCCAAACCTGGGCCGAGCTGCGGGAACTGCTGGGCCGTTTTCTGGGTTGCCGTGAATCAAAACCGCGCGATTAGGCTAGAGGCATGGAAAAATCGGATTCTGTCAGGGGTGAGGCTGCGGTGAGCGTGGTGTTGGCTTCCGCCTCCCCGGCGCGGCGCAAAGTGTTGCAAGGGGCGGGGTTGCGCCCGGTGGTGCGGGTTTCTCACGTGGACGAGGATGCTTTGCTCGCCAAGTTGCGTGCGCGTGCGGCTGGCTCGGCCGAGCAGGTTTTGGCTCTAGCGCAGGCAAAAGCGCGGGCGGTAGCGGGGGAGCTGGAGACTTCGCTTTCGCCGGGTGCGGATACGTTGGTGGTGGGTTGTGATTCCATGCTGGAGTTTCACGGGGAAGTGTTGGGCAAACCGCACAATCCCGAGGTGGCTCTCGCGCGGGTGCGCGCCCTGTCGGGGGATTGCGGGGTGTTGCACACTGGGCATTGGGTGATACGTTTACGCCGCGATGCGGCCGAGGCCGTTGCAGAAGTGGGGCGCACCGAGTCTACCGTGGTGCATTTCGCGGATTTCAGCGAGGCGGAGGCTCGCGCCTACGTGGCCAGCGGGGAACCGCTGGAAGTTGCTGGTTCGTTTACGATTGACGGTCTGGGCGGGGCATTCATCAGCGGTATCGAGGGCGACCCGCACAATGTCATCGGGATTTCCCTGCCCTTGTTGCGAAAGCTGGCTGGCGAACTGGGGATTTTCTGGCCCTCGCTGTGGGCTTGAGCCAAATCTTCCTCTTTATTGGCTACAAAATAGTTTCCCCTTGACAGCTGTGTGACAGTGTATTAGTGTTGTAGTACACAAACATGGTACCGCGTTTGTCTAGGTAAGGAGAAGCTGATGGATTTTGATACTGGAACGCCAATTTGGCGTCAGTTACTTGACGACTTCTCACGGCGTATCACCAGCGGAGCGTGGGAGCGGGGTTCCCAGATTCCCTCTGTACGCGATTTATCCGCCGAGTACGGGGTCAATCCCAACACCATGCAAAAGGCGTTGACCGAGCTGGAGCGCACCGGCTTGGTTGCCTCGCGCCGGGGCTTGGGACGTTTCGTCACCGAAGATGCCGGAACCGTCCGGGAACTCGGCAAGGATCTGGCGAAAACCTCCGTACGTAACTTCATAACAGACATGAAAACTTTGGGACTGAGCCTCAGCGAAGCCCAAAATCTCTTGAACAGTCAATGGAAAGGACGTGATTGAGATGCAACCCTTAGTGGAAGTGTCCAACCTCACCAAACGCTACCAAGGCATCAAAGTAAACGGAGTGGTGAAACCGGCATTGGACCAGCTCACCCTCAACTTGAGCGCCGGAAAAGTCATCGGTTTGCTGGGCGAAAACGGCTCGGGCAAGACCACGCTGTTAAAGATTCTGGCCGGCGTACTGGAACCCACCAGCGGGCAAGTTCGCATCAACGGCTCGGAAGTCGGGGCGAAAACCAAGGCCATGACCTCTTTCCTGCCCGACGCCGCCTGGCTGCCCGAATCTATCAGCGTTGACGCGGCAATCGGTCGCCACGCGGATTATTTCGCTGACTTTGACGCGAAAAAAGCCAGGGAACTGGTGGAATTCCTGGGGCTGGAACGCGACCTAAAAACCAACCACATGAGCAAAGGAATGCGTGAAAAACTGCAGCTAGCGCTGGTGATGTCACGCTCCGCCCGGCTCTATCTGTTGGACGAACCGATTTCGGGAGTGGATCCGGCGGCGCGCCAAACCCTGCTGGACACCATTGTGAAAGGCTGGAACCCCGAAGCGACTCTGTTTATTTCCACCCACCTGGTTACCGACATTGAGCCGGTACTGGACGAAGCCGTATTCCTGCACGCGGGCAAGCTGTTCAAACAGGGCGAAGCTGATGAACTGCGGGAAGCCTACGGCATGTCCCTAGACCTCATCTTTAGGAAGGAATACTCCCATGTTTGCTAAGTTATTCAAGTATGAAGCCAAGGAAATGGGCTGGCAGCTGCTGCTCTATCTGGTTGTCGGCTTGGTGGTGGTCTTTGCCTCGGGGCTGCTGAGCCTCACTAACCAAAGTTTCCTGGCCACCACGGGCACCACCATCGGCGTCCTCGTGGCAATCATCATTCCCTTCCTCGTGTTTATCATGGGTTCCAAGTACTACTACCAAACCACCTACGGACAGCGCGGCTACTTTACAAACACCCTGCCGGCCTCGGGCGGAACCGTGCTGGGTGCGAAGTCTCTGTGGCTGTTTATCGCGGTCCTACTCAGCATTTGTTGGAGCTGCTTGGCGCTGGGCTGGGTCATCTTTACCCAGATGGCGGGGGCGGCAGGCCCCGAGCTGAGTTTCGGCGATAAATTTGTTGCCACCTGGGAGGCTATCGGGCAACTCCTGCAAAGCACCCCCGCCTACTTCATCGTCACTATGATTGTGGTCTTACTGCTGGTGGCGGCACAGTTTGTGCTGTGGGTGGTGTGCTTTTCCGCCCTGGCTAACCGTTTCGGCTTCGCTTACCTGTCTACCAACAAGGCGGTGACCATCAGCGCGATTCTCATCTATGGGGTTTATGAAGCGGTGTTGGCTCTGTTTATTTTCCTGGTGCCGGCGACGTTGAGTATTACGGGTTCGACAAGCAGTCCCCAGATGCAGTTGGTCTACGGCGCTATCTTCTCGCAGTCCAACGAGGGAGCCGGCGTATTCATTCCGCTGGGAATGCTGGCGATAATCCCGCTGTTAATCTGCGGCTACTGGTTTGCTCACAACTCGCTGTCTCGACACCTGTCGTTGCGTTAGTTGGGTGTTTCATTGTGGCGGCTCGGTATTCCGGGCCGCCACGATATTTAGGGTCACAAGGTCGGTGCGGTGCTTACTTGCCCATCAGCAGGTTAGCGGCCGCGCGGGCGGTGGAAAGCTCCAGGTCGGGGTCTGTGCCACAGACGTTGACGTGACCAAGTTTGCGCTTCGGGCGGTTACTCTTGCGATACAGATGAATCTTGGCTTCGGGATATTTTTCCATCACGCTGGTCACGGCCAGAGCCGGGTCGTCCAACTTACTGCCCAGAACGTTAGCCATCGCGGTGTAGGGTGCGGTGCGGGAAGTGTCGCCCAACGGCAGGTCCAGTACCGCCCGCAAATGCTGTTCAAACTGGGAAGTCACGCAGCCATCTTGGGTCCAGTGTCCGGAGTTGTGCGGGCGCATGGCCAGCTCATTGATATACAGGCGGTATTTGCCATTGGGGGTTTTCACCAGGAACATTTCAACCGCGTACACCCCGGTGATGTCGAGTTCCACGCCAATTTGGCGCGCCAAGTCCTCACCTTGGTCAATGATGTCCTCAGGAATCGGGGCCGGCTCCAAAACAGAAGCGCATTGTCCCTGTTCCTGCCAGGTTTGCATGGGGATATAGGTGCGCAGTTCCCCCGAAGCACGCCGCGCCGCCATCACTGCCAGCTCGCTGCTGAAAGGAACCCGCTGCTCGACCAGGCACTCGATGCCTTCATCCAAGGCTTCCCGCCAGGTCTTGAACTCGTCCAAACTCGATACCAGACGCACCCCGCGCCCGTCATATCCGCCGTGGCTGATTTTTGCCACCAGTGGCCAACCGCAGCGCCGGCCCACGTCCTTGACCGCATCCAAATCCGCCCCATTGGCCCAAGCGGGCATGGGCAGCCCCAACTCACCCAAACGCTGGCGCATCGCCAGTTTGTCTTTCGCATAGAGCAGGGCGGATTGGGAGGGCCGGGCGGGGACACCGGCCGCGGCGGCAGCATCGAAAACGGCGTCTGGAATCAACTCGTGTTCAAAAGTCACCACGTCAGCCCCGTCCAGCAGCTCGCGCAACGCTTCGGGGTCGTCAGGGGAACCCACCACAGTTTCCGGGCACACAAAAGCGGCCGGATCCGAGGGGGAGTCGGCTAAAACTCGCAGGCAAAAGCCCAGTTCGCCGGCCTCAGTAGCCAGCATTCGGGCCAGTTGACCAGCGCCGATACACGCCACTACGGGCGGATGATAGGTGGTCAACTCAGTTCTCCTCCGTGTCCATCACGTTTTTCAGAGCTTCGCCTTTGTCGATGGCTACTTGGCGCAGCAGAGCTTGATATTGCAACATGCGTTCGCGCATCTGTTGTGCCTCCGGTCCTTCCCCGGCGCCCAAGATACGGGCAGCCAGCAGGGCGGCGTTCTTCGCGTTTCCGATAGAAACCGTAGCGACCGGCACCCCGGAGGGCATTTGCACGATAGACAGCAGGGAGTCCATGCCTTCCAGGTGTTTCAACGGAACTGGCACGCCGATGACCGGCAGGACAGTAGCTGCTGCCAGCATCCCCGGCAGGTGTGCCGCTCCGCCCGCTCCGGCAATGATCACCCGCAAACCGCGCTTTTCCGCCGAAGTCCCGTACTCCAGCATGTCGATAGGCATCCGGTGGGCGGACACGACCCGAGCCTCGAAAGAAATCCCAAAGTCGCGTAGCACCTCCGCGGCGGCTGACATTGTCGCCCAATCGGAATCCGAACCCATCACCAAGCCCACCAGGGGCGTATTCTCAGCTTCGCTCATAGCGCCATTCTACCCCGTGGGTTCCCAGCCCGGGGCGGGGATTGGAGCATTCGTCCTCGCGTTCGGCCGGGTGCAGCTCGAGCCGTGATCTGGGCGGGGGAGGCGTCGCTCACGCCTGGGTTGGGGCGAGCGAGATATCGCTCGCGGAGGTCTCGCGCGACTTGGGGGGTCACAGACCCCCCTCGGAAAATGCTTGCAGAGCATAGCATTTTCCTCACCCCCTAGCGTCGCCTGCGAGTACCTCCGCCTTCGCTCCTCTCGCCCCGCTGACGAGCGATACCCCGCCCAGCTGGGTGTCTTTTCGAGCGGCGGGAACTCAGTGAAACACTTGCGTAAAAACCTAGAACTGCGGGGTCAGGTCGGCAGGGGTGAGGGTCCCGTTGCGTAGCCCTTCCCAGAAAGCGGGGGTGCGGCTCTCATCCAGCTTCACCGTCGAGCCCACCCCGCCGCCGGGGTTGTAACCGAGCGACGCGATAGGTGGCACCCCCTGCAACCCGGTGTTCCCAGCCTTCCGCAGTGCCAGTGCCATCCGACCAATGTCAAGGGTCCCGGTGGAACGGTCAACCGTCAGGGCAGCCGCGCCCGCGTCAGCTAGGGCCACTTGTCGGGCGGGATTAACTAGCACTTCCGGGCTCAGCGCCTTTTTCAGAGTGGAGCTGATGACCAGGCGTTGGCGTTGGGTGCGCCCAATGTCGCCCAGCGGGTCGGAATAGCGCATCCGTGCAAACAGCAGGGCGGTCGGCCCGTCTACATCATGGCAACCGGCTTGCCAGTTCAGCCCTGTCATCCGGTCGGAAAACGTCTGATCCCAGCAGAGGTTGATTCCGCCGACCCCGTCAACGACCTGGGCTACGCCGTTGAAACCCAGCTGGGCGTAGTGATCCACGCTGAGCCCGGTCAAGCCCTCGACGGTGGAAACCAGCAGTTGTGGTCCTCCTTCGGAAAACGCGGCGTTGAGTTTGTTGTATCCGTGGCCGGGAATCTCGACATAGGTGTCGCGAGGCAGCGAAACCAGTGTGGCAGTGCCGTTGGTGGCCCGGTGCAGCAAAAGAATCGTGTCGGATCGCTGGCCCTGTACCCCGCTGTTCGCTTCGGCGGTGCCTTCGCGGGAATCCGAACCGGCGATGAGCCAGGTCGTGCCGGGGGTGTCTGCTGCCCCGCTCAATGCATCGGTACGTCCCAGGTTCGTGTCCACTCGGTGTATCAGGAACAGTCCCCAAAACACTATGGCCAGAATCAACGCTAAAAATAGGGTGAAAATGGTGAGAAAGATTCGTTTCGGCCAGCTGCGAGTCCGGGTGGTTCCGGTACGTGGTTGGCTGGCAGGCGGTACCGATTCGGGGCTGGTCACCAGGTCGGGTGCAGGTCTCGGGCTAGCCGCCCGCACCGGGGGTGTGCCGGGCGAGTTGGGACTACCGGGGGTGTCAGGGTGGTAGTTTGCTGCTGAACCGGGGGCATAAGCGGCTGGTAGTGCCAAATCTTCATAGCTCAGCCCTTGCCGGTGCGAGTTAGGTGTGGAGGAGCCGCCCACTACCACGGCGTTGCGAGAATCCGGACGTCCCCGTGAAGTTTCGTGGCTGGGGATAGTTGGCGCAGGGGACTCCGGTCGAGCATTGGAAGAGCTTCCGGGGTTCGGGCTACGCAGGGAGCTTTCGGGTGGAAAGGACGGCGGCAAAGTCATTGCTGGGTGTCCTGCCAAGTGCCGCTGCCCCCGGATGTTTCACCGGATGGGGCGTTATTGGCAGAATTTCCTTCCGTTTCGCTGGTGTTTGCCGAGTTCGGATGGCCCGTGGTGCCGGGGTTGTGCGCCGGGGCTTCCGGGCTGCTTGCGGCGTTGCCGACAGAGTTGCTATTCGTTGTTCCCCCGGTTTGCCCAAGGTGGGCGGAATTGGCCCCATTCGTCCCGCTCGTCCCCCGGGAAGGCGACCCTTCAACGCGACCGATGCTACTCCCTTGTGAAGGGACAGACCCGCCGGAACTGGCGGAATCGGGCGAAAGTGAGGAGGCCTGCTCGCTGGGCTCGTGAAGACCCCCGTTCATGTCCTGGTAGGGGAAAATGGAGGGAACCGGCTTGTCTAAACGTAAGGCATCGAACATTTCCACGGCATTATCCGCCACTGCCACGCGCGCCCGGTCGGGAGCGTATTCCCCGAAAGGCAGGGTGTAAAAGCGGATATTGTCGGGTTTGACCTTCGATAGGGACAGCGCCAAACCGCCCAGATTCTGAGCATTGCCAAAACTTTGCGAGGTGGTTAGGGACCTCATTCCCGCTTTCATGAAGGCGTATAAAGTCGGCAAATCGGTGAGCATATTGCGGCTCTTAGCTTCCTTCATCATGGCGCCGATGAGTTGCTGCTGGCGGCCAATCCGGGAAATGTCCGAGCCGTCGCCCACCCCGTAGCGGGCGCGGGCAAAACCGAGAGCCTGTTGGGAATTCAACGTTTGGCACCCGGCTGGAAGGTCAATGGTGCCCTTGCTGTCCTTCATCTTTTCTTCCAGGCAAATTGGCACCCCGCCCAGGGCCGCCACCATGTCTTGGAAACCGTCAAAGTTCACGACCACAAATTCGTCAAGGAAAATCCCGGTCAGTTGCTCCACAGTTTTTAAGGTGC
Source organism: Mobiluncus sp. (assembly GCF_034180645.1). Lineage (GTDB taxonomy): Bacteria > Actinomycetota > Actinomycetes > Actinomycetales > Actinomycetaceae > Mobiluncus. Next base: position 27,942 of record NZ_JAXFNY010000007.1, on the reverse strand, counting down.
AGGCCGTAGCCGCAGCCACGTCCTCGTCCTGTCCCAGCAGGGCAAAAACGGAGTTGAACTGGACCAAACCTTGACTGGCGGGCTCGGTTTTTCCGTCAGCGCGTTGGCAAGCCGGGCGCTTCACCATCAGGTCGCGCGGGATAGACATGACCTCCACGCGGGTGCGGTCCGCGCTGATATGCGCCACCAGGGTCGTATCCGAGCGCATCCCGGTAATCCGCCGGCCCATCTCGTCATATTCCTTTTGCGCCCGGTAGTCCGACCCGATGACCAGCACGTTCAAGTCTCGGTTCGCGAAGCTGTCCTCCGGGAGGTCTTTCTCTCGGCGATCGTCCTCGAGGAAAGCGTTCACATTCACTTTCTTGGTCCACGAGGAAATATCGGCATTGACCAGACCCGCGAAGCTCAGGCTGAAAATCGCCAAGAACAGTACCACAAGGCTAAAAATGCGTAGTCCTCGCCGCGGGCGAGTTAGAGCGGCGGCGTGGGAAGCAGCAGGGTGGTGCTTTGATGACACCAGGCCATTGTAGACTTAAGCGTCGGGTATTTCCTGGCACGGTTGTGCTTGGGCCGATGATTTTCCTAGATTTTGTGCGGTAGGGAGGGGAAAGTTCGTGTCGAATTCGTCCGCAGCACCCACCAGTCCGGCCCCGATGCCCGGTGTCGCCCGCCCGGCCATTCGCGTGGTCACGGTCGCTTATCACTGTGGGGAGGGAATACGCGGACTGTTACAGAGCCTTCCCGAGGCTTCCCATCAGGCAATTCACACCGTGGTGGTGGATAACTCAGAGAACTGTGATACCGCGGTGGCGGCTCTCTGCCAAGAATTCGGCGCAGAATACCGATCCTTGCCGGATAATCCGGGATTCGGGGCGGGCAACAATTTTGGTTCCGATTTCGGGGGCGGCGAACCGTGGCTATTATTCGCTAACCCGGATTTGCGCCTGACTCCCGGCGCTTTGGACACCCTGATTGCTGCCGCCGAGGCTCATCCCGCGGCGGCGATAATCGGCCCGGCCCTGGTGGACGAAACCGGCACACGCTACCCCACCGGCCGGTCTTTTCCCTATATTTCCATCGGAATCGGCCACGCGCTGCTGGGGCGAGTGTGGCCGGGAAACCCGTGGACTCGCCGGTATTGGGGGTTGTCTTGGCGGGGGACTGACGCAGCTGAGGTGGACTGGGTCAGCGGGGCTTGCATCCTGATTCGCCGCTCAGATTGGGAGCAGCTGGGCGGTTTTGACCCGGCATATTTTATGTACTTTGAGGACGTGGACTTGGCTTGGCGGGCGCAGCGTTTCCTGGGGCGCGGGGCGCTGTTCGTGGGTAGCGCCGTGGCGATACACGAACAGGGGGCTACGACCGGTAACAAGACCTTGGGGACGGGTCAGAAACGGAACTTGCGGGTCTTGCAGGCTCACCACGATTCGGCGCGGATTTTCCTGGACCGGCTCTATGTAAATCGCCCGTTTGCCTTGCCGCTGCTGATGTTGATTAGCTGGGGTCTGCGGCTGCGGTATCGGGCTTTGGCTCGTCGTTAGGGTCGGTGCGCCGCGCCTCGGACAGAGCCAGCGCCCGAGTCAGCTCGGTCAAGCGCGCCTGGACCGCGATGTTGTAACGCCACTGCACCAGCCAGGTCGCCAACACCACTATGACCAGCATATACAGCAATAAATCGGTGCCGCGTCCCACGCCGAGGAATGCCGCTACCGCGGAAATGACGGGCGGATAGATAATCGCCACGGCCGCCAAAACCGCGAACAGCAGCGCCAGGATGCGCCGCAAAGCCAGGTCGCGGGCTCCTTGGAGGCGGGACACATAAACCAGCCCCACCGCGACCACAATTAACAGGACAATCTTGATACCCCACTGGCCGGCCGCTACCCACGCCAGCAAAGTCGGAACCGAAGTAGAAACCAACCCGGCTACACTTGTGAAAACACCCATGTCAGCGCACCCCCATCACTAAATCCATGACGATGTTTATCGAGTTCCACAAGGATTGACCCTTGGCTTTGGAATAGTCGGTGTAGCGGATATGGACCGGCATTTCCGCCCAGGGTAGCCCGCTTTTTCCCAGTTGCGCCACGATTTCCGAAGCGTGAGCCATGCGGTTTTGCTTCAGGTTCAAGGTGCTGGCCGCGGACCGAGACAGCAGGCGCAGTCCATTGTGGGCGTCAGTCAGCAACATATGGGTGGTGCGGGCGGTCGCCCAAGCAGCGGTTTTCAGCACAATGCGCTTGGCGGCTCCCATCTCTTGTTTCTTGGATAAAAATCGGGAACCAAAGATAATGTCGAGCTGGTCTGTTTTAGCGCGGTTCCACATGGAAACGACGTCATCGGTTTGGTGTTGGCCATCGGCATCAAAAGTCGCTGCGTAGGGTAGGTCGGTGTCTTGCAGGAAGTAGGTGATGCCGGTTTGCAGAGCGGCGCCTTGTCCCAAGTTGATGGCGTGAGTCAGGACGGTGGCTCCGGCCCTGCGAGCCAGGGCGGCGGAGTCGTCGCTGGAACCGTCGTCAACACAGATGAGGTGGGGGAAAGTTTTTTTGGCTTCCTGGAGAACTTCGGTGATGACGGGGCCTTCGTTATAGATAGGGATGACCAAGGCGACTTCCTGGCCGGCGCGCCGGGCGGCGCTATCAGACCCGGCGAGGGCGCTAGTTTTCCCGTTTTCACTCACGACCCTATTGTGTCATGGGTGGGCGGGTTGCGTGAAAGCAGATTTAGAGCGAGGCGAAAAATGTGAGGGGTACGCCTGCAGAATGTGTTACTATTGTTACTGATGTGAAAATTAAGCATCAAAAGCTATCAAAACGCATAATAATTGTGTGGTTTCCGAAATTAAATCTGGACACAGGTCAAAAAATCGGGAAAGCTATTGTGCAGTGTTGATTGGAGTTAGTAATGCCTAAGTACGTCATCTTGGGGGCGCTGTCCGCCCTGTGTCTTTTGGCCAGTCCAGCTCTCGCGGCCCCGACCTCCGGGGGAGATACGGCGCCGAGCGAGACTTACAGTACAGACTTTTCAGCCGTGGCCTCCCTGCCCGGTTTAAGTGGGTCAGAACTCGGTGACCACGTTGCGAAATTCCAGGCGTCCCTGCGCGGGGAAGTGACCCATTCGGGCAGCGGCGGTCTGGTGACCCAGTCTCGACACGTAGAATCCAACCCGAACACCGGCACAAAACAGCAGATATCGCGCGTAGACCTGAAGTCCGCAGTGTCGTTGGTGGCGGTGCAGTGGCCGACGGACGGACCCCAACCTTTGGCGGTACTGGGTCGCTACCTGCAGGGCGGCGCCTGGTCAACCTGGCAAACTATCGGCGACGACTTCGAGTCCAGCCGGGACGGTTCCATTGCGGCCAGCGAGCCGTGGATTGTGTCAAATGCGGCCAAAGCCGAAGTGGCGGTGGTGCTGCCCGAATCAGCGGTGGGATTCCAACCCAAAGTTGAGGTCATCGACCCCGGCACGCGTCAAGCCGACCAAAACTACGCCCTGAACGATCAGGGACACACTCATGCCTTCGTTTCTGCGAAAACACCTACCCTCGTCACTCCGGGACAGGCCAGCGGACCGGACGGCGGCGGCCCGTTCGCTCCCAAGGACAATCAGGACGATGCCGGCAACAAAGTCATCCCTCCTTCTAACGTAGAAAACGAATGGACGAAAGTGCCTGCTACCGGCCAGCCCTCTACCTTGTACACGCGGGCAGACTGGGGCGCTAACGAATCTTGGCGGAGCTGGCGAGCCTACCGCGGCGAGGTGACGGGAGCGGTCGTACACCATACGGCCACCGCCAACGACTACAGCCCCGAAGCGGTTCCCAGCATCCTGCGTTCCATCTACCGCTACCACGCCATCAGTCTGAAGTGGGGAGATATCGGCTACAACGTGCTGGTGGATAACTTCGGGCGAGCCTGGCAGGGGCGTGCCGGCGATTTCTGGCACTACAACACCGTCGGTGCCCATGCTTCAGGCGTGAACGCTTGGACTTTCGGGATTTCCGTGCTGGGCAATTACACGGATTTCCGTCCCTCGGACGCGGCGGTAGACACGGTGTCTCGCGTTATTGCCTACAAACTAAAGCCCACCGGCCTGGATCCCCTGGAACTTCAGACCACGATTCACAAGGGCAAAGGAACTATTACCGCGCCGGTCATCTCGGGACACCGTGACGTCGGTGCCACAGCCTGCCCCGGCAACGCCTTTTACGAATTCCTGCCGACGTTGCGCCAGATGGTCGCGGAATACATTTCCCAACCGGGCGACCCGATTAAAGTGCCCGACTATGCCCAACTCCAGCAAAACCAGATTAATTCCGGCGTTCCGTTAGCTTTGGCTGGTGCAGACCGTGTGGGCACCTCTATTGAGATTGCCCGTCACGCTTTCCCGCAAGGCTCGCGCACGGTCTACCTGGCCAACGCGGTCAATACCGCTGACGCGCTGGCCGGCGGGTCGCTCACGGATGGCCCAATTGTGCTGGTATCGGCTAAACGGGACGCTCAAGCGGCGGTCGCGAACTATGTGCGAGAAGCGAAAGCCACGAAGGTGGTTGCTTTGGGCGGCCCCGGAGCGGTGAGCAACGCGGCGTTGAATGCCGCGGCGGGAGGCGTGGCTACCGAGCGTATCGGAGGCCGCGACCGAGTGGAGACTTCCGCCCTCATTGCCCGTCACGCAGCGGGAACGCGACCGGCTAGTGCTGTGTTCCTGGCGGAAATGTCACAAGGGATAGACGCGTTAGCGGCCGGTTCGTTGACGGCTGGGCCGGTCATTCTGGTTCCCACCAACGGCAAGCTGCCCTCGGTTGTGACCCAGACGATTGCGGCCATAAACCCGACCAAAGTGGTGGCTTTGGGCGGACCGGGCGCGGTCTCGAATCGGATTTTGTCCCAAGCCTCCGCCGGGCGTGCCTCCGAACGTATCTTTGGGGCCGACCGCTACGAGACTGCCCGTGAAATCAGTAAATATCAGTTCCCGCAAGGCTCCGCGCAGGTCTACCTGGCTTCTGGAAAGAACCCGGTTGACGCGGTAGCTGGCGGGGTGCTGTCAGACGGGCCGATTCTGCTGTTGCCCAACGCCCGAGGGAAATCTTTGAACGGGAGCATCGCCGCTGAGATTGTGCGTCTCCAGGCGCACACGGCCACGGCCCTGGGTGGACCCGGCGCGGTGGCACAGGAGCAAATTAACCAGGTCTTTGTGACCTTGCAATCCATCGGTGCCACCCCGACAACCAGCGCCAAATAGGGCCTGAACTGCGGGGGCTCGGGGCGATTCCCGAGCCCCCGTGTTTTGTGCCCCGGATGCTTTGCGGGGTAGGAGTCCTTGGCATCGGGGGTGTTCGTTGCTGAGCGATTCTAATTTGCGTTTAAATCGGGGTTGCTGGTCTATATAGTCACGTACCCCGATTTAATCGCAGATTTCGATTACCAAATTCGGATATTGTTTGGCCCGCCCGCTTTCCACCAGGTTCTGCCAGGCTCCGTTGGGATAAGATGGAGGAGTTTGATTTGGTCAGAAAGGCAGCTATGGGTCGTATCGTTGAAACCGCCCAAATTGCGCCGTCGGCTGCAATCGGTGGCGGCTGCTCGATTTGGGATTACGCCCAAGTCCGCGAAGATGCGGTGTTGGGAGAAAACTGCATCGTGGGACGCGGGGCCTACATCGATGCCGGCGTGAAAGTCGGCGCGAATTGCAAAATTCAAAACTATGCCCTGGTTTATGAACCGGCGGTGCTGGAAGACGGCGTGTTTGTCGGTCCGGCCGCGGTCTTGACCAATGACCAGTGGCCGCGGGCCATCAACCCGGACGGCACCTTGAAATCCGCAACTGATTGGGAAGCCGTGGGGGTGACATTGCGCCATGGCTGCGCCATCGGGGCTCGGGCAGTGTGCATCGCCCCGGTGACCGTGGGGCGGTGGGCCACAGTCGGTTCCGGCGCGGTGGTCAGCCGTGACGTTCCCGATTACGCCCTGGTGGTTGGCGTTCCGGCTCGCCAGATTGGGTGGGTAGGGCGCGCCGGGGTGCGCCTCGAAGCGGTGGAAGGCAAAGCTGGGTGCTGGCGGTGTCCCGTGACTGGACAGACCTATACCGAAACTGACGGAACGCTGACTTTGGACGAAGCCTGAGGCTTTAGAGAGTACACAAGCAAGGAGACAATATGAGTAAAGAATTCATCCCCGCAGCCAAGCCGATTATCGGCGCGGAAGAACGCGAAGCAGTGGATGCGGTACTGCGCACCGGAATGTTGGCTCAGGGTAGCGTAGTGGCTGAGTTCGAACAAGTTTTCGGCGCCCAGCTGGGGGCGGGGAGGGAAACCGTGGCGGTCAACGCCGGCACTTCCGCCCTACTGTGCGGTCTGCTGGCGGCTGGGATCGGGGCGGGCGACGAAGTCATCGTGCCGTCATTTACCTTTGCTGCCACGGCGAATTCGGTGGCGCTGACCGGGGCAAAGCCCGTGTTTGCTGACATTGAGGCGGAGCATTTCTGCCTCGATCCCGGCGCAGTTGAGGCGGCTATCACGCCGAACACAAAGGCGATTTTGCCGGTCCACCTCTATGGACACCCGGCGAATATGACCGAGCTGGGTCGGATTGCGCACGAACACGACCTGATGATTTTCGAGGATGCCTGCCAGGCTCACGGAGCGACTTGGAACGGCCAGCCGGTTGGAACATTTGGGACCTTTGGGGCATTCTCGCTGTACCCAACCAAGAATATGACCTCCGGCGAAGGCGGGATGATTACTTCCGAAACCCCCGAGCATGCCCGCAAGTGCCGCCTGTACCGCAATCAGGGCATGGAAAAGCAGTACCAAAACGAAGTCATCGGCTTTAACCTGCGCATGACGAATATTCACGCCGCAATCGGGCGTGAGCAGCTGAAAAAGGTCGCGGGCTGGACCGCGAAACGCCAGGAAAACGCTGCTTTCCTGAGCGCGAACCTGCAGGGAGTCGCCGTCCCGACCATTGCTCCGCAAGCCTCCCACGTGTTCCACCAATACACGATTCGGGTCACGGCCGACCGCGATGGGTTTGTCCAGGCGCTGCGCGAGGAATACCAGATTGGTTCGGGTGTGTACTACCCGATTCCTAATCACCGGCTGCCGTCTTTGTGCCACTTCGCGCCGGGCTTGGACCTGCCCCAGACCGAAGCGGCCGCTCGTGAAGTCGTGTCTCTGCCGGTGCATCCTTCCCTGGATCAGGAAGACTTGGAGCGTATCGTGACTGCCGTCAACGCCCTGGCCAAAGCCGGTGCTTAGACAACGGTGTGGCGCCGATCCGTTAATGGGGGCGCCGCGTGGTGGTGTGGAGGCGTTTAGAAACGCTCCGGGGGACCGTTTTAGCCGGAACTCAAAGCAGATAGGAAAGTCATGAAAGAAATACGTGTTGGAGTAATCGGTATTGGATCAATGGGTCGCCACCACGTCCGCAACGTCCGCGAAACCCCCGGCGAAACCCTCGTCGCCGTAGCGGATCCGGCCGGTGACAAGTTCGGGGTGGCGGGGGAGCTGGAGGTGCTTCCTGACGTGTCAGCCCTGATTGAGGCCGATATTGAAGCCGCGGTCGTGGCGGTGCCCACGGCTTTTCACCTGGAAGTGGCGCTGCAGCTGGCCGCCGCGGGTGTTCCGGCTCTCATCGAAAAGCCCCTGGCTCGCACGGTTGCGGAAGGCGAGCAAATCGTGAGCGCTTTCCAGCGGGCCAACCTGGTCGGTGCCGCCGGTTACGTAGAACGCTGCAACCCGGCCTTGATCGAGCTACAAAAGCGGGTTGCCGCCGGCGAGCTCGGGGAGGTGTTCCAGATTGCTACGCGGCGCCAAGGCCCGTTCCCGGCTCGAATTTCTGACGTGGGGGTCATTAAGGACCTGGCGACTCATGACGTGGATTTGACCGCGTGGATTGCGGGTTCGCGCTACCAATCCGTGTCCGCCCGGACGGCTCGCAAATCCGGGCGCGAACATGAAGATTTGCTGTTCGCCACCGGGGTGCTGGAAAACGGGGTGCTGGTGAACCACATCGTCAACTGGTTCAGTCCTTTCAAGGAGCGCCTGACCACCGTCACCGGTGAAAAGGGTGCGCTGGTTGCGGACACAATGAACTCCACTTTGACGTTCTATGAAAATGGCACCAAAGCTGTGGAATGGGATCAGGTGGCGAACGTTCGCGGGGTGAGCGTTGGAGAAGTCACCCAGTACGCCTTGAACCAGCGCGAACCGCTGCGGGTGGAGCACGAGATCTTTGTGGCCGCCCTGAACGGGGATGCTAGCCGAATCGTGCCGCTCACGGACGCGCTGCAGACTCTCAGGGTGTTAGAAGCGATGGTTCAGTCGCGAGACACGGGACAAACGGTCGACCTGTAGGGCTCCTGACCACCCGCCGCGACGCCGGCACCTGTCCGTCATCAGACCCGCAAAACCGCTTGGCTGCGCCGAGCCTGGCAGACTGACGTAACAATAGGCACCTTAATGCCACACTTCGACAAACCGAAAAACGCAGCCAATCCGTCCTCGTGACCGGAAAAACTTGGAAAGAATGGAACTATGCGCGCACGTCCTGATGTCACCGTGGTTTCCCGGATTTTCGCCCCGGAGCCGGCCGCGGCTTCGTTCCGGCTCGAAGCCCTGGTGAAAGCCCTGCTGGAACACCGGGCTGCTGTCAATGTCCTGACCACGATTCCCGCTCCCGGCACTGAGCGCGACGCGCGGGCGCAAGTCGAGACGCAAACCGGCGCGGGGAACCTTTTGCACATCCAACGAGTTCAGGCCAAACGTGACGAAACCGGTTACATTCGCGGCTACCTGCCCTATATGAGCTTTGACATTCCCGCGTTTTTCCGGCTCCTGTTCGCCCCGAGCCCCAGGGTCTATGTCAGCGAGCCGCCGCCGACTACGGGGGCGATGCTGCGCGTTTTGGCAGCTTGGAAACGCCGTCCTTACGTGTATTACGCCGCCGATATTTGGTCAGATGCGGCCCAGACGAGCGCACCTGCCTGGGTGGTGCGGGCGTTGCGGGCGGTGGAACGTTTCGCGCTGCGTGGAGCCGCCACGGTCATTGCCGTGTCTGACAAGGTGGCATCCCGTTGTCAGGAGCTGGGAGCCCGGCGGGTGGCGGTGGTAGAAAACGGGATAGATACCGAGGTGTTCACCGCGCTCGGTCCCACCCCGCAGCCGGTGGCGGGGTTGAGCGTCGATGAGGTCGCACAGACGGATTGGTTGGTTTATGCCGGGACGGCTTCGGAATGGCAGGGGGCGGAAATTTTTGCCGAGGCGTTTGCCGAAGTTGCCCCGAAGTTTCCCCGCGCTCGCCTACTGTTCTTGGGGCAGGGCAGTTCTTTCGCGGCGATGCGCGATATTGCCCAGCGCTTGGAGCCGGGGCGAATCCTGTTTGACCAGGTGTCTCCGGTTGAGGCCGCGGCCTGGCAGCGTCAGGCGCGGGCTTGCCTGGTCAGTATCAAACCTGGGCTGGGCTACGATTTCGCCTACCCGACCAAGGTATTGGCGGGGCTGGCTTGCGGAACTCCGGTCATTTACGTGGGTGCGGGCCCAGCCGGCGCGGATATCACCAAAAACCGGTTAGGTTTGGCTCTGCCTTACGACCGCGAAGTCCTGAAAATGGCTCTGACCAGCGTTTTAGAGGGGCGATTGCGCACCGGTGAGACGCGAAAGTGGGTGGAAGAGCACCGTTCGTTGCGTTTGACCGGCCAGAACGCGGCTCGGGTGGTATTGGCGCGGATACGTCACTAGTTTTGTGCGGTGTTTCCCGGGTTCGCTTGCTTCGCGCCTAGGTACAGATGCCCCAGGCTTGGTAAGTTAGAGTCGTGTTAATCATGTCGATTGTGGGGGCGCGCCCCCAGTTTGTGAAACTGGCGCCGATTGCGAAGGCATGTGCCGAGGCGTCGGTGGAACATGTCATTGTCCATACTGGTCAGCACTACGACCCGATGTTGTCCGAAGTGTTCTTTCAAGACCTGGAGATTCCGCGTCCCGACGTACATCTCAACGTGGGTAGCGCCAGTCACGGGGTGCAAACCGGGCGGATGCTGGCTGAGCTGGAACCGGTCATTGGTGAGGCGCAGCCGGACTGGGTGCTGGTTTATGGGGACACAAACTCGACGCTGGCCGGGGCGCTCGCGGCGGTGAAGGTTCACCAGCGGGTCGCGCACCTGGAGGCCGGGCTGCGTTCCTTTAACCGGGATATGCCCGAAGAAATCAACCGTGTGCTCACCGACCACGCCGCGGATTTGCTGCTGGCACCCACCCAGGTCGCGATGCGCCACCTGGCAGATGAAGGCCTAGAGGACCGCTCGGTCCTGGTCGGAGACGTGATGACTGACGTACTGTTCACGATTCGCGACCGGGTTCAATCCGGGCAGATTGCGAACCCTATCCCCGCCGAACTCGGATTGGCACCCTCCCAATACGCCCTAGCCACCATTCACCGAGCCGAAAACACCGACGAACCGAGCCGTCTCGAGGCCGTGGTGGCGGCTCTCGCGGACCTGCCGTTCCCCGTCGTGCTGCTAGCCCATCCGCGCTTGCGCGCCAAAGCGGAGGCGGCGGGCGTGAACCTGGCGCGCGGAGCCGTTCACCTGCACGAACCGCTGGCATATCCGCAGCTGGTGGCGGCGGCGCAGCAGGCTCGCCACATCGTCACGGATTCCGGGGGGCTGCAAAAGGAAGCATTTTTGCTACGGGTCCCTGCCACCACGGTGCGTCCCCAAACCGAGTGGGTGGAAACCGTGGAGCTGGGCTGGAACCAGCTGGCTGAACCATCCACGCTGGTCCAGGCGGCGACCCGGCCTCTGCCTGAGCCGACCGCCGCCACCCCCTACGGAACTGGTACCGCAGCGCATGAAGCCGTAAAAATCCTGGTCGAACACGCAGCCCAGGGCTGAATCTAGTCTGTAAAAAGAGCCTAGACAGCCCACTGCCCAAATGCTAACTTTAAGGCGCCGTGACGATGAAGTCGCGGAGTTCATCTGCGGTGTTACTGACCGAAGCTAAGGGGGAGTCATGGAATACAGGGCGCGAAAGTATTTGGTGGCGGGTATTGTTGTCGTCGTCCTTGCGGTGGTGATGCGATTTGTTCAACCCCAGTTCACGCCCGGCTTTGTGGCAGAAGAGCGTCCTATTGACGGCGTATACCTGTTCATGGAGTTCCTCAGCTCGATTAGCTCTTGGTTTTTAATGCCTTTAGGAACCGCACTGATAGTGGCCTCGTTTGTAATAAACGAGGTCGCGCGGATGCTGGGCAAGCCCGATGAATGCGACCAGCATGACGGTCATGGCGGCGCTCAAAATACATAAGGTACGCCGAACTGTAGATTTTTATCCCCTCGGTAGTTAGTATCAAGTCTCATGAAAAACATTTCCAGATTAATCGTTGCATCAATCCTTGTCGTAATGTCAGGAGTGCTACTTTCGTGGTTAGCCTGGTATCAACAGGTCATTTATTCTCCTCACTTCGCGAGAGCTGAATCAACAGTGATTGACTGGATAATGTTAGTTGGAGGCTCGGTTCTTTGGGTAATAATGGTACTCGCTAGTGTGCTTTGTTGCTTAAAGACGCGATTTAGTAGACTTCAAAAACTACTGTATCTAACAGTGGTTATCGTTGTTGTACTAGCAGGTTTTATTTGGTCCAGGAATTCTTTTTTGGTTGAGCCGCTCCAACTGTTGCTTGGGTATGCCATGATGTTGATTCCAGCAATTTATTTTGCTCTAGTGCAAATAGATAACTATGAGAATTAAACAGGTGTGGATTAGTAAGAACAACTAGGCTGCTACCATGTCGAAGCGGGCAGCGACGTGCAGGGCGAGCCCGATGAATACGACCAGCATGACGGTCATGGCGGCGCTCAAAACCCCGCAGGTGGTGAGGATTCCCCAGCCGAGCCAGCCTGCCAGCCCCAGCAACCCGAGGGGAACCGCAGCAAACACGAGGGAAAACCCTAGGGAAACCTGCTGCGTTTCGGTGACCACAAAAATGTTGGAAACCGGGGATGTCACCAAGTTCATGTAGAGCCACGGACATAAAATCGTCACAATCAGCCCCGCCATCTCCCAGCGTGCCCCGAAAATCAGCGGAATCAGCCACGGGGACAGCGCCGCCAAAGCCGCAAACGGCACCAGACCCGCCAAAGCGCCGCGTTTCGTGACGCTGGCGGCCATCGCCCGTAATTGACCGCGTGGAGTATTGGTCAGCTCACGGAAATACACTTGCGACACCGCGCCGTTAATCAGGGCGACCGGAGCCTGCACGATGAGCCACGCGAAAGAAAACTGCCCCAGCATGGCGGTGGAAAAAATCGCCGCAATCATCAGATTTATGCCGTTTACCCGCACCGCGTCCGCAATAGCGGACGGCCCGTTCAACAGGGGCATCTTCCGGTATCGGCGCAAGGTTCGCCGTCTCGCCCCCTGGGTCTTGTCCACCTCCACCCGGCTGCTTCGCGCCCGATAACCTAAGGTGATGGTCGCCGCCAGGACACCCAAAATCCGCCCGCCAATGAGCCCGACGGCCCCACCCAAACCAACCAGCCAAGCCCCAATCTGTAACCCGACCTGCGCCACGGCGCTAAACAGACGATTGGCTGAAATTTGGCGATATTCCCCCAGCCGATTCAACCAAAACGTCCAAATGGAACTCAAGGAAGTAACCGTGACATACAGGGCGGCAAAAATCAACAGCGGGGCGACCTGTGGCCAGACATGGCTCAGCGCAAAGGTCGCCACCACGCACCCGGACAGGAAAATGACAGAAAAAATCACGTTAATCGTCACCGACAGGCGCACGACCTGTTTCGCTTCCCGGTCAGTATCTGGCAGCATGATGGCCGGATCGTAGCGTCCCGCCGCGAGCACCGCGCCGATTGAACCGATAGAAACAATGATGGAAAGCACGCCGAAATCGCTGTCGGTATAAATCCTGGCCAAAACCAGGTAACCCAGCAAGGTAATCAGCTGAGCCCCGCCGGTGCCGCCCAGCATAGTCAGCACATCGGTGAGGACTCGGTGGCGGCCGAGCCAAGACCGCAGTCCGGGGGTGTCTGCGGTCGAGGGCGGTGCGGTCGGAGCCTCGTGTTCCCCAGGGTTCCCCGGCTTTTCCGGGTTTGACCCGGCTGGGGATGCGGGAAGCTCAGCACTCATGGTGTCAGTCTAGCGTAGAATCAACCGTGGACAGATGGTGCGAAGTCCGCGCTGCGATGCCGCACAGATATCACGTAAGTGCCGCGAAAGAAAGGAAACGCCGTGAAAATCGCTGTTGTGGGAATGGGAAAGATAGGCCTGCCGCTGGCGACCCAATACGCTGCAAAGGGTCATCAGGTTGTGGGGGTAGACATCAATCCGCACACGGTTGAGGCCATCAACAGCGGGGTGGAGCCGTTTCCCGGGGAAGCCCACCTGGGCGAATACCTGGCGAAGCTGGTTCCGGCTGGACAGCTGCACGCCACCACGGACTATGCCGATGCGATTCCCGGAGCTGACGCGGTAGTCATCGTAGTGCCGCTGTTCGTCAACGACCAGACCTGGGAGCCAGACCTGACAATTATGGATGCCGCCACGACCTCGGTCGGAGAAAACCTCACCGCCGGCACGTTGGTCAGTTACGAAACGACCCTTCCGGTGGGCACGACTCGTCACCGTTTCCAGCCGATGCTTGAAAAACTCTCGGGTCTGCGCGAGAGCCAGGACTTTTGGATGGTGTTTTCCCCAGAGCGGGTTCTCACCGGACGGGTGTACGCTGACCTGCGCCGTTACCCGAAACTCGTGGGGGGGCTGAGCGTGGAAGGCACCCGGCGCGGTATTGAGTTCTATCGCGCGGTGTTGGATTTTGACCAGCGCCCCGACCTGCCCCAACCGAACGGCGTGTGGGATATGGGCAGCGCCGAAGCAGCCGAAATGGCGAAACTGGCCGAAACCACCTACCGGGATGTCAACATCGGGCTGGCCAACCAGTTCGCGCGTTTCGCCGATAGCGCCGGGATTGACGTGATGAAGGTCATCAACGCCTGTAACTCTCAGCCGTATTCCCACATTCACCGTCCCGGTATCGCCGTGGGCGGGCACTGCATTCCGGTCTATCCCCGGCTCTACCTCTCGACCGACCCTGACGCAACGGTGGTGCGTTCTGCCCGGGTGGCCAACTCGGAAATGCCGGGTTACGTGGTGGAACGTCTCTCACAAGCCCTGGAAGAGCGGGGTACGGCGCTTTCGGGAGCTACCGTGGTGGTGCTGGGCGCGGCCTATCGCGGCGGTGTGAAAGAAACCGCGTTTTCCGGCGTGTTTGCTACTGTCGCGGAGCTTTCGCAGCGTGGGGCACACGTGGTGGTACACGACCCGATGTTCAGTGACGAGGAGTTGCGCGGGTTTGGCTGGGAGCCCTACCACCTGGGCGAGCCGGTCGAGGCCGCCATTCTCCAGGCTGACCACGCTGAATATCGGGAACTGTCCGCGATGGACTTGCCTGGAGCAAAAGCGGTTTTTGACGGCCGTGGTATCCTCACGCCCTCGCGTTTCCCCGCCGCACGCTACCTGCGAGTCGGTGGCGGCGCCAGTGCAGACAGCGACGCGACCGCGGCTTTTGCCAACGCGAAACTGGCGACCGACGCCTAAAGCTCGCGTTACCAGCCTGCGGCGCGATACCCTTCCAGAACCCCGGTGAGAGCAGCAGTGGGTGAGTGGAAGCGCTGCACCCAGTCACGGGTCAGTGGGCGCTGCGAGACCGGAGTCTGCAGCGCCGCTAGCGTGAGTTTCGCTATGTTCTCGCTGTCCATGGGATTCAAGGCGGTTCCGCCCCAGACAGGAACGTCAACCAGTGACGGGTGCGAGGCGTCATACCAAGACGGATTCAACGGGGCGATGAGCGGCACGTCCTCCGCCAGCGCTTCTAGTTCAGAGGCGCTGAGAATCCCGGCGGTTTGCCCGACACAGGCCGCCGCGTCCCGGATAACCTGGCGGTATTGCGCTCCCGGTAGTTTTGGAATCAGGCAGACTCCCGCCTGGCGGGCTGCACCTATCAGCTGCGAGTCTCCCCATTGCAAACCGACCAGCGTAACTGACTGGGGTAGCCGTGCACGCAGACACTTAGCGGCCTCTACCTGGGTGTTTCCCCCCTTCACGGCTTCCCACCGGGAAACAAAGAAAACATAGGAACCAGTGGAGCGTGCTTCACCACGATAAGGATTAATTGCGGCCGGGCAATCCAGGTCCACCGGCACCGGGATCAGCCGCGCTTCCGGCCGCCAATCTGTGAGATGTTCACGCAGGTCAGGAGTAGAATAAAACACTTGGCGGGCGTGGGCTACCGCGTCATGAATCCGGTTGGTATAGGCAGGTTCGTAGCGACGTGTGCGAATATCCGTGCCGTGCAGATGCAACACGTAATCCCCCAAAGCCCAACCCACGTGGGGCAGTGCCATCGCCGAATGCAGATGTACACGGGGACGAGCCAACTTCGCACCCCAGAAACGTGCCTCCCACCAGGCTCCGCGCCAGGCTCGACCCAACGTTTGCGCAACCGGGTTCGCTGCCTGTGGGCTTTGCGCCAGTGGTAGCACCCGCCAGTCTCGCCCAGTCTCATTCGCGGCGCGAGCCAGCAGGGTGGCGGTATGCGCCGGGTCACCCAGGTGTAAGACCCGCAGATAATCCTCACTGGATTTGCTCACGTTGACTCCTCTTGTTGAAACGATAATACCAGCGCTGTTTTTTCCTACGGGCGGTATGATGTGACCATGCCCAATGACCCTAGAATCCTGGTGATTTCTTTCTCAAACATTGAAAGTGACGCGCGAGTACTGCGCGAGATTAGCGTGGTTGCCAAACACGGTCACGTCACCAGCTTGGGCTACGGGCCAAAGCCCGACTATGTTAGCGAACATATCCAAGTGCCCGACTGGGCAAAATCTTTGCCGCAAACCCCTCTGGGGGTTTTGCGCCTGGCTCTGCACCTGCATAACCAGGCAGAACTGGCGGCACCGGGAAACCGGTACGCGCTACGGGCTTTATCAGACCGGACTTTTGACGCCATCGTCGCCAACGACGCAAGAGCCCTGCCTTTAGCCTTCGCAATCGCCCGACGTAACCAGGCTCCAGTGTGGGCTGACCTGCATGAATGGGCTCCCGGGGAACGCACCCATATTGCCTCGTGGCGAATCTTGGTCAAACCCCTGATGGAACACATTTGTCGGAAATATTTGCCCCAAACTGCCGCCGCGACCACGGTCGGAACCGAAATCGCCAAACTTTATGAGAGCCAGTACGGGGTGCGACCCCGCCTGTTGATGAACGCGGCTCCCTACGCGGATTTGCAACCCACGCCCGTACCTGACGGAGTCATCCGCCTGGTGCATTCCGGCGGGGCGGTATTCGGGCGCAATATTGAAGCCATGATTGAGGCCACCATTCAAGCCGGTTCGCGTTTCACCCTGGATTTGTACCTGATTCCCGCTGGGGACGGGGGCGCTTACCTGGCAAAACTGCGCGAAGTCGCGGGGGGCAACCCGCGGATTCGCTTCCATGACCCGGTGAAGCCCTTTGAACTGCCGGCCACCCTCAACGCTTATGATGTAGGCGTTTTCTGGATTCCCCCCACGCACACGAACGCCCGCTTGACCTTGCCGAATAAACTTTTCGACTTTGTCCAAGCCCGGCTGGCCGTTGCCATCGGGCCAACAGTCGAAATGGTCAACGTGGTCGATGAATACGGGCTCGGGGTGGTTTCTGAGGATTTCAGTGTGCCCAGCATCGTGGCTGCCCTGCAAAGTCTGACCCCCCAAGCAATCACCAGCTACAAGCAAGCCGCCGCCGCTGCCGCCGACCCGCTGTCTTTTCAATCCCAGTCGAAAGTCATTGACGAAATCCTCGATGCTTTCCTGAAAACCCCACCAAACGCTGGCTCGAAAGGAGCCACCCACGGTGACTGACGTTTTGGTACTGGCCGGCGCGACGCTGGTAGCCCTGGTCTACCTGCTGGCGCCGGGGCTGACGGTGCTGTGGGGTTTGGGGGTTCACGGGGCTTTGCGCGTTGTGGCCGCTCCGGCGGTGAGCTTGGGAGTGTGGGCCGGGGCGACTTGGATTGCCATCGGGCTGCACCTGCCGTGGCGGGCGTGGCTGGCGTTGCCGCTGCTGGTGCTCATCTGTCTGCCTTTCGTGGTGGGTCGGCTGTGGACCCTGCGTTCAGTGTCACGAGCGGTTTGGCCCCGGGTTCCCTCAACTGTCGTTTCTGGCGGTCTGTGGGCAGTTTTCGTCGGCTGCGCGGTGCTATCGGCGTTGCCCTACCTGGTAGCGACCCGTATGGCGACACGGGTGCCCCAAACCTGGGACGTGGTGTTTCACCTGTCCGGGATTCGCTATACGCGTGAGTTTGCCTCCGCCAGCCCCTGGGTCACGTTGGCTCCCATGAACGAAGGGGTCGGGGCCTATTACCCCAATATCTTCCATAACCTGGTGGCGCTGCTGCCCGGCTCCCCGCTACAGTCTTACGCGGGCGCGATGACCGCCGTGCTGGTGCTGTGGCCGGCTCTGTTGGGGCTGTTTGCCCTATTGGCGCTGACGTCCTGGAAAGGCGCGGGAGACGCGAGCCGCACCATTGCGGCTTTGACCGCCTTGGGTGCGGCCACCAGCTCGACCTTCACCGCCAACTACATGGCGAACCTGGCCACCCCGCCCTACACCTTCTCCCTCATAGCGACCCCGGGCATGGTGATTTTCGCCGTCGCCATCTATCGCTTGCGTCCCACCCCGGTGAAATATCCACGCCACGAGACTGCCGGGACGTCCCTAGAAATACCCGATGACACCCCTTCTGCCGGTCAAGCGGCACGACGGCTCGGGCAAAAAGTCCGCGGCAACCTCCGCCGCAGCCTGCTGTCCTCCCAGCTCGCTCCGTGGATGAGCCTGGGTTGGCTGGTGGGACTGGCCGGTCTGGGCTGCACCCACCCGGCGTCGGTGTTCAATCTGGTGCTGCTGATGTCCGGGCCGGTGCTGGTGCTGGGGTGGCGCTGGTGGCGAGGCTGGCAGGTGTCCCGAGGGATAAAGCTGTTCGTGCCACTGGTCATTGCGGCGGTGCTGGGGGGCGGGTTTTGGCAGGTGATGGTGCCTCGCCTGGTTTCCATGTCGAAGTTTGCCAACCCGCATAACCACACTTGGGACATGACCTGGCGGCTGCTGGTGGATTACCCGAAAGGCCCGTTCTTTGCGGGTTTCGGGCTGGGTGGCTCGATTTATACGGTGGCAGCGGTGGTGGCAAGCGTGTGGTTGGTGCGTCAGCGCCGACTGTTGTGGCTGGTAGGCGGGCTAGTCGTGAGCACGGCGTTTTTCCTGCTGGCGGCCGGGCCGGTGTGGCCGGGATACTACCTCACGGCGCCGTGGTATCTGCAGTCCGGTCGGATTGCCCCGCTGGTATTGATGTGTGCCTATCCCCTGGGGTCACTAGCCCTGTCGCGCGGTTTGGAACGGCTCGCCGCCATGCCTCGTTGGGTGTCGCGCCCGCAGGCCTATCGCTGGTTTTCGTGGTCACTTGCCGCGGTGGTGCTGGTCGGCGGATGCGGAGGGACCGTGGGGGGACGCCTCACGGTTATCAACGGTTCCTATGATCCGGCGGTCATCGTTCGCGGCACGATGGTCACGGCCTCAGAACAGGCGTTCATCGAACGGGTGGCTCCGACTTTGCCGCGCGATGCCGTCATTTGGGGCGCTCCGCAGATTGGCACCCCGTTTTGGTGGATTTTGGGTGGAGTCCACGTGGTGCGTCCCGCCATGAGCTACCCTACCGGGCGAGCCCTGGAAGTCACGAAAGACCTCTATGACGGCCAAATTTCCCCCGAAACTTGTGACTATCTAAAGGAAAAAGGGGTGACCCACTATTACTCGGACAACGACACTTCTGCGGCCGGCTCGCGATACGGCACCTACATCTGGATGTGGAAAGAACCGAATGTAAAGTTTCGCCCGCCCCAGCACATGCTTCGGAAGATTGCGGAAAACGTGGTGGATACGGGGGACTACGAGTTCATCGGCCAGCGCCTGTATCGCGTTAACTACGACACCTGCCCCGGACACGTGCGCTAGTGGGCTCTCCCCGTCCGCTAGCTCCGTGGGTCCGCCCCACCCGCTCTTGTCAGGCCAATACCGTCGAGTAACCCCGAACCGGCAACCCGGCCGAAGTAATGAGACATAATGGACAGTATGAAGGTTGCCATTGTTACTACTGAATATCCCACGATTGAATCTCCCAACACCGGCGTGTTTGTGCGCATGAATGCCCAGGCTATCGGGATGAATCACCAGGTGACGGTGGTGCATTTGCGTTCTGAAGCGGCTGGCAGTGAGGAAAGTCACTACGTGGACGCCAACGTGGAAGTGCGGGGCTTTCCCAATGCAATGCGCGCCCCGGAGGACTTCGAACGTGCCGCTCAGATTGTGTACGCCCTAGCTCCAGGTTTCGACATTATTCACACCATGAATCAGCGTTCCTTGATTCCGTTTGGGTTGCCCGAGCGGGAGGAAGAACAGCTGGCATGTGCCTGGGTGCATACCGAACCGTGGCAGCTGACCAGCCCGATGGACTGGCCTCAGGAAATCCTGCCGGTGGAGGAAATCCTGCTGCGTCCGGACGGTTTGATTGCCCCGGCGGTAAAAATGCTCGAGGATATTGCCTCCCGGCGATTTTCGTCCTACACCGCCGCGGTGCCCTACATTGTGCCGTCCCCGCTGTATCCTTCGCTGCCGCCACTCGAGGGGGTAGAAAGCCCTGTTCCCGCTGATAACGAGTTTGTCCCACGCCCGCGCGTGGCGGGTCAGTTGCGCCTGGTTTCGGTTGGTGCGGTCAACGCGAAACATCAGCCGGAAGTGGCGATTCGCACGGTGAAAACCTTACGCGCCGCCGGGGTGGACGCGACCCTGACCTGGGTCGGTGAAGGGGTTGCGAAGATTCGGAGTCAGGAAAAGATTAAGGATCTGAAACTGGAGGAGTACGTGCGTTTTGTCTCCGCCAACGAGGTCGGAGTGATGGAAGCCCTCAACGCCGCGGATCTGTTCATTGGCCCCACCAAGGAGGAAAACTTTTACGTGCCCGCCCTCCAGGCCCTCCTGACGGGTCGGCCCCTGGTCTTGGGTGAAGGCGCCCGCGATTTGCAGTGGATTAGCGCGGATACCGAACCGGTCGTGCGCATCGTGACGGAAAAGAACTCGAAGTTTTGGGCTGAGGCTTGCCAAGAGCTGCAGGCTGCTACCGCCACGATGGAGCCCCGCGAAGTCGCTGAAACTGTCGGGGACCGCTACTCGCCGACCGCCATCGCCGCGGAATACGACGAGGTCTACGCCGAAACCATGGCGGCCAGTGGATTTGCCCGCTAACCGGCCTGAGCTGCTGAGCGGGCGCGGAAAAACCCACTAAACTATTGTTGGCTGAAACAGCCACCGACTAGGGAGGGAATACACGATGGAATACCGCGAACTAAAAATTGCCGGAGCTTGGGAGATTACCCCCAAACAGTTCCCCGATGAGCGCGGCGCGTTCATGGAAATGTACAAGATGGACGAGTTTGCCGGGGTCGTGGGTCATCCGCTAAACCTGGTGCAGGCGAACTGCTCCATTTCAAAAGCCGGGGTGGTGCGCGGGATTCATTTCGCGCAGGTGCCGCCTAGCCAGGCCAAGTACGTGATGTGTCCGCGTGGTGCCGTGTTGGATTTCGCGGTCGATATTCGCGTGGGTTCCCCCACCTTTGGTCAGTGGGATTCGGTGCTGCTGGAGGGCGAACATCGCCGGGCCATCTACCTTTCGGAGGGCTTGGGGCACTGTTTCGTAGCGCTGGAGGACAACTCCACCGTGGTTTACCTGTGCTCCGCGGGCTACAATCCGGGGCGCGAACACGGGGTTTCCCCGGTCGACCCTGAGGTGGCGCTGAAGTGGCCGGATTGTGACTTGGCGGGCCGGCCGCTGCAAGTCATTCTTTCGGAAAAGGACACGGCCGCGCCGAGTCTAGCCGAGGCTCGTGAACAGGGCTTACTGCCGGACTACCAGGCGACTTTGGATTACGTGGCGTCTTTGGGCGCGTAATTCCTTTTCGTTTCAGGAGGTTATGTGGGTCAGACTGGCTCAAGAGTGTGGGCAATCGGGGTGGCTTATGCTCCCGATACGACCCGGCTCGATGCAGTCATTGCCTCGCTGCAATCCCAGGTCCAACGGGTGTTGATAGTCGACAACACCCCGGAACCCCCTGCGGAACTGCATGAATACTGGCAGTCTTGGACTAAACGCGGGGTAGTGGTGTTGGAACTCGGGCGCAACCTCGGCATCGCGGCTGCCCAAAACCTCGGCGCCCGCCATGCTATCCGTCACGGCGCAACCGCATTGCTGTTCTTTGACCACGACTCGGTGTTCGCCAGCGACTACGTGGCACAAATCGAAGAGGCTTACGGGCGTTTGGTCGGCGACATCGGGGCGCTGGGCGGCCTGGCTTTTGACCAACGCGAAACCGATGCGAGTAAACGAGACATACTGGCCTACCGCTTTACCCGCTTCGGCCCGCGCCGCTATCCGGATACGACCTTGCGGGCGGCATCCGCGAATCTCTCCTACGGGGGCATACTGCCCGCGGCTTTCCTCATTGCCTCCGGACTGTACGTTCCGGTGGAAACCTGGCGAGCCGTGGGGCCGATGAACGCGGACATGTTCATTGACCACGTAGATTTGGAATGGTCCGCCCGAGCCAACGCGGCCGGCCGCGGCACCGTCCTGGTGACCGGCGCGACTATTGACCATCAACTTGGCGACGATGTCGTGAAGATTCCGGGTCGCGCCCAAGTCGTACATGTTCACTCGCCGTTCCGAGTGTTCTACCTGGTGCGCAACACGTGCTGGCTGATTCGTGGCATCGCCCCGATACCGGTGACTTGGCGGCTGGGTTACGCGGTGTGGCTGGCGAAATTCGTGGCCTTCAACCTGGTGTTTGCCCCGCGACTGACCCGTGACCGGGCCCAGCGCGCCGCAACAATCCTGCGGGCGCTGCGTGCTGGCGTGGGTTCAATGCCCGCCCCGATGACAGCCGCGCCCCCCGCGTCAGGCGAGTCGCCTGCGCCAGAATCGGGATCGGCGCGATGACGGCATTCCTGCTGTGTATAGCCGTGCTGGCGGTTATCCTGATTCTTCCCGGTTTTCTCCTGGCCTTGGCTGCGCGTTTCCGCCTCCTGCCAGCCCTCGCTCTGGGAGCCCCGATTACCGCCGGTATTCTGGCCGTAATCGGTCAGGTCCTGGCCTGGCTGCATATTCCGTGGAACCTGCAGGTAGTCGGGCCTTTCCTGGTGTTCCTGGTGGCCGCAATCTGCTCTAAACGGGTGTATTCCCTGAGACACCAGCCACGGGGAGGACACGCCATGATTGCGCAGATTCCGGCGCGCCCGGTGTCCTCCGATGCCTCTGTGTCGCGGATCTGGTTCGTGATTTCGCTGGTCCTGGCTCTGGTGACGGCCGGCATTATTCAACTGCTACCGTTCGTGCAAACCTTGCCGATACTGGCGTCTCCCTCGCAATCTTTCGATGCGATGTTCCATTATTCCTCGGTGCGGGTTGTGGCTGAGGACGGCGGCGCCGCCTGGAAAGGGGCCTTGGACTCGCTGTATCCCGGCCGTCAGGGCGTGTACTACCCGGCTCAGTGGGCGACGCTGCTGAGCCTCTTTGTCCCCTACGCCACCCCCACGCTCCTATCCAACGCCCTGCTGATGGCCCTCACTCTCACCGCGTGGCCGCTCGGAGTCGCCCTGCTGGCCCAATACGCCTTTGGCCAGCGCCACCCCAGCGTCCCCCTGGCGGTCCTGCTGAGCCCCTGGCCCCTGGTTTTTCCTTACTACCTAGGGGTTTTGCAATCCCTCTACCCTTACATTTTGGCGGTCATGTGGTGGCCCCCGGCTCTGTGGGTCGTCCTGAGATCGGTGGATACTTTGGCGAGTTGGCATGCGGGCGAGGCCCCAGACGTCACCCTCTCACGGCTATGGGAGCGATTTTTTCCCAAGACCTTGTTGGGTGCTTTGGTGATTTTCGCCGCCGTTCATGCCCACCCCTCCATTTTCGGTTTCCTCTGTCTGGCCGTGTTCGCCTGCCTGTTGAACGCGGTCGTGAAACGCCAACTCAAGCCGTGGTGGTGGTTGGGGGTTGTCTTAGCAGCCCTGGCTGGGGGACTGGTGGTGCCCCTCGGCCTGGCTCGGCTGGGAATCGGGGCGCGGGCCACCCAAGCCGGGGACAATCTGGAGACCTTGCGGGCGCTCGCGGCCATGCTCGGCCTGAGCCAAATCTATCAAGACCCCTGGTGGCTGCCACTTCCCTTGGGCCTGCTCAGCTTGCTAGGCCTGGTTTGGTACACCGCAAAATGCCGCGACCTGCGGCTGGTGACGATTGTTGCCGGGATATTGGTCCTGGTGGCGGCCACAAAAGTGTCGCTGGGGCCGCTCAGCATCCTCACCGGCCTGTGGTACGGGGCTTATGACCGTATCGGATCCGGGATTGCCGTGTTCCTGCCCGTATTCGCGGCGGGCGCGGTAGGAGAACTCGCGGTCGTTCTGTCCCGCGCGGTGCCGTCACGAGTTCTCGTGGCGCGTGTCGGGGTCGCCTCCCTCACCATGGTCCTGCTCACTGGGCTGGCGGCCGCTCCGATAGCTCCACGGTTCTATCCTGACCGGGTACTGCTGGCCACCATCGCCTTCGTGCCCGGTTCCCAATTCCACGCCCCGTGGGTGTCGAGCGAAGAATTCTCTGCCATGTCTAACCTCCAGCTGCCGCAAGACTCCCTGGTCATCGGCGATCCCTCCGCCGGAGAAGGCCTCCTGTACGCCGTCACGGGCATACCGACCTATTACCTGCAGCTGTCCGGGTCGGCCTTTGACGCAAACCGCAAGTACCTGGCCGACCACTTCCGCGAAATCGGCACGAACCCCAAGGTCTGCGCCATTATTCGGCAGGAACAAATCACCCACTATTACGCTGATGCCACGGGAGTGTCCGCAGGTGACTTTACCTACCCGGGCCTGCACAACGTGGACGTGGCCAGAGGCTTCACTCCGGTCGCGCAGCTGGGCGAAGCCACGGTGTATAAAATCGAGGCCTGCGGAGCAGACTCAGCCGCGATGAAATAGACGGTGCAACCGCGCCTTGAAACCCATCGAGTTCATCCGTTCGTGCAGCAGCAAAACGGATTCGCCGACCTCTCCGAGCTGAACGCTCAGGCGTTGCGTTTTTTCATCAAAATAGCGCACGATTTCTTCGTTGCGCTCCCGCTGTTGGAGCTGTAGCTCCGTAAGCTGCTGGGTTAAACTTTCGTTTTCTTCTCGCAGAGCTTTGGCGTAATGTGCCAGCAAAAGCGGCTGGGCCAAAGTTTTCAAATCGGGTTGCGTACTCGGGGACACGGTGCAGGTCAACGCTTCGCGCAGAGCCTGGTCCCGGATAATGGCGTGAAAATCATTGTGATCCTGTGCGGCCACCACAACCGAATTGCCATCATCGCCTACAGCGTTAGCCCGGTGATGCCAGTTCGCCAAGGGTGAGTCGATGAATCCCACCGGTCCCAACAAAAGCATGCGCAGGAAAAAATCCCAGTCGGACAAAACCGGCAAATCTTCGCGCCAACCCGTGAGTTTCGGCAACGTTTCAGTGCGGAACAGCAGAGAAACCGGGGGCACCCAATTGACCTGCAGAATGTCCTCCAAAGCAACGGTATGTTTATCTGGAGCCAGCGGGCCGCGGCGAAGCTCAACCACTGCGCTACCCTCCGGGTTGATTTCCTCATAAACCAAGGTGGTGCGCGTAGCGACCCCAACGTAATTCGGCTTGCTATCCAGCCAAGAAACACAGTCCGTGAGGAAATCCGGTTCCCAACTATCGTCGTCGTCCAACACTGCCACATAGGTCACGCCCATTTCGCCAGCCCGGGAAAGGCCGGGATTAACCGCCGCCTCGCGGCCGCGAGACACTTCGTTGTTAATGACTTCGACCCGAGATTGCGCAGCTGCGGGCAGCTGCGCTACGGCAGCCCTGACAGCATCCGGACTGCCCGCATCGTTCACGATGAGGTGCACATAATCCGAAAACGTTTGTTCCGCGACGGTTTTTAAGACACGAGCCAGGAACAAGGGGCGGTTGTGGGTACGGGTTACGACAGCGACTTTGCTCAAGATTCCTCCTGGAATATCCAACACATTTAGTCTAACGAAACTGGGAGCTATTTGGGTAAGCCGGGTATGGCGCTGGTAGCATTGGGGCGTGGGAAAGAAGATTCTGGTTACTGGTGCTGGCGGTTACATTGGTCGGCACGTTGTCGTGAAGTTGTTAGAGCGCGGTCATGAGGTTTCCGTAATAGACCGCGTCACCTCCGGGATTGACCCGCGGGCCACCGTGGTGCAGGCGGATATTTTTTCAGGGTCGCCGACTATCTATGATGAGATTGGCCGTCCCGAGATTGTCTTGCACATGGCTTGGCGCGATGGGTTCAAACACAATTCCGCCAGCCATATCGATGACCTCGCGGCGCATATGCATTTCACCGAGAACCTCTTTAAAGGCGGCTTAAAGCACTTTGCCACCATGGGGACCATGCACGAAGTGGGTTATTGGGAGGGCGCTATCGATGAAACCGCTAATTGCAACCCCGAGTCGCTTTACGGCATTGCGAAAAATGCGTTGCGCCAGTTCACTTTCCTGACGGCTAAACAGCATGATGTTCAGGTGCAGTGGCTCCGTGCCTACTACATCACCGGTGACGATTTACGCGGTGACTCGATTTTTTCCAAACTGTTGAAAGCCGGCCAGGCCGGGCAAAAGCGCTTTCCCTTTACTATGGGCAAGAACCTTTACGACTTCATCACCGTAGACGAACTGGCACGTCAGATTGCCGTTGCCGCCACTCAGGACGCTGTGGACGGCATCATCAACGTTTGCACTGGCAAACCGCAGTCCCTCGCTGAACGTGTGGAGTCCTACATTAAGGAAAACAATCTCGACATCACCCTCGACTATGGCGCTTACCCCGACCGTCCTTATGATTCTCCGGGCGAGTGGGGAAATCCTGACAAGATTACCGAAATCCTTGCGGCCGCGGGCGAAGCCCCCATCGTTTCCTAGTGAATCAGCCAGCACTTCGTGAAAGCAACCGGGTGACCTGGGGATTGGGCTCGCCTCAGCAACAGGCAAATTATGGAAGGTGAAACATGACTGTCATGCCGGAAAACCCCAAGCGGTTCGGGATTTTCTTTTTCTATGATCGGGACGGGGTGGTCGACGACTACGTTGACACGATGGTCCTGGACATGCGGAAAAACCTTGACGAACTGTGCATTGTGGTTAACGGAGCGCTGAATCAGGCGGGTCGGGAGAAATTCGAGTCCTGGTCGGATCGGCTGATTGTACGTGAGAACGAAGGGCTCGACGCTTGGGCCTATAAGACCGCCCTGGAAACAACCGGGTGGGACCATTTGGCGCAGTTCGATGAAGTCATCATGTTCAATGCCACGATTATGGGTCCGGTCTATCCTTTCTCGGAAATGTTTACCGAGATGAATCAGCGAGATATAGATTTCTGGGGCATCACCTGGTTTCATGAATACCCCATGGATCCTTTCGGCACGACCCCGGAAGGCTACATCCCCCGTCATCTCCAGTCGCATTTCCACGCCTATCGTCGTTCCCTGATTACCGCCCAGGTGTTCCAGGACTATTGGCGCGATTTGCCAACTATCAAGGATTATGACGATTCGGTCGGGAAACACGAGATTCCCTTTACGAAACGTTTTGAACAACTCGGTTTCAAATCCGATGTGTACGTCAATACTGAGGATTTGCAGGGCTATAACTTTGCCCCCATCATGTTTGCTCCGGTAAAACTCATTCAGGAAAAACGCTGTCCGATTTTTAAGCGCCGTTCGTTCTTTCACGATTACCGTGACGTCTTGATGCAATCAGCCGGTCAGGACACTCGTGACCTCTATGAATATCTGCGCGATCACACCGACTACGATGTGAACCTGATTTGGAACAATGCGCTAAGGACCATGAACCTCATGAACTTGGTGAACAATCTGAAGCTCACCTACGTGTTCCCCACTCGCGCTGTGAACCCGCCCAGTGTGGAAAACGCCCCCGATTTGAAAATCGCCATGGTTTTGCACGTTTATTACGTGGATATACTGCCCAAACTCTTGGCCTATGTGTCCACTATGCCCGCCGGCACTGACATCATCATCACGGTCGGCAGCGAGGAAAAGGCTCAGATAGTTCGGGAAGCAACCCAGGACCTTCCCTACAACGTGATTATTCGCCTCATCGAGAATCGCGGCCGCGACGTGTCCGCGCTGCTGGTGGGGGTCAAAGACATCATCAATGATTACGATTTGGTGTGCTTTGCTCACGATAAGAAAGTCACTCAGCTGAGCCAGGGCTCGATTGGTGACGGTTTTGCGTTGAAGTGCTTTGAGAACATGTTTGCCACCAGGGAATATGTGGCCAATCTGATTGATAAGTTCCGTCAAGAGCCACGCTTGGGGATGATGTTCCCGCCGCCTCCGAACCATGCGGACTATTTTGCGCCCTATATCTACACGAGTTGGGGCTTGAACTATAACAACACTGTGGAACTTCTCAACGATTTGGGATGCCAGGTCCCCCTGTCAAAGGACGTTGAGCCCATCGCCCCGTTGGGCACCATGTTCTGGTTCCGTCCCGCCGCGTTGGCGCCGCTATATGATCGAGACTGGCAGTGGGAGGATTTCCCGCCCGAACCCAACAACACTGACGGCACCATCTTGCACGCGATAGAACGGGCTTATGCCTACGTGGCGCAGTCTGCCGGCTACTTTTCCGCGCACTGTTTCTCCGATGAGTTCTCGCGTATCGAACTGACGAATCTGGCCTATTACGTCAAGAACATGAACTATGCCGAAAGATTGCCTTTCACTGTTTTCGGAAA
>NZ_JAXFNY010000014.1:0-144470 GCF_034180645.1 Mobiluncus sp. | reverse complement strand
TTGCTGCATCGAAAGCCCCTCAGCAAGGATCCGATCCTCGACCAAACGCACAACCCGATCCTTCGATTCCTGATCAAACTTCTTCGGCATAATCCAGATTTTCCCATCTACTCAAACGGAACAAAACCTGGGACACTTCAGGCCATCCTGACTCGACCGATGCACGACTTCCAGAAAACCATTACCCTTCAAAAAAGCAACCGACCGCTTCACACTCCGCACAGAAGTTGAAGCCATGCGCGCCAAAGTATCAATAGAGGGATGACACAGCCCCTCATCGTTAGCCTGGTCAGCAAGAGATACCAAAACCAGCTTGTCCAAAGGCTTCAAATTCTGAATTCCGAACGCCCACGTCATCGCCTGAATACTCACCGAGCCACCCCCTAAAACAACTCCGGAGGAAACACCGCATTGTCAGACTCGGTTTCAACATCATCGACCACTTCAGCACTGGTGTTCTCGGTCGCTGGGGTGGGGGTAAGAATACGAGAAATCTCAGAAGCCGGGATTCTGTAATAGCCAGATGGAAGTCTCGTGTAAGCAAGCTTCCCCTCGCTTATCCACCGGTAGATTGTTCCGGTGGTCACTTCAGAAGCTTGGCAACTTGCTTAGGACTCAGTACCTCACCCACAAAAACCTCTCATCGTTACGTTTACTGTAACTATATGACTGAGAATATCCTGATACTTATGTATTGTCAAGCGTGTTGATGTTGCATGATTTGCAATCATGTGTCAGTATGAACCTATGAATTCAGTGATAGCTGCTCCTATGAGCGCACAGACCGTTGACCAGCGGGTCGGTGAACTTATCCGATTTTGGATGTACCGCCGTGATATTAATCAACCGCAACTTGGTAAGTTGCTTGGACTTACTAGAGCAACAGTCTCGCGCAAGATTTCAGGCAAGGTAACTTGGACAGTCACCGAGCTAGCAAAGACGGCTGCCATCCTAGACGTTCCCCTCTCAGAACTCATGCCCGAAGACACCGTAGAAATAGCAAAGTCCCTGGAAGCGAATGCTTCCAGGGACCGTGGAACAGTAGCGGGGGCCGGATTTGAACCGACGACCTCCGGGTTATGAGCCCGGCGAGCTACCGAGCTGCTCCACCCCGCGTCAAGCGACCCATACACTTTACCAGTTCTGAGGTTTTACCTCAACTTGGAGGGCGCCACGGGTCGAGCTCACAAGCACGTTGCGGCACTTTCCTGGTCCGCTGAAGGTTTCCCCTGCCCGGCACTGTCCACCCCCCAGCTGGCAGTTTTCCGCGGACGACACTTTCCGTGTCAGCTAGCGGATTTGCGGGGTTGGGGACGGGCACTGGCTGCCGCGGAGGCTTTCGCCTTGGGACTAGCCGCCGGGGTCGCCGCGCCGCTGGGCTCGGTAGTCGGCTGGACGTTGGGCGTGTCGCCGGGATTCGCCGGCTGGGTCGCGTCGGGAGCCTCCGGCAGTCCGCCGCCGAAGATCAAAGCCTGCTGCAGCTGTTGCTTCAGCTCGGTTTGGGCCTTGCCGTAGGCTTCCCAATCGCCCGCTTTCATGGCCGCGTCCGCGTCATCCATCGCCTTGCGTGCGCCTTGCAGAGCCGCCTGGAGCTGCTGCTGCGGCGTCAAACTCGGTTCGGCAGGGTTCTCGCCATTGCCCTCGGCACCGGCTACTGGCACTTCATTTTCGGAAGTCTGTACCCCGGCGTCGCCGCCAAAGAGCTGATCGAGGGAAGCCTGCAGAGTCGGCGCGAATCCAATCTTGTCACCGAACGACGTCAACACGAAGCGCAGCAACGGATAGGTGGTACCGGATTGGGCCTGGACATAGACCGGCTGGACATACAGCAAGCCGCCGCCGACCGGCAAAGTCAGCAAGTTGCCGCGAACGACCTCGGTAGACTGCTGGGACAGCAGGTTCAACGTTTGCGAAACCGTATCGGTGGTCTTGAACTTGTTGGATACTTGGCCCGGACCGGGGACCGCTAGGTCCGAAGGCAGGGACAGTAGCCGCAGCTTGCCGTACCCGTCACGCACCTTGCCGGGCTCTGACCCCGTTTCCGAGTCCACTGTCAAATACCCGGTCAACACGTTTCGGTCTGACTGACCGTAAGGAATGTAGGTCGAGTACAGCGAGAACTCGGTCGATTCCTGGCCAGGAACTTTCATGGTCAGGTAGTAGGGAGGCTGCAGCGACGACAGGACGGTTTGTGAGCCCTCGTGAGTCGGGTCGTCGGGCAGTTTCCAGAAGTCCGAACCGGAATAGAACGACCGCGGATCGGTCGTGTGGTAGCGCGCGATGAGGTTTCGCTGCACCTTGAACAGGTCCTCGGGATACTTAAAGTGCGCCATCAAATCGCCGGAAACCGAGCTTAGCGGCTCAATCTGACCGGGGAACACTTTGCCCCAAGCGTTGACGATGGGGTCTTTCGCGTCCCACTGGTACAGGTGAACCGAACCGTCATAGGCATCAACCACGGCTTTCACAGAGTTGCGCATGTAGTTCACGCTGTTCATGACTTGGTAGCCGGAGCCGATGTTGCGCGAATCGGAAATGGAAGCGTTCAAATCCATGTGGTTTGAATACGGGTAAGAGTTCGAGGTCGTGTAACCGTCAACAATCCACACCACTCGTTTCGGCGTTTTCGGGTCGCCGTCCATGTCCACAACCGCGGGATACGCCCGCGAATCCAAGGTCAGGTACGGGGCGACTTTCGCCACGCGCTGTTCGGGGGAACGGTAGAACAGGATTTGCGAGGAGTTATTGACCTGTTGAGAAAAGAAAATCTCGGAGGAACGGAACTTGAGGGCATACATCAGCCTCTCCCACAAGTTACCCACGCTCGGCCCGCCTTGACCCGTGAAAGTGTTGTTAACGCCCTTGTCCTGAGTGACGTCGGAGGGGTAATCAAACTCCCGTTTCGGCGCACCCTTTGGCGCCCCCACGATGGAATAGTCCGGTGAGAACTGGCCGAAGTAAATCCGCGGCTCATATTCGCCCAGTTCACCTTGGGAGGGGATACCTTTTTCCCAGAAGGCCGGGGAGCCGTCCCCTTCGACTTTGGAACCGTAAGCGGTGACAACCCCGAAGCCGTGGGTGAACACCGTGTGCTGGTTGACCCAGGATTTTTGGGAATCACCCAACTGGTTCGTATCGAGCTCGCGCACTGCGATCACGGTGTCTTGCGGCTTGCCGTCAATGGTGTAGCGATCCACCGCCAGGTTAGAGGCGAATCGGTAGTACTGCCGGTTTTGTTCCATCTGGCCAAAAGTGCGGGACACGACCGAGGGGTCCAGCAGACGAATCGAGGCGGTAGACTCGCTATCCGACCGGAGCTGGCCGGCAGTAGCCTCCGTGGTTGCCTTATAGGTTTCTTCCTTTACGTCAGCGATTCCGAATGCGTCACGAGTCGCTTTGATGTTGTGAGCGATATAGGGCGCTTCGAGTTCCTGCGCGGACGGATCGACTTGGAACCGCTGCACCAGCCACGGGTAAAGGCTACCCACCAGCAGCGAGGACAGCACCATGACGCCGACCCCGGTGGCGGGAATGACCCAAGACTTCCGAAAAGCCCCGATGATGAACAACACGGCAATGACCAGGGAAATCCCCACCAAAATGTTCTTGGCCGGCAGCACGGCATGAATATCGGTGTAGGACGCCCCCGAAAACTTATCGTGCGACCCCAGAAGCAGCACGAACCGATCCAGGTAGTAGCGCAGGCCGATAATAGCAGCCAAGATAGCCAGCAAAACCGAGATGTGAATCCGGGTGCGGTCGGGAATCTCAGCAATTTTTGTGGACAGGTTGCCCTGCAGGTAGTAGCGGGCCAACGTAAACAACCCAGCGGTAACCACCACGTAGAACAGCAGGGTGGTCAGCTCGGAAAACACCGGCAGCGAGAACACGAAGAATGACGAATCTCGGGCGAAAACGGGATCCTTGACCCCAAAGTCATTCCGGTGGAACCACGCGGCGAACAGCTCCCACTGCGAAATCAACGGGGTGGCCACCATCAGACCCACCACCAGCGGTAATATCACAATCAGGAACTTGCGCCACGGCTGCAAAGTATCGTGCAGGGCTGCCACCGCGGGACGCTCGGAGCGGCGGGTGGCACGCCGGAATTCTTCTTCCAAATCCGCCGTGTCAAAGACCGTGTCGAACTCGGCGTCCAGATCAATAATCTTTTCCGAATCGGAGGGCTTGTCGGCGCCTTTACTGCCTGCCGACTTTTCCCCAGGATAGAGCGTTTCGTCACTTTGCTGGTCCGGTTTTTCCTGTTTAGCGGAATCCGGGGTCGTTTTGTCGCTCTCACGCTGAATCTTGCGTTTCGCCGCGTCCATCTTGCGTTCCGCGCCGCGGCGTTTCTTGGCTTTGCTGCGCTGCGAAGCATCGGGGCTCGCCTTCGCTGCAATCATCAAGTTCACCCAGGTCACGGCGGCCGCCAGCAGCATCGCCACAACCACTAAGCCAATGCGCCAACCCCAGGCCGTCAACACCACGGAAATCCGACCGAGCTGCTGATACCAAGCCAGTTCCGCCCAAATCCGCGACATGAATCCCACCACGGCGATGAGCACCGCGATAATCGCGATAACTATCCCCAAAGTCTTGGTTCCACCCTGGGGACCGGGATTCGCCCCACCAGCGGCGGGACGGGGCATACGGGGCGGCTGCATTCCGCCCGGACCGCGCGAGGCACCCCCCGGAGGACCGGCGAAAATATTGCCAAAGAACGAACCGTTAGAGGGATGCCCTGTACTCACTTAACTCCTCAGTCTCGAATTTGTACTCAGATGCCATCTTTCCACAAAACCCCGGTGTTCTTCCATTCGGGAAGTTTTTACCCCCAGTCCCCGCTCGCCTAGCTGGTTCCCCGAAGTTTCAACTTTTGATGAGATAATAGAAAACATGAGTGAACCAAGCAACCCTTTGACGAATTTTCCCGGCGGAACCGTAATGGGGATGTCCTTTACCCCGGATGGGAACGCCAGTCCGAACCCTGCCGGGGACGAGTCCACGCCCTCCGCATCTGAACAGGTTCCTGTCCCGGCTGAGATTCCCGCGATCGTGCGGGTGGTATGGGAGATTGACGCCCACGCCGAGCCTCTGACAGAGCTGCAAACTGGTCAACTCTTTACTTTGCACAAGACCGGGGAGGCCGCCGATATGCTGACGGGACACGCCCCAGATGAGCTGGTCGCCGCCATGCACGAAACCGCCGCGTCAGACCCCGAATCGTTGACAGCACTACCTTTCCAGCTACCCCATGACGATGGTTTGGATTTCTTACACCAGCTGGGACGCGTGGTGTGGAGCGATGAAATCGAAGGCGTGGCCGTACTCTACGAAACTGACGCCATGGTGACCGCCGAAGACATGGCTGACGCCCCCGCTGACCCCCAGGAACGGCAAGTCTTCCTAGAGAAAAAGACGGCAGGTCAGGAACGATCCCGTTTTGTCGTGGCCGCCACCCGCACCGAAGCCTGGTCGATCGTTCACCCGCACTTCGACACCGACCCGGAGCACATTGAACAGGGTCCGGCTTTGGTCGCGGATTTGCTGCAACTCATCACCAACGGCATCAACGGCGACCCGAACTCTGCCTCTTGACCTGCACTAAAGCTGACCAAACCCGGTCTAGTGCCTACCGGAACGCCGCAGCATTTCACTGCGGCGAGGCCAAAACGGCGCCAAGAAACGGCACGCCTCGCGTTCTTGGGCGGCGCCGTCGCGGCGGGCTTTGGCAAAAGACACGATGAGCCGGCTGCGCGCCCGCGTCACCCCGACATAGCACAGGCGGCGTTCTTCCTCGATAACCGCTGGGGTTTTGGCCAAGCTGATGGGTAGCAAACCTTCGCTGGCTCCCGCCAGAAACACCGCTTCCCACTCGAGCCCTTTCGCCGAGTGCAGGGAAGCTAACGTCACGCCGCCGGGTTCATCATCCTCCGTCTGCGCCCCGCTATCCGCGGTTCCTCCTGCAAGTTTCGTGACCTGGTCCTTGATTACGAAAGGAATTCGTTTCGCGCCCAAAGCCACCCCGAACAGTGCAGCTTGGGCGTTGGTACGGAACAACACCGCAATCTGGCTGGGTTTCAGGCCCTCCGCCAGCAGGTCTTGAATACGGCGCGCGATTTCCCTTGCCTCGGTTTCATCGTCCGGGGTTGCGAACCAAGACACCGCCGGGCCGGATTCGCGTTGAGACACCAGCCGGACGGTACCGCCCAAAGGCTTGCCGTCCGCCCCTTTTGCCTGGGACAAAACCTGATTCGCCAAGTTCACAATCTGGGGGGTGGAGCGATAGTCCCGGATTAGTTCCACGACTTTCGCTTCGGGATAGGTCTGGGTGAACTCGGTCAAATATTCCGGGGTGGCGCCAGCAAAAGAGTAGATGGTTTGCGCCGCGTCCCCCACCACCGCCAGGTCGCGGCGGCGTCCCAGCCAGCTCATCAACAGGTAGTTCTGTAGCGGGGAGACATCCTGATATTCGTCCACCACGAAATATCGGTACTGGTTGCGTATTGTCCGCGCCACGTCCTCGCGCTCGTCCATCATGCCCGCGCACAGCAGCAAAATATCTTCAAAATCCAGCTGTTCCGCTGATATTTTCGCATCCTCATAGGCGTCCAGCAGCTCCGCAACCCGCTCGGTACTCAAATCGGCTACGGCTTCGCGCCCTGCCGCCCGCGCCGCCGCGGCGTAATGCGGCGGGTCCACCAGCGACACCTTCGCCCACTCGATTTCCCCGGCTAGCGCCCGTACCTGCGCTTTTCCGAGGTTCAGCCCCAATCGCATCCCCGCTGCTGTCACCAGGGTCGCTTTCAGTCCGGTCAGGGTCGGCATGGTTCCGCCCATGACCTGCGGCCAAAAGTGCTTGACCTGCGCCAGCGCCGCGGAGTGGAAGGTGCGCGCCCAGACCTGTCCCACCCCCAGGCCTTCCAGTCGGGTTTTCATCTCTGCCGCGGCTTTTTGGGTAAACGTCAGCGCTAACACATTTTCGGAATCGACCTGCCCGCTGCGCACCCCGTAAGCGATGCGATAGGTAATCGCCCGGGTTTTCCCGGTGCCCGCCCCCGCCAGCACACATAGCGCCCCGTGCTGGTGCTGAGCAACCTCGCGCTGCTGTTCGTCCAGTTCATCCAGCAGTTGGGCGGCACTCAGTTCCGCACTGGGCGACGCAGCGTAACGCTTACCGTTCACGGTTACCTCCCCTCGACTCCGCGTTCCTTTACTCCTCCAAGTTTCCCACGCAGGATGACACCGCACGAAACCGGGGTCCTGTCCAGCGCGGATACCGAGTTATCCACAAGCACCAGATCGTCATTTGAGTTTATTATATAACATTTGAGATGCTTTGAATTGAGGTGAGAGATTATGAAACTAAATGAGGGTATTCACTTGGTTAAGCTACCCGATGGTTCAGTCGAGCTGTGCGCCGGACTGGAAACCATGTTTTGTTTTCCGCAGTGTTCCGAAAAGGAATTCCAGCTACTGCAACGCCTGGTGGCGGGCTGTACCCGCCCGGACTTGTCCGACTTTGCCAAAGCCTGCCGCATTCCCTTGACCAGAGTCTCGGAAATCCTGCGAGCCTTGGTTGACGTCGAACTGCTGCAGCTGCGCAGTCCCCGCCTACACGGCGGACCTGACGACGGATTTTGGTCACGAGCTGGGGGCGCCAAGATGCGTCGCGCCTACCGGAATCGCCAGGAACTGAGCGTTTCACTCAATCGGGCCGACCGTATGGCTCAACTGTTGGCTCTGGAACTGGGCGCCGCCGGTATCGGCAAGATTCAAGTCCCCGCCACCACCCGCAGCCCCGAACCGGACTTGGAAACCGCCCTTGACACGCGGCACACCACGAAAGACCTGGTAGAACAGCGCCTGCGGCACGCCGCGGTCACGACCCGGCGCATCCCAGCTGACTTGGCGGTACAGTTCAGCTGGGGTATTCCCGACCCGGTGGCGGCGCAAAAAGCGATGCAGGCCAATCAGCCGTTTCTGGCGGTGGTGGCAGGTCATGATTTTGTCGAGGTCGGACCGCTGGTTGTGCCCGGTTTGACCCCGTGCACGTCCTGTATCGCCCTGCACCAGGCCACAGAAGTGGCACACCTGGCAGAACGCGCCGCGAACCTGCACTGGGCAGCGTTTCCGCGGGTGGAAACAGCATTGGCAGGCGCGGGTGCGGCGATTGCAGCGGCGCAAGCCTTGGCATTCTTAGATTGCCGTGCCCTGCACCCCGGTGATGTCACGCGTATCTCGGTGGACGGAATCGTCACCACGCGACACTTCGAGGCTCACCCGGAATGCGACTGCAGTTACCTTCCGGTCGAGCTTGACGTTCCCCCGGAGCCGGCGTTTGCGAAGCGAGCCCGCGCGGTTACAGCCGCCTGATTAGACGTCAGGAGTGGGATTTTCCGGACTGTCCGGATCTGTCCACGGTTGACCGGAACCGTCGGGCGAATCGGCGTCGGGACGGTCTTGTGACACCTCCGCGTCACCTTCCGAATCAATGCCGGGCTCCAACCCTTTGGCGTATCCCAAAGTCCCTTGCAGCATAGCCTCCAAATCAGCTTCCAGCTGGTCTTTCGGGCCTTCTCCGGCCAGGCGCGCCACGAACTCGTCGGGGGCGTCGAAGTCGCTTTCCTCCGGTAGCAGGTCCGGGTGGTCCCACAAGCCTTCCGCGCCGGCTTCGCCGAGCTTGGCCACCAGTTTGGACCACAAGGCGCTGGCTTCACGCAACCGTTTGGGTCGCAGTTCCAAGCCGATGAGGGCGGCGAACGCTTTCTCGGCCGGTCCTCCGGTGGCGCGGCGCCGATTCATCATCTCTCGCAAGGCTCCCATCTGAGGTAACGTCCCTGCCAAACAGCGCGTGGTCACCATGTCGACCCATCCCTCCATAATCGCCAGCAGGGTCTCCAGGCTTTGTTTCGCGGCGGTTTGGTTATTGGTCTGACTGGGAGTCAGCACGCCTTGCGCGATGAGCTTGTGCAGGGCGTCTTGATCCATCGGGTCCAGGCCCTGCAGGGCCGATTCCATCGCTTGCAAATCGAAGCTGATGTCCCTCGCGTAGTCCTCAATCGCCTTGGTGACATGCATCCGCAGCCACGGCACGGCGTGATAAAGCCGCACGTAGGCGGCCTCGCGAGTCGCCAGGAAAGCCAGCACTGGCTCGACTTCCAGGCTGATGTCGGCAGCGAACTTTTCCACGTTTTCCAGCACTATTGCCGCTTGATTCACCTCTGCAACCGGCAGCCCGATGTCGGTCGAGCCAAAGCTCTCGGCCGCCAAACTCCCCCAAGCCTGGCCAAACTGCAGCCCGAACAGGTTTGAACTCAAAACCCCCAGCAGGGAATCCAGGTTCAGCGACGCCGGGTCGCCATCCTTGGAAAACAGCCCCATCAGCTGTTGTAGTTCGGGCGGGCCGGAAGAAATCTCGATATGTAAGTCGCCGTCGGCAATATGCGCAGACAGCGCCTGTTTCATAGACTCAGACGTTTTGGCAGCCACCGGGGTAACCAAGATTTTCCAGACTTCGGACGAGGCATCCAGCCACTTCGGTGCGGATAAGGCGGTATAGCTGGCAGGCGGCGGAGTGAGCGAAGTGACCGGGTCTAGGCGCAAATTAGCTTGAGACAGGGCTTGACGCACCCGGTCGGCATCAGCGGCAGTCACCACCCGGGTTGCCCCGCCCAGACGCCCCAGGGCAGTCATACGCGCCAAGTCCCAGTTCACCGGCTCATCGGAGCTGGACAGTAGGGACTGCAGCGGGAAAGCAAAAATACCCTCCCCTCCGGAAAACGCCGAGAACGGGGTGCCGGAACGGAGCTTTTCCTCCATCTCACGGGCTTTTTCCTCGCCAAAAACCTGGCGCAGCATTTCGGCCCAGTCAGGCATCTCACTTTCATCCATGAGACTATAGTATCCGTGATGAACACCGATGCGCTGGATAAGGGAGCGGATACGCCTGGCCCCGAAGATTCACCGACGCTCGAATCCAAAACTGATTCGCCGCCAAAAGCCCCTGCTGACGCGCCCGCTCACCCCCGCTCCCGATGGTCTTTGAGCCGTTGGGTTCTGAGCTTTGCCCTCATCGTCCTGGGCGGGTATTTTCTGTTCCTCTATTCTTATCCTGTGGTCATCAACTATCCGGGACCGACCTTTGACGTGCTAGGCAAGGACGATAAGCAAACCCCTCTCATCGAGGTGAAAGGCGCGAAAACCTATCCAGACAACAACGGAGAACTGCGCATGACCACGGTTTCCTCCCTGGGGGGACCCGGCTCTATGGTCAGCGGTTGGGACCTGATTGTGGCGGCGTTTAGCCCAAATACCACCATCTTGCCCGAAGAAATGGTCTATCCCCACAATGTTTCCAGCAAAGACATTAAGAAGCTCGGGGTGCAACAGATGGACCAATCCCAACTCTCCGCCGAAGCGGTGGCGCTGGAATCCTTGGGGTATGACGTGAACATCACCTGGTCTGTCGCCGAGATTGCCAAAGACTCGCCCGCGGCCGGCATTTTGCGTAAGAAAGACGTGGTGCAAACCATTGCCCGTCCCGGTCAAACCCCGCTGAACGTCCACACTGTTGAGGACTTGCGCAAGTTCTTGGACACAGTGCCGAGCGGCGACACTGTTGAACTCGGTATCATCCGCAACGGCGAAGCCCAGACGGTGAGCATGAAAACCGCTCCGGTCAGGAAAGCGAACGGCAAAATCGGGAAAGGCTCGCAGCTCAGCATCTATTTAGCTTCGGACGTGGACGTTCCTCTGGACATCACTTTTCACCTTCAAGACGTGGGCGGACCTTCCGCGGGCACCATGTTTGCCCTGGGGATAGTGGAGCAGCTCACGCCCGAACACCTAACCGGAAAATCGGTGATTGCCGGGACCGGGACTATCGACTTGGCCGGTAAAGTCGGCCCCATCAGCGGAATTGAGCAAAAGATGGCGGGAGCGAAGGCTGACGGAGCCAAGTTTTTCCTGGCCCCGGCCCAGAACTGCAACGAAGTCGTTGGCAACATCCCGAAAGGACTGACGGTAGCGAAAATCGGGACGTTTTCCGAAGCGCTGGACGTGGTGCAAAAGATACGCGATGGAAAGACCTCTGAACTGCCCCAATGCACTCTCCCGACTCAGAAATAATAGACTGGGATTATGACTGAGATGATTGAGCGTGCAGACGGACGCCGGGTGGACCAGCTCCGCGAAGTGACTCTACACATGGATTGGGTCAGCGCCCCGGAAGGGTGCGTGTTGGTATCTTTTGGGAACACCCGAGTGCTGTGTTCGGCCAGCTTGACGGAAGGGGTTCCCCGGTGGCGCAAGGACTCCGGTTTGGGCTGGGTCACGGCTGAGTACGCCATGCTCCCCCGCGCTACCGATACTCGCAATACCCGCGAGTCAGTCAAGGGGAAAATCAGCGGGCGCACCTCAGAGATTTCCCGGCTCATTGGACGGGCGCTGCGCGCTTCGGTGGATTACGCCGCGTTGGGTGAGAACACGATTGCGATAGACTGCGACGTTTTGCAAGCCGATGGGGGCACTCGCACCGCCTCGATTACCGGGGCTTGGATTGCCTTGCAGCGCGCCATCGCCGTGGGTAGGGACAACGGTTTTATTCCCGGCAATCCCACACGCGACTCGGTTTGTGCCATTTCCGTGGGGATCATTGATTCCACGCCGCGCCTGGATTTGCCCTACGAGGAAGATTCCCGTGCCGAAACCGACATGAATGTGGTGATGACCGGCTCAGGAACTCTGGTGGAGGTGCAGGGAACCGCGGAGGGCGCGCCGTTTAGCCGCGCCGAGCTGGACGCTTTATTGGATTTGGCCCAGGCCGGTTGCCATGATTTGACCAGATTGCAGCGCGCGGCAGTAGACAGTGCGCCCGGTGCGGTGTTGACGCTAACAGATGGAGTAATCGCGTGAGTATTTTGACTTCTGTGCCGGATTTACGGGATAAGGACGCTCAGAAACTGAAAGTGCCGCCGGAGGCACAGGTGGTGATGGCTACGGGCAATGCCCACAAGGTTCGGGAAGTAGAGGAGATTTTACGTCCCTTGGTGCCGAGCCTGCACCCGGGAGGAATTGTCGCCTCGGGTACGCTGGGGGCTCCTGAACCGCGCGAGGACGGTACCTCTTTTTCTGCCAACGCCCTGATTAAGGCGCGTGCCCTTGCCAGCTTGGTGGACGTGCCGATTCTGGCTGACGATTCCGGTTTGAGCGTAGACATTTTGGGCGGCGCCCCCGGAATTTTTTCGGCTCGGTGGTGCGGACACCACGGGGACGACCGGGCCAATCTGGAACTGTTGTTGAACCAGCTGCAGGACATCGATGATGGCTATCGCACGGCGGCATTCATCTGTGCCGCGGTGCTGTTGGTCCCGGGAGGTGGAACATACCTGGGAAACGGGGTTATGGGCGGACGCCTGGTGCGGGAGCCGAAGGGCAAAAACGGTTTCGGGTACGACCCGATTTTTATGGCGGACGGCCAGGATGTCACCAATGGCGAACTGAGCCAGGAGGCCAAGAACACTATTTCACACCGCGCCAAGGCCTTCATTCAGATAGCTCCACAGCTCGAAGCCATGCTGGGAGTCCGCACCCGAATCACCCTGTGATTGCGCCGCGAGGTCTGGGAAAGCACCCCGCTGCGGAACACAAAACCACAATCGCCCCAATTGTCCTGACAAAGTCTGAAAATCGCCTGAAAGGATGGGGAATTTTTCTTTGATTTCCCCCGAAGTCTAGCCTTTCGCGGGGCGAAATGGCACAATAATTAGTGAGGGCAAAGGATTGCCCTCGTGGAGTTGTTTAACTTCGCCAGAGTTTCAGGAGGAAATTATGCTTTCAACTGATGTTATCGGGGCTCTGAACCCCACATTGACGAATCAGGCTTTCACGCGCCCTGCCCCGGAGCCGAGCGCGAAAGCAGACAAGCCAGAACCCATCTCGAACACCTCTAAAACCGAGGCTGCGGCTACTGGTACTCACGGTGCGTTGAACGGCAATGTTGCTGAGTTCAAGCCCGTCGTTGGCGCCTCGCAACCGACCCACGCGGATTTGCCCCACACCTACAAGTCATCGAATTCGAACCTCGATGTCATGCTGTGACGGCTATCCAACGTACTAAGGAACGGATGGAGCCATGAACCCGATTTCTGGTGCTGCGCCGATTATGGACGCAGAAACGATGAAAGCCTTGATGGTGACCGCGGTTGCCGCTCAGACAGCCACCGCGACAAAAGCTGCTACGGCAGCCGCTGCACTAAAGGTCATGAATCCCCAAGGCGGTCTCGACGTTTACGCCTAAGGATCAGTAATCTGATTCTCACACGCGCTCGACCGCGGTGACCTCTGGTCCCAAGAACCTGCGAGCCAGCCGCGTGAAAGTTTGTGTGTCCCCCGTTGCCAAGAACTGGTAGCGGGGGTTTGGTGTACCCGCGCAGTCCTCAGTGTTCAACCAGTCTTTGTCCAACAGCTGACGATAGACGTCATGGGCGGTTTCTTCCGCCGAGGACACCAGGGTCACCTCCGGTCCCATAACGTAGCTGATGACGCCGGAGAGCAGCGGATAATGGGTGCAGCCCAGCACCAGAGTGTCCACCCCCGCGTCGCGTATCGGTTCGAGGTATTCTCGCGCCACCGCTAACAACTCTGGCCCCGAGGTGATACCGCGTTCCACAAAATCCACGAATGCCGGGCAGGCTTTCGCACTGACCTGCGCTTGCTGGTAAGCGTGCAAGGCACGTTGATAGGTTTCCGTTTCAATAGTGGTGTGGGTAGCGATGACCCCGATGCGTCCGTTTCGCGTGGCGGAAACCGCGCGATGCACGGCGGGCGAAATGACCTCCAGGACGGGAATCCCCAGGGCGTCATAC
Organism: Mobiluncus sp.; assembly: GCF_034180645.1. GTDB lineage: Bacteria > Actinomycetota > Actinomycetes > Actinomycetales > Actinomycetaceae > Mobiluncus. The sequence goes on along the minus strand of NZ_JAXFNY010000014.1, from coordinate 130,602 downwards.
TTTGACCGCGCCGCAAATACCGCCGTAGCCGATGCCGTGTTACAGGCGATGACCAGCATTTTTACCCCACGTTTCACGAGTTTGTCCATGACGTTCAGTGATAATTCTTTGACTCGTTCCACGGGTTTAGTGCCGTAGGGACTGTTGGCGGTATCCCCGATATAAATCACAGATTCTCCGGGTAACTGGTCGATGATGGAACGAGCCACGGTCAGCCCGCCCAGCCCGGAATCAAAAATCCCAATGGGTGCGTTATTCACTATCAATTCCTTTGTGTTTCAACCGTCAACGGCATGCATCAACGTTTCCAGCCACCATGACAAAGCATTATAGATGCTGGCTATGGTGATTTCGTAAGCCGTGTAAACCCCTGCCTCCGGGTCAGATTCAGCCATCAGTTCGACTTCTTCGGCCCTAGTGTCGTTATCGATATCCAAGGACCACCCCAGAGCCAGTCGCGCATCGTTGATGGCGGTAACCCACACTTTCAACGTCTCCGGTTTCACCACCACCGCACCGTCGCCGTTGGCAGCCCACCGCAGACTATCAGCGACCACTCGCATGGAGGCAGCCTTTTTCGCTGCCAAGTCCGGGGTGGTCAAGGCGCGTAGTTCCGCCGCTTCCTCCGGATCTTGGCTCATCGGGCGCAAGATTGCCGCAATGTAGGGGTTTGCCGGGCGCGGACGCGGACCCAGGGGGTCAAAGTCCAGCGCCGCCAAGGTTTGATCGTCGGTCATGCCCCATGAGTTCGGTTCAAAGCCAGTGTTTCCTCGCTGGGCAGAGGCGGGTTCAGAAGTGCGTTCGCGGGGCTGTTCAGGTTCCGTCTCCGGGTCCTCGCTCGCGTCGTGCATTTCAGGACGGGACGAGATAGAAGATACCGTGTCCACGCCCAGGAGATTCTCAAACATGAGAGTGTGTTCTTTCGGGGAGCTGGGATCCAGGTCCACCCCCATCATGTCCAGGACGTCGCGCTTTTCTTCGGCCTCCATCGCGTCAGCCAGTTCCTCGAAAATCCCCGCTAGCAAGGCCGCCTCATGCGGTTCAACCCTGCTGAACCACCCTTCTGAAGGCGCGTTCAGCGCTGCAAATGCACGCATCGTGTCCGGCTCCCCTCAATCGGCTTCCTGTTCGAGCGTCGCCCAAAGACCGTATTCGTTCATGGCCAACACATCGGCCTCCATTTGTTCACGAGTTCCGGCACTGACTACCGCCCGACCGTTAAAGTGAACTTCCTTCATCAGCCGCTCAGCGCGCTCGTGCGAGTACCCGAAATAGGTTTTGAACACCCACGTCACATAGCTCATCAGGTTCACGGCATCATTCCACACCACCGTGTTCCACTGACCGGGAAGCACCCGGTCCAGCTGGGCGACCGAGGACGGAGCGTATTCGGTACCGGGTTCGACAATACTCACGTTTTAAGGTTAAAGGTTTTCTCCCAGGCGCGCAGGATTACCGCGCCCCGAAGCAAAAACGCCGGGGCTACCCTAGAGCACCAGCAGACCTACCAAACCGGCCAGGAGCAGCACCACCAGGAGGGCGACAACGACCCTGGTTACCCGGCCGCTACCGAACTTATGCGAGTTTGACACTCGGGGAACTACGTTTTTTCGAGAAGCAGCATCGTCCTTGCTCATAGCTTTATGCTACCGGCTCTCGCCGCCGCTGGCCGGCATTAACAGATTCTGGCTGGACCTGCCCTCGCGGCACGTCAAAGGCGCCGAGGGCCAGGGAGCTTCTAGGCGAAAACGAAAAACCGGGCAGGCGCTACTATAGTTATACCTATGAATACGCGCGAAACGACTTCTCTGCTGACCGATATGTATGAGCTGACCATGGTTGACTCCGCTTTGGAACACGGGATGGGGCAGCGCCAATGCGTGTTCGAGATTTTTACCCGGCGTTTTCCCTCTTCCCGGCGTTTCCTGGTGATGGCCGGAGTGGCGCGGATTTTGGAGGGGCTCAAGCGGTTTCGTTTCGACGACTCCCAACTGAAGTACCTGTCTGATAACAAAATAGTCGGACCGACGACGATTAAGTTCCTGGAAAATTACGAGTTCTCCGGCGACATTTTTGGCTATCCCGAAGGCGAAGTATTCATGGTGAACTCGCCGATTTTGACGGTGCGCGGGACTTTTGCCGAAGCCTGCCTGTTGGAAACCTACCTGCTGTCGATTCTCAACTTCGACTGCGCGGTAGCATCTGCGGCGTCCCGGATGACTATCGCTGCTCACGGTCGGCCCTGCGTGGATATGGGCGCGCGCCGGGTGCATGAGCGGGCAGCCGTTTCCGCCGCCCGCGCCGCCCAAATTGGCGGTTTTCAAGGCACCTCTGACTTGGAGGCCGGAAAACGGTACGGGATTCGCGCTATCGGCACCGCTGCCCACGCCTTTACCCTTCTGTTCGAGGATGAAGAAGCCGCTTTCACCGCTCAGATTGAGTCGATGGGTCCGGACACAACGCTGCTGGTAGACACGTACAACGTGACCGCAGCAGTCGAGAAAGCGGTGCGGATTGCTAGAGCCGCCGGCGGGGAGCTAGGCGCGGTCCGTTTGGATTCGGGCGACCTGGTGGCGGGGGCGTTTAAAGTCCGCCAACAGCTCGATGATTTGGGAGCGACTTCCACCAAGATTACGGTAACCAACGACCTGGACGAATACGCTATCGCAGGTTTGGGAGCGGCTCCGGTCGATTCCTACGGGGTGGGCACCAAACTGGTGACCGGTTCGGGAAGCCCGACTGCCGCCCTGGTTTACAAACTGGTCGCCCGCGAGGACGCAAACGGAAATCTGGAATCTGTGGCAAAACAGTCGGCTGAGAAATCGACTCGGGGCGGACTGAAGTGGGCGGGACGTGCCATCGAGGATCACACCGCCACTACCGAGTTGCTGCTGACGGCTCCGAACTGGGAGGCCGCCGCGGAATACCTGGCGAGACGCGATGCCCGCCCGCTGCAAAAGGACTTCGTGGTTGGCGGGGCTATCGACAAATCTTGGATCGGCCCCGATGCCCTGCAGCGCGCCCAGCAACGGCACATCGAGGCCCGTAATGAGCTGCCTTATCAGGCGTGGCGCCTCAGCGAGGGCGAAGTGGCTATCCCCACGGAATACGTGGATCTTTAACTGTCAGAGCCGCCAAAGAAAGGCCAGCCGGGTTGACCGTTGTGGTCTCCATTCATGGATTTCATGATTTCTTTGCACGCCGGACAAATCGGGAAATTCTTCGGGTCACGCATCGGAACCCAGACTTTACCGCACAGGGCGATGACGGCTTGGCCGGTCACCGCCGAGGCGGTAATCCGGTCTTTGCGCACGTAGTGGGCGTAACGTTCGTTGTCGCCAGGGTTGCGTTTCAGCTCGGTTTCGGTGCGTTCCAGCACCGCCGTGCCGCCTTGAGTCAGGGGTTGGCCCGCAGTTGTTTCGCTCATGCCACCATTGTAACCGCCCTGGCAACTCGCGAGACACAACCCCGGTTGTTGCTAATCTGCGATTAAATCGGGGTTACTGGTCTATATAACCACCAACCCCGATTTAATCGCAGATTTCAAACCACCACCCAACAGAAAACCCGCATAAAAACAAAGTCGGCCGCCACTGGGGCGGCCGACTTTGTACGAGATGAGTCGATTACTTGTTGGACACAGCCTTCTTAAGGGTGGAGCCAGCAGAAATCTTAACGCCGTAGCCAGCGGGGATCTTGATTTCTTCGCCGGTGCGGGGGTTGCGGCCGGTACGGGCGGCACGAGAAACGCGCTCCACGTTCATCAAACCGGTCACCTTGACAGTTTCACCCTTCTTAAGGGAGTCAATCAGGATTTCCTGGAAGGCAGACAGCGCACCGTCAGCTTCGGTCTTGGACAGGCCAGCCTTCTTAGCAATCTCAGCAACAAGTTCAGTACGATTCACAGACATGTGATTCCTTTCGGATAGATCGTCGATTTCACTTTGGTGAAATCCTCCATTAGAGACTACGCAAATTTAGCGCATTTGTCAGCGAGTTAGCAAACAATTCTCGAATTTTTCGCGGTGTTTTCCCCTTTGGATTCACTTGTTTCACAACGGTCACAAAAACACCACGGATTTAGCCCTGGCAGGGCGCACCAGGGCGGGCCGACACCGGGTACTTGCCCCTACAGCATTTCGCGGCGCAACTCCCCCGGATCACGGGGAGACAGATCGCTGAGGGTCACGTCCAGCATGGTGAACGCTCCAGTTTCGCCTCGGGCGGCTTTCCGGGCGCACGCCCGCGCCGCTGCGACCAGCACGGAGCCGGTGAACTCGGGGTTGGAATCAAGTTCCAGGCTAAACGTCAAGGATTGCCGGACCTCCGGCGAAGTGCAGCCGGTGCGAATGACCCGGCCGGCGTGGGGCATCCCGCTGTGGTTTTGCGCCATCTCCGCGGCAGTGATAAAAGTCACTGTGGTGTCATAGTCGGCAAAATAGTTGGGCATGGCTTTGATTTCCGCTTCAATCCGGGCGGTATCTGCCCCGGGCTCGGCCACCACGAAACACTCACGGGTATGCATCTGGCGAGTGCTAAGTTCCCCGGCATGCCCCGCCTGCACCGCCGCCACGGTATCGGGGACAGGAACGGTGTATTGGCGGGCATCCACTACCCCATCCAGGCGACGAATCGCATCGGAGTGCCCTTGTGACACCCCACGTCCCCAAAAGGTAGTGGTGCACCCTGAGGGCAAAACGGCGTCACCCAGCACGCGCAACATGGAGAACAGCCCCGGATCCCAGCCGCAGCTGATGATGGCGCAGTGTCCCGCGGCCTGGGCCGCCGCATCAATGCGGGAAAAATAGTCAGGAATGCGCGCGTGGGTGTCAAAGGAATCCACGGTGTGAAACCACTGGCTGGTCGCGACTCCCTGTTTCATCAAGTCCGTGGCAGAGCCGCCGCAGTTAATGCAAACATCGATGTCATCGGTGTAATCGGGCATATCCTCCACGCTGGCCACCGGCGCGCCAAGAGTTTTCACCGACTGGGGATTACGGCGGGTAAACACCACCGCCAGCTCTAAATCCGAGGCGAGCCCCAGAGCTTTTTCGACGCCGCGACCCAAATTGCCATAACCGTTGATTGCTACGCGCTGCATTGATTGACCTTACTTTCAGATAACAATTTTTTTGATTATCCTACAAATCGGGCATATCCCCTGCAAGTTAGCGTATCAATACGTGACACACTGCCCTGATTACCAGACTGACGCGCCCCTGACCGTACCTCGTGCGCATACCGGACAAAACCCGAAATACGGTCTTTCCGGTTTTGGAATGTAAGATTTTCTGCGGAGAGAACCTGCGGTGAGTTTCAATAACCGAAATGCCTCCGGCTGTCCCCACCGAAAATCGAGAGAACAAAAAGGAAGATTATTTTGGTAGATGTCAGTGTGGTTCCCGAGCAGAGAGCCTCGTGGTCAGGAAAACTAGGTTTCGTCCTCGCGGCAGCCGGTTCAGCTGTCGGACTGGGCACTATCTGGCGTTTCCCTTACCTGGCGGCGCACTACGGCGGGGGCACGTTTATCTTCGTGTTCTTTATCTTTATGCTGACCCTGGGCGTTTCGTTGCTAATTTTGGAAATTTCACTTGGGCGAAAAACGGGTGAGTCCATCATTGCTGCCTTCGCTTCTTTCGGGAAAAAGTACCGATTCATCGGCGTGTTTATCGCCGCGGTTCCTTTCGTCATCGCCTCGTTTTACGGGGTGGTTGGCGGTTGGGTGACCCACTATATGTTCGCCTACGCGGCCGGAATGACAAAAGAGCTGGCTGACGGGGGCGAGAGCTTCGGGGCGTTTATCTCTGACGGTCCGCAGTCCGTGGCGTTCATGCTGCTGTTCGGAGCGATTTCGTTCATCATAGTGGCGCTGGGAGTCAACGGCGGGGTGGAACGGGCCAACCTGATTATGATGCCGGCGTTGATTCTGGTTTCGCTGTTGATTGGCATCTTTACTTTGACCCAACCCGGCGCTCTGGAGGGCCTGAAATACTTCGTGGTCCCCGATTTTTCCAAGTTTTCACTAGAGCTGCTCATCGCCGCCCTGGGTCAAACGTTCTTTGGTCTGTCACTGGCCGCGGCGACGATGGTCACTTACGGGTCTTACATGAAAAAGGACGTCTCCATTACGTCTTCGGCTTTCCAAACGACCACCACAACGCTGGGAATCAGCCTGTTAGCGGGGCTGATGATTATCCCCGCTACGTTCGCGACCCTGGGTTCCGCTGACGAGGTGGCCAAGAATTCGGGGCCATCCCTGATGTTCTTGGTTATCCCGAAGGTGTTTGAAATGTTTGGTGGCATCGCCACCGTCATCGGTTTCGTGTTTTTCCTGCTGGTCATGTTTGCGGCCCTGACCAGCATGATTTCCCTGGTGGAGGCCTGTGTATCCATTCTGCAAGACACCTTGGAATGGAAACGGCGCAAGGCGCTGTTAGTCACCGTTATAGTTCTGAGCGCTACGGGAATCATCGTGACCCTGGGCTACAGTTCACTGTCCTTTATCCAGCCTCTCGGGGCCGGTTCGACCATACTAGACTTCCTGGACTTCCTGACCAGCTCAGTGATGATGCCTCTGGGCGGATTGCTGATGTGCCTGTTCTTTGGGTGGATACGCAAACCTGAAGTCCTCATCGACGAGGTGCGTATCTCCGGGGACTTCAAGCACTCGGGGCTGTGGAGCGTGATGATTAAATACATCGCTCCTATCCTGCTGGTGGCCATCTTTATCACCAGCGTGCTGAAAACGTTTGGTGTTATTAGCTTCTAAATATAGTTTTGCCTCCGGCGAGTCACTCACCGGAGGCAAGAACTTTTACAACTCCACAAGTTTGCGCCGCTGCAGCCGCAGGGTCACGTCGGCGTTGCGGGCAAGCTCTTTCGAGTGGGTTACCACGATGACGCACTTACCTTGCTCGTGAGCGGCCTTCTGGAGGATTTCCGTCACTCCCGCGGCGGTCGTCTCGTCCAAGTTGCCGGTCGGTTCGTCAGCCAAAATGACCGGCGCTGAGGACACTAGGGCGCGCCCGATAGCGACCCGCTGTTGCTGACCGCCGGAAAGCAGCAGGACGTTGCGTTTCGCTTCTTTCGCGTCCAAGCCCAGCTTTTCCAACATGTCCGTGCTGGCTTTCGAGTTGACCAGGCGCAAGTTCTCCAGCGGGGTCAGGTAGTCGATGAGGTTGTAGTTTTGAAACACCAGGGAAATCTGGTGCTTGCGATGGTAGGAATAGCCCTTTTTCGCGATGTCCTCCCCGTCGAAACGGACCGTGCTCGCGGTCGGGGCATCCAGCCCGGCCAGCAAACACAACATGGTGGATTTGCCGGCCCCGGAGGCTCCCAGAATGGCATAGAACTTGCCCTTCTCAAACTCATAGTTGACGTTGTCCAGGACTTTTGCTCCTGCCCCTTTGTAGGTGTAATCGATTTGATCCAACTGTAAAATACTCATTTTTTCTCCTTAACTCAGCTTGGAAAGAATAGTTTTCGGGGTTTGACGCATGATGGGGAACAACGCCAACCCCAGCGCGATGATGATGACCAGGAAACCAAGGCCCAGGGACATCGCATTCCCCGCGATTCCGTTGGCGGGCGCTAACGCCGCTAACGTCTCATTTCCGGCTTTGGACAGCACCAGCTGACCCAAACTGTTTGACAACAGCCGTCCCAGGATAACTGCCAACACAGCGCCGATGACTCCGAACAGGACCGCCTCCAGGAGGAACTGCAACCCGACTTCCAGTTTCGTCTTGCCCAGGGACAGCAGGATGCCAATCTCGGGCAGTCGCGAGCGTACCCAGAACGTCGCCACCAGGGCCAAGACCAGGGCTCCTGCCAGGCAGAATCCCCACAGTAACATTCCCAGCATCTGGTCGACCCCGGAAATGGCTTGGAGTACGTCGGCGAACTGCGCCGAGTTATTTTCCAGGCTCAGCTTGGGGGCCGTGGCCTGGGCCGCTTTCAGGACCTGGGGCAACTGGTCAGCCCGTTCGGTAAAGTAGCGGGCCGTGCTGACCTGACCGCCGAGCTTTTGCAGGGAGTCAAGGTTTGTGAACACCTGGTTTTCGGAGTTTCCCGAGGGCATGCCGGTAGGGTTTTCGGCTTTCCCGGAATAAATCCCCCCGATTTTTAGCCGCACCAGCGTGTTTTCGTGGCGCAGTTCCAGGGCGTCTCCCAGGTGCAGAGAATTTTTCTGGGCGAAGTCGCGGTGAATCATTGCCTCGACACCAGGTTTACCGATGTGAGAACCCTGTTCCAGGGTATAGATTTTCCCCAAGAACTCCGGGTTCAACGATGAATCACTGGTGCCTTTGATTCCCAGCAAATCCCCGCCGAACTCGGGATCCAGCTGAATCCCCCCGGCGGCGCTGACCAGGCTCGCATTCTCCGGTTTCGCCGCCGCCTCGCCCTCATAAGCGTGACGTTTCACCCCCGGCAAATCAGCCAGTTGTTTGCGGGCCTGGTCGGGGAGCTGACCGGTTTGGCTGGTAGCGGTAAACCCCGCCAAAACGTTGGAACTGATGGCATCACGCACACTCAACATGGTTGATTTCACCCCGGACTGGGCCACCAGGGCGGTAAACACCAAGGTGATAATCGCCACCATCAGCAGGCTGCGCCGCGGCCGACGGACGACCGAACGCCAAGATCGTGACCACACCCCGTTCATTTGTTATCCACCAACAGAGCGCGCGGGCTTTTACGTAACATGGGCAGGGAGGCAATAAAGATAAGCTCCAGGCCGTACTGTGCCATAATGCTCGCTTTCGTCACCCACATCGACAGCAGGGTTCCCCTCTCTTTCTTACGTTCGTTTAGCCACAGGCACAGCACCAGCGCCAAAATGGCCCCGGCCAGCACAAAGGCGGTGACGTTCTGGCGGGCGACATAGTTCTCTACCCCGTTCCATCCCGGCAATCTTTTTAATATCCGCGGGCTTCACGTTCCCCGCGCCCCGCGGGGTGCCGGTGTTGAACTGGGGGTTGTTCCCCAACACGAAGCCCTGCCCGGTTTTCGCATCGATTTCCGCCGCAGTGGCGTCAGTAGCGCGGGACACCGCGTTAGCGGACATCAGCACCGTAGACATCGCCAGGAAAATAGCGAAAATGATGATGGTTTTGATTCGTTTCCGGGCGACGTAACGCCAGGATCTTCCTACAAACTACAATAGATTCCCTCCTGTCGAAATGATTTAGCGTAAGCATAGTGATTTCATTTGCTCAGTAAGCATAAGCAACTGCGGCCCCGCCCGCGTCCTCTAAACCTCATACCGGGGTAGTAACCTGCAAATCCGTCCTCAGACCAGGGCACCAGGCAAATCTCGAATTGGGGAGGAGCGCCCACCACAAAGGACTTCAGACTACCAGAGCAAAACCAGACCGTAGCAAAATCACCCTAAAAATGGGGAATTCCGCGGAAGCCCGCGGAATTCCCCAGGAGCCTGCTAACCCAAGCGAGCCTGCAGATTCTCGTCCAACGCATTCATGAAGTCGTCGCTGGTCAACCAGGGGGTGTCCCCGCCGACCAACAGCGCCAAATCCTTGGTCATCTGACCGCCCTCGACAGTCTTCACAATGACATCCTCGAGGGTCTCGGCGAACTCAATGACCGCCGGAGTGTTATCGAGCTTGCCGCGATGCGCCAGCCCACGCGTCCAGGCATAGATAGAGGCAATCGGGTTAGTGGAGGTCTTTTCCCCACGCTGCCAAGCCCGGTAGTGGCGCGTCACCGTGCCGTGAGCCGCCTCGGCCTCAACCGTGCGCCCGTCCGGGGTCATCAGCACGGAGGTCATCAACCCCAGCGAGCCAAAGCCCTGTGCTACTGTGTCGGACTGGACATCACCGTCATAGTTCTTGCAAGCCCACAGGTAGCCGCCCTCCCACTTCAAGGAGCTGGCGACCATGTCATCAATCAACCGATGTTCATAGAGCAAACCGGCAGCCTCAAACTTGGCCTTGAATTCGGTTTCATAGATTTCAGCGAAAATGTCTTTGAACTGGCCGTCATACGCTTTGAGAATCGTGTTCTTCGTGGAGAGATACACCGGATACTTCCGTACCAGAGCGTAGTTAAAGCAGGCGTGGGCGAAATCCCGAATGGAATCGTTAAAGTTGTACATCCCCATGGTGACACCGCCCGCTTCAGGCATGTGAATAACCTCGTGCTCAATCGGGGCGGAACCATCATCAGGCACCCAACTCAACATCACCTTGCCGGCACCGGGAACCTTAAAGTCGGTCGCCTTGTACTGGTCGCCGAACGCGTGACGCGCCACCACAATCGGCTTGTCCCAGCCCTTCACCAATCGAGGAACGTTCTGCATAATAATGGGTTCGCGGAAAATGACACCGCCCAGAATGTTGCGGATAGTGCCGTTGGGGGACTTCCACATTTTCTTCAGTCCAAATTCCTCCACGCGGGCCTCATCAGGGGTGATGGTCGCACACTTCACGCCCACACCGTACTTCTTAATGGCATTGGCGGAATCGACAGTGACCTGGTCCTCAGTCTGGTCACGATTTTCGATACCCAAGTCGTAGTATTTCAGGTCCACATCCAGGTAAGGCAAAATGAGTTTTTCGCGAATCTGTTGCCAAATAATGCGGGTCATCTCATCGCCATCGAGTTCGACAACCGGATTTTCCACTTTGATCTTCGCCATTTTTACTCCTTGTAGAGGTCAATTTTCTGGGCTTATCGCCACCACCGAAATTTTACTCGATATCGAGATAAATTTCCAGGAAAGTTTCCCCCGGAGTTGCGATTGGCTTCCCGCGAAGACTCAGCGGCCTTACTTCACCAGCTTGTCAGCGTAAAGTTCCTCAATTTCGGCAGCAAACGCTGCGGCAGCCTCCTTGCGCTTGACTTTCATCGACGGGGTCAGCAGACCGTTCTCGACGGTAAAGGCGGTCGGCAAGACCTTAAACTTGCGGATAGACTCGGCGCGGGACACGCGGGCGTTGACCCGTTCCACCGCTCGCGAAATCGCCTGGAGAACCTGGGGATCCTTGGAGGCGGTCAGCGCGTCCATCGTAGGCATACCGTGGTTCTTTAGCCAGGTCGGCAACATATCCGTATCCAGGGTAATCAGGGCGGACACGAAAGGCATCCCGTCGCCTACCACCAACACTTCGTTAATTAGGGCATACTGACGCAGCGGATCCTCCAGCACGGAAGGAGCCACGTTCTTGCCCCCGGCAGTGACGATGATGTCCTTGGCGCGCCCGGTAATCTTCACGAAACCGTCTTGGTCAATAGTCGCCAAATCGCCGGTCTTAAACCAGCCGTTTTCAAAAGCCGCCTCGGTTTGTTCCGGGTTGTTGTGGTAGCGATGGAAGATGGCCGGGCTCTTTGCCAGCAGCTCGCCGGAGGGGGAAATCTTTAGGTCAGTAGATGCCACGGCGGGACCGACCGTCCCGATACGGTAATTCTTAATGTTGTTGAAACACAGCGGCGCACAGGTTTCGGTCAATCCGTAGCCTTCCAACACCGGCATTCCAATGCCGCGGAAAAAGTGCCCGAGTTCCTCGCTCAACGGCGCCCCGCCGCAGATCACAAACTTTAGATTCGGCCCAAACAGCGACAAAATCCGGCGATAAACCAACTGGGAATACACCAAACGTTTCGTCCGCAGCCGCCGGCTGGGACCTTCCGCGGTATCCAAAGCCCGTGAATACGCTTCGGCGACCTTTACCGACCGAGAGAAGAAGATCCGCGAAATCCGGTGCGCTCGGGCTTGGACCTGAGCCGTGTTGTAAATCTTTTCCAACACCCGCGGCACCACCATCACGTAGGACGGTGCGAATTCCTGCAGGTCAGTAATGAGGTTGCGGATATTGGGAGCATGACCCAGGGTGCCCGCCCCCCACACTTGAATCAACTGCAGGTATTGAGCCAAAACGTGAGCCAGAGGCAGGAACACCAGCAGCCGAGAGGACGGATACCCCGCGATTTCTGGCATCCACTTCATGCCGTTGGCCAGCAGTTCCATCCAGTTCCCGTGCGTGATTTCCACGCCTTTGGGCTTTCCGGCGGTCCCCGACGTATACACAATCGTGGCCAAATCGTCGATGGTCACCGCATGAGAACGCTCATCAACCTGGAAATCGGGAACGTCCATACCGGCCTTTTTGATTCTGACTACCGCGGAATCTTCCAGGCACAACACGTTTTTCAAACTGCGGCCGCAATCCTGTTTCGAGCTGACCAGCTCACGCATCGCGTTCGTTTCGCACACCACCAGAGAGGGGTCGGAATCCTCTAGAATCCACGCGATTTGTTCCGCGGAATCCGTCTCATAAATGGGAACCAGCACCAGTCCGGCGCAGAATCCTGCGTATTCCAGCAGCATCCAGTCATACGAGGTGTGACCCATGATGCAGAAGCGATCCCCGGGCTGCAAGCCCATCCCAATCAAGCCACGCGCCACCGAGTGAACATCCTCGTTGAACTCCACAGCCGTCATTGGCCGCCACCCGCCGAGCTCGGTCTTGCGGTCTAACAGTTTCGCGTTGGGCAGACGGCGCACCCGATCCTCTAAAGTCCAAGGTAAAGTTTGGTGCGTCTCGGCAGTAAACAACCGGGGGCAATGCCAAAACCGCTCGCCGCCCACTTCCACCCATCCGGGCTTGTCCATTGGATTTTGTGCCCGCGTGGTAATCTCATCTCGATTGTTTCGTCTCTCATCAGCCATAGGGTTAGCTTACCAACTTTCTAAATTATCCCGTTATCGAGTTTATCGCAGTTCATTCCGGCAATACCAGCATCACCAGGGTAATCCCCGCTGCTGCCGCAACCAGTACCGTGACATCAAATATAGTTCCCCGCGCCCTGGTCCAAGCATGGCGGTTAGTCAGGCGAAACACCGCCAGCGCCAGCAGCGCCACAACCAGACCCCAAACCGCTGCTTGCCACCATCCGACTACAGACAACACCAACAGGACCACTACCGCGGCTCCCAACAGCAGCACTTGGACACGGCTGGGAGCATCGAACGGATGCGGACCCGAGTCAGGCACCAAGACGGGCTGGTCAGGTGTCACTGAATCCAGCGACTGCCAGTCCGGCACGGCGGGTTCGGAGTTTTGGGAGTCAGGGGTGTTCAACAGTTTCCCTTGATGGTTTCTGGGTCGGTTACAGTAATCAGGCAGGGGGCGGCGAGACCGGCAATCGCCCAATCACCGCTCCCGCCGGTGCTTCTAGTGGAAGAAGTGACGCACCCCGGTGGTAAACATCGTGACCCCGGCCTTTTCACACACATCAATGGTTTCCTGGTCACGGATAGAACCGCCGGGCTGCACGATGGCTTTCACACCCGCGTTAATGAGGATTTGCGGCCCATCGGCAAACGGGAAGAACGCGTCAGAAGCCGCGACCGCTCCGCGAGCTCGCTCGGGTGGAGCCGCCACCGCCAAATCCTCGGCACGAGCACCCCCGGCCACATCGCTTTGACTCGCGGCGGCGTCTCCGGTTTCACGTCCGCCCAGGGTGTTGGCACGTTCCACCGCCAGTTTGCAGGAATCCACCCGGTTGACCTGGCCCATGCCGATGCCGACCGTCGCCCCGTCATGCGCCAAGAGAATGGCGTTAGACTTCGTGGCGCGGATTGTCTGCCAAGCAAACTCCAGGTCGTGCAGGGTCGCTTCGTCAACGTCAGGACCGCACACCTTGGTCCACCCGCTGGAACGGTCCCCTGGCTCCGCCACGTCATCACGCTGCTGAGCCAGGTATCCCCCGCTGACCTGGCGCACTTCCAGAGCCCCTCGGGCTGGCGGGGTGACACGCAGCACGCGCAGGTTCTTCTTTGCCGCCAAGGCTTTCACCGCCCCCGGCTCATAGGACGGAGCCAGCACTACCTCGGTGAATATCGGGGCAATCTGTTTCGCCAACTCCACTGTCACCGGACGGTTCACCGCGATAACACCGCCGAAGGCACTGACCGGGTCACAGGCGTGGGCTTTGCGATGCGCGGTAGCGACATCAGCGGCTACCGCAATGCCACAGGGGTTGGCGTGTTTGATAATCGCCACGCAAGGCTCCGCGTGGTCATAAGCTGCGCGTATCGCCGCGTCCCCGTCCGTGTAGTTGTTGAACGACATTGCTTTGCCATGTAGCTGAATCGCGTTGGCGATGCCGGGAGCGGGCTTGGACTGGGGGTCCGAACCAGCTCGGTCGCAAGCCTCGATATCGTCCAACTCGGGGTGATGAGCGCAGGCGGGACAGTTGCAATCCCCGTCGGGATTCTCTTCCATCATGTCCGCGATCTGTTCAAGGTCAACGTAAAGAGCCGCAGACTGATGCGGGTTTTCCCCGTAGCGCAGGGAGGCAATCCGATCCCCGGAGAGCTCCACCCATTCCGACATCACGGAATCCTCATCCGATTCATCTTGCGACGCCGCCGCACCGATACCTTCCATGGCGAAACGAGTAATCTGGTCGTCAAACCAGGTAGCAATGGCAGCGTCATATTCAGCGGTATGCGTGAAAGCCTGAGACGCCAAGATTCGGCGTTCGCGCAGGTCAAAGCCACCTGCCCGGACTGCTTCGATGACGGTGCCGTAGGCGTAGGGTGACACCACGACCGCCACCGAGGGGTGGTTCTTTGCTGCGGCGCGCACCATAGAAGGCCCGCCGATGTCAATCTGTTCCACACAGGCGTCAAAGTCGGCACCGCTGGCTACCGTGTCCTCGAAGGGGTAAAGATTGCACACCACCAGGTCTATCGGCTCGACCTGCAGATCCTGCAGTTGCTTGACGTGGTCAGGTTTGCGCCGATCTGCGAGGATACCGGCGTGAATGTGCGGGTGAAGGGTTTTGACCCGCCCTTCCAAGCATTCGGGAAAGCCCGTCACGTCCTCTACCGGGGTGACGGGGAGACCCGCTGCCGCAATCTTTTTTGCGGTGGAGCCGGTGGAAATGATTTGCACACCGGCTTCGACCAGAGCCTGCGCCAGTTCTTCCAGTCCGGTTTTGTCCCACACGCTAATCAAAGCCCGCTTGATGGGAATCTGAGTTTCCCTATTCCGATTTGTCGTTTCCGCCACCTTGCCTTGCCTTCCTTCATCGGGTTCATCGTTTGTATTTAAAAATCAACAGTTATTCGGACCTCTCTCGGGAGCCGCAACCGCGATGCCGCAAAAGAAGCCTCACGGTTCAATCCTAGTCACTTTCAAAACCGGCACGAACTTCGTCTATCCACCAGCCGTGCTGCACCATCCGGCCGACGCTGTCGACTAACTGGGCACGTTCGGCGACTTTGATTCTCTCAGTCAACGATTCGAGGTTGTCATCGTCGTGAACCGGAACCGCCACCTGGGCCAGGATTGGGCCGGTGTCCATGCCCGGATCGACAATGAACAACGTCGCCCCCGCCAGTTTCACTCCGGCTCGCAGCGCATCGCGCGGTCCGTGAATGCCCACGAAAGAGGGCAGCAGCGAATTGTGGGTGTTAACCACGCGGGAGGGCCACTGAGCTAAGAATTTCGGACCCAATATTTTTAGGAATCCGGCGCTGACTATTAAATCCGGTTCCCAGGACTGCACCGCTGCCGTGAGCGCGCTATCCCAGGCTTCCCGATCGGGAAAGTCCCCCAAACAAACTGTGGCAGTGGGAACCCCTTGTGATTGTGCCCATTGCAAACCCCCGGCTGTTTCCCGGTCGGAAACGACCCCCACTATTTCCGCGCCGTAAGCGGGGTTCGCGGTCGCTTTGTAGAGCGCCTGAAGATTAGAACCTTCCCCGGAAATTAGCACCACCAGGCGGGAGGGGCGGCCACCGGGCAGCGTTAAGACTCGCTTCGTCATAAGTCGATTCTAGCAGTGGGAAGGGCCTCCGGATTCTTGCCCGAGACCCGCACCGCGAAGCGCCGGGTTGCTTCGCGGATCCACGGATGATTCAGCAGGGCGGTCACCACGAAAGGTACCCCCCAAGCCAGCACCCCCGCGTAGAGGGTCGAGCCGAGAGGACCCACGTTCACCAGACGGCCCGGCCCTAGTGAACCGCTGACAAACCACACGATGAGCAGCCCGCCCAGCAGCAATCCCGCCAGGAACAGGGCCAGAGACAACGCGGTGTCAGCCAGTCCGAGCCGATGACGTCCGCCAAGGTAAAGACCCAAGCCAATCGCTAGTGCCACCGGGAAAATCAGAGGCCACCACCCTACCGGCACGTCCGGCAACCACGCCAACACCGGCACCGGAGGCAAATCGCCCCCAATGACCTGGCCGGGAGAAAACACTGTCCCTTGACCCAGGCTGATGCCCGGACCGGTGATCCACGCGGCACTCCACACCAGCAAAGTCGGCAGGTAAGCAAGGATGACCAGTACCATCGCCACGGAACCGAGCGCGTCCGGTTTCAGCCCGGTCCAGATGGTGTGCATTTGCTCCCAGCCGGTAAACATGGCCGCAACCAGAAAAACCGCGGAAAGAGCCGCGCCGCCTGCAGCGAGTACCCGCAGGCAGCGGCTCGCCAAACTCAGCCACGGCCACGGTTCACCCTCAGGAAAGAACGCGGTCACATTCCACCAGGTCAGATGTCTGGCCACGGCAAAGAACACTATCACTGCGAAAAATAACGAAAAAATGAACGCGCGCCACACCACCAGGGAAACTGCGGCAAACCCCAGACACACCCAGCACGGAACCAGGAAGGCCAACAGACCCCACGCCAAAGCCGCGGCGTTCGGGGGTTTTGCCGCCCGCAAACTCGCTGCCAGCATCATCCCAATCAGCAGGGTGAGTCCCCACGGAGTGAGGGAAAAACGCATCGTTTCGCTGGAAAACTCGGCGCGGAATGCGGCGGCAAAAATAGCATTGCCCACCGCCAGGGCATCGCTCCACTTCGTCCCTTCTTCGGAAGGGGTGGTCGCTGTGGGCATCCACACAGCAATCGCCAGAAGCACCAGCACCGCCCAGTTTATCGCCCAAGTCTGGAATCCCAGCCACAGGGAGCGCCAAGTTCCCGCAGGGAACAGTTCGGCGCGGGTAGGTTTGCGGAATACAGAACGGAAAACAGAGCGGAAATCGAGGCGGCGAAAACGTTTTGGCGCGTTCAGTCCCGCAGAACCGGCGCCGGTCAGGGACGCGGGCGAACCTGTGCGTTCCTCGCTGGGGTCGGTCGGCAGAGATTGGCCGTCAGGAGCGGTGTTGACGCGACGCTGACGCCTCCCCGGACGAGTCGGGGGACGCTGACCAGGACGGTTAGACCGTGCGTCCATAACTCTCCTCCCCGGCGCCGTGAGCCGCGCCTCGTCCCACCTAAGTATAGGAAACCCACAGAACCTCGCGGACTTGCCGCGCCGAAGAGTCCGCCCACGAAGGCACGGCAGGGGTTCGGCTTAAGCGATAGAAATTCGCGATTAAATCGACGTTGCTGGCCTATATAACCACCAACCCCGATTTAATCCCCAATTAGCAACAACCCCTGCCGGAACACCCGGGTAATCAGCCAAAAAGGGCGCGGCCGAAACCTCAGTTCCGACCGCGCCTCTATAGAAAGCTAGGGCAAAACCTTATTTGCTCTGCATGATTTCCCGGGCAATGCGCGCGGTTTCACTCGGAGTCTTGCCAACGCGCACCCCCACAGCCTCGAGGGCTTCTTTCTTGGCCGCTGCAGTCCCGGAAGAACCGGAGACGATAGCGCCCGCGTGACCCATGGTCTTGCCTTCGGGTGCGGTAAAGCCCGCCACGTAACCCACTACGGGCTTGGTGACGTGCTCTTTGATGTAGGCGGCCGCGCGCTCCTCGGCGTCACCGCCGATTTCGCCAATCATTACGATGAGTTCAGTCTCAGGATCCTTTTCAAAGGCCTCGAGGGCGTCGATGTGGGTCGTGCCGATAATCGGGTCCCCGCCGATGCCGATGCAGGTGGTGAAGCCCAAGTCGCGCAGTTCGTACATCATCTGGTAGGTCAGCGTGCCGGACTTGGACACCAAGCCGAGCTTTCCGCGCGGGGTGATGTCGCCGGGGGTGATGCCGACATTGGACTTGCCGGGGCTGATGATACCGGGGCAGTTCGGGCCAATCATGCGCACCCCGTGGGACTTCGCGTAGGCGAAAGCGGCGTTCGTGTCCTGGACAGGAATGTGCTCGGTGATGACCACCACCAGCTCCATGCCGGCATCCACGGCTTCGATGATGGCGCCTTTCGCGCCCGCCGGGGGCACGAAGATGACCGAAGTGTTCGCGCCTGTCGCGGCCTTGGCATCGGCAACCGTGCCATACACCGGGACGCTGACGGTGCCGCCCTGGACCGAGTCAGCCAGCGGGCCGTAGGGAACGACGTCGAATTCGACGGTAGTTCCGGCCTTTTTCGGGTTCGTGCCGGCGACCACCTTGGTGCCGTAAGCGAGCATTCGGGTCGTGTGCTTGCGGCCTTCCGAACCGGTCATGCCCTGGACAATTACTTTGGAGTTTTCATCAAGAAAAATCGACATTGTGGTGCTTCTCCTTTACTTCGCGGCCAGCTGTGCAGCCTTGTCGGCGGCTTCGTCCATCGTTTCCATCATGGTGACCAAGGGGTGATTGGCGGCTTTCAGAATCGCACGCCCCTCCTCGACCTTGTTGCCATCCAAGCGCACCACCAGGGGTTTCGTCGCCTGGTCTCCCAAAATCCGCAGCGCGCCGATAATGCCGTTCGCGACCTCATCGCACGCGGTGATACCGCCGAAGACATTGACGAAACAGGATTTGACCTGCGGGTCAGTCAGAATCACATCCAGACCTTTTGCCATCACCTCTGCCGAGGCGCCCCCGCCGATGTCCAGGAAGTTTGCAGGCTTTGTCCCGTACTTTTCCCCGGCGTAAGCCACCACGTCCAGGGTGGACATAACCAGACCAGCACCGTTACCGATAATGCCGACCTGGCCTTCCAGACGAACGTAGTTCAGCCCGGCCTCCTGCGCCTTGAGTTCGCGCTCGTCAGCCGCCTTGTGGTCGACCAGTTCAGCATGTTCGGGGTGACGGTAGCGGGCATTGTCGTCCAAAGTGACCTTGCCGTCCAAAGCGATGATGTCGCCCTGCTTGGTTGCCACCAGCGGGTTTACCTCCACCAGGGTGGCGTCCTCACCGGTGTAGACATCCCACAGTTTCAGGAATACCGGGACAACCTTCGCGGCAGTCTGCGGGTCGAATCCAGCTTCGTCGGCAATCTGGCGAGCCACGGCCTCGTCCATGCCAGAAGCGGGAATCGGCACCTTCGCCAGCGCTTCGGGCTTTTCTTTGGCGAGCTGTTCGATTTCCATCCCGCCTTCGACAGAGCACATCGCCAGGTTCTGGCGATTAGCACGGTCAAGCAGAATCGAGAAGTAGAACTCCCGGTCGATGTCAGCACCAGCCGCCACCATCACGCGGTAAACAGTGTGGCCTTTAATGTCCATACCCAAAATCGCCTGGGCGTTAGCTTCGGCTTCCTCCGCGCTGCGAGCCAGTTTAACGCCGCCAGCCTTACCGCGACCACCGGTCTTAACCTGGGCTTTTACTACTGCCAGCGGAGCACCCAAGGCGGTGAAAGCAGCCTTGGCCTCCTCCACAGTGCTTGCGACTTTGCCCGGCAAAACCGGGACTCCATGCTTATCAAACAGGTCACGCGCCTGGTACTCGTAGAGGTCCACGCTGTTCCTTTCGTTCTAGAAATTATGTCTCGACATCGAGATATTTCTAGTGTATCGAAAAAAAACAAATTTTCCACCCCGATAACTCCGGGCCAGCCGCGAAAATTGCGTCTATGCTGGAAGCGTGTCTTTTTAGGACGTTAGCGGAGCAAAGGAGCATCGCCATGCAAGACCACGGTAATCCGGGGAAAGAGTCGATAACCAGACCGGAACCACCCCTCAAGGTACCCAATAAAATCTATGAAACCGAACTGTATCGGCTGCAAACTGAGCTGGCAAAACTGCAGAGGTGGGTGAAACAGACCGGAGCCCGGATTGTGATTATCTTCGAGGGCCGGGACGCCGCCGGAAAAGGCGGCACCATCAAACGTCTGACCGAGTACCTTTCACCGCGTGTCGCTCGGGTCGTGGCGCTGCCTACCCCTACGGAACGCGAAAAAACCCAGTGGTATTTCCAGCGCTACATTTCCCACCTGCCCGCGGCCGGAGAAATCGTAATTTTTGACCGTTCCTGGTACAACCGTGCCGGGGTTGAGAAAGTCATGGGGTTCGCCACCCCGATTCAGGTACAAAAGTTTATGCAGCAGTGCCCGACTTTTGAACGAATGCTGGTCGAGGACGGCATCATGCTGCGCAAATACTGGTTCTCAGTGTCCGACAAAGTGCAGTACGAGCGGTTTTCCCGGCGTTTGCACGATCCGCTGCGCCAATGGAAACTCTCGCCCATGGACTTGGAATCAATCACCCGGTGGGAGGACTATTCGCGGGCAAAAGACGAGATGCTGGTGCATACCGACACGACGGAATGCCCGTGGTATCAGGTGTCTTCGGACTCTAAGAAAGCCGCGCGGCTCAATATGATTGCCCACTTCCTGTCCACCATTCCCTATACGGATTTGCCCAGCGATACCGCCCCCATTACCTTGCCCGAGCGTCCGCCCTCGAGCGGGTACGTGCGCACGTCGTTCGATACGGTTCGTTCCGTGCCTAATCATGCCGCCGAAGTGGTGAGCCGCGCCAAAGCCGGGAAGATTCCGTTTGTGACGTTGGATTCCTCACCTAATGATGCGGCGTCACCGGCTGCCGACAGTTCTGAGGACGGCGAGGACGACAAGAAGAAGAAAAAGAAAAAGAAGAAAAAGAAGAAGTAGTTCAATTGCGTTGCAGACCGGCCACACCCGCCGGTCTGCAACGTTTAATCGACCGGAGTGAGCGGGGCAAAGTTCAACAGCAGCCGTTTAGCGGTGCCCGTGCGGAACTTCACGGTGGCGATGGTGCCTTTGCCTTGGCCCTCCAAGCCGGTGACTTTGCCCTCCCCGTAAATGTCGTGGCGGACTCGCTGACCGACGTGAAGTTCGGGGATTTTGCCCACCGGTTTCGCTTTCGTGGTTTTAGCCGGTGTAGCTGCCGAGTCTTTGCCGCCGGCCAAGTCGCGCGCCGTGGTGAGCCCAATCCGCGAGTTGGCGAACTTGCCCCCACCCGCGGAGCTCGAGCCCCGTGACCCGGACGGTCCCCGACCACCACGGTAAGTGCCGTAGCCACCCGCAGCTCCCCCGCGGCCGCCATGCCCGCCGTAACCGTAAGCGGAACTCGCCGGTTCGCCGTAACCGCGGGACGCGAGCCCACCGTAATAGTCCACAGTGGTGGCTTCGCGCCGGTTATCGACCAGTTCGACCGGGATGTCGTCCAAGAACCGTGAAGCCGGCATCGTTACCGTCTCACCAAACACCGTACGCGCGGCGCAACGAGTCAGATACAGCCGCTGACGCGCCCTGGTGACCGCCACGTAAGCGAGCCGACGCTCCTCTGCCACGTCCTGGGGATTTTCCAAGGAACGAGAGTGCGGGAACAGTCCGTCCTCCATCCCGGTCACGAACACGGTGTTGAACTCCAGTCCTTTTGCGGTATGCACCGTCATCAGGGTTACTTCCGGCGAGGCGGCGGGGCACGCGGGGTCAGCAGGGTTTTCGGGCTGGGCAGCGGTGTCAGGTAGCTGGTCCGCGTCTGCCACCAGGGAGATCCGCTCTAAGAAATCTGCCAGGCGGGCATCGGGTTCGGAAAGGGAAAAGTCCTGCGCCACGTTACGAAGTTCCGCAAGGTTCTCCACCCGCGCATCGTCCTGGGGGTCATTAGACTTCCGCAGTTTCGGCAGGTAGCCGCTGTCCTCTAGGGCCGTGTCCAAGATTTCATCCAACGGGGCGCCCGCCGCGTCCAGAGCCCGCATCGCATCCAAAACGCCCACAAACTCAGCAATCCCCGCGCTGGCTTTCGCGCTCAAGTCGCCGTGATGGGTTCCTCCCGGCAGGAATTGGCGCAACGCCTGGCCAAAATCGAGGCTTTCACGCTGCGACACTTCACGAATAGTCGCTACGGCTTTGTCCCCCAAGCCGCGTTTTGGTTCGTTCAACACCCGCAGCAGGTTGCCGTCATCGGCCGGGTTCGCCGCGGCACACAGGTAAGCGATAGCGTCCTTAATTTCGCGCCGGTCATAGAACTTGGTGCCCCCCACGACCCGGTAGGGGATGCCCTCACGCGTCAGCATTTCCTCCAGGGAACGCGACTGGGCATTGGTCCGGTAAAACACGGCAAAGTCGTCCCAAGACGAGCCTTCCTGGCGCAGCGTGAGCAGTTCTCGGACGATGAAAGCGGCCTCGTCCCGGTCGGTGTCAGCCGCATACATCACGGCCTGCACGCCCTGTCCGGCTTCGGTCCAGAGACGCTTTTTCCGCCGCCCCTCGTTTTCCGAGATAATCGCGTTCGCGACCGACAAAATCGTGCCGGTCGAACGGTAGTTTTGTTCCAAATAAACCGTGGTGGCGCCGGGGAAATCCGACTCAAATTCTTCGATGTTGCGGATTGTGGCACCACGGAACGCATAAATCGACTGGTCCGAGTCCCCCACCACCGTCAGTTCGGCAGGCGGCTGGGTATCGCCCGCCGCGCCCACCGTAAGCAAGCGAATCAACTCATATTGCGCCGGGTTCGTATCCTGGTATTCGTCCACTAAAACATGACGGAATTTCGCTCGATAGCGCGCCAAAATGTCGGGATGGGCTTTCCATAGATAAACCGTAGACGCAATCAGGTCGTCAAAGTCGAACGCGTTGGCCCGGTGCAGTAGCTGCTGATACTCGGTATAGATTTCGGCCGTGAGCTGGCTCATTTTGTCGATACCAGCGTCTAGGGCAAACGCTTCGGGGGTAATGAGTTCATTTTTGGCTTGGGAAATTTTGGCTGCAAAAGACTTCGGGGTGAAACGTTTCGGGTCCAGTCCCCGGCCCTTGATGATGCGGTTCAGCAGGGCTTTCGTGTCGGCGGTGTCATAGATGGAAAAGGATTGGGTCACCCCCAGGGTGTCAGCTTCGGAGCGCAAAATCCGCACGCAGGCGCTGTGGAATGTCGACACCCACATGTATTTCGCGGCGTTGCCGACCAGGGCTTCGACTCGTTCACGCATTTCCGCGGCCGCTTTGTTGGTGAAAGTAATCGCCAGAACTTCCCAAGGGCGGATTCGCTCGGTCGCCAGCAGCCACGCAATCCGCCGGGTCAGCACGCGGGTCTTGCCCGAACCTGCTCCTGCCATTACCAGGAGCGGACCGGACTCGTGGGTCACCGCAGCTTGCTGTTCCGGGTTCAAACCCTCCACAATCGCGGCAACTTTGCGAGACTTCCAGTCCTCGCGGCGCGCCGCATCCACCCCGGACCAGTGCGCAAAATCGGAGGATGCGTCGGGGGTTTCGGGCTGGGCGACTGCCCCGCGCGGCAAAATCGCCGACACGGGAATCTCGCCGCTAGAACCTTCGGCAAGGGTAGAAAACAAATCATTCATGCTTGTTGGGCCCACTGTTCCGCTAATGCTTTGATGCTGCTGAGTTTGGAGAATGGCAAGATTTCACAGACCACACCATCGGGTCCTTCGTAAGCTATGGCGAATTTAGCCTGGTCTGCCAGCGAAACGATGTCGATGGCGCCGTAGGTTTTCACATCGAAAATCGCCGCCTCCCGGAAAGACTGCGCGCCATCGGTAGACAGCATCAACACCGTGCATTCCCCATTGCACACCGTGCGTTCGCCGATATAACTGAACACATCCGCATGAGGAGTACCGGGGCAAGCGCCGTGAAACACTTCTTCCAGCGGGCTCATGATGTTGATGAGACGGGAGTCCATCGCGGCGGTGGGCTGTCCAAAAGTGCGGCCGCCATCGGTCGATTTTGCCCACGTTTTCGCTGTCGAACCTTGGGTTTTCATCAGCAGCATAACTTCGGTTCCGTCACTGTTGGACACCGCCGTACAGTAATCCACATTCGCTCCCACCGGGGGCGAGGACCACCAGCTGGCCCCGTGGTCATCCGAGCCGATAAACACCGCTTTGCGATCCCCCGATTCGTCCACGATGACACCCGCGTGGCACAGGCGCTGTGCCCATTGCCCTGTCGTCAGCTGCGTGCCGCGACCACGCGGAATATATGCCATCGTAAAGTCACGCCCGGCAATAATCATGGAAGTGATGTCTTGATGTTCCCAGGTCAAGCCATCATCATCGGTCCACGCGACAAAGAGCGCCGTTTGGGCCTGGCGCAAGTCCCAGTCAGGCACCAGGGAACGTGTATAGAAACAAAACATGCGCCCGGTCACGCAGTCATGCAGGAATGACGGGACATGAAATCCGAGGAACTCCTGCGGGTTGCCTGCCGCCAGGGTGCGGGGCTCTTCCCAGGTCAGACCGTTATCAAAAGACCGCGACAGGCACAGACTGGTCGGGCACAACCGACGATAGTGAGGTTCCTCCCGACTGGCCGGGTTCGCGCTGGCGAGCTCCGCCTTGGTTGCGGTGGCGCACTCGGAGGGCAGCGCCTCCCACATCATCAGCAAAACCCGGCTGGAAGTGCGGGCAATAGCGGGATAGCGGGCTTGTGTGAAGCCGGAGGTAACATGGGGGGCTACCACGGTGCGGCGCATCAAAATTCCTTTTCTATCCCGAAAATAATTGCGCCTTTACGTTATCATCTCGCAGCCGTTCGCTTCACCTTGCGGCGCGCCCGGGGAAGATTCCCCGCCCCCTCAGCCGATGCGCCGGTCTTGGGCCCATTTAGACAGTTCGTAACGATTGGACAGTTGCAGTTTGCGCAGCACGGAGGACACGTGAGATTCGACGGTTTTCACAGAAATATACAGTTCAGAAGCAATTTCTTTGTAAGCGAAACCGCGCGCAATGAGGCGCATGACTTCAAACTCGCGCTCCGTGAGGGAATCGAGTTCGGAATCGGTGCCCACCATGTCGGTGCGCGCCGCCCCGAATGCATCCAGCACGAAGCCTGCCAGCCGGGGCGAGAAAGCCGCGTCTCCCCCCGCTACCCGGACGATGGCATCAACCAAATCAGGCGTGGCAATAGTCTTGGTCACGTAGCCGCGAGCTCCCGCCCGAATGACGGCCACTACGTCTTCGGCGGCATCAGACACCGACAGCGCCAAGAACCGGGTCGGCACCCCCATGCACGCCGCCGCGACTTCTGCGCCCCCGCCGCCATGACCGCCCGGCAAGTGCACGTCCAGCAATGCCACCGTGGGAACACCCTGGCGCACTGCGGCAATAGCATCCTCCACGCTCTCTGCCTCCCCCGTGACCTGGACTTCATCAGGATATTTACTCAGTTCCGCAATTACTCCCGCCCGGAACAGTCCGTGATCGTCAATGACCAGCACCGAAATGGGACGCTTCGGGTGTTCCCCCGCAGCGGCCGGGTTCGCGTTTCCGTCACTCATCGATTGTCCTCCCTCAGTTTTCCCCAGTTTGGCGGGGCACTTTCATCGCTACCTCGCAGCCACTGGGTCCCGACCGAATGGTCGCGGTGCCGCCGTGGCGCTCCAACCTCTCAATAATGGAATGTTTCACACCTTGATGCCCTTGCGGGATAGCCGCAATGTCAAATCCGGCACCGTGATCACGCACGTAGCATTCCACCGCGTCCGTCCCGACTTCCAGATACATCGAAAATGGGGGCTTTCCGTGGCGAGCCGCGTTCGTCAAGGCTTCCCGGGTCGCCGCCACCAGCGGCTCAGACCACGGTCCCGGAACCGCGTCACCCACCGTGACCGTGTCCAAAACTACCCCATAACGGTCCTCGATTTCGCCGGCCAGCTCCTTAATAATTTGGGACAGAGATGCGTCCGCGTGGCCCCGATCTTCGTAAAGCCAAGAGCGCAACTGACGTTCCTCGGCACGAGCCAGTTTCGCGACTTCCGGGGCGTCGTCGGCTCGCGCACGAATCAGGGCGAGGGTTTGCAGCACTGAATCGTGCAGATGAGCGGCCATATCGGCGCGGACAGTTTGGCGGGTCTGTTCGGCCAAAGACGCCTTGTAAGACATCCAAAACCGCGCCCAAAGCGGCAAAACCGCCAAGCTCAACACCGCGAGGACGACTAGGGTGATGAGTCCCCCGCGCAGCGCGTCCCCCAGGCTGATGGTTCCGGAAAATCCCAGCATGACCGCAAAAATCACCAGGAGGGCTCCCGGAATGGCAAAACCCAAGAATCGCCCCATTCGCAACTCGTTCAGAGATGCCCCTGCCGAAGCCCCGACCCAGATGAGGGTAATGCCAGTGATGAGAATGACGATAGCAATGAGGGGACGTAAATCACTCATGATTTTCGGGCCGGAATAGGCGCCGAGTACGGCTATGGTGATTAACCCCAGCGCCAACAAAATTGCCGGAACCGTCACGTTTTGCCAGCGATCATTGCTGCCAAAATGCCCCTTGAGCTGCGCATTAGGATTAGCCAGCCGGGAATCTCCGGGAAACGGCAGACCCGCCTGGACCCCGGGATTTCCCCGCGGCACAAAAATCCACAACCAGGCGTAGAGCAGAATGCTGACCCCGGTGGGGGCTAAAACCACCAAGATGAGCCGTACCAGCCACAGCGGCATTCCCAGATGCAGCGCCAGCCCCGCGGCGACCCCAGCCACAACCCCGTCTTTACCGGACGGGACCGTTCCGGGTAGCGGGCGGCGCAGCGGAGGCCGCGCGAGAGGGGCTGTATCAGACATTGCCATAAATCCAGTTTGCCACGGTTTCACGGGGTTTCGACCCACTTAAGGGATTAATCAGGGACAAATCAGGGATAACCCCCATGGCCGCCGGGCGCGACAGCGGCAATGATGGAAACATGGACGAAAACATGAACCCAGAACAAACAACAGACTCAGTTCTGCCCTCCGGAAGTGAGCCTCCCCGCGGTGGTGAGACTCCCGGCGGGAACGAGACTGCAAATGCAGACACGACTGGCGGGGCAACTGCCTATAGTTCCGCGAACCCCAATGGCGCCGGTGATGCCGGATTTAGCGCTCCTTACCAGGAAACTCCTAATCCACAGGCATCTAACCCAGGAGCGCCGTATCAGGGCAACTCGAACTACGGCCCCGCGGGCTACCCCGGTTCGGGCAGTTTCTCGAGCAATGGCACGAACTATGGAACAGCGGGCATGGGAGGCTACCCGGATCCCACCGGACAGGCGTGGATGCGGTCCAATAACCGGGTCATTGGCGGAGTTTGTGCGGGAATCGCCTCACGCCTGAACATCGACCCCGTAATTGTCCGCGGTTTGGCAGTGGTCGGTTTGCTGTTCTTTGGATTTATTCCCCTGCTTTACGGGGCGCTGTGGTTGTGGATGCCCAGCCAAACCACCGGGCGCAGCTTGTGGACCGATTGGCGCGCCGGCATGCCTAACCAGGGCGGCGCCGTTGCCGGGTCAATCCTGTTGATGTGTTTCGGGGCGATGCGGATGCTGCCCCAAGGCATTGTCCTGTTCAACATTTTTGACATTTGGGACGGTGGGGGCGGGTTCGAAGATATACTCGCGTTCTTTTTCATAGTTCTGGTTTTGTGCTTGCTGCTGGCTCCCCTAGCCGTGGTGGTGCTGGTCATCGTTCACTTTACGAACCGGAATAAGGCCGGTACCCCGCCAGCCGCGAGCGCTTACGTTCCCGGACCCACCGGCTTCGTTTCCACCCCCCAGACACCCGCCGGTCCAGCCCCCGCGGACGGCCTTCACGATATCCCGGAGCCGCCCACCGCGTCCACCACCGACTTCGCGGCTCCTCCCACCAATTTTGCGGTTCCCAACCCGAGCTTTACCGTCCCCGCTGCTGGCTTCGCAACTCCCTCCAGCACCACCTCGACCGGATCTGCCCAGCCGGCGGGTATTCTGACGCCACGCATACCCGGACCGAGTCGCACCCTCAGTCTCACGGTCGGCGGGTTAGTCCTGCTGTCGATTTTCACCGGCATCCTGCTGCCCCTGTTAGGGGTACTTGATCCGCTAAGTTCTGGGCTTTTGGTTGTCGGTCTGATGACGATGGTGCTGGGAGGCGGCATGCTGGTGACAGCTCTGCAAAAGCGGCGGACAGGCTGGCTCGCCGTCGTCACCCCGCTGGTGATTTTGTTCGTGACGCTGCCCCTAGCGACGCTGGGAATGACCGTAATGCCCCAGCTGCGTGAGCTGCGTTCCAGCATTGACTGGCACGATTTTCCCGAAACATTTAGCTACCAGAGCAACGATTTACACCCCGGAGACGAGCTCAGCGCCGTTCGCGGCAGCGCTAACATCGACCTGCGTGACACGAACCCGGGTAAACCCATCACAGTCAATCTGGTCAACGGGGATGTCTCAATTTATACGCTGCCAGAACAAAACGTTGACCTGGAAATCAACTTAGCCCAGGGCAACGTAACGACTTCCACCCTGAAAGACAGCAAATGGGACATGAGCGAAACCTTTTTACAGTCCTCATCCATTGAAAAACACCGTCCGCAATACTTCACTATGGACGGCAATCAACGCGTGGAATTCGAGGATCGGACCAAGAAATATGAGGCCGCAAACATCAGCCTGGGCAGTTCGGATGTGACGAAACTAAAAATTCGCCGCGATGTTACGCTATCTGATGGATTGCGAAACATCGAAACGAAACCCCAAACTATCGAAATCAACCTGGCACACGGAACCGTGTCACTCTATGAACGTCCCCCCGTGGATTTATGGAACGGAGCGGTGCTGCCTGACGGGCATTTCCTGGTCAACTATGTGCTGAATGGCCGGGATTTGATGACTGCCGATTTGGAAGAATACAACAGCACCGAGGCCGGCTCTGAAAACGAAAGTAGCGCCGCACTGCGAGAGTTTCGCCGCCGTGCCGTATCCGGGAACGGAACTATCGAGATTAATAGGCCCGGCGGAGTTGAGGGTGAGCCCATAGCGCTGGGCGGACAAGACGTGTCTGAACTGAACATAGACAACACATTAACCCTCGCTGACATTCATGAAGGCAAGGCTGGTCCGTGGAAGGACATCAACCAAGACGGGTTTAACGACCTGTTCCAGCCCGGTGGTAGCAAGTGGAAACCCGGCGATAACCTGTTTGACCCCGTAAACGGAACCCCGCGTTCTTCCGGAATGCCCAACGGGACACCGGGTATACCCGCCACGCCGATTCCTCCGGATTCACCCACGACGCCCTCCCCGGACCGCGCCCCCGACCTTGAGAACAATTAACAGGTGACAACTATGGAAAACACAACAGAAACCATCTCCCTCTCCCCCAACTTGGAGCCAGAGAAAACACCGGAGCCACCCTTGGAACCCCGCCGTGAACATCGCAGCCTGGCTGCCATCGCTTTCAGCGTGGTATTTATCCTGATTGGGTTGATTGTTTTCGGGGCCGCCCTGGGCGTCGTGGTGTCGCTGTGGGCGCTGATTTTGCTGATATTCGGGACCTCTGGAGTCGCCTTGCTCATCAGTGCCCTGGCGGAATCCCGCCGCTAGAGCGGGGGTTAGAGTTGCGCGCGCAGCCCGATGGTATCGAAAGAGTCGCGCCCGTCTGCCTGCAGCGCCTCCAGCGGATAGTTATGCTTGAACTTCGACCAATGCCGCTGGGTGGAAATCCACACATAGAGACGACGCCGCAGGTATCGCAAGGAAAACTGCCTTTCTGCCGGGGCCAGCAACGGATTAAAGACCTGGCCCACCCGCTGCAGCGACTGGACTTGGCGGCGCACCTGACCCGTCGTGTACTTCAAAATCAGCCGTATCGGCAACACGGTATAGAGAACCGTGTCAAAGTGGGTCGCCGGCTCCGTGGGCTGGCGGTAGATGAGGTCATTAATCAAAGCTGGTAGAGGATTATTTCCGGCAGCGGTGTTGTAATACAAGTTCCTGCCGATACGGGGGTTGACCTCAAAGAAATAGGCCTCGCCGGTAGCACTGTCTACCTTGACATCAAAGTTTGCGAACCCGTGCCAGCCGATGCCGGTCAGGAAATCACTGGCTTGACGATACAAATCCGGGTAGCTTTCCGTAATCATCGCAGCCGGATTGCCCAGGGCGGTCGGGACATGGTCTTCCAGCAGCACATGAGCCGACCCCAGGAAACTAACCCGTTTGTCCGCATCCACGTACACCGTAATGGACAGGTTGTGCGTGTCATTTCCGGACACCCGCGGCTGGGCCACGAACCGACGCGCGTCCGGATTCCCGGCAGTATGCGTTTCCAGTTCCTCCAGAATCGCTTGCGCCCGGCGCGGATTGTCAGCTGTATAAACCTTAGATTTGCCCGGCCAAGATAGCCGTTCGTAGCCGTAGGACTGGCACGGCTTGATAATGAGCGGGTATTTGTCCCCCAAGGTTTCGGTGATGGCATCCATCAGCGCGGTCGTTCCAGCATCAAGATTGAGTTCCAGAGTTGTGGGAACTCGCAGCCCGTGCTTTTCCGCAGCACGGGCAAAATGCGCCTTGTCATTGGTCAGTTCGATGACATCCACGCTGGGGAAGGCAAAACGATAAAACGGAGCCAAACGGGAGGCATTTCTCTGGATGTTTACCACGTGGGTATCTTGGTTCGCGACCAATACCAGCGGGGTGTCCGGGTAACGCGCCACCAGTTTGGGACCCATCTCTACGAGTTTTTCAATGAATGCGGCATGGTTCCGGTCCGCAGCGCTCTCGTCAACAGGGATGACCTTTAACAGTCGGGAGTGACGAATCGGCCCCAGCACCATCGAGGTGAAAACTAGGGGCTTTACGTGCCATTTCTCATAAAAAGAGCGCACGTAACCATACGTTCCAATGTCGCCGGAGAGGACAATCGGCAAAAACGGCGCACCAGACGTGCCAGCTGGGTTCATTGATAATCTCCTTTAGCAGGTGACCCGGCGAGGGAATATCCCTCGCCGAGCCACCAGAGTTTTCAACAGCGGGACTCTAGGAGAAGTCGCGATCGTCCTCGCTGCGGGCACGATGCGTCCGCCGGCGAGCCCGCTCCCGCGGACGGCGTGGTTCGCTGCTATCACGCGGATCGCGGCGTTCACGGTCACGCGGGTCGGATGTCTCAGAAGTTTCGCTTTGGGCAGATTCCGAATCCGCTGCGTTTTCGCCGTCCTCATCGTCCACCACGGCGTGCAGGGAGAGCTTGCCGCGCTGGTCGATTTCGGCGACCTCGACCTGAACCTGTTGGCCGACCTGGAGCACGTCCTCGACGTTTTCCACACGTTTGCCGCCGACCAGACGACGAATCTGGGAGATGTGCAGCAAACCGTCCTTGCCGGGGGTCAAGGAAATGAACGCCCCGAAGGTGGTGGTTTTCACCACGGTACCCACGAAACGTTCGCCGACCTCGGGCATCTGGGGGTTCGCAATCGAGTTCACGGCGTCACGAGCAGCCTCGGCGGCCGGACCGTTATCCGCCCCGATGTAGACGGTGCCGTCGTCCTCAATGGTCAGTTCGGCGCCGGTATCCTCTTGAATCTGGTTAATCATCTTTCCTTTCGGACCGATGACCTCACCAATCTTGTCCACCGGAATATTCACGGTGAGGATACGCGGAGCGGTCGGAG
This sequence comes from Mobiluncus sp., assembly GCF_034180645.1. Classification (GTDB taxonomy): domain Bacteria; phylum Actinomycetota; class Actinomycetes; order Actinomycetales; family Actinomycetaceae; genus Mobiluncus. Next base: position 99,107 of record NZ_JAXFNY010000014.1, on the reverse strand, counting down.
CCAGTTCATCAGGCCCGTCGATAGCGGCGTGCATCACGTCCAGAATCTTCAGGCGAGCGTCGCGGGCTTGACCCAGGGCGCCCTTCAAAACGTCGGCGGGAATGCCGTCGAGTTTCGTGTCTAGCTGCAGAGCGGTGATGAAGTCCTTAGTGCCGGCGACCTTAAAGTCCATGTCGCCGAAAGCGTCTTCCGCACCCAAGATGTCAGTCAGGGTCGCAAACTGGGTGCCATTTTCGCCCGGTTCACTCATCAAACCCATCGCAATGCCGGCAATCGGGGCGCGCAGCGGCACGCCAGCATTCAGCAGGGACAGCGTAGAGGCGCAAACTGAACCCATCGAGGACGAACCGTTCGAGCCCATAATCTCGCTGACCTGGCGAATCGCGTAGGGGAACTCCTCGCGGGCCGGAATGACCGGCTCCAAGGCCATCTCCGCCAGGTGTCCGTGACCAATCTCGCGGCGCTTGGGGGAACCGACCCGACCGGTCTCACCGGTGCAGTAGGGCGGGAAGTTGTACTGGTGCATATAGCGCTTGTGCGTCAGCGGAGACAGATTGTCCAACTGCTGTTCCATGCGCAGCATATTCAGCGTGGTCACACCCAGAACCTGGGTCTCACCGCGCTGGAACAAAGCCGAGCCGTGAACCCGGGGTAGCACCTCGACCTCAGCGGATAGGGAGCGGATGTCTTTCAGCCCACGTCCGTCGATACGTTTGCCTTCATGCAGCACCCGAGCGCGCACCAGCTTCTTTTCCAAAGCCTTAAAGGCGGCCTTCAGTTCCTTTTCCTGTTCCTCGAACTCGCCGCCTTCCACTGCGAGTTTCTCGATGGCGGCATCGCGGATTTCGGTCTCACGGTCCTCCCGAGTCAGCTTGTCAGCAATCTGGATTGCCGCGGTCAAATCGGTTTCTACCTCAGCTTTAATCGCCTCATAGTGATTGTCCTCGTAGTCGGGGAACAGCGGATATTCTTGGGTTTCCTTGGCAGCCTTGGCGGCCACTTCGGATTGGGCGCGGCACAGTTCCTTAATGAAGGGCTTGGCCGCGTCTAGCGCGCTGGCCACAACGTCCTCAGTCGGAGCCTGTTTGCCCTCTTGAATCAGGTCCCAGGCGTACTCGCCACCGCCGGCTTCCACCATCATGATGGCCACGTCTTCTTCGGGAGTTCCCTCGTTGACGACGCGACCGGCAATGACCATGTTGAACGTGGATTGTTCCATCTCGGGGTAGGTCGGGAACGCCACCCACTGCCCGTCAATCAGGGCCAGGCGGGTGCCGCCGATGGGTCCAGAGAAAGGCAGGCCAGCCAGTTGGGTCGCCATCGAGGAGGCGTTAATCGCCACCACGTCATAAGCGTGATCGGGATGGATTGACAGGACGGTGTCGACGACCTGTACCTCGTTGCGCAGCCCTTTTACGAAGGCCGGACGCAGCGGGCGGTCAATCAGGCGAGCCGCCAGGATAGCCTCGGTACCGGGGCGGCCTTCCCGCCGGAAGAACGATCCGGGAATGCGTCCCGCAGCGTATTGCTTTTCCTCAACGTCTACGGTCAAGGGAAAAAAGTCGAATTGATCTTTCGGTTGCTTACCAACCGTGGTGGCTGCGAACACAACGGTTTCCCCATCCAGGGTGACCATTGCCGAACCGGCAGCCTGTTGAGCCAAAAGGCCCGTTTCAAAGCGCAGGACGCGCTTGCCAAATTTACCATTGTCGATGACGGCTTCCGCCGCCGTGATTTCGGGTCCCTCCAAGGGAGCCCCCTCTCTTTGTTCAGCGCGGCGGTCATCGATCGAGGCCCACTGGGCCGGTTCTCCGCAAACTTCACCGGACGAACCGGGATACTTGCGGCAGTCCAGGAGGCCACTACCGAGGACCGATTAGCGCTGGATTTCCTACATATACCAGCCGGACAATACCGGCATGAAAAGAAAGCTGACCGGGTATCCGGCCAGCTCAGTTGCTATTTACGCAAACCGAGGCGCTCTTTGAGGCTGCGGTAGCGTTCGATGTCGATGTCCTGCAAGTAGCCCAGCAGACGCTTGCGCTGGCCGACCAGCAGCATCAAACCACGACGGGAATGATGGTCATGTTCGTGAGTCTTAAAGTGCTCGGTCAGGTCCTTAATCCGCTTGGACAACAGGGCGATTTGCACTTCGGGGGAACCCGTGTCCCCGGGATGAGTCGCGTATTCGTTGATGATTGCTTGCTTTTCTTCCTTGGTCAGTGCCACAGGTTCTCCTTAGGTTAACTCGTTGCGCGCAGCGCCCAGGCTTTTCCTGGAGCATCGGTAGCGCGGCCGACACGACGGCTGTACAAGTTTAGCAAAAAGCAACAACTCCCGCGAATTCCGCAGATTTTAGACGGACGCTGCCGTCAGCGCTTTACAGATTCATAAGATATGTCCGCACCACTCGGAGTCTAGCCCGGGGCGGCATAGGTTCATGGACAAGCGCGTTTTCACGCGTCGGTACTCAGCACTATTTTTCCCAAGGGTCGGGCGGTGCTTTTTGCCAGGTACTTATGGGCACGTTTTGCCTTGGAAAACGCCAGCGTATAGGCGATAACTGGACGAATCCGCTGCTCCTGGACTAGGGGCCACACGTGTTCCCCTACGGCACGCACCAACCGGACTTTGGCCTCAACATCAAGACCGCGAATGGTTGAACCTTGAATCCGCGCCGATTTGGTTAAGACCTGGCCCAAATCCAGCTGGGCATGACGCCCCTTCTGCAAGCCGATAATGTTGAGGATTCCATGTTTGGCAAGTAACTCCAGGTTCCTTTCCAATCCCCCGGCTCCGGATACGTCCAGAATCAGGTCAAAGCCGTGGCCATCGGTGAGTTCCTGTTTCATCCCCAGCAGTTCGTCGGAATTGTGATAGTCCGCGGCCGCGTCCGCACCCAAAAGCGTCAATTTGTGGCACCTGTCGGGTTCCCCAGCCGTAGTTCCCACCGTGGCCCCCAAAGCCTTGGCCAACTGCACCGCCACGGTACCCACCGCCCCCGAACCGCCTTGAATCAACACGAAACGTCCTGCCCAGGAGTCACTCGGGAATCCCAAGTCCACCAGGTTGTGCCAGGCCGTTACCGCTGCTTCCAGGAGGGCAGCCCCCGCGATGTAGCCATTGAGACGCCCCGCTATAGGCAACGGCAAAGCTAAATCCACGTTGGCGGCACAGAACTGCGCTTGTGCGCCGCCCTCCACTAGAGCCACCGCGGCGCGACCCAACCAAGCCGAGTCAACGCCTGGCCCCACCTCCACGACCGTCCCGGCAACCTCCAGCCCGAGCGTCTGCGGTGCCCCGGCAGGGGGCAGATAATGGCCCGCCACCTGCAGCAAGTCCGCCCGGTTCACTCCCGCGGCCGCCACCTCAATGAGAATCTGGCCGGCACCGACCTGGGGACGGTCCGCCTCGACCAGGACCGGCACACCGTCAACGCCCTGTACGCTCCACATGAAAACCCCCTTGCCTCAGAATCTAAGTCTAAGGCAAGGGGGTCGATTAAGTTAGCGAAGAAGCCCCACGAGCGTTATCCCTTGCCGTGGTCGATATAGGCTCCTGTAGAATGCGTTCCAGTCGTGGGAAGGCTCACGTCGCAGGGCCAGAAAAGACTGTAAGGCTTAAAGGTGACAGACGCCCGCATACCGTCGTATCCACGCCACGAGTCCATGACAGCCTTGGGATCGGAGGTGTGCGCGAGCGAGACTATGTCAGCCTCGCGCGGATTAGTGGGAGCGCCTGGCCCAATATCCGAAGCATAGGAAATGTCGAATACCTCCGGTTCGTCCAAAATGAGCACAGCGTATCCGTAGCCAGCGAATACTTAGGACAACTCCGGCACATTCTTGAGGTTCTCCATCTGGATAAGTTCCTCGGCACTTAGTATCCGAATGAGGCCTTCAAGCTGAAAACCTACGTTATTGGTGATGTAATGCGGATTACCGGGACCGTCCGCACCTAAACCAACGCCGGCTGCCCTAGCTACAGCGCTCTGAGGCAACACGCCATTTCCTCCGATAAATACAATCGTGTTAGCGCCCATAGACACGATTTGCTGGAAAGTACCTCCACCACGGGGGGTGTCAGCAGGATAAAACCGTCCTTGGATGCCCCTGCCACCATCGCGTCTTTCAGGGCGGTTCCCGACGCTACGTAGGTGACCGTTCGGGCAGGATCAGTGGCGGCAAACTTGGCGATTTCAAAGGCAGTCAAATAACGGTTCGCCCCCGCAAAACGTTGGGTTGCCGCACCGTTCGCGACTGTTTGGAGTACCGCGTCGGGAACCGCGCCCGGTCCACCCAAGATTACGATGTGGCCGGGTTTGACCCCGCCGAGGTTCAGCTGTTTCCCATCGGTGAGCACCACGGGCCCGTCTCCGATAGTCGCCGCCGGTAGGGCATCCACCGGGTTACGGTTCGCGGCCACATAGACCACCGGCCAGTTTGTCCCCCAAGTGTGCTTGGCTACCACCAGGGAGGTTTCCACCCCGCTGGGCCCCGCCAGACGTTCATAGTTCAACCCTTCTGCCTGGGACTCGCTGACGGCAACCAGGGTCATCATCGCTAAAGTCAAGGCTCCCACGGTGCCGGAAATGGCTCCGCGCTTTACCCATGTCTGCATGTCTGTACTTTTCCGTTGAAACAGTCGTGACCCACTCAGCCTATTGAGGCACTTTTGGTAACTGAACACCCAAAAGGGTTAAAGCCCCGCCCCTTCCCTGGTTGGCGCGCAGCGCCGAGGTCGGAGCGGATAGCGTCATGCTAAGGTTGAGGAGTGCAAATACTTCGTGACAAACCGTCAAGTTTCGGCCCGAGTATCGTGACCATAGGTACTTTTGACGGCGTTCACACCGGACACAGGCGAATCATTGAGAAAGTCGTGGCGCTGGCTCACGAGCGCGAGGCGACCTCTGTTGTGTTGACGTTCGACCCATTGCCTCGCCAGGTTCACCACCCCGACCCCAAGAATAAGTTGATTTGTTCCCTGCCGGACCGACTGACCCGCATCGAACAGCTGGGGGTGGAGACGACCTGGGTCCAACAATATGACCTCGATTTTGCCGCCCAGCCCCCCACCGAGTTCGTCCGCGACTACCTGGCCAACCCCCTGCATCCCCTGGTGGTCGTCATTGGGGAAGATATGCATTTCGGATCCAATAACAGCGGAGACGCTCAGACTCTGCGGGAATTGGGGAGAGAATACGGGTTTGCAGTAGAGACAATCCCCAACATTGTCGACCCGATTTTTGGACGCCGCTGGTCCTCGTCTTGGGTGCGCGAGCTACTGGCTCAAGGCCGGGTTGACCAGGCCGCTTATGTGTTGGGGCGAGCCCATTCGGTGCGCGGCACGGTCATTCACGGCAAGCGGCGCGGGCGCAAACTGGGATTTCCCACCGCTAACTTGGACGCGGAGTTCGTGGAGGCGATTCCCGCCGATGGTGTTTACGCAGGTTGGCTGCGGATGCCTTACCCGCCCCACTCGAAAAGTCCAACTTCCCTAGAGGTAGTGCCCGCCGCTATTTCGGTGGGAACTTCCCCGCATTTTGGCGATGTGGGGCGTACCGTGGAAGCCCACGTTTTAGGGCGTGCGGATTTGGATTTATACGGGGAAGAAGTCGTGGTCGAGTTCGTGCATCGAATTCGTGACAACCTGGCTTTTCATTCATTGGACGCACTATTGGAGCGTATGGATCGCGACCTGTTGGAAACAGCCGTGGTCTTGGGGGTTCCCAAAGCTCAACGCATCAATCCCGGAGCAGTCACAGCCTGAGTGTGGCGGAATCATCAGGTTGATTTGGTATAAAAGTTTCATGGAGCACAGAGACGTCACCCGCAGAGTCTGCCAGATTGTCGCCGCATCCCTGCTGGTGATGGGCGGAACCTGGGGGCTGTCGGGTTGTGAGGGCGCCTCCGGAAAATCCGCTGCCACGGAAATTCCCACCAAACCATCCCTTTTGAACGTCAAACCACAGCCGACCGCAACGCAGCCCTCGGAAATCACCTTTACCGTTGCGGCCACGGGCGATGCTCTGACCCACGATGCCCTCATGCCCGATGTGTCGCGTGACGCCGCGGGAAACACGCACTTTACGAATCTGATGGCTGGCATCAAACCGTTTCTCGAGGGAGCTGACCTGGCGATTTGCCATCAAGAGATTGCTTTTGCCCCCGACGGTGCCCCTTACCAAGGGTTTCCCAATTTTGCTATGCCTACAGGCTGGGCCCAGGATATGAAAGATTTGGGCTACGACGGCTGTTCCACCGCTTCCAACCACACCACCGACCAGGGCATCGAAGGCGTCTATCAGACTCTCAATGTGTTGGAAAAAGCCGGCATGGGAGCCACCGGTTCTCGGCGCAGCGCGGAGGAAAAGCCTTATCAGATGTACAGCCTGACCAAAGACGGACGTACCATCAAGATTGCTCACCTGTCCCTGGCTTGGGGAAAGCTGGGCGGGATGCCTTTCATCAACGAGAAACCGTGGCTGGTCAACGTGGACAATATGAGTGAAATCCTCACCTGGGCGGCCCAGGCTCGCCAGGAGGGCGCCAATGTGGTCATTTTGTCCGGCCATAACGGGCTGGAATATGAGCTGCAGCCCTCCGGCTGGGCGCGCCAATGGGCACAGGAAGCCGCCGCAAGCGGGCTGATTGATCTCTATATCGGTCATCATCCGCACGTTCCCCAGGGCATTGAGAAGCTGCCCGGCGGCGTGGACGGCAAAGGTATGTGGACGTATTGGAGCGTGGGGAATGTCATCTCGGATATGCGTCCCCTGACCACGATGCACACGGATTCGGAACAAATCGCCTGGGCCACGATTAGGGTTCCGGCTCAGGGCAATGCCGAAGTTATCTCTGCCCAGTGGGTGGCAATCGGGCTGGAACCAGATTCGCATATGGTGGTTCCGCTAGCTGCGGCGGCGCAGGGGCAAATTCCCCCCGGCAGTGCCATGAGCGCGAGCAAGGCTGCACAGTACCGGGGGTTTTTGCAATCCCTGGTGGATCCCGAAACTCCTGAACTCACCGAGCCGCCCGCAGCGCCCTCCCCCGCCAGAGTTGAAGCACTGCCTAAGCAGTAGGCGTCCCGATTGCTTCTGCATAGCTTTTCGGCTTTGGCACGAGGCCGGTGCGGAAAGGTTACTGGGATTCTTGCAGTTTCGGGTCGCGCTTCAGGTATGCCCTGGTTTCGCGGGCAATCAGACCGGAAGCCAGGATGAGCCCAATCAAGTTAGGCAAAGCCATCAAGCCGTTCGTGACATCAGCCAGCGTCCACGCGACTTTCAGTTCCGTGATACACCCCACGAAAACAACTATGGCGAACAGCAAGCGGTAGACGGTGACGGCTTTTAGGCCGAATAAACGTTGCACACAGCGTTCCCCGTAGTAAGCCCAGCCCAGCACGGTGGAAAATGCAAAGAACACCAGGGAAATTGCGACCACAAAGTGTCCCTGGCCGCCGGGGAAACCGATGTTGAAAGCCTGCGCAGTGAGAGGCGAACCATCCAGCGTCTGCCCGTCGGCATCGGTCACTGTCCACGCTCCCGTAACGACGATGACCAGGGCCGTCATCGAAACTACGATAATGGTGTCAATGAAGGTTTGGGTCATGGAGACGAGTCCTTGCCGGACCGGTTCGCGAGTACGCGCGGCAGCCGCCGCAATCGCCGCGGACCCCATCCCAGACTCGTTAGAGAAAATCCCGCGCGCTACCCCGTACTGGAGCACCATCATGAACGTGGAGCCCACGAAACCACCAGTCGCGGCAGTCCCGGTAAAGGCATCGTGGAAAATCAGGGCCAAAGCGGCGGGAATTTTGGTAGCGTACAGACCCAGCACAATTAGCGAGGCTCCCACGTAGAGAATAATCATGATGGGAACAAAAGCCGAGGTCACTCGGCCAATCGATTTCACTCCTCCCAGCAGCACGATGCCGGTCAAAGCCGCCATGAACAGGCCGGTCATCCACGGGTTCACCCCGAAAGAGGCCTCTAACTGAGTCGCAACCGAGTTCGCTTGGGTCAGGTTGCCGATACCGAACGAGGCAATAATCGCGAAGATTGCAAAGGCAATGGCCAGTGCCCGCCCCAGCCACTTCACTTTCGTGACGTGCTCCAGGTAATACTGCGGGCCGCCGCTCATCTCGCCTTTGGCGTCTTTGGTACGGAAACGCACCGCCAGGAAAGCCTCGGAATACTTAGAAGCCATACCAACTAAACCGGTTACCCACATCCAGAACACCGCTCCGGGTCCGCCAATGTGGATAGCGGTGGCGACACCGGCAATGTTTCCGACCCCGACGGTAGCGGCCAGGGCGGTGGTCAGCGCTTGGTAGTGAGAAATATCACCCTCGATAGTGTCATCGAGCGGTTGTGTCCCCTCGGTACTTTCCCCGGCGCCTTCATCACGTTTCAGCAGGGCTAGGTGCAGCGCGGGACCGAGTTTACGAAACTGGATTCCCGTCAGGCGAATGGTCAGCCACAGCCCGGTTCCTAGCAGCAGGGGGATTAGGAAAAACGGCCCCCAGACGAAAGCATCAACCGCGTTGAGAACCTCAAAAAACTTGTCCATAGTGTATTGCCTCAGTATTTTCGGATACAAACTTGTGGCAAGTGTAGCGAGTGAGCCCGGTTATCCATAATTCGGCACTATTGTCCACTATTTGAGACGGGTGATAAGGTCTGTGAGCGCGGCGTTTCCGGTCGATTAACGCGCCGTCAGTAGGGCGCCAATTTGGTTCGCCACACCTCGTGACACCGCCCCGGTCCCACCGGCGATGGTGTAGGCAGCTTGCGGATGGGCTTGCACGAAACTCTGCAGGTTCGCGTCCAGAGAGGCCGGGCGACTAAGCACAATGGCCTGGTTATTGGCGTGTGCGTAGCCTGAGCCAGCCAAACCGTCAGCAAACACAGTGCCGGAAACCACCAGGTATCCCGGGGCATTGGGGAAGAAGTTTTGGGCCAACTGGGTAGAAGTCTGGAAACGATCTATACCCACGATGGTCTTTACCTCGCTCACGGCACTGCTCCCGGCCATGTCCGCATTGGCGGCGTTGGTGGTAACGGCTGTAGCCGCCCTGCCGCCTATCCCCCACACGCGCAACTTGCCCCCTTGCTTTGCCACCGTGTTCGCCAGGGTGGAAATCGCTTGGAGAGTGGTGGGTGGGATGCTGTTCGAGCGGGTAAAGAGGATGACACCGTGGGCATTGGCCACGGCGGGACCGGCAGCAATAGCATCGGGAATGTTAGGGTCACTGGTGGCATCGACCAGGAACACGTCAAGGAGTTTCGTATTGGCGCTGACCGAAGCGTTTTCCTGGGCCGCGAGGGCCGCGACCCGACCCGCCGTGTCGAAACGATCTTGACCCACCAGGTCGGTGATGGAGATTCCGGCTTGCTGCAGTTCAGCGCGTTGGGCAGGCGAGAGTTTCACTCCCCCGCCGACCACGTAGAGGGTCTTGCGCGGGGAAGCCTTAATGGCAGAAATCACAGCCGGTTCCACCGGATTGGACACCGTGAGCAAAACCGTGGCTCCTCGCGCCCCCACCAAAGCCGCGGAGCTCAAAGCGTCAGGGGCGAGCCGCCCGGTGGTCAGCACAATCGCGTCCCCATTGGTCCCACTCGCTGAGTGCAACGCTAGAGCTGTCGAGACCCGATCGGCTCCGGCAATCCGACTCAGTCGAGATTCATAGGGATATTCCGTCGTATTCCCCGAAGATGCCCCCAAGCTCACTCCTGCGATTTCTTTCAGCCACGAAGCCAAAGGAATCACGGAACCAAAGTAAGCTCCCTGATTATTGCCCCCAATCAAAGTCCCTATAACCTGATTGGATACCAGCAGAGGCCCACCGGAATCACCGTGCTCGGTCATCACTCCCGGCCACGAGGTCTTGTAACTGAGCTGACCGGGAGCGACCGTCCCGCCGCAGTTAGCCGTAAATTCACCCTGAGTTGGCCCTTGCACCACCGTGTAGCAGGTCGCCGCGATTCTTTGCGGAGTGGACAACAGCGTATTCGATGCCCCGCCCCAGCCGTATTCCAAAGCCACGGTTCCCGCCGGGGCTTGACCGGCTGCCAACACTGCCGGGGTAATCCCGGACATCGGAGTTTGCAGGTGCAGCAGAGAAGCGTCATATTGTGGATGAGGCTTATAGTCATCAACCTGAGCAGATAGCTCCCTGGTCAAGCCGAACTTGACTGAAACGTAGCGAGGCTTATTCGCCATGCAGTGACCGGCAGTCAGCACCCAGGAAGGATGTATTAATATCCCGGTACAGATTGAGCCGGTCCCGTTCCAGTTAGTAATGGCGATATAGCCAATCCAGCTCACGTCCTGGGCACCTACGGGAGCGCCCCCGCCAATCATCAACTCACCTATCTCCCGGTCGGTGTGGGGGGTGAAATCCTCGGGCAATGTTTCAGTAAGGGCGGAAAGTCTCTGCGGAAGGGCCGGGACCACATTCCGCGTGGCCTCAGCGTGCGGAACACTGGCTGCGGCTGTAGTTGAGACAGTTGGGGTCTGGCCGGGGAACTCGGGAGTGTTCAGGCTAATGCCGCCGGGGCCAGAAAGCAGACCCAACACCCCCAGCATGCCCAGCACTACGAGGGGCCACCAAGATTTCAGATACGTTTTTCGAGTCATGATTCTCCTGTGTTCCTAAACCCGACCTACATTAAGTGTATGTCCCAGACGTTCCAGATTTTGCAGGTCTTAACACCCAAATCGGTTTCAGCCGCTCGTTTTCCAGCTGGGCCAGCGCTATGACACGTTTTTTACCCGCGTCTGAGTCGGTCGTCGCTTCGGTGACGGCCAGCAGCGAACCGGCGGACGCAGTTGGGTTCGAATTTGTCGTCTGCAGAAGGGCGGTGGCCTCGCGGGTCGAACCGGCCAGTTGTGGGGTTTGCCCGAAAGACAGCGCCCGCACCTGGGTTTCGTCACCGGGCAATTCGGGAAAGATTCCCAAAATCGCCGCGTCGAGCCCTAACGGACGCAGCATCCCGCGACTCTCGACTTCGGTCCCCAGCTCGGACAGGCTTCGCGCCTGGTCCAGCCCGTATGACCCGACAGAAATGCGTCGCAACGCCGTCAGATGCGCTCCCACCCCCAGGTCTGCTCCGAGGTCTCGAGCCAGGGCGCGCACGTAGGTTCCCGCCGAACACTCCACCAAAAGTTCCGCATCGGTAACACTCACCGGGGGGTTCGAGTCATCTCCCACCACCGTTTCAACGACGGGAGCGCCTCTCAGTTCGAGCCGGTGAATGGTCACCGGACGAGGCTGGATTTCCACGTTGTTCCCGGCACGCGCCAGGTCGTAGGCACGTTTGCCGCCAATCTTAATGGCGGAAAACTTGGCGGGGATTTGATTGACCGGACCGCGCCACGGCACCAGAGCCGCCGCGATGTCCTCCGGGGTCAACACAGCCCCCAAACAGGCCGTGACCTGACCCAGGGCATCGTCAGTATCCGTAGAGATACCAAACCGCACCCGGGCGGTATAGACCTTGTCATGAGCCGTCAAGTATTGCAAGAGGCGCGTGGCTTTGCCGATAGCGCAAATGAGGATTCCCGTGGCCAGCGGATCCAGCGTGCCGGCATAACCGACTTTCTTTTGCCCCGCTAACCGGCGAATCCGTGACGCCACCGCGTTAGAACTCAACCCCCGCGGCTTATCCACAATGACCAGTCCGGGCGGACAGGTTTCGCCCCGAGGCAAATCCTCGGGACAGTCGGGCAAGAAGTCCGGGGCGTCAAACATTGCAACCCGCCCGGGGAACCTTATGAACCAACCACCCCACGCCATCGATAACCCCCGGAACGCCCTCGATGAGGGTCCACTCGCAATCAGGCGCCAGACCGACAGCGTTAAGATTCCTGGTCATCTTCGGACTCACGGGGAGTTTTGTAGGGATTGGCTTCCCCGGCATACTGGGTGCCTTTGCGGGCGGCCAACTCGGCATCAGCCGCGCGAGCCTCCGCCAGCGCCGATTCCAAAGCCGCAGCCTGCTGGGGCACCGGATCGGCCACAAATTCCAAGGTCGGAGTCAGGCGCGTGCCCAAATTTTTGCCCACGTGGGAGCGAATCAGTCCTTTGGCAGACTCCAAAGCCGCGCCGGAAGCGGTTCGCTCCGTGTCGCTACCATAGGCCGTGTAATAGACTTTGGCGTGCTGCAAATCACCCGTGACCTCGACCGAAGTAATGGTGACGAAACCTAATCTGGGGTCTTTGATCTTGCCAGCCAACATGCTAGCCACCGTGGTCAAAATGTTCGCGGCGACTTTTTCCCGCCGGGTGTCATCCATGGTTTCTCCCATCTTCGTGTGTTGTCCCGGCGCCCCGGCCACGCCTGGCGGTAAACCGCCGCAGGCCGGCCAGGGACCCCGGGTTGGTTAGGGATATTAATCGCGCGGAATCTCGCGCATTTCCCAAGTTTCGATGCGGTCGCCCACCTGGATGTCCTTGAACTCCAGACCGATACCGCATTCGAAACCTTCGCGAACCTCGGTGACATCGTCCTTTTCTCGGCGCAAGGAATGCACCTCTAGCTCTCCGTTGACGACCACACCATCGCGAACCAAGCGGGCCTTGGAGCCGCGCTTGATGGTGCCCGACTTAATCAAGCAGCCCGCGATGTTGCCGAACTTGGAGGACTTAAAGACCTGGCGAATCTCGGCGGAACCGAGTTCGTGTTCCTCATAAATCGGCTTTAGCATACCCTTCAAGGAGTTCTCAACGTCCTCAATGACCTGGTAGATGACGGAATAGAACTTCATCTCCACGCCTTCGCTGTCGGCCAGTTCCGCCACGCGCTCGGCAGGACGGACGTTGAAGCCGATAATGATGGCGTTGTCCACGGTCGCCAGGTTGACGTCGTTTTGGGTAATCGCGCCGACACCGCGGTGAATGATGCGCAGACCGACTTCCTCGCCCACGTCAATCTTGAGCAGGGAGTCCTCCAGAGCCTCTACCGAGCCGGACACGTCACCCTTGATAATCAGGTTCATCATGTCGACCTTGCCGGCTTTCAGGGCTTCATCGAAGGATTCCAGGGTGACGCGCTTGCGGCGCTTGGCCAGCAACGCCGCGCGTTCCGCAGCCGCACGTTTGTCCGCAATCTGGCGGGCCGTCCGGTCGTCTTCGGCGACCAGGAAGTTATCGCCGGCTCGCGGCACCGAGGTCAGGCCCAGCACCTGCACCGGAGTGGAGGGGGTGGCCTCCTCCACGTTTTGGCCGCGCTCGTTGAACATGGCGCGCACCCTGCCGTAGGCAGTTCCCGCCACGATAGCGTCGCCGACACGCAGAGTACCGCGCTGCACCAGCACGGTAGCGACCGTGCCGCGTCCCTTGTCGAGGTTCGCTTCAATGGCGACGCCGCGGGCAGGAGCATGTGGATTGGCCTGCAGATCCAGCACCGCGTCAGCTGTCAGCAACACTGCATCCAACAAATCCTCAATGCCCATCCGCTGTTTAGCCGAAATCGGCACAAACATGGTGTCGCCGCCGTATTCTTCGGGCAACACGCCGTATTCGGACATCTGGGCTTTGACCTTGTCCGGATTCGCGGTAGGTTTATCAATCTTGTTGACTGCCACCACAATCGGCACGTTTGCGGCCTTGGCATGGTTGATAGCCTCCACGGTCTGGGGCATCACCCCATCATCAGCGGCGACCACGATAATCGCAATGTCGGTGACCTGGGCACCACGGGCACGCATAGCGGTAAAGGCTTCGTGACCCGGTGTATCGATGAAGGTCAGTTTGCGGCCTTTATCAGCCTTTTTCAGCGTGACCATATAGGCGCCGATGTGCTGGGTAATTCCGCCATACTCGGTATCAATGACGTCAGTATTACGGATAGCGTCCAGCAACTTGGTTTTACCATGATCGACGTGGCCCATCACTGTCACGACTGGAGGTCGGGGTTCCATAGCCTCGATGTCATCGAGTTCTTCGGCCTCTAGGTCAATATCGAAGGATTCCAGCAACTCGCGGTCCTCGTCCTCCGGTGAAACCACCGTAATTTCGTAACCGAGTTCTGCCCCCAGCAACTTGAAAGTGTCCTCGTCCAAAGACTGATTAGCTGTGGCCATCTCGCCCATGTGGAACAGCACGGTCACCAGCGCGGCAGGATTGACGTTAATCTTTTCTGCAAAATCGGCGACAGATGCTCCGGAACGGATACGAATCTCTTGGCCATTGCCTTTCGGGACGGTGACCCCGCCAATCACGGGCGCATTTTGCTCCTCGATTTCCTGACGCTTAGCCCGGCGGCTCTTGCCTTTCCGGGATTTGCCGTGTCCGAAAGCACCCTGGGTAAAGCCGCGCCCGCCGCGACCGCGAGGCGGCGAAGGCGGACCGCCAAATGCGGGAGCGCCGCCAAAGCCGCCGGCTGCCAAAGCCTCAGGACTGGTGCGAGAACCACGGCCGCCACGTCCACCACGTCCTGCGGGACCGGAGTCACCGCGGGGCGAACCCAGGCGGTCTCCCGGCTTGGGACGCGGACCGCCGCCCTGCCCCGGACGGGGAATCCCCTGGCTCATGCCTTGGGCGGAAGCGAACGGATTGTTGCCCAGCCGTCCCCGGCGTGGACCCGGCTTCGCTTTGATTCCACTGGTGCCGCCGGGACGCGGCATTCCCTGAGCGGAAGCGAACGGGTTGTTGCCCGGACGAGCGCCCGGCTTGGGAATTGAGGCTCCCGGCTTGGGAATGTCAGGGCGGGCACTCGGTTTCTCCTGCGGTTTCGCAGGGCTGGGACTCGGTGCTGATTTCTCTGGTTTTGGCTGAGTAGCAGCGGAAGCAGCAGGAGAGGAATCCGCCGGTGCGGGAGTCTCTGCGTCCAAAGCGTCCGGTGCGGGCGCAGTTTCCGGGGTCGGCGACTCCGTAGCGCTGGCTGGCGGCATCGATTCCGCTGCAGCAGGCTCCGCGGCCGACTTCTGACTTTTCGAGGTTGTCTTGGCAGCCGGCTTCTTCGCTTTCGCAGCCGCTTTTTCGGCTTTCTTGGCGGCTTCCGGGCTAAACTTACCCAGCTTTTCCTTTTCAAAGCGTTCCATCATCCGCTTCACAACCGGGCTTTCCACCACGGAGGATGCAGACTTTACGAACTCGCCGGCATCTTTCAGATACGCCAGCATTTCTTTGGATTCAATACCGAGCTCTTTTGCAAGCTCGTGCACGCGCATTCGTGCCACTTTTCTCCTGTCCTTCGCCACCCCACCCGGCGAAGGGTGAGAATGGATTAATCGTTGGTACTCATCGGGTACTCATCGGGTGCCCAACATCTTCCAACCCGCTCCTAGGTCATTGCGAACACAGTGCCGCGGGATAATGAAATCCACCAGTAGCAAAGTATCCTCAGCTAATAAGTTCATGTGCTGGAACGCGGCTGTTAGAGCCGCGAAAAGCACCGCTCCTGATTATACCCGACTTTTCTCTATGCATTTGAATCGGGACCTCCAGCCCGGCAAACTACCGGGCAAAAGATTGGGGTGGAACCGTCCGTGGCGGCTCCACCCCTAAGTTATTGGCAGATTCTCGAAATCAATACCAGCCACGAGCACAGAAATTCGCCCAGGCAGCAGCGGGACTGCCGTAGCGACCCTTGATGTAGCTCAATCCCCAGCGGATTTGAGTGGCCGGGTTCGTCGCCCAGTCTGCACCGGCAGAAGCCATTTTGCGGCCGGGATTAGCCTGCGGAATCCCGTAGGGACCACCGGGGCGTCCGGCATTCGTACGCCATCCAGATTCACGGGCCCACAGCTTGAACAGGGGCTGCATCTGATCCGGTCCCCAACCGAACTGACCCAGCATGTCGTAAGCGATACCCTGCGCAGTGCCGGCTCCCCACGGATTAGCCGCCCGAGCCGCGGCTTCCTGGGCTGCCTTCTCAGCTGCGGCCTTTGCAGCTGTCTCGGCCGCCTGCTGCTCACAGGTTTTCGCCGCGAAATTGTCGGCAATAGCGCTGGTGCCACCAATAGCGGTGAGATGTTTTCCACCCAGGTCTTCCAGCACCGCTTGGGGCGCACAGGAAGTCTGAACCAACACTACCGAAGCATTATTTTTCTTTGCCAAAGGAGCCAAAGTCAGGGCATCGACCGGGTTCTTGCCATTGACCAACAGATAGTTTTGCGAGCCGATAGCTTGCGCGGCGGCCAGCGCGGTGGTGTAACGGTTATCTCCGGCTATCCGGGAAACCTTTTTCCCGGTCAATTCTTCAACCTGAGCTTTAGTTTCCTCGCTCACGACCGCGGTGCCACCAATGATTGTGATGCTTTGGGGATTCAACTCAGCAATAGCCTGAGAGCCGTATTTGCCCAGCTGATTCGGCTCAGCCAACAAGAGGTTCGCTTCCAGATTGGCCGCGTAGGACGTGGCGGCCAGAATGTCTACCTCCGAGTTGCCGTTGGCGATAACCACGGGAGCATCCGCTTCGCCTTCCAAAGCGACTTTCGCGGCCGACTCGTAACGGTTAGTTCCTCCCAAAGAGGGAGCATCCGGGCTCATGACCGCGGATTTGTCATCGTTGGCTGCCTGCAGTGAACCGATGAGGCCATCAGGCGACTTATCGCTGACCAACACTGAACTCAACTCAGTTGCCTCAGACACCGCTTTTGATGTCTCATAACGATTTACACCAGCCAAACGAACGCTGGCACTGACAGTTTGATTTGTAATGGTTGCGGAACCCCCATCTTCCGCATTGGCAATCGGGGTAACCCCCACTACTCCGATTCCAGCAATTGCAAATGAACTTGCCATCAGTTTAGAAATATTCATGATTGACCTATTCGACCGGCTCATTTGACCCAGCCAAATGCCCTCCTCATTTATTGAACGTTTCGCGACCCCACGCCGCGACGATTGATTATAACGTTTTGGTAACAACCATGTCCATTTTGGCGATTTTAAAGGCTGTCAACTGCGGATATACCTTCACAAGGGCGGTCCCCAACGTTGCCGCACCTCCCCCGGAAACGCCGGCGCGGCCCTTGTGCACAGACAATTCAGCCCTCCGGGAAGAACCTCGGAGGGCTGGATGCGGAAAACCCCTCGCGGGGTTGAAAATCTAGGCCGGTGCGCCACCATTTTCGGTGTCGGAATGTATGTCAATCCCCCAACCGGTCAGGCGCGAAGCCAGGCGGGCATTTTGACCTTCCTTGCCGATAGCCAGGGACTGTTGAAAGTCCGGGACCACCACTCGCGCCAGCCGCTTGGCTTCATCGATAACCCGTACCGAAATGACTTTGGCCGGGCTCAAAGCATTGGCCACGTAAACCGTAGGATCTTCAGCCCAATCCACGATGTCGATTTTTTCTCCGTTTAGCTCGTTCATAACCGCCCGGACGCGCGAACCGTTCGGTCCGATGCACGCCCCTTTGGAGTTGATACCTTTTTCGGTCGCCCGCACGGCAATCTTGGTGCGGTGTCCCGGCTCGCGAGCCACGGATTCGATGACGACTTCTTCCTTGTCGATTTCGGGCACTTCGCGTTTAAACAAGCCCTGCACCAAGCCGGGATGGGTTCGAGACAGTTCGATATGCGGGCCTTTCAAGCCACGCGACGCCGTCAAAACGTATACGCTCAGCCGCACTCCGTGCTGATATTTTTCGCCGGGAACCTGTTCGGCCGGCGGAATAATGCCTTCCACATCTCCCAGATTCACGGTAACCAACTTCGGATCACGCCCGGAAGTCACCACTCCGGAAACGACTTGACCGACACGATCCTTGAAATCTCCCAGAACAGCTTTGTCTTCTTCCTCCTGGAAACGTTGAATAATCACGGATTTCACCGTGGCTGCGGCGGTACGTCCAAAATCTTTAGGAGTAATCTCGGACTCACCCAGCTCGTTGCCGTCCTCGTCCAGCTCCTTCACTAAAACTCGCACCTCACCGGTCTTGCGATCAACCTCAACCCGCGAATGATCTTTTTCAGCACCCGGCTGATTACGGTATGCCTTCAAAAGCGCTTGCTCGACCGTGTCGATAAGCGAGTTCATATCCATGCCCTTTTCGGCTTCCACCAGGCGCAATGCAGACATGTCAATTTGCATGATTCCTCCGTATTGATTTGTCGCTATTTATTTTTTCGCCCGTTGTGCTGGGACCCCCGAGGCTTCCCAAACAAAATAACGGTACGTACCGATTCTATGTCCTCAAAGGGATAAACCGTAACGTCTCCATCGTCATTTAAACTCAGCCCGGTATGCGTTACATCGGTCAAGATTCCGGTGCGGACCTTCCCGCCGATACGCACTTCTACATCCTTGCCGAGAGCCCGGCGCGCCAGCCGTAGATTCGTCAGCGCGTGTTCGGCGCCAAGCGTGGAAATCTCAAGGGTATAGGCACCTGGCAGAGGATCGTTTGCATCCAGAGCGGCACCGATGGCGCGACTCGCTTCCTCCAGCTGCGCGCTACCCAAATCGGCCTGCCCATCGGGTAAATCCAAACCAATCGCCACGACCCGCTGATGTTTAGGGCCGGTGAGGGCAATTTTTTCCAAATACAATCCGGCAGAGTCTATGACCGGGCTGATGACCTGGATAATTGCGGCGACACTGGGGTCTGCCGTGGTATGCGGCTGAGCTTCTGTCTTTATCTGCAATAGTCTCCCCTTTTTTCATTCCCTCAGAGTTGCCTGAGCGGGTGGATGGGGCGGGGTATGAAACAATGGGTTTATGTTTTTATCCCCGTCCCGTTTCCTGAAACTAAGTCTATGGCTTGTGGCGGGGTTTGCGCTGACTGGATGTGGACTGCGCCTGGACACTCCCCCCGATGCCCTGCCGGAACTGGATGCCGGCCAAGCCGGGATTTCCGCCGTTTCACGCGCGGAAGCCGCCATCGGCATCGGCAGCGAAAAGATGGCAAACGACGCCTCATTAGCCCCCGGGGTGCGTGAAGTGATTGGGACGGTACGCTACCTGTCCGCGACCCGTCTAGCAGCCTTGGGTGGGGTCTGGCAACCGTGGCCGCAGGGAACCCCGGAGGGAGCCGACCCCGGACCGCAACCTTCCCCGGCTCCGGGCAGCGTGGAGGACCTGATACAACTCCTGGTAGATACGGCCGCAACATCCTGCCAGGCGGGGGCACGCGCTCCCCACGCTAACGACGCGCAGCTCCTTACGGCATTGTGCGCCGCCCAGCAGCTGGATGCCTCTCACGTGGCGGGAGCCGCGGGACACAAACTTCCCGAACCAACAGTGCCGGTAGACTCACTGGCAGGGACGAACCCCGAAGGTTCCATTGAACCGATAGCCGACCGGAAAAACCTGCAAAATCTTAAAGAAGCGCAGACCGCTCTGGATTTTGCCCGTTTCCGTATGGAAGTGGCGGCCGCTCATCTGAGCGGGAATGACCGGCAGTGGGCTTTGCAAAGGGCGGATTCCCTAGCTTGGGACGTGCAGTCGCTGGTGGACGGGGGCGTGGAAGACATGCGTGCCGCCCAGTACGCTTTGGATTTTTCCCAGATTAAGACAACCTCAGACGCGATTCGTCTCATCAATCAGGCTGATGCCGATGCTTTCGCGGCTCACCTAAAGATTATCGAACTCATTTCGCCGACCGGCGCGGCCTCGAAAAAATCACCAGACCAAACCCTGTCAGCGTTGCGTCAACCCTGGATTAGCGCCGCCAAAGGCGATGTGACTTCGCAAAATCGTTTCGGTGTTCCCCCCTCTCAAATTTTTGTGCAGCTATGGCCATAACCTGTGCAAAAGTCAGTTCCAGTCAGGTTTTCCACCCGGAAGGGCACGACGCATTCGCGAAGGGCCATCCTAAAGAAAGATTCAATTATTAGTAAATATGTAATCAAAAGATTGGAAAACTGCACCGTTTGTAGAACAATAACAAAACAACCATTAGGATTACCGAGTTCCGAGAGGCCTTCACGTTGGTTCGCAACGATTCTCCATACACACCGGACGCTACGCCCGAAGAAATCTGGGAAGACTTTTTTAAGTTTTCCCAAATGCTCAATTTAGAGATTGACTATGCTCTCAAGGAACAATGCGGCTTCGACCTGCCTCAATATTCCATCTTGACGGCTTTGGCTAACGCTCCGGAAAAGAAACTGCAACTCGGTGAACTTGCCAGGCAAACGGTATTTTCGCCCTCTCGATTGAACTATCGACTCGGTGAGATGGAGAAAAAGGGCTGGCTGAATCGGCTGTGCCAAGGTGCGGATAAACGCACCCGCAATGCTTGCCTGTCGACCAAAGGGTTGAACGCTTACGAAGCCGCGGCGCAGGTTCAGATGAAAGTGGTACGTGAACTGTTTGCTGGCCGGGTTTCGCAATCAGATTTAAACGCGATGCGCCGCGTGCTGTCCAGTATGCGCAGCCACCTGGAAAAACCGGAACCCTAGAGACCTCAACCGACTCAGGGACGCATCGGGGTTTTTTCAGGGTAAACCCCCATAGCCTATTAGTTTTGGCCTAGCTACGCTGGATTTCAGTTAAGAACTCTAGCGAAAGGTTGATTATGTCCTCCCCGAATAGCCCCGCCGACACCCCGTTCACCCCGGTGACGCCCCCCTCCCCCCTTGTGACCAATGCCGAGATGAACATCCCGACTGTCCCGGTAGCTCAGCTGCGTGAAGTCACGAAAGTTTACGGGGAAAAAGGCACGCGAGTTGAGGCGTTGCGCGGGATCGACGTAGATATTAACGCCCGCGAATTCACGGTCATCATGGGCCCCTCCGGTTCCGGTAAATCCACGCTGCTGCACGTCCTAGCCGGTTTGGACGCGGTCACTTCCGGTTCTATCACGGTCAACCGCATGGACATCACGAAGCTGAAAGACAAGCCCCTGACCCTGTGGCGCCGCGACAACGTAGGGTTCGTGTTCCAGTCGTTTAACCTGGTTCCGACCTTGAGCGCGGGGGCCAATATCGAGCTGCCGCTACGCCTGGCGAATAAGCCGATAGACCGGCACTGGTTCGACCAAATCGTCACCGGGTTGGACCTCACCACCCGACTGAACCACAAGCCTTACGAACTGTCCGGCGGCCAGGTACAGCGCGTCGCAGTCGCGCGAGCCCTACTATCCCGCCCCGCCATGCTGGTCGCTGACGAACCGACCGGGAACCTGGACACGGCGTCTTCTGCTGAAGTCCTGAACCTGCTGCGCGCGGCGGTCGATAACTTCGGGCAAACCGTGGTGATGGTCACCCATGACCAGCACGCCGCCACGACCGGGGACCGGGTCTTGATTGTCCGTGACGGAATGATTGTGCACGATTTGCATCACCCCGAACCCGCAGACATCGCGAAGGTGGCGTGAGAGATGAAAGGAATTCTGCGCGCAGATTTGCGCAAGAACGTGAAAAGCTACGCCGCCACTGCCTTGGCGATTGCCTTGGCCGTAGCGTTTCTGTTGACCTGCCTAGGGTTGACCGAGGGGCTCAAGATGACTTTGTCTCGCAACCTTACGGAGGAAGCTGCCGGTGCTGACCTGATTGTCTCGACTCCCAACGGAGTTCCCTACGACGGTGAGGATCCCGAACCGGACTACCTGCAAAAGGTCGCGGACCAAGCCCATAAGGCCCACCCGGAGTGGAAAATCCTGACTCGGTCCGCCATGAGCCTGGATTTGTCCGCAAATCGCAAAACCGTGTCTGCCTCGGTATTGGGGCTGGGCAATCCCGTGTTCGACCCCAGCTCGGTCGTGGAGGGAAAGCGGCCCAGCTCTGAAACTGAAATCGGTATCGAACAGTCCAATGCCAAGACCCTCGGGGTTAAAGTCGGGGATACGCTCAACGCGGAAATTTACGATTCTGCCACAGATGACACCAGGACGGTGCCGCTCAAGGTCAGCGGTATCTATAAAGCCCGTCCCGGCGCGTTCCCCACCAGCTACGTTACCGATTCCCTGGTGAAGGCTTGGGCTGGGGACGATTATTTGGCTAATATTGTGCTGATTTCGGGGGTCGGCGCCACACACCTGGATGCAGCCAAGGCCGAACTGAAAGAGTTGATCTCCCACATTCCTGACGCGGGTTACTATGAGGTGTTCACCGCGGATCAATACTTGGATCGTGCCGTGGATACCATGGTGGGCGGACAGGACGTCCTGCTCGTGTTGGCCTTGGTGTTCCCGCTTATCGCTGGCGTTACCGCCATTATTGTCGTGTCGGTGACTTACAACGTGCTGTTTGCCCGCCGACGGCGCCAACTGGCTCTGTTGCGGGCGGTCGGTGCTACCTCCGGTCAACTCCGTTCCCTGGTGGCCCGCGAGACATTACTGGTAGGAGCCGTTTCCGCGGTTCTCGGAGTCTTGGCAGGTGTGATTTTTTCGGCCATAGCGTGCCGAATTGCCAACCTCGCCGACACTTGGGGTCAGGCTTTCACCGTTTTGAACTGGCAAAGCCTGCTGGCGGGATTCCTCTGTGGTACCGTGATTTCTTTCCTGGCCGGGTTTGCCCCGTCCCGCCGGGTCGCCCAGGTCACCCCGATTGAGGCTCTGGCGACGGAGGACAAGCTCAGTCGGCGGCGCAAGCACCGGACGGTTCGCGCCATTTTTGGTTCCATTCTGTTCTTTGGCGGCACTGCCACCATGGTCTACGCCACCCTCCAGAACCATCGGTTGATGATGAGCGTCTCAGAGCAGGGAGACATGGATACCTACACCTCCAACTTCTTCCTGACAGCTATGTTTGCCGGAATGATTTCCTTCCTGGGGCTGGTCATGCTGACTTCCATCGTTTTGCCCTACGTAACTTCCGCTTTGGGTGTGTTCAGTTCCCCCGCGGCGGTGACGTGGCGTTTGGCGGCGGAGAATACGGGGCGTAACCCGCGGCGTACCGGAGCTACCGGCGCGGCCTTGACCTTAGGTATTACCTTGATGGTACTGCTGCTGGTCGGGGCGGCCTCGGTAGACGCTACCGGCAAAAAACTCATCGACGAACATACTCCGGTAGACCTGCAGCTCGTTTCGGAGGGCGAACCGTTGAGTCAAACCACCATCGCCAACGTGAAAGCCACTTCCGGTTTGGAACACACCATCGCCGTAAATGGGCTGTTGGGAAGCGCTTTCCCCTGGGGAGAATACGAAAAAGCCCAGCAATTATTGTCTCAGCCAGAAAAGCTGACTCAGGATGAAAACGGAGGCTGCGTCATTGCCGCGACGAGCGAACCTTGTGAACCGGATGCAAATTACCGGGAGCTTCTATTGGAATCTAAAGATTTCTCGGCCATTTCGCACAGTCAAATTCCGGTAATTGCTCCAGGTCATGTAGGCATTCCGCAGTTGAGCGATGAGGAAGTAGGCAAGCCTTATGCCGTCCGTAGCGGGGATAAGGTGCTGAAACTCACGGCTGAGAAAACTCCCCTGGATTTCATCTCCCTGAACCCTCAGGATTTGGCTGGCCTAGCCAGTTCCACCCAGGTGGTCCGCCCCGCACAAACCCACGCTGACCAGGAACTTGAGCGTAATGCCACGGTGCTGGCGCCTCGCGTTCTGCTGATGCGGATTTCCCCGGATTGCAGCTTTTCTGACATTGAGCAGCTCGCTTCGGATATTCCAGCTGCCTCTGAGCAGGATGCCTACATCACTGGTTCCGCACCCGACCGAGCCATGTTTACCCAGATAACACAAGGATTGATGTGGGGCGCTTTCGCGATGCTGGGAGTATCCGTGTTGGTTGCGCTGGTTGGGGTGGCGAACACTTTGGCTCTCTCGGTGATGGAACGCCGGCGAGAAAATGGGATGTTGCGAGCCTTGGGCATGACGAAGGGACGCCTGCAAGGAATGCTCGCCATCGAAGCCTTGCTGACGGCTCTCGGGGCACTGGTCGTAGGCGTATTGGCCGGTTTGGGTTACGCCATAGCGGGCATCAATGCCCTGCCGGTGACGGAACTGGCCTCCGCACAAGTTATTGTGGTACCCCCGTTAGCTATCGCGGCTGCGGCGCTGACCATCGTGGTGGCGCTGTTGGCTTCGATTGGTCCGGCGCGGGCAGCAGCGCGGGTCACGCCGGTCGAGGCGCTGGCTCACGACTGAAGGTGGGGCGGCTAGCCGAAGCTGGCCTTCAGCGAGGCCGCCCCGGTAGCTGTGAGTTCGACCTGGGTCAGGGAACTGATGAGCGGAACCACCAGCGGAATTTTGCCGGTGGCCTGCAAAGTTACCTGTACCCGGGTCGATTCCACGTTGACATCTACCAGGTCAATTCCCTGCAAGCCAGAGTTCGTGCCTATTGCCGCCCCTGAGAGGTATTCGGCAGCGCGTTCCGAGGCGTGATCCGGTTCGATTTCCAGAGGGACGCCGTCAACAATTCCATTTTGATAGTAGGCAGCATCCGCGATGTTGGAAGCTGCCATCGATGCGGTCTGGTCTGCCAGACGCTGTAAGCGCCGCTGTTCCAGATACACCCCGGACAGCGCCATGCTCATCAGGATAATCACACAGAGCAGCACGCAAGCGGCCAACCCCAACAGCATGATGCGGCCGTCCTCACCACCAAGACGGTCGAACCGGGGGGCAAATCGATGGGACTTTGTCCCTCCCTTGTGCCATTTCCTAAGCCCCATGCTCGCCCCACTGAATCGGATGATCCGCGCTCAGCGGCAAGGAAGCGGGAAAGGAACCCTGCAGCGTCGTTCCCACCAGCGGCAGGGGGACTTCCACACTAACGTGGACGATACCGCGCGAACCCGCGGCAGGGCACGGTCCAGTCACGCAGTCCAGAGTGTACTGTGCCTGCCCCGCCGGTAAACCTTGGTCAGCGGCCGCCATTTGCACCGCCAAACTGGCTGAGTCAACCCCCGTTTCGGGATGCAACGTGAGGATACGCGCTGCTCCGGCTGCTCCGGCCTCGGCCGCGTACAGACCAGATTGAATCTGAAAGAAAGCCAAAATCAGGTACACCAGCGGTATCAGGAGCATCATGGTGATACCCACAAACTCCAAGGTGGCCTCGCCAGATTCCTCACGAGCCAAGCGAGAAACGAACTTCGGCCGGTTTCGGTTGGATGAGCGCTTCACGGCCCCTCCTCTATTACCGCGTGACCCACCGCGGTCAAGTCCCCCGCTTCGAACAGGCCAATAACCGGCATAGGAGCCTTTACCCGTACCTCCATTACTTCCAGGTCCGAGGTGGAGTAGGGGCCGCTGAGCGTCGTCAGAGTCACGCGCTCGGCGCTGACCGTATGCACGTAGTCGGGACCTAAAGTCGAGGCCAGAACACTGCGCACAGTGTCATCGGCGGCGCTCGCAGGGGCACCCGCCAGCGCTGCCGCGTGCGCCCCTGCCCCGGCCGCATCAATCAAAGTCGTGTGCACCCACAGGGCCAACGCCAGCTGCATCAACCCCAGCACCAGAATCAGTACCAGCGGCATGACGAGAGCGAAACTGGCCGGCTCCGAACCGGACTCCCCCCGCCAACGCGTCCACAAGTGCTGACTGCGGGATACTCGGCACTCAGAGAGCCGAGACATGGGCTATGGCATCGTTAAACAGATTCGTTAAAGCGGGCAAGGCTACCGCCGACAGGGCCACCACCAGCCCCGCGGTCATCAGGGTCACCATCACCCAGCCGGGAACGTCGCCGTCTTCGGCCTGCAGACGGGTGTATACAAAGTTTCGCAAAGCGCGGAGTTTTTGCATGTTTTTTCCTTTCGATTGTTATTTTGACTATTTACAGCTGTAGAGCTACCAACCCGGGATAGAGGGCGAAAACCACGGTGAGCGGCAAAATTAAGAACACGACCGGCACCATCATGAGGACTTCTTTCTTCCCACCCTCCGTGAGCAACTGGGTTCGCGCCACCGCTCGTGAATCCGCCACTTGGGAACGCAGCACGCCCGCCAAGGGAGAACCGCGTTCCAACGCGGAAACAATGGCATCAATGAGGTGCGCGAGGATTTCGGAATCGTTGCGGGCTCGAGCTGCAGTCAAACTGGGAGCCAAAGAATCTCCGTTATCGGCCGCGGCCAAGATTTTTTCCAACTCCTGACCGGCGACATCGGTGCATCGGGCGGATACCCGGTGCAAAGCTCCATAGAGAGGTTCTCCGGCTCCCACCGCCAGCGCCAACAGCTCGATGACGTCGGGCAGTTCTTGATTCAAATGCAGTTGGCGACGCCGCGCCGCGCCCGTAAGCCTGTAATCGGGAATCAGCAATCCCGCCAACACAAAACAGGTCAACACCACGAAAGCCCCAAAAATCGGCAAGGTTTTCCCCAAAACTCCCAGGAGGCTGACAATCACCGCCACGCCTCCCAGTGACAGGGTCCATCGCAGTTGGGAGCGACGAAATCCGCGCACGTCCCCGGGCAAACCCGCCAGTTGCAGCCTGCGCTCGACAGAATCTTTGGAGGGGCTGATAAACGTGAGAAACCTGGTCATGCTGTTATGGAGAAAAGGGCCATCCGGCAATCCATCACCGCGAGAAGCCGCCATAACAGTCAGGTCGGCCTGAACATAAGGAGTGATTCGCCAAGTCGGAAAGGATCCTTGACCAATCCAGGGCCCCAGACATACCCCGATAAGCCCACTCCCAGCAATGATAGCGAGGCTGCCGATAATCCAGGTCAAAGAGTTCTCCACGGTCTACTCCCGCATCGTGCGCGGACTGACTTCGAGGCGTCCCAGCCGCAGCATCAAAATGTACGCCAGCGCCGAAACTAACGCCCCCACCAGCAAAATCATGGAGCCGACCGATGTGGAATACACCTCTAACGTACCCGGACGACTCAACAGCAGTGCCAAGATAATCCACGGAGAAGCGGCAGCCAGCCGCGCCCCGGTCACGGTCCAAGATTGGCGTGCCAGCACTTCCCCACGAGTTCGTTCCTCTGCACGGAGCATAGCACCCAAATCCTCCAACAGAACCACCAAGTCGTTGCCCCCCACTTGTGCAGCTAAACGCAGTGCTTCGACGATACGATCCCCCACCGGATCGGCCAGTTCATGCTTCAAGATTTTTAGGGAGGCATCGAGGTTGCCGCCCGCCCGATAATCGGCCGCGAAATGGGCAAAAGGCACCCGCAGCGACTTTGGGGCTCTCGCGGCGACTTCCAGGAGCGTTTCACCCAAACTCAGCCCGGCCCGCACCCCGGAAACCAGATTATCCGCCAGGTTCGGCCAGGCTTTGCCGCGCTGACCCTGCACGGAATGCAGTTTGCTCTGCAGTCCCAAAAATGGCAGATACGCGGCTAGCAGCCCAGCCAACCACCCAACCATCACCAGTCCGGTGACCAAGGTGAGGCAAATCCCTGCTGACACCCCCGCCAGGAGGGACAGCGCCAGGAACTGTTCCAACCCAATGCGTGTTCCGCTCACCGCGGTGATGTCGTTGAAGCGGGTACGGCACTGTGCCCAATAGCGTTTCAGGGAGCTCTCTCGGTGCGCCGAATGCCGTCTCGGTGCCAACGTCACCAGGAAAATCCCGGAAACCGCGCTGAAGGCTGCCACCAGAGTCAGTAAGGGGCTAGTCATGGGGAGCCTCCCGCCAGATAGCCGCCAACTGGCTGGCTCGAGAACCGAAGGCGGAAATAAAATCGAAATCCGCGGGGTTCTTGGCTGGCTGAGCGCCATCGGGTGGCGCACTGTAAAGCGGGTGCACCGCGACTTGGCCATCGCGAAGGGTCCCGTCTAAAGCCAACACTTCCGTCACCGCCCGGCTGCCCTGCCAGGTTCCGCGCAACTGAACTACCAGGTCGATGGCTCCCGCCACGGTCGGCACCACGAATGCTGCGGTCACATTCTCTCCCGCCAGCAGCGGTAAAGTCGACAGTTTCGTAATCGCCTGGCGGGCGGTGTTGGCGTGAATCGTGGACATGCCGGGGATTCCGCAGTTCAGAGCGATGAGCATGTCCAGGCTTTCAGCACCGCGGACCTCCCCGATAATGAGCCGGTCGGGACGCATCCGCAGGGTTTCTCGAACCAAATCTCGCAGAGTAATCTCGCCTTGGCCTTCAATCGAAGCGTTCCGGGTTTGCATCGCCACCGCGTCCGGGGCTTTCAGATTCAGTTCCAGCACTTCCTCGCAAGTGATGACGCGCTGGTCAGGAGGGATTTCCCCGCACAGGGCGCGGACCGTGGTGGTTTTCCCCGATTGGGTCGGCCCGGACACCACGATATTCAGGCCGATGCGCACCGCTTCGGCCAGAAAACGAGCCATCCACGCGGGCATCATGTTGAGCCGGACCAGGTCCCGCACCCGCACCGCTTTCGCACTGTGCTTACGGATATTGATAGACCAGGTGGCTGTCACGGGCGGAATGACAACGTGCAAACGTTCTCCGGTTTCCAAGGTGGCGTCCACGCAGGGGTTGACAAAGTCCAGATGCCGCCCCGAAGCTCTCAGCATCCTCTCCACCAGGGCTTCCACCTCGTCTTCAGCCAGCAACAGGTTGGTCAGGT
Organism: Mobiluncus sp.; assembly: GCF_034180645.1. Taxonomy (GTDB): domain Bacteria; phylum Actinomycetota; class Actinomycetes; order Actinomycetales; family Actinomycetaceae; genus Mobiluncus. The sequence continues at coordinate 70,754 of NZ_JAXFNY010000014.1, read as the reverse complement.
GGGCTTGTCCATCGCGGGAACAAAACACCTGGGAAGGACTGTTCAGCCAGATTTCTTCCACCGCCGGATCGTCCATCAGCGGCTGCAGCTTCCCGTAACTTAAGCCCAAGTCGACAACTCCCTCGCGTCTGAGAGCCAATACAATTACGGTCAGTTTAAACGCTTTTTTTACTGCTATAGTGCAAGGGCCCCCGTTCAAAACGGTAAATTCTCATCTTACATTCATGTAATCTTCAGGTTTTTCTGAGGTTTGCCATAGTTTTGCCAAAAATCGACGTAGGTTTCCCGGCTGGGTCACGCACCCCGCCCCAGGCGGGGCTTTAAATGGCCAGATTTCCGGCTTTCCGGAGCGGTCTGACGGTTTGTCCCCCAGGGTGACATAAAATTGAGAGATGAGCGATACCGATTTTCTGACCTTGGCGGCTTTGGCCACCGTGGCAGTTCCAGACCTTGAGGTTGAGTCCCTGTGCCCACCGCTGGGCGAAGACACTGATTTTCGCTGGGTCGGTGTCCTCGATAATCACTCAGCCCGGTGGAGTATCGTCGGCGCTAAGCATGTGGATGCGGAGGTGGCTCTGGACAAGCAGCAAAAGATTTTAACCATGCTGGCCAATTACCGCGATGCGCACCGACTTCCTTTTGATGTTCCCCGTATCGAAGGTAGCGCCACCTCGAAAGACGGGACCTCTATTTTTGTTTATCGCCAGTTGCCGGGCAATCCCTTGGAGTTCAACGAGCTGGCAGAGGATCCGGACCTGCTGCGCGCCTTGGGCAAAGCCATCGCGGCGCTACACGAGATTCCCGCCAACCTGGTTGCTCATGTGGGCTTCCCCACCCCCAGCGTAGATGATATCCGTGCGGACCTGCGCAAAAACCTTTCCCGAGCGGTCGCGACCGGTTTGGTTCCCCCGGTTCTGCAGGCTCGTTGGGAACAAGCCCTTGACGAAGATGCCTGGTGGCATTTCCATCCCACGTTTGTCCACGGCTCCCTGGAGCCCCAGCATGTCCTGGTCGCGGATTCCCGAATTTTGGGGATTTCCGGATTTGCCGAGGTCAGCGTGGGCGACCCCTCGCAGGATTTGTCCTGGGTAGCTTCTGAGCTGACGGATGAGGCCGTGGACCTAGTCTTTGACGCCTACCATTTGGGACGCGCGGAGGGGTCAGACCCGTTCTTGCGTCAACGTACCGACCTGTATATTGAACTGGCTCTGGTCAATTGGCTCAATTGGGGGGTCGACCAGGGAGATGCCTCGATAATTGCCGATGCCCAAGACCTGTTGAACGAGCAGCTGGAGCGGTTGGAGGGAGATTTGTCACTAACGGGCCGCCCTCTCTACGAGGACCAGACCACCAGCATTCCTGACCGTAGCTCGGAAGGGAGCGAAACCCCCTCCGAGAGTACCGCGGAGATTGCCGCGGAGTCAGATACCCAGGTTTCCTCGCTGCCCCCGGATGAAGCCTAGGGCCGGGTAAATTCGGTTTTCCTGCAACGCCGGGACGAACTGCCCTAGACACCGTCCTGACCAGCCTTTCTCTACCGTTCCTCAACGCCGCGAGACTGGGACAGGACTTCGTCCCTTTCTCATTCTCAGGTGGCATTATACCCAGAGTGGCACGAGACCGGGGCGGACCCGCACCCTTCTGCCGTCCCCTCCTCCGCGAAGCCGGGGACGGCACGCGTCTAGGGCAATCCGGCGGCGGCCTCAATATCCAAACTTTTCTAAAACTTCGTCGGCCTCCTTTCCACGGTCCGTCAAGTTACTGACCAAGAGATTCTGACTGTAGTCGGCTATGCCCAGCTCGTCGAGGATGTCCTGAAGGGTGAGCAATTGGCGCTCCGGGTCATCCTCATTGAGAAACACGTAGGCACATACGATGTCCTCCGCGGGGGTCTGGGGATGTGCCTGTAACCAGTAAAGGCGATAGATTCCCAGCTGGTGCAGCCACTGAGAATAGTCCTTCGGGGTCGGGCGCCGGCCGGTCTTCCAGTCGAGAATCCAGATTTTCCCGGTTTGCGCCTCCTCAAACTGCGCGTCGATTCGCAGCGGAATCACGGCGCCAACCCCTTCCCCAACGTAGAGTTCACCGTCAAATTCGACTTGTGGACGGCGCAGGCGGCGTAGCAGTTCCAGGTCAGCGTAATGCTGTTGCCATTTGTGCAGCAGTTTGCGCTGGTCTGGAGTGAACCCGTCTTCCATTCCGGCATCAAAAATGAGCGTGTCTTCGTTTTCGAGCTGGCTGGCAATCCACGCGTGCATATAGGTTCCCAAACGAGCCGCCGCACTGGGCTCCTGCGGTAGGGGACGCAGACGTTGGAGCAGGTAACCCTCGCCGTCTTGTGCCAAACGCGCCATCCCGGTAGCGGAAATTCGTCCCAGCAAATCGCCCGTTCCCAGGCGCGTTTGCGGCTGGTGCAGCAGTTGACTCAAGCGGCGTTCTGTTTCTTCAGCGGCGTCCTGACTGACTCCGTCAGCAAATTTGCCGCTGGCCAAAGCATCCTCGGTAACTTGATACGCATGAGCCAGGTCCTGGCGAGTCTGGGTCCACGGCAGGGCCGGCCAAACGCCGCCCTCGAACCGGTCCCGATTGGGATTTTCGGATTTTTCAGGAATGGACGTGACTTCGGTTTCAGGCCATTCGACGCTGGGGAGCGCAATTCCCAATCGGGTGGCTTCCTGTGCAAACGTCTCAGCGTTGAATGGGGTCAGCAGGTTTTGGGCTTCAGCTGCGCTTTCCCCCGAAGTCTGCACGCCCGGCGCAGCGGATGGGTCTTGTCGGATGACGTCCGGCCCGTCCACCCCGCCCGCTACATCATCATCGGTGAAGAGGCGTTGATGCGGATCCTGTTGCACCAGGAAAAACTTGCTGGGCAAACGTTCTGTCTTAGTTTGCCGCTCAAACCAGCAGTGTCCCAGCAGGAGCCGTGATTTGGCGCGGGTGAAAGCTACGTAGGCCAACCGGGACTCTTCTCGCAGGGTGTATTGGACAGCCTCTTCCTGATACGACTCCAGCAGACCTTTTTTCGATGACACTTTTCCTTTCGCGGTCAGAACAGTTTGGGTTTTCAGTTCCAACTCGGGCAGATGAGCCCGGTCACTGCGCAGCGGATAGGGCAGGACGTCGCGTCGTGTCGCCCATATTTCGCCTTTGCTGGAGGGGAAAGTGTTTTTGTTCAGGTTCGGGACGGCCACCCAATCCCATTCGAGGCCCTTAGCGGCGTGCATGGTGATAATCTGAACAGCCGCATTGTCAACCTCGAAGTCCAGGTCAGCGAAGCTGGCTTCCTCTTGTTCACCGGCACTCAGCCAGTTGAGGAATCCGCTCAACGTTGCCCCGGGAATCCGCCCAAAATCACGAACCAGGTTTAAGAACTCAACATAAGCCCCAGCTTGGCACGGGGAGCCAGGCAGCTGTTGCTCAATATCCAAATCAAGCAGTCGATGCGCCAAACGCGTCAACACTAAGGGGGTTGCGAACGCGGCGTTCTCCTTGAGTTCCGTGAGAATTCCACGCAGTTTTTCCAATCGAATGGCAGCCTCAGCGGAGACTTCAGCACCGCCCTCCATCACAATCTGGTAAGGAGTGAAATGGCGCGGATTTCGCCCCATCGCCTGTATATCGCTCAATCCCAATCGGTATCTATCGAGTAAAATTAGCAGGCTGGCACCTTTTTCAGGATCATCAGTGACTTCCAAAGCGGCCCGCACCAAGCGTACCCCCGGATCTTCCAAGACACCTTGCATGCCTCTGGTTTGATAAGGAATTCCAGCTCGGCGCAGTGCCTCAGCCAAGTTAGGAATAGCGTTTTTCGCGCGGCATAGTATGGCGGCAGTAGGCAACTTCTCGGTGGGTGTCCCCTCACTTTGCAGCTTGACTCGCTGGGCTTGCCATAATCGAAAAAAGTTCACCACCGCTTGACTTTGCTCAATGTCGGTCAATGTCTGGATTCCGTAGACGATGCCGGGGCTCGCTCCCGGTCGGGCCCGCAGAGGTTTACTGGCGGTGGGCTGGAGACCCTGATTCCGGCGGGCTTTCCCACTCGCGCCCGGGGAAGGGGCCTTGGTCAGTTCGGCAGAAATGCGGTTAGCGACTTTGAGGATGACTTCGTCGTTGCGCCATGAAGTCGACAAGGTTCGGGTGAGCAGCTGTTGCGGATTCGAGCAGAATATGTCGCCAAAGTCCTCCATCGAAGCTGCGGAAGCCCCTCGCCAACCGTAAATGGCTTGGTTCGGATCGCCCACTGCGGTAACCGCGCAATCGCGGAAAATTCCCGAGAGAAAACGCATCTGAGCCACCGAGGTGTCTTGGAATTCGTCCAGGAACACCAGCTGGAAGCGTTCCCGCTGGCTTTCCCCGACGACCGGCAGTTGCTCGACCAAACGGACCGTTTCCCGAGTTTGGTCAGAAAAGTCTGCCATCATGAGTTCCTGTTTGCGTTCGTTGAAAGCCTGGATGACGCCTGTGGCGTTACGTCCGAATTCCATAGCGCTGAGGATGGCATTCAAACGATCGAGCGCTGTTCTGTTGAGCTCTGAACCTTCGGAATCACGCAGGTGTTCGGCAACAGACAGATAGGAACGGTAGGTCTGTTTCATCTCAGCCAAATCTACGAGATGCGAATTCGTGTCGTTAGCCAGGGACAGCAGATTTTTTATCAGATGTTTAGTGTTTTCACCTTCGCGTTTCACCCCCAGCGCGCCCGTCCAGCTTTGCACCACGTCAGTCATGATTTGGTACCTGGCGGCGTCAGTTATGGTGGTGAAACCCGATTCACGCCCGACTAACGTGCCGAATTCGGTCAGGAGGGTTCCCGCGTAGGAATCGTAGGTCGAGACACTGACCGGGTGGCGCAGCAGTTCTGGGGTCATGCCCTGCTGAGCGAGGGTATCGAAACGTTGGCGCAGTTGGTCAAGGTCAAAGTCTGCGGCGTTTAACACCGCAGTAACCTCCGCAGTTTGCTGCCGATTTTGCACTGACTCCATGAGATTCGCGAAGCGTTCCAGACGCAGCGCGAAACGGGCCGCCATTTCCCCCGCTGCCTTGCGAGTAAAAGTTAAACCGAGGATGGATTCAGGGACAATACCAGCGTTGATGACCCAGTAAACCAGCCGGTTCGCGATGGTTTCCGTCTTCCCGCTGCCGGCCCCGGCTACCACCAGGAGTTGTCCCCGCGGAGCCGTAATTACCGCGGATTGTTCCTCGGTCGGCGGATTAGCCCCCGTCAAAACAGCCAGGTCAGCCGCTGAGAACAGTTCTTTCACTTGTTTGGACGTAGTCATTGTTTTCTCACTTCCACTCCAAGAGGATCCCCTTCGCCCCAAGCGTCGAGGAATTCAACTCGGGACAAATTCGGTCCACTGAACGCCGCCACCGCTAAGTCCACACGGTCTTGTAAATAGTCTTTCAACAGCATGGTTTCCGGATCGGGCGCTCCCGGAGCTTCACCGCGTAGCCAGGCCAGCGGATCGAGCAGAATCTGGCGCTGTTCAGCGGAGAACCGTTTGGGGAGAGTAATCGTTTCTGTTCCCGGCACCAGGGCTTTTTGGACCCAAATTATGGGGTCTCGCGGCTCTTCAATGACTTGGGGAGTGAGCGGCTTTTTCGAGTCCGGCGGCACCAGGAGGGCGACAATTTCCGCCAGATTACAGGGATGCTGCTGGCCTAACGCAGAGGCGTTATAGGCCGCCTGGTAGAGAGCTAACTGCAGATTGCCGGCCACCTTTGCAGCACTGAATTTAGAATGAGCTCCGGTCTTATAGTCGATTAAGATGACTTGCCCGTGCGCAAACATCACCCGGTCGATACGGGCGTTGTACACCAGGGCGCCGGCCCCGGAACTGGCTGGCAACCGACCGGGATAACACACCTCAAAAAGAGACGGATACTGATGATTGACCAAGAAAGTCGCCAGGGGCACCAGGCAGGTTTCGACTCGGCGACGGAAGTTCCATTCCATCCAGGTGTCTCCGGTCAGGGGTCCCAGCAGACGACGCGTCTCCTCGCGCAGTTCGGTCAGGACCTGGTCATACTCCAGATCGTCCCGCGGCCCGTGGTCCTTCCACCAGTATCTGCGTCCCAGAATTTCGGCTGCTTCGTGAACAATGTTTCCGATTTTGTTCGACGCGTAAGGGTCATCTTCGTCGTTAGAGTAGCCTGACCAGCTCAGCACATTATCCAAAGGATTTGCCAAGGCACGTTCCAGGCCTGAGGCATAGATGTAAACTTCGGTGGATTCCGGAGTGGTTCCGCTAACCGGCAAGACGCCCATCCAATTGTACGGGTGAGCGGCAGGACATTCCCCCGTTGCCAATTTCGCCAATAGCCCCGCGGCGGTAGGGGCATCTATAGTGGGAGTTCCCCAACTGGTTTCCCCACCCAAGCAGGCCGCGCGCAGGTAAGCCACAAAGTCACGCAGGTTCGTGGGCAGATGCCGATGCTGTTTCGGCTCCAACTGCAAAGTTTGTACCAGCGGCGTGAGGAAGGTGGAACGTCCTACTCCGTCTTGAACGGTGGTGCCCAAAATTAAACGTTCAGTGCAACGTGTCAGGGCAGTAAAGAAATGCCGGTATTCGTTTTGCCAGTTCCACAGGTAACCGGCACTGCTGGAGCTTGCGGGGTCGCCGTGATTATCCAGCTCGAACATGGAAGTACCCAAAATTGAACCCGGCCAATGCAACGTCGGCCAGATTCCGTCGGTCAGTCCCACCACTGCCACCAGGGGCCAGTGCTGTGAGACAGCGGCTGCGGCTGACATGACAGTGACCGCGTCTCGCACCAGATGATGAGGAGCAACGGTGCCGGTTGGAAGATCGCGAGCCAACATCCCCTGTGCGAAGTCCGCCGCGGTTTGGCCTGGATTTCGAGCCTCGAACCAGTCCGCCGCTTTGAACAAATCCATCACCAAATCCAGGTCAATTTGCAGGGTGGAACGCACCATGGGCACCAAACCGGGCTGCAGGGCTCGAGCCTGGAGGATTTCGGCACGTCCCAGACCATCCCACAGTTTCCACAGCAGCAGCTGCACCGATCCCGGATCGGCTTTCCATTGCTGCCATCCCGCTTGGAGCGCTTGCCCCAGGTCAACAAGCTGGTTCGCATCAGCAGATTCGGAAGTAATCTCAGCCAGTGTGCGCCCCGCGAAATCCTGACCGGAAATCACCGTACGCAAAAACTGACGGATGTAAGGCAGGATTCCAACTGTGTCGGACGCGCTTTGCTCATCATCAGCAACAGTCTCGGATTCCATTGCGGAGGGGAACCGCTGTTCACCGTCCCCGACTTCCCCCGGAGGCAGCAATGTCAGGTCGTGCAGGAAAGAGTCGAGTCGCCGCATTCGCCACACATCCCAGCCCACGAGGGCAGAAGAAAGTAATCCGACCAAATCCAGGTCCGAAAGCTCTACCTGGTCAGGGGTTTCCACACAAACTGCCTGTATCATCTGAAGCAGGCAGCGGGTTAGACGCCCTTCATTGAGCTGGGCTCCGGCCCCCGGAACTGCCACCGGTATGTCCATGTTCTCCAAGGCTTCCGCGACTTGCCGGGCTTCCAGGGAAGAACGGGTCAGAACTGCCATCTGAGAATAATTCAGAGGGTGGGCCGAGAAAATATGGGCGTCTTGCAGGAGCGTTCCGATTTCTCGGTATTGGGCCGTGTCGGTGGGCTTTTCCACCAAGATAACGTGGTCTTGACAGTCCGAAACGCAGGTTGATTCTGGCTGTGCCGAGTCCGGGGAGGACTCCCCCGCAGCGTTCCACAAGCGTGCGCTGATGCCGTGTACTCCCAAGCGGTTCACGGCTGTACGCCACACTCGGCGCAACGGTGCAGGGACATGTTCCCGGTTCAGCAGAATCTCGGTGACGGGTTTGCCGGGAATCGTCTCTAACTGTTGCCACAGCCTCTCGCACAAGTGCGGACTGGCCCCGCGATAGGTGTTCACGCAGGTTTCCGGCAGGGTACAGGCCACGAGGGCGGTTCCATGCGTCGCCCAGAGAGACAGGATGTCGATCATCAGCCCGTTGAAGTTTTGCAGATCATCGACTCCCACAAGTTCTGGAACCGGGGCTCCCGCATTCACCGCCAATAGGTATTCCTCAAAAAGTGAAGCCGTGTCCAGGGGCCAAGCAGATTGGCGAGCCTGAAGGCGTTGGGCCTCCCGGTCGGTTTGCATGGCCTGAATGAGCCGGGTCACTAGCGGATGAACCGCCGGTGGTGCGGGGTCTGATGAGGCTCCACCAGCAAACGCCCGGACGCGGAAAATCCCGTCCACCAAATCGCTGCGGAAACCTTGGGTTTCCAGGGCTGAACGCAGTTCCTCCTCGAGGGGCATTTCAGCCAGAAAATCCTGGATTTGGACCATCACCTCAGCATCGGTGGCCAGTCTAACCTCAGGCAGTCCTCCCTCTCTACGCCATTGATTGAAACGTGCAAAGATTTCCGCCACGAAACTTTTGCTGGCACCCATGGGACAGTGCGGATTCTCAGATTGCGCCCGAATCTCCAAGGCTCGCTCGCTCAACCGGCGGGCGGCACCCGCGTTCGGACTCAACACCAACATTCCGGGATTATCCACTAGCATCTGGGCTAAAAGCGTGGTTTTCCCGCTAGCCGGAACCCCTGCCACAAGCACAGATTCACCGTCATTAAGCGAGTGGCGAACTCGGCGCGATAAGTCATCGATAATCTCCATACCCTGAGAGTATCAGCACCCCCGAAGGCGAAAATTGGAGACTATCAAACTCGCTCTCTCTTCGAGCGCATAATTCCCGCTCGCCGGGCAAAACCCCTAGAATGAAAGGACAGTCGGAAAGGAAAATTAATGGAAATCAAAATCGGAATGAAGTCCGTAGCCCGCGAAATCTCCCTCGATATTGACAAATCCCCCGAGGAACTGCAAAAACTGCTCAAAGATGCCATCGCCACAGGGGAAATCATTGATTTGGTGGACAAGCGCGAGTCGCACACCCTCATCAATGCGGGCAGCATCGCCTATGTCGAGTTTGCTCCGGAGCGTCAAAACCGGATTGGCTTCGCCATCTGATTTCCTCTAGAAAGTCAAACCTAAGTCTTCCATCCTGCGGGAATGCTGCTTTTGGATTTCCTCGACCTTGTCGTTGACCTCTACGCCTGCGGGCAGGAGCAGCGGGTAAGCATCCAGGATAGCTTTGACCCCGGCTACGGCCTCTCCCGCAACGCGACGCCCCCACATTGACAGGCGCGACTCTACCGTCGGGTCAGCCGCGATTCCGTCACGCAGCCGCGCCCGCACCCATTGGGTCAGTCCAGCAGACCCGGAAACCCCCAAAATTTCAATCATATCAGCCCCGACGAACTGGGCTGCCAAATCCTCCATATCCGCTAAAATCCCCACAAAAATGTAGCTTTTCACCATGCGTTCCCACCAGTCACGCGGGCGGGTTCGCAGCTCCATATCGTCAAAAAATCCCACGTACGGCTGGGTCAAATCCGCCAAATCTAAGCCCCGCCGGTTAGCAAACGCTTCCAAATCATCGATGGCGGTCACAAACGAAACCCCCATCCGCGCCAACGCCAACTGATCAGCAAAATCGGTGGTCTGGGACACATCCCGAGCCAGCCTCGCGTACGCCGTAATTCGCGTGAAAGCCACCAAACCCAGCATGTGTGCCGTGCGTTCTTCCGAAATTTCCATAGGTTCATTCTAGGCGCTGCGTTGCGGTAGGGTATGCGAAACTCAAGACAGTGCCTAGAAAAGTTGTCAAAATAGGGGAATGGGGATTTCTTTTTTTCTGAACTTGGAACCAGCCGGGGCTCGTCATCGGTATGCCGCTCGCTTTTGGGGCGATAGCCGCCTGCGGCGGCGGGCCGGCGTGACGCTGGCAGTTGTGGGGCTGGCCGCGACCGGGCTGGCAGCGGGTAGTCCCGAAGCAACTTTTGTGCCGGGCCAGCCTGCCGCGGCACAAGCGGCACCGGGGAACAGTGAGACGGTGGCTCGCTCCGAGTTTGAGGCCTTGTGGGACTTAGCAGACAAGGTCACCCCCTTTTCTTCCGGGACGGTCATCTCTTCGTGTACCCCCGGCACTGCACAGCCTGAGGCTGTCCAAAAAATGCTCTCGACCTGGAACTATTTCCGCTCGCTCAATCGCCTCGCCCCGGTCAGTTTGCCTGCCCACTACGCTCCACAAGGTCCAGCACAAGCAGCAGCCCTCACCGCTGCGGCCGGCCCAATCGCCTCAGGAGCCCCCGACTCTGTTCCGGGCGTGGTGTGCCTCAACGAGGACGTGAAACTCGCCTCACGTTCGGGGGTCATTGCCCGGTTGGACGGTATCGTCACCCCGGCCACGGAAGTCTTGCGATATATCACCGAAGCCTCGACCGCGAACACCAATGACAACCTGGGGCATCGGCTCCAGATGTTTTCGCCCGTTCAGGCAAACGCTGCTATCGGAGCGGTTTCTATCGGAACCTCCGGCCCTACCGCCACTTCTATCCAGCTTTTCGACACGACTTATGAGGCCGCCGGAAGGCCCGTCCACCCCAGTTTTTGGGATTCCACGAATCACCAGCCGCCGAGCATCGCGTGGCCGGCGGCGGGGTATTTCCCTTCCCGTATCCTGCCTACCGGAGCGGGCGAAAACGTGTCCCGCTGGTCTTACTCGGGTCAGTGCGCCGATTTGCGGGCTGCCGAGGTCCGTGTGAGCGGCCCCGCGGGAGATATTCCGCTGCAGGTCATTCACCGTTCGGAACCCGGGGTCGACCCCAATCTAACGCCGTGGGAATACGGCGGATATGATACGATTTTATTCAAAGTTCCCCTGAATCAGCTGATTATTCCCGACTTTTACAATGTGGCGCCCTATACCGTCAGTATTTCTAACATCCGCACCGCTCCAAACTGTCAACCGGTCCCGTCCTCAACCAGCTACCAGATAAACCTGTTTAACTCCAATTGGCCCGCCGACCCCAACGGCGACGCAGATCAAGACGGGGTGATTAACTCGCTGGATCCCCACCCGCACATCCCTGACCTGCACGCTGACCGGATTGGCGGAGCCAATCGATTCGAAACTTCCGCTGCCATCGCCAAATTATCAAACTCACGCCCCGCGGTGGTTTACCTGGCTCGGTCTGATGTTTTCGCTGATGCCCTGGTTGGCGGAGTTCTCAAGGACGGTCCGGTACTGTTGGTCCCTCCCGACACCTCTCCCGTGTCCCCGGTCATTTCCGAGACTCTGCGCGCTCTGGGACCCAAGCAAGTGGCGGCTTTGGGGGGAACCGGCGCTATTTCGGACGCTCGGCTCTATGAACTCGCCGGGGGGCACGCCGCTTTGAGGATTGGCGGAGCCAATCGAGTCGATACTTCCGTGATGATTGCCCGCCGAGCCTTTTCAAAAGCAAATTCTCTCTATATTGCCAACGCCTACGGACCGGGCGGCAGTGTCTCACCGGACGCACTGACCGGAGCCGCCTTGGGAGACGGACCTATCGTCCTGGTCGATTCGTCCTCCCCCGCTATCGCCACTATACGTCAACTGGCGACAGACCTGCAGGTAGACCGGGTAGTGGCCCTGGGCGGGCCAGGGGCCGTGTCGGACGCGGTATTGCAAAACGTAGCCAATGGCAAAGCGACAACCCGTCTGGGAGGCCAGAACCGCTACGAAACCTCGCGGGAAATCGCTTTGGAATCCGCACGTCTGCAGCCCTCAACCCACGCCTACCTAGCTCGCGGAGACGTGTTTGCAGACGCGGTTTCGGGAGGGCACCTGCACAACGGGCCAATTTTGCTGGTGCCACGCGGATGCGGAGCCCTGGACAAAAATACCATGCACACCTTGGCGAAACTCAACGCCTTCCAAGTAACTGCTCTGGGCGGATATGCCGCAATCTGTGAAGAAACCTTACACAGCGCGCTGGAATGGCCAGACTATGTCAACCACAACGTCACCGAGTTCTAGGCTTTTGCCTGCGAAATGGTGAACCAGGCAGGAAAACCACATCCTCCAGCCGGCTCGGTTTACAATGAAAGATATAGGCAAACGACTTTTGAGCACTGACAACGATAAGGAAGATACACATTGAGGAGCGAAAATACCTTGGAAACCGCGGGAACTGACGAGGAAGCCGCGGCGGACATCACCGGTATTAATGACTTGGAAGCGAACCAAGACAAAACTTTCGCCGATTTTGATGTGGAACCCGAAATCGTTGCGGCTTTGCGTGATCAAGGCATCATTCATCCGTTTCCGATTCAAGCCCTGACCTTGCCGGTCGCGTTGAACCGCCAGGACATTATCGGTCAGGCCAAAACCGGCACCGGTAAGACTCTTGGATTCGCCATTCCGATCCTGCACGACATTATCGGTCCCGGCGATGAAGGCTGGGACGAGATTCCGGATTCTGGAGCCCCGCAAGCCTTGGTGGTTCTGCCCACCCGCGAACTGGCGAAGCAAGTCGCGGCGGAGATCCGGGCAGCAGCGACCCATCGAGTTGCCCGAATCCTAGAGATTTACGGTGGGGTCGGATTCGATTCCCAGGTCGACGCGCTGCGCCAGGGCGTCGAGGTAGTGGTGGGCACTCCGGGACGTCTGATTGACCTGATGAATCAGGGCACCTTGAAACTGGGGCGGGTGCGGACCTTGGTTTTGGATGAGGCCGACGAAATGTTGGACATGGGTTTCCTGCCTGACGTGGAAAAACTCATCTCCCAGATTCCCTCGCACCGCCACACCATGCTGTTTTCTGCCACTATGCCCGGCCCGGTGGTGGCTCTGGCGCGGCGTTACATGTTCCAGCCCACACATATCCGTGCCGCCGATCCGACTGATTCTTCACAGACCGTGCGGCAGGTCAAACAAGTCGTGTACCGGGTGCATTCCTTGAACAAGACAGAAGTCGTCGCCCGGATTTTGCAAGCTCGAGGTCGCGGCTTGACGATTATCTTTACCCGCACGAAACGGATTTGCCAACGGTTGGCTGACGATCTCTCCGAACGGGGCTTCGCCACCGGCGCGATTCACGGTGACTTGGGTCAAAATGCACGAGAGCGGGCTTTGCGGGCTTTCCGTCACGGCAAGGTGGACGTGCTGGTTGCCACCGACGTAGCGGCGCGAGGCATAGACGTGGATGACGTGACCCACGTAATTAACTATGAATGTCCCGAGGACGATAAGACCTATATTCACCGCATTGGGCGCACCGCTCGCGCCGGCAACAAAGGCAGCGCCATCACCTTAGTGGACTGGGAGGACCTGACGCGGTGGCGAGTCATTAATCGGACGCTCGACTTGAATTTTCCCGACCCGCGAGAGACCTACCATACCTCTGCACATCTCTATTCCGACCTGGACATTCCCACGGACGCTACCGCAAACTTGCCGCGGTCCCGACGGGTTCGCGCCGGTTTGGAAGCCGAAGAACTGGAGGATTTGGGTGGGCGCGACCCGGGCAGTTTCGGGTCGCGTCGCGGCGGTAAGGGCTCCAGTTCAGGACGCCGGAAATCTGAGAAAGGCCGCGGCCCGCACAAGAACAACAAAAAGAAGCACGGCCTCAAAGACGGCGGAAAACCCGCGGAGCGCGGGGTCGCCGAGGAACCTTCAAAGAAGGAACGTCAACGTAAACGCACTCGTCGTCACAAGTCCGACAAGGCTGGAAAAGGTAAGGGGGTTCGCTGATGATTGATCACCTTTCTCCCTATGAAGGTGTCATTTTTGGCGCTTTAATAGGATTGGGCATCCTCTCGATGCTCTCGGCTGAAGAAAATACCCAGACCGTTGGGGCTTGCCTGTTGGCAGCCGGTTTTTGGGGCGGAGTCATTGCCCTGGTGCGCGCCCTGGTGCATCGCGAACCCGGCGGCTTGTATGTCATCTCCTTTGTCGCAGCACTGATTGCCGGTTTGATGAAGTTCTTTGTGTTTTCCGACCTGGGCAAAAATGGCGGAAACCGGGTCATTTGGACTTTCATAATCGGCATCGGACTCGCCGGATTAGTCGGCACAGCTTTGAACGCTTTAATCCGCAAGCCCCCGGAAGACCCGGAAGCGGCGGCGAAGCAGGCCTCCCCCGACCTTTACGAATCCGAGGAAGCCGCTCCCCTGCACGGAATGGATGAAGCCGTGGAAGAATCCGCCGCGACGACTGACGAAGTTCCCCCTGAGGATTCCGCCCCGGACTTGCCTTAATCGCACCACACGCCTGTCACCCGCCGGCCCTAGGACGACGCCCGAACAGGGATATCAGTCTTGGTGAACGGGAAAACAGCCGCGGGTTGCCACCGAGCGCGTAGACTTGAGGGCATGAGTGATCAAATAGATACCCGCGGCAAGAACCGCTCCCGTCAGCCCCAGTCCAAAGAGTTTAAGAAGTTTATCGGCGAGAACTGGGGTCCGCGTCCCACCGATGGCTACGAACGGTCTAGCGCTGCCCCTTACGCGCTGCGCCGCCGCGTGAAGCTGGGGGAAAAGTTTAAAGGGGTGCGGCTGGTCGTTCCTGCTGGTGCCCTGGTGGTGCGCAACAATGACTGTGACTACCGATTCCGGCCGCACTCCGCGTTTTCCCACCTGACCGGCTTGGGAACTGACTTGATTCCCGATGCCGTATTGGTTTTGAACCCGGTTCGGGAAGGTGAAACCGGTGAAGGCGAAGGAACCCACACCGCCACCGTCTTTTTCCGTCCTCGCGCGTCACGCGCTTCTGAGGAGTTTTACGCAGATTCGCGTTACGGCGAGCTGTGGGTTGGGGTGCGTCCCTCGCTGGAGGAGTTCGAGCGCATGTGTGGGATTCCTTGTGCCCACCTGGAGACACTGCCCGATTTATTGGCCAAAGATGCTGGTCAGGTCCAGATTGCGATGATTTCTACCTCCGATTCCCAGGCCGCGTCAGTGGTGAATCAGGTTCGCGAGCAAGCTGGGATTGACCCCGATGTCGCCAAGGACCTGGACAATTTACTGGAGGAAGCAACTTCTGAACTGCGCCTGACTAAGGACGATTGGGAAATCGAGGAGATGCGCAAGGCTGTCGCCGCTACCAAGGAAGGCTTTGAAGAGGCGATTCGATCTTTCCCGCGGGCGGTGAAACATTTCCGCGGCGAGCGCGTGGTAGAAGGTGCATTCGGAGCGCGGGCTCGGGAAGTCGGTAACGGCCTGGGATACGACACCATTGCGGCTTCCGGGGAACACGCCGCTACCCTGCACTGGATCAACAACGATGGTGTGGTGCGGGAAGGCGATCTCATCTTGATTGACGCCGGAGTGGAACTCGATTCGCTTTACACCGCGGACATCACCCGAACCCTGCCGATTAATGGTCATTTCAATGAGGTGCAGCGTCGCGTTTATCAAGCGGTCCTGGATGCTGCCGACGCGGCTTTTGACCAAGCGAATCAGCCGGGCTGTATTTTCTCAGATGTCCATAGCGCCGCGATGCGCGTCATCGCGCAGAGGCTTGACGAGTGGGGTCTGCTACCGGTTTCCTGGGAGGAATCACTGCAGGAGGACGGTCAGTATCACCGCCGGTGGATGGTGCATGGCACTTCACACCACCTGGGCATTGACGTTCATGATTGCGCCCAGGCACGCCGCGAAATGTACAACGGGGCCAGGCTGGAACCCGGCATGATTTTCACCATCGAGCCCGGACTGTACTTCCGAAAAGACGACTTGGCAGTTCCCCCGGAGTATCGGGGCATTTCCGTGCGTATCGAGGACGACATTTTGGTGGGACCCGGCGGCAAATGCGAGCGTATCTCACAGAATATCCCCCGCACCGTGGCTGACGTGGAAGCCTGGATTGCCCGCGTGCAGGCAGAATAGCGCCGCGACTGTCCCGAGTTCGGACGGCTCCGGCTCTGTCTGACGCTCACGAGAATCCCCGTGACCCCGCACGCCAGGACGGCTTCGCCGGCGAATCATTAGGATGTGGATATGGCCTTGAAAATCGACCCCCACGTGCATTCCGCGCTCTCCGATGGCACGGATACTCCACGTGATTTGCTAAACAAGGCACGCGCTGCCGGGTTGGATGTCATCGGGGCAGTCGATCACGATACGTTCGAGCACTGGGAGCCATTTCGCGCCGCCCGTGCCGAGTTAACGGCCGAAGGGGCTCGTCCGCCCGCGATTATTTTAGGTACGGAAATCTCCACGAGCGTGGACCGCTACCCTATTCACCTGCTGAATTATCTGCCGGATCCCCACCGCGGCAGCGTCCGAGCAATATTAAAAAATGCCCACCACGATCGCTTGGAACGCATGCGGCGCATGGTCGCGAAAATCAACCAGGATTATCCGCTGACATGGTCAGACGTGCAGGCAGAGATTACCGGATTGACCCCGGGTCGACCGCATATCGGCGATGCCCTGGTGCGGAAAGGCTACTTTCAGACCCGCTCCGAAGCATTCGAAAAGGTCCTCAATCCCGGCTCCCCCTATTACGTTTCGCGCCCGATTGTTGACAGTTTCGCCGTCCTGGAGGCTATCAGCGCCGATGGCGGGGTTCCCGTGCTGGCTCACCCGTTTTCGTTGACGCGCAGCAAACGGAGGCTGGACCCCGCCATAGTTCGCAAACTCGCTCAAAACGGCCTGCGGGGCATTGAAGTCAACCACCGCGAACATGATGCTCCCGCCCGCCAACTGGCCACAGGTTTGGCCCGGGAGCTAGATTTGTTTGTCTCCGGGGCTTCGGATTACCACGGGGCGGGCAAGCCTAATCAGCTGGGGGAAAACACCATGCCCGAAGCCAGCCTGCGCCAGATTCTCGCCGCGGGTGCCAGCCCGCTGTTAGGCGAGCTGCCGCTGAGCTAAGAACCGCTACCGGCCTTGGATTGGAACTGCTGCAGTGCTGCTTGAACGGTCGCGGTATAGATATCTTGCCCGGCTGGGCCGGGGTGAACCTCGTCGCTGGCCAAAAGGTCCGTATGACCGGCGATAGCACTGTCCCAGCTGGCGACTTTCACCCGGTCAGGGTGGGCGCCAGCCAGGGCATACATGGTCTGGTTCGAGATTTGAATCCACTCCTGGGAGGCCCGGCCGTGACCGGTCACGAACACAAATTTCGTCTGCGGGAACTCGGCGAGCAGAGCTTCGCCATCTTGAACTCGAAACGTCGAATTCGTCGCGAGAGCAAAGACTACGTAGGGACGTAGCGTGCCTTGGGCTTGACGGGCCCGCATGATGCCCACACCTGCCGCTGAGCTGCGTGATACCGCCGCGTCTATGGTGGCACCGGGCAGAGTTTGGACGAGTTTCGGTGCCGCAGCCAGAGTCACCGAGTCCCCAATAATGTCGACTTGGTCCCCGGAGATTGGCTCATTAGCTTCAGAAGGCTTGGTTGACGTGGTTGGCTTAGTTTGGGGAGTTGGCTCCGATGGTTTTTCCTCCGCACCAGTTTTCGAGTCGTGGCTGTCCCCCGGCTTTTCGTTATGAATAAAGTTCGCCCCGGCTTCAACAAGTTGTTCGGCAGCGGTTTTTTCTGGGGCTATGGCGATAGAGATGACCAGCGGCAGCACCGCGACCACAGCCGCCGTCCAAACCAGGGAGCGCCGCCACCACGATACCCGCAACCGGGAGGAAGCCGCCGGGCTCACGGCCTTTTGCGAACGCGGCGCAAACCAACGTTTCCAGGTGACGATTAAACCGTTGTGCCGCATGGGTCTTTCGACATATTTGTAGCTCACAGATGCCGCCAATATCGATACCGCGGCAATAATCACCAGCGCCGCCCACTGCGGCAATCCCCGCCAGAGGTTGTTGACCAGCATGAACACTGGCCAATGCCACAGGTACAGGGAATAGGAGCGCACACCTAGCCATTGCAAGGGAGGCCACGACAAGAATTCGACCAGGACCTGACCCGGTCCGCTCACGCCGGAGACTTCCTCCAAACAAGCCTGGATAATCCCGATGGTCAACACGCTAACCGCCAACACTCCCCACGGATAGGTGAAGGGGTCACTGTCACGCAGCATCAGGAAACTGACGAACACCCCAACCATGCCTACCCAAGCCGCCAAGCCGCGCAACCGGACTGTGGAACGATCCAGGTAATGCGGGGTGTTTTCCAACGCCAAGGGGAACAGCAAAGCCAAAGTCGCCCCCAGCATCAGCCCGAAAGCGTGCGTGTCGGTGCCTTCGTAGATGCGGGTCAGGTTCCCACCCCCGGCTTTTAACACCGCCATTTCGCTTACAGAAGCCAAAGCCAGCAGCGCGGGCACCAACCACCGATGCCGGGTGGGAATCAGGAAAGCCAGCAACAAAATCAAGGGCCACACCAGGTAAAATTGCTGCTCTACCGCCAGAGTCCACATATTAGCGAGGAACTGGGGGTTGGTCCGGTCAAAATAGGAGCCCCCAAAAGCCACATTGACCCAGTTATAGGTATAGGTCAGAGTTCCCAGGACTTGATACCAGATGCCCACTAGGAAATCCCGGTTTACCAAGGCTGCCAGCGGCACGGTCACCAGTACGATCAAGGTTACGGCGGGAACCAATCTCCGGAAGCGCCGGAGCCAAAAAGCACGGACATCGATGCGCCCGGTGAGGCGCTGTTCACGCGCTAACAGGGCCGTAATCAGGAATCCAGACAGCACAAAAAATACGTCTACCCCCAGGAATCCTCCCGGCAGCCAGTTCGGAGCCACGTGGTAAACCAGCACCGCCAAAGCCGCCAGTGCTCGAATCCCATCCAAGCCGCGCAGCTGGTAGCGCGGCATTTTCGGGTCTGTTGAAGCAGGGTCTGGTGGGGATTGTAAAGTTGTCTCGGCCTGGGGGGATGTGGCGTTGCGCGGGGACACGCGGGGCTTTTCCTCGCTGGTTCCAGAGACGCTAACGCGGGTTTCTCCCGATACTGCCGGTTGCTCCGGGCGAGGTCCTTGCGGTGGATGAGGCGGCGCGACGGGGTGGAGATGCCCACTGGACTGGAACTTGTCGAATCTGAAAAGCACCTTACCCCCTCATCGCTGCCGCGTATATAACAAGGGTTAAGCCTATCGCCCTAGTGTGAAAAAACCCAGCGCTGGCATTAGCATGAAGGTATGACATTACCCACTACAGATGAACTGATGAAAGCCCTGGAGAAAGTCATTGACCCTGAGATTCGCCGGTCAATCACCGATTTGGATATGGTCCAGGAACTGAAAATTGACGAATCGGGCCATGTTTTTGTCCGCATCGCCCTGACTATCGCGGGATGCCCCCTGCAGGCTCAGATTGAGCAAGACGCCAAAGCGCGCCTGGCGGAAGTTCCCGGCGTGACTTCCGTGGAAGTGGAAATGGGTGTCATGAGCCGCGAGGAACTGGACCGGGTGAAGGAAAAGCTACTGGGAGCTAGGCCGGTAATCCCCTTTACTCAACCGGACTCCCTGACCCGTGTCTACGCTATTACTTCTGGAAAAGGCGGGGTCGGCAAGTCCTCGGTCACCGCTAACCTAGCGGCCGCAATGGCGGATTCCGGCCTGAAAGTGGCGGTTTTGGACTGCGACATTTACGGATTCTCGATTCCGCGCATGCTCGGGTTGGAGGACGCGGCTCCCACCCCGGTGGGAGACATGATGATGCCACCCACCGCTCACGGGGTAAAAGTTATTTCGATGGGCATGTTCGTTCCTGACGGACAGCCGGTAGTTTGGCGCGGTCCGATGCTGCATCGGGCTTTGGAACAGTTCCTGTCCGAGACTTTCTGGGGAGATTTGGATGTGTTGCTCCTCGACCTGCCCCCCGGGACCGGCGACGTGGCGATTTCGGTGGCACAGCTGCTGCCAAACTCGGAAATCGTCGTCGTGACCACCCCGCAGCTCGCAGCTGCCGAAGTCGCCGAACGCGCCGGTTCGATAGCTTCGGGCACGAACCAAAAGGTCGTGGGGGTGATTGAGAATATGAGTTACCTGACCGGCCCGGACGGCTCTCGTATCGAGGTCTTTGGAACGGGAGGCGGAGAGCAGGTGGCCTCTCGGCTGTCTCAGATCTTGGGTTACGAAGTTCCGCTTTTGGCACAGATTCCTCTGGAAGTCGCCTATCGGGAAGCCTCCGATGGCGGTGAGCCCCTCTCTACCAGCGAGTCCGCCAAGAACGGACAATCCGTCGCCGGGGCGGCTTTGCGTTCCGCGGCCGCTACTTTGAGCAAACGGGCACGCAGCCTGAAAGGTCATCGTTTGAACGTCACCGTAAAATAGTGGCAACATCGGGTCTGCAGGGCGGGTCTGGAATGGTAGATTCCCGGCCCGCCGTAGGAGCGTTCCGTAGGATAATTAACGGTTTTTAATTGCTACCAGCAGCCCGTCTCCGACTGGCAGCAGGTTTGCGGTCCATTGTTCGGATTCTTGAATGTGACGCAGCACTTCGCGCATCGCCACGGTGTCCGGTTCACGCCGAGCGGGGTCAGCCACCGAGTCATTACACATGGCGTGGACTATGACCAGTAGCCCTCCTGGGCGCAGAGCCGGGTTTAACAGCTCGACATAGGCTTGGGTTTCGCCAGGATCCCCGTCCACCACAGCCATGTCGTAGGCTCCCCGACTGAGGCGCGTGAGGACTTGCAGGGCGCGTCCCGTGATCATGCGTACTCGCGTGAGTGAGATACCCGCTCTCGTCAGGATTTCCTTGGCGACCGCGTGGAGCTTCGGGTCGACATCAATAGTGGTCAATACCCCATCCGCGGGCATTCCGGCCAGTGTCCACAGGGAGGACACCCCGGTTCCGGTACCAATCTCCAGCACGGACCTAGCTCCAGAAGCCCCGGCCAACATTCGTAGTGTCGCCCCTGCTCCGGGGGATATCGGCACGGAACCGAGTTCTCTGCCTCGCTGCCTGGCGATGGCTATAGTTTCAGATTCCGGTAAAAAATCTTCCGCATAGGACCAGCTCGAGGTCTTATCGATGGAAATTTGAGACTCGTTAAAACGCGGCACTATTTCAAAAACTTCTCTAGTTCCTTAGCTAAGGTAGCGACTTCCTCATCGTTGAGTTCAATAACCAAACGACCGCCCCCGTCTGCAGGAATACGCATCACGTTACAGCGCGGTTCTTTAGTGACTTCCAGGGGTCCGTCCCCGGTGCGGGGTTTCATGGCTGCCATTTGTTCCTCTTTTCAAAAACGGCTTTACCTCTCTATTATACGGGAAGTTCCGGCATTGATAGGGAATTCTTTTCAGACAGGTATTGCAAATGCGCCGTTTCGCGGGCTCAGCTTCGGTCAGTGTGTTTTCGGCAAAGTGTTCTGTATCACATAGAGAGCTTCTTCGGCGGTGTCAACCACCTGAATAATGGAGGCGTCCGCGGTGCTAGCCATCCCTTCCTCGACCAGGCACTTACGAACCCATTTCATCAGCCCGTCCCAATACTCGTGCCCGACCAGCACAATCGGGTATTGCTGAATTTTGCTGGTTTGACGCAGCGTGACGCATTCAAAAAGTTCATCCAGAGTCCCGAAACCGCCGGGCAGAGCCACGAAGGCTTGGGCATATTTCACGAACATGGTCTTGCGTACGAAAAAGTACCGAAAGTCAATCCCCAAATCAACGTACTCGTTGATTCCTTGCTCATGAGGTAACTCGATTCCCAGACCGATGGTCATTCC
Source organism: Mobiluncus sp. (assembly GCF_034180645.1). Lineage (GTDB taxonomy): Bacteria > Actinomycetota > Actinomycetes > Actinomycetales > Actinomycetaceae > Mobiluncus. The sequence continues at coordinate 49,215 of NZ_JAXFNY010000014.1, read as the reverse complement.
ATCGTTGCGGCGTGCCCCTTTGCTGACCGCCTCCATCAGCCCCGGACCGCCACCGGTGATGATGGAGAACCCGGCTTGGGCAAAAACTTTGCCGATATCTTCGCCGAGCCGATAGTACTTCGTGCCGGGTTCGACTCGGGCGGAACCGAACACCGTGATGGCTTTACCGACATCCGCCAGAGACTCGAAACCGTCAACGAACTCCCCCATGATTCTAAGGACTCGCCACGGGTCCTCTTCGGTCCACTTCGGATCGACTTTCGAGCGTAGCAAAGCCTGATCCGCCAGTTCCCGTTGCATCCCGCCCCGGGGATGCCGGTTAAAAAAAGTCTTCATACCTAGTCCTTATTTCGGTTCTTTCGCCAGCGGCCCTTGGCCTTGGCTATCCTGCCGAATTGTCCTTGCTTGGCAACCGTATCACCAATTATCAGCAGCGCCGGAAGCAACTTTAACGTTTTGGGCAAACTCTTGGGTCGTCACCAGCAGCTGACCTGCGGATTCCACCACCACAGCGCCGGGGATTCCGATAATCGCGACACCTCTCAGGTTTTCTGCCCTCACCAGGGCGGCGGGGGCGGCATCGGTATAGACCGGGATTTCCGGGCTCAGATTCGCCAGTTCAGAGGCGTTACTGACGACGCGGCGCACCGCTTCCCAATCGCCCACGTCTGACCATCCCAAGTCCGGGCGGGCCGGCACCACCGCAACTCGTCCGTCTCGTGCCAACGGTTCTGCCAACACGGTATCAATCGGCGCCGCAACGACACCCTCCCACAATGCAGTTTTCGCGTCCGAACTCAACGTTTCCCATCCCGCGGCAAGTTTTCGCACCGCTGCGCCTGACCCTGGCACTCGTGCCTCCAAAGCATCGAGCAGCACATCACTGCGCACCACAAACATACCCGCGTTCCACAGGTAGTTCTCGGTCGCCAGCCAAGCGCTGGCGGTGGTTGCATCCGGTTTTTCCGTGAAGGACTGCGCCCGACGAACCCCGATGAGTTCTCCGTCCAGGGCGGGTCCCACCTCTATATAACCGAACCCGGTCGCCGGTTCGGTCGGCACAATCCCGATGGTCGTGAGCCATCCGGCTTTGGCAGCTGGGACAGCCCGGGCGAGGGCTTCACAAAATGCCGCAGGGTTTGCAATGAGATGGTCTGCCGCGAAAGACCCAACCACGCAGGTTCCGTAACGCTGCTCTATCAGAGCAGCTCCCAAAGCTATGGCCGGCATAGAATCGCGCGGGCTAGGTTCCGCCACGCAACGCACCGGAACCGACAAGTCCAGAGCAGTGACTTGTGCGGCTAAAGCCTCTTGGTGAGGTGCGCCGGTTACGAAAGTCAAGGATTGACAAATCGGCGCCAAACGTGCCGCGGTTTGCTGCACCAGGCTTTGCGTCCCGTTGATGTTGAGCAGGAACTTTGGCTTCGCCGCCGTCGACCAGGGCCACAGCCGCCGCCCGTATCCTCCGGCAGGCACTATCGCATGAATTTCCACAAAACAAATCCTACTGGAGGCCAGGCGTGAGTTTTTGCGTTGAACAGAGTAGGCTTTACCTCGTGTATCTACCCCCTCGTAAAGAAGGCCAGGTTTATTTGGGCATGATTATTCCCGTGCCCGAACCCTACGCTGGCGAGCTGCAGAAAGTCACGAAAACTGACGGCGTACCCCCGCACGTCACCGTCGTGGAGCCGCGCGCGGTGGATCGTGAACAAGTCCCTGAGATTCAGGCTCAGGCTGCTGAAATCTGCCGGTCCTTTTCACCTTTTGTCATCAGCTTCGGCAACATCGGAGATTTTCGGCCCGTGTCCCCGGTCGTCTATATCGAGGTGCAGCGCGGGCATGAGGCCTGCAAAGAATTGGCGAAACGGCTCCGCTTCGGCCCCCTGGACACCGAGTCACGCTTCCCCTACTATCCGCACATCACCTTGGGGATCAACGTCACCGATGAGGACCTGGATCGGCTAGCGGCCCTGTCGAAGCGTTCCCACGGCTTTTTCATGGTTGACGGCGTTGATTGTTCGCTCATTGAACCGGACCATGTCGAACAGTTGGCCATCCTCCCGCTGGGCTCGGGAATACCCAAAAGTGTCACCGGCGAACTGCCCAAAATTTTCGCCCACCCTCAGTTACACACTTGAAAGTGCGGAGGCCCCGTGACGAAGCAACTTGATTCCCCGCCAGCCGAGCCCGCTGCCCCCGAGGGAGTGGTGGAACTCATGAAGGCCTTCATGGAGTGGCTCAATACCACGCGAATTATGCGGGCTTACCTGCGTTATCAAAACGCCTCCTCGAACCTATTGGCTGGCGGCATCGCCTATACCGCCCTGTTTTCTATGGCGGGGATAGTGACCCTGATTATCATGACCGCGCAAGTCATGATCTTTGCTTTCCCTCTGACCAGTCACACGATTTTTCAGGATGTTAATCAATGGATTCCCGGAGCGATTAGGATTGATGGGCAGCCGGGTCTGATTGACCCCGCCGCGATTGCGACACCCAGCTTTACCTGGGGAACTTTGGTGGCTTTGGTCGTGTCCATCATGGCGGGAATCCGGGTGGTCGCGGCTTTGCGCGTCAGCATCCAAACCGTCTTCGGACTGCCGCAGCGCCCCGGGGCAGGGTGGAAAAATGCGCTGCGGGATGCGTGTATGTTCCTGGCTTTGTGTCTCGGGGGGATTTTGGCTTCGGTTTTGGGTTCGGGTTCCATCGTTGTGGTTCGTACTTTGCAGCGCCGGCTGCCGCTGGCTCTGCCGGTTCCCCCCGGTCTGATAAATGCCGGAGCTTTCGTCCTGACCAGTGTCTTGACAACTTTAATTCTGGCTTTCACACTGCGCTACCTGGCTTTGGTGCGGGCTCCGCGCCGCGATTTGTGGATTGGGACGGGGGCATTGGGATTTTTGTCTACGGCTCTGCAGATGTCAGGAGCCTACCTGGCCGCCAGCGTACCCCCCGCCTACGCCCCGTTTACGCTGGTGTTGACCATTATCCTGTGGGTCAACGTGTTGGGCCGCCTGTTCTTGTATATGTCTTGCTGGATTGCGAACCCTCCGGCGGCTCCGGCACCGGTGGCGGACTTCCCGCATTTTTCCGAGCGTCCGAACTTCGTGACGGTTTCGGCTCCCGCCAGTTTGTCCTGGCCCCACGATCCGCTTTCTGGCCGGATTTGGTCCCCCGCCCAGGAAGAAGCCGCTTGGCGTTTGTCTCAGCAAGTCATTTGGGGCAGCAAAAATCGCCGGGAAACCGCGGCCGACAAACCCCTGTCGGGACATCCGGTGGCCCCGGCACTGCGTCCCGGAAACTGAATCGGAGGTAATACATGAAAGTAACCACTGTCAATGTCAACGGTGTCCGGGCGGCGTTCCGCAAAGGGTTTGGGGACTGGCTGGATAATGACGATTCGGATTTGCTGTGTCTGCAAGAGGTGCGGGCCACCCCATCAGACACCCAGGATTTGTTCGGTCCGGCTTGGGACGTGCACGTATGGCCCTGCCGAGTGAAAGGCCGCGCAGGGGTGGCGCTCGGGGCTAGGCGCGATTCCGGCTGGGAGATTGGTTCGATTACCGAAGGGCTCCCCCCGGATTTTTATGCAGAGATTGGCGGGGAACCGGACGTAGATTCCGGACGCTGGCTGGAAGGTGAGATTCACGGACCCAACGGGGCGACGTTTACCTTGGTCAGCGCCTATCTGCATTCCGGGGAGCTTAACACGGAAAAGCAGGAACAAAAGCTGGCTTACCTCAATCGAGTTGGCAAGCGGGTGGACCAGCTGGGGGTGCGCGCTGTGGCGGGAGCGGGCTCCAACACGCCGCAAGAGGCCCTGATTTGCGGGGATTTCAACATTGTGCGCACCGCCCGCGACATTAAGAACTGGAAACCTAATCACAATAAAACCTCCGGGGTCATGGATGAAGAGATTGCGTTCCTGGACGCATGGATGTCCGACACGCTTTCTGGGCGGGACGGCCTGCCTTGTGTAGATGTAGGACGGGCCTTGGCGGGAGACACGGACGGTCCCTATACCTGGTGGTCGTGGCGCGGTAAGGCTTACGACAATAACGCTGGCTGGCGCCTGGATTATCACATGGCTACCCCCGGACTGGCCGGAAAAGCCCAATCGGCCGCGGTCTATCGCGCACCGGCTTACGATGCCCGTTTCACGGATCATGCCCCGCTCACGGTGGCCTACAATTTCGCGGAGTAAACTCACACATTCAGTTGTTTTTAAGAATTGTTCGGTCATTTCTTACAAATTTCTAAGAATGTGGGAAGAATGACGACACAATGAGAGAACGTGGTGTGAATCGTCTGGGAAATGTCTGAAAAGACCCAGGCGAACTAAGAAAGAGGAAATACAACAAATTTGAAAACTTCTCACTGTGACCCCCGGTTGTTGACTCGTTTCACCAACCGTGCTCTGGTTATCGGCTCCTCAGCCGCTTTGACTCTGGGGTTGGGCATGACCGGTTTTGTCCCGGCTGCTTTCGCAACCGAAACCCCCACTCCTGAGGTTCCCTCCCAGGAATCCCCTGCGGCACTCACCCCAGTTACCGACCCGGTTTCCAGCGATGCTGATACTCAAAATCAAATGGATTCGGCAGCGGCGCCTCGCGCGAACAAAGGTGGTTAGGTCATTTCACGGGACTTTACAGGTATTTGTGTGCCGAGCAAGACCATGGCCAGGGCGGTCTCGGCTATGACGACTCCGATCCCAAACAGGAATATGGACACGTTGTTTCCTTGACTTTGGACATCAAGCCGAAACCCACTCCGGCAGAACCCGAGAACCCGAATCCGAATCCGCCGGTCACCCCGGATACGCCGAGTGTTGTCCCCAATCTCGTTCCGGGAGGGACTGTGATTCCTCCCAGCGAGCCCGAACCTCCGGTCGCGGGTGTTACCACTACCCCGGCAGCTCCCGAGCCCCCGGTCGCGGGAGTCTTTACCCCGGCAGCTCCCCGAATTCCGGTGGCACAAGGGCCGGATAAGGCTTTGGCAGCTACCGGTTCGTCTGCCGAAACGCTGGCTGGCGGAGCTATGATTGTGTTCCTCTCCGGCGGAGCCATGATGGTCGCGTCTCGCCGCCGGGCTCGCCGCTAACCACAGACCCTACAGAATAGTGTTCCCGCTCGGTTTTCCGATCGGAACACTATTGAATTATGGGAGTAACTATGCCAGTCCGGCTGCGCGTTCCGCGGCTTCGACCACGTTGACCAGCAACAACGCCCGGGTCATGGGCCCGACCCCGCCGGGATTGGGCGTCAACCAGGCTGCCGCCCGGTCGACCCCGTCCGCCACGTCACCGTGCAATCGAGACTTGCCGGTATCCGGGTCGATAACCCGAGACACTCCCACGTCAAACACGGCAGCGCCGGGCTTGACCATGTCCGCGGTGATAATGCCCGCGACCCCGGAAGCAGCCACAATGACGTCCGCCTGGCGACATTTCGCGGCCAAATCGCGGGTTCCGGTGTGGCACGAAGTCACGGTGGCATTGACATCTTTACGCCCCAGCAGCAGCCCGATGGAACGACCCACCGTAGTGCCGCGGCCCACCACGCACACGTCTTTACCATTGAAATCCAAACCGAAACGACGACCCAGCTCGATGACAGCCCGGGGAGTACAGGGCAAAGGCGAAGTAATCGGCTCTGACACCCGCAACACCAGACGACCCAGGTTCGTGGGGTGCAGGCCATCGGCATCTTTATCCGGGTCGATAGCTTCCAAGATCCGGTTCGTGTCCATACCCTTAGGTAACGGTAACTGCACGATATATCCCGTACAGGCCGGATCCTGGTTCAAACGTTGCACCGCCGCCATGACCTCGTCTTGGCTGGCGGTAGCAGGCAAATCGACCCGAATGGACTCGATGCCGACCTCCGCACAGTCCCGGTGTTTACCAGCCACGTAGGTTACGGAACCGGGATCCTCACCGACCAGGATAGTGCCCAGACCGGGAATGACCCCGCGCTCACGCACCGCGGCGACACGCGCCTGCAACTCGGCTTTGATAGCGCCAGCGGTGGCTTTGCCGTCCAGGACCTGAGCTGGCCCCTCCCAGGGCGCCCTCATTGCACCAGTCCCGGATAGAGCGGGAAGGCTTCGGTCAGTTTCGCCACCCGAGCCCGATACTTGGCCACGTCCACCGCGGATTCCCCCGCGGCACCGTCCACCAGCACGGAGGCGATAATGTCGGCGACCTCGCGGAACTCCGCCTCGCCAAAGCCGCGGGTAGCCAGAGCCGGGGTGCCGATACGCAGACCGGAAGTGACCGCCGGTGGACGCGGATCGAACGGCACTGCGTTACGGTTCACGGTAATGCCCGCTTCGTGCAGCAGGTTCTCGGCCTGCTGCCCGTCCAGGTTGGAGTTAACCAGGTCCACCAGCACCAAATGAACATCGGTGCCGCCGGTCAACAGGTCGATGCCCGCCGCCTGGCAATCGGGAGCCATCAGGCGTTCGGCCAAAATTTGGGCGCCTTGAATGACGCGCTGCATGCGCTCTTTAAACTCAGGGGTGCCGGCAATCTTTAGCGCCACCGCTTTCGCCGCGACCACGTGCATCAGGGGCCCACCCTGCTGACCGGGGAAAACGGAGCTGTTAATCTTCTTGCCAAACTTTTCCCCATCACGGGACAGAATCAGACCCGAACGCGGCCCGCCGATGGTCTTGTGAATGGTCGTGGAAACCACGTCCGCATAAGGCACCGGGGAGGGGTGCAAACCAGCGGCGACCAGACCCGCAAAGTGCGCCATATCGGTCCACAGATAGGCCCCGACCTCGTCCGCGATAGAGCGGAAAGCCGCAAAATCCAGATGCCGCGGATAGGCGGACCAGCCGGAAATAATCACATCAGGGCGCTCAGCCAACGCGAGTTCACGCACTCGATCCATGTCGATACGCTTGGTATCCTGTTCCACCCCGTAGGCCGCGACCTGGTAGAGCCGACCACTAAAGTTAATCTTCATGCCGTGAGTGAGGTGACCGCCGTGTGCCAAGCTCAGGCCCATAATCTTGGCTCCGGGCTTAATGAGCGCCGAGAGCACCGCCGCGTTCGCCTGGGCGCCAGAGTGGGGCTGCACGTTCGCAAAATCGGCTCCAAACAGCTTTTTGGCCCGCTCAATGGCCAGGGTCTCGGCGACGTCAACGTTTTCGCAGCCGCCGTAATAGCGTTTGCCCGGATAGCCTTCGGCGTATTTGTTAGTCAAAACACTGCCCTGGCATTGCAATACGGCGCGGGGCACAAAGTTTTCCGACGCAATCATTTCCAGGGTGTCGCGCTGACGATTCAGTTCAGCATCCAGCACGGCCTGGATTTCCGGATCAACCTCAGATAGGGGCTGGTTCATGACTTCAGTCATAGTTCCTCCATAGTTTTGCGAGCACAACCCAGGCGTCCGATTGTGTAAATGCGCTCCCCGGAGGGTTATTCCTCCTACCCACTGTCCCCGCGAAACAATCCGGGGTCTGGTAGGCATCGCCAGTCGCTGCCTTTATAAGGTTACCAAAAAATTTATCTCCCCCCACACCTCGCAATTCCGGTGGTTCGGGCGAAAACTGGGGTTTCCGCGGCAAACCGGGTCCGCCGGCAGTGCAAGGAGGCGAAAGTTTGTTAAAATCCAGTCATGAGTTCGTTGCTGGTGCCGTTTGGGGTCATGATGGTACCCGTTCGGGTCATTCCCCAAGACAAGTGGACAGCTACGCAAAACCTGGTATATTTCCTGATAGTGGTGGGCACTATCGCTCTGACCTTGGGTGTCGTGTGGCTGATTCGTCACTTCCACGGCGACACCGTCATTCCAGACGCAGTCCCCCGGCACGATGAAATCAAACTCATTTATGAAGAGACCCTCTCTGCGGCGGACCGTGTCATCGTGCGGGATAACCAAGTCATTGAGGCAGTGCGCTACATCCCGAAGGATCCGAACCTGGTAGCGCCGCTGCAGCAGTGGCGTGACAAGCGGCGCGAATGGGCTGGTGAAATGGCTTTCCTGGAGTCCCTGGGGAAAAATCCCGCACCGGAAACACTGACGGACACCGATAACGCGGAAACCCTGCGGCGCCTACACGGCTTAGCGCAGGAACTCGAAACCTCTCAACGCGGGCTGCTGCGCGCCATTCGTCAATCCATCGCCACCGGAACCGAAAATTTGCCCCTGGGTACGGACGCGAACTCGTAAACACTCTGGCCTATTTTTCCAGCAAACCCTGTCCCCAATAGGTTTCCGCGCTGGTTCCCGGAACAATCCAGTAAACTGCCGAACCGATGTGGGAAATAAACTTGTTCAACAAGTCGTGCATATCCAGGCGCTTTTGAATGGCCGTGAACTGATAATCCGGGTTGCGCTGGAAAGAAATCCACACCAAACCGCTGTTGGTCAGGTCAGACTGTCCCGGTTCCGGGGCATCGTCGTAGGCAAAAGCGCGGCGACGCAGCTTGTCGGAACCGTCATCTTCATGTTCGCGGGACAGCGCCAGGTGAGAGCGCCGATCAATGATGAAGTTACCGGCTTCGTCTACCGCGTCCATGTCCTCCTCATCGAACTCGCCACCACCGCTCAACGGACCGCCATCGGAGAGTTTGCGGCCGATGACACGCTCCCGGGCGGGACGGTCCAGCAGCTCCCACGGGTCGAGGAAGTTTTGAATCCGGCGCAGCACCATAATGGTGGAACCGTCCAGGTAGGCCTGTTCTCCAGTACCGTCCAGCCACACCTGCTCGGAGAATTCCTCCGCGGTGGACGGATTCACGGTACCGTCGACCTGTCCGAACGGATTTCGCGGGGTCGTGCCGCGCGGGGCGGAACCGTAGGCGTACGTAAAGCCCTTTTGCATCCAGTGCAACTTGGCCTTGCCCTGGCACTTGGCCAGTAACAGGCGACCCGCCGCGAACAGGGTACCCGGGTCGTCGCAGCAAATCTGGAACACCAAGTCGGTCTGACCCCAGCGTTCCTGCAGCTGGTCGAGTTTGAAAGCGGGTATGTCATGCAAGCCCTCGGGTTTTAGTTCCGGCTTACCCAAGAAATCAAAAATTCGTTCCCCGAAACCGCAGGTGATGGTTAGATTGGCGGTGACCGCGACCATTTCCGGAGCCAAGAAGTTCGGGATTGGGTTGCCTTGGGTCAGCTGGCGGGCGGTGGCGGTCAGGTCTTTTAGCAGTTCAATGAACGCTGCCTGGTCCAGGCTGGGTTCCAGGTTCATCCCCAAAACTTCCAGATGGGCCTGCGGAGGCTGTTCCACACCGGACTGCACCCGACCATCGAAAGGAATAGTAGCTTTTTGCAACGCGGTTTCACACATTTTCCATAACTCCTCGGTAAATCTAAGTAGTAACTCTTATCCTAGCCTCTCGCCACCTCCCGGTTGTACCAAACCGGAAACCCAGCCCGACCGGCCTAGTGCCCCGTGACAGAGCTACGCAATCTTCGCGGATAACCCGCCAACCCCGCTTGGGAAAGTAAAACCCCGAGCGACCCCACGAAACCGGTCGCCGCACCGTCGGGCCTCAACCGGCCACGTTCACCTGGGGCTCGCCCGCTTCCAAGCCCAGCTCCTGGCCTAACCGGTTCGCTTCGGCTATCAGGGTCGGCACAATCTCCGCTTCCGGGACGGTCTTGATGACCTGGCCTTTGATGAAAATTTGGCCTTTGCCGTTGCCGGAGGCCACACCCAAATCGGCTTCCCGCGCTTCACCAGGACCGTTGACGATACAACCCATCACCGCGACCCGCAGCGGGTAGGTGATGTCTTTGAGCCCGGCGGTAACCTCATTGGCCAAAGTGTAAACGTCGACTTGGGAACGTCCGCAGGACGGGCAGGACACGATTTCAAAGTTGCGTTTCCGCAGGCCCAGAGAACGCAAAATCTCTAACCCGACCTTGACTTCCTCGACCGGCGGGGCCGAAAGCGAAACCCGAATCGTGTCGCCAATTCCTTCGGAGAGTAATGCCCCGAAAGCGGTAGCGGATTTGATGGTGCCTTGGAAAGTTGGGCCGGCCTCCGTCACGCCCAGGTGCAGCGGCCAGTCCCCGTGCTGGGCCAACAGGCGGTAGGCCTGAATCATCGTCACCGGGTTGTGGTGTTTCACCGAGATGGCAAAGTCATGGAAATCCACGTCCTCGAACAGAGACGCCTCCCATATGGCGGACTCGGCGAGCGCCTCTGCGGTGGCTCCCCCAAACTTTTCGTACAGGCGTTTGTCCAAAGACCCCGCGTTGACCCCGATGCGCAGCGCGGTGCCGTGGTCGGTGGCGGCTCGGGCGATTTCGCGCACCTGGTCGTCAAAAGCCCGGATGTTGCCGGGATTCACCCGCACCGCCCCGCAGCCGGCCTCGATAGCCTGGAACACATACTTTGGCTGGAAGTGAATGTCCGCCACCACCGGGATGGTGGCGCGTTTACAGATTTCGGGCAGCGCCGCCGCATCGTCCGCGGAAGGACACGCCACCCGGATGATGTCGCAGCCCGCAGCCGTCAGTTCGGCGATTTGCTGCAGGGTCGCTTCCACGTCAGAAGTCAGGGTGGTGGTCATGGACTGGACGCTCACCGGGGCGTCTCCCCCCACGGCGACGCTGCCGACCTGGATTTTGCGGGTCTGATGGCGCGGCGCCAACGGTTCGCGGGCGGACAGAGACTTGGTGGGCATCCCCAGGTTTACTTCACTCACGTCCTCGATTATTCCACCTTTGCGTGGCACTCGCACCAGGCAGGATTCCCCGACAAGGTCGCTAGGGTGGTGGTTTTTCCGGCTTGGGTTGTGCCGGGGTTACGGTTTCCCGTGTCCCTCAGCGTTGGCAGCGCGGACACCAGTAGAGTTTTCGTCCCCCCGCTACTTTGAGCCTGATGCTAGCACGGCAGCGCAGGCAGGGCCGGTCTTGGCGCTGGTAGACGTAATATCGGGAGTCGATAGCTTGGGGTTCGCGTCCCGCGGCCAACTCGCGTTCCACGAAAGTAGCGTAATCGTCAGGATCCGCGGTGGTGATTCGTCCCGATTCCACGCCGAGGGGTAGGTATTCTTCCAGCCAGTTCCAGATTCGGCGCAGTTTACGCGACGTCACCTCGCGGGCGGGCGTAAACGGGTTCAAACGTGCCGCGTACAGCACTTCGGCGCGATAAATATTGCCCACCCCGGCGATAACGGATTGGTCCATGAGAGCCTCCCCAATACCCTTTTGACGGGTGGCACAGCGTTTCACGAACTCACTAAAGTCGCAGTCGGGACGCAGCGGGTCGGGTCCCAGCCGGGCAAACACCGCGGCGACGCCCGCATCGTCCAGCAGCTCACAAGTGTTTGGCCCGGACAGGTCGGCCGCCCCGTGCGCGGTGATTAAGCGCAGACGCACCGTCCCGTAGGGCGGGGGCGCCGTAAAAGGCGCGGGAGTCCAAAACCAGCGATCCGCGAAATGTTCGTGGGGCGCAAAAGCGGAGTCATCGCTGTGAGTATGCACCGGAATCTCTATGATTTCCGCGACTGGCTGCGCAGTCTCAGCGAGGTCCAGTGCTGAACCGATGTGCCGGGCAATGAACTGAGAGTCCCCGTAAAATCGCCAGGAACCATAAATCCCCAAGTGAATATGCAGCCAGGTCAGGGTCGGTTTGGGCTCGGCAACGGTCGCGGCGGGGTCGGTCTGACGCGGGGCAAAACCGAGAAACATATGTTTCCCGTAGGCTTGCACCTCAACCAGACGTTGCCCGTCCAACTCGGCGGCACCCGCGGTGAAACGTCCCTGCGGAGAGGAAGCCGCGACCACCTCACCACTCATGACCTGGGCAAACTGCGCGGCCAGCCGGTGAATAGCATGACCTTCAGGCACGGTGTGCGGCCTCCCTGACCGCCCCGGCCATGAGAGTTCCGCGCAGAACCACTCCGGCGGGCTGCTCCAAAACGTTGAGGTCGGCGCGCGGGTCAGAGTCGTACCACACCAGGTCGGCGGGGGCACCCTCCCACAGCGAGGGGGCACCCAGGAAGTCCCGAGCCTTCCAGGTGGCCAGGTCAATAATTTCGGGAGCCGAAATCCCCAATTCCAGCCACTGCCGCAGCTCTTGCGGCAGGGCGTCGTGGCGCTGATAGCCACCGGCATCGGTGCCCGGAAGCAATTGCACCCCCGCTTCATACAACGCGGCTTGATGAGCCACCCGTGACTGATCCAAAGCGGTCATCGTGGCGGCATACACCGGATATTTTGTCCCCGCCTGGGCGGCAAAATCGGAAAACCGCGCGATTTGCAACATGGTCGGAGTCACGCGGATACCGCGGCGTTGCGCTTCGAGGATTTCGTCCGAATCCATGCCGGTGCCATGTTCAATCCCGTCCACCCCGGCATCTAACAGGCCCTCTATCGTGCGGTGGGCAAAAGTGTGCACGGTCACCCGCGCTCCGAACTCGTGCGCGGCCGCCACCGCGTCACGCAGCACCGCGGTAGACCACAGCGGCTGCAAATCAGATTGGGCCCCATCGGAGCGGTCAATCCAGTCCCCCACGATTTTCACCCAACCATCGCCGCGTTTGGCCTGTTGGGCAACCGCCGCGGGCAAATCGGCTTCGTTTTCCAGCTCCAACCCGTAGTAGCGCATATAGCGTTTGGGCCGCACCAGGTGCTGGCCACAGCGAATAATTTTCGGCAGCTCAGCCACCTGGTCAATCCAGCGGGTATCGGAGGGCACCCCGCAGTCACGAATCAGCAGCGTGCCTTTACTCAACGCCAATTCGGCCTGTTCCCGCTGAGTCTCGACCGGTACGCTGCCCGCGTGGGTCACGCCAACGTGGCAATGTACGTCCACCAGTCCGGGAATCGCGTAGCCCCTGACCTTTCGGTAGGTCAGCGCGGGTTTTGCCGTTCGGCTCACGATGCCGTCGTGAATATACAGGTCGCCGTGTACCCACTGGGATTCACAAGATACTGTCGTCGCCTGACCGGTGTATTCTCCCTCTACACTGGGGTGTTCCGACCACAGGAAAGTACCCGTAAAGTGCAGGTTATCCGGGTTTGTCGCCCCTAGGGGTGTCATCACAAGCCGCCCAACATACGTTTGATGTCGTCGGGCAGATCGTCAGGGGTCAGGGCGGGGGTGGCCGGCGCGGACTGTTGCGGCGACCCACCGAGACCGCCCATGCCTTTCAGCCCGCCCAAACTAGCTGGGAAAGAACCGGGCAGGTTGGGCATTGCGCCGGTCCCGCTCATGGGGGTGGAGGAAATCCCCTCCAACGCTTCCCGAGCTTGACGGGCTGCCTTGGCAGGATTGCCGGATTTTGCTTTGCGCTGGGCTTTGGATTTTTTGCCAGATCTTGCCGTCTGTTTCGCTTTCGAATGCTTGCCCATGCCCGGCATCCGGCCGAATCCGGGCATCATTCCCATTCCGTCTGCGCCGCCTCCTATCCCGGGAATGCCGCCGCCGCTCATCATCTTTTGCGCCATCTGGAACCTGTCGACCAAACCGTTCACGTCCGCGACCGTAGTGCCAGACCCGGCGGCAATCCGCGCACGGCGCGAGCCGTTGAGAATCTTTACATCCTGGCGTTCCGCGGGTGTCATCGAGCGGACGATAGCTTCAATCCGGTCGACTTCGCGCTCATCAAACTGATCCAGCTGTTCCCGAATTTTGCCCGCCCCCGGCATCATCCCCAGCAGTTTCTTCATCGAACCGAGTTTGCGAATCTGTTGCAGCTGGCTGAGGAAGTCTTCCAAAGTCAACTGGCCCTGCTGAATCTTGCCGGCGAGCTTTTCGGCCTGCTCCATATCGAACGTTTCCTGAGCCTTTTCGATGAGGCTCAGCAGGTCGCCCATATCCAAAATCCGCGACGCCATCCGGTCGGCGTGGAACCGCTCAAAGTCGTCCAAGCCCTCCCCGGTCGAGGCGAACAGCACCGGAACCCCGGTGACACCTCGAACTGACAGAGCTGCACCACCGCGGGCATCACCATCCAGTTTGGTCAGGACCACACCGGTGAAATCCACGCCCTCCTGGAAAGCCCGCGCGGTTCGCACCGCATCCTGGCCAATCATCGCGTCCAGGACGAACAAGACCTCGTCGGGCTGCACCTCGTCGCGAATGGAACGGGCTTGGGCCATAAGTTCCGCATCTACGCCCAGTCGTCCGGCGGTATCGACAATCATCACGTCATAGCCTGAACCGGAGGCCAGCGCCAGAGCGCGCCGCGCCACATCGACCGGGTCTCCCACCCCGTTGCCGGGTTCGGGGGCGAAAACGGTGACCCCGGCTTGTTCGCCCACGATCTGCAACTGGTTGACCGCGTTGGGACGCTGCAAGTCCGCCGCGACCAGCAGGACTTTTCGGCCCTCTTTCGTCAGCCATTTGCCGAGTTTCCCGGCCAGAGTCGTTTTACCAGCACCCTGCAGGCCGGCCAGCATGAATACGGTCGGGCCTTTGCCGGGCTTAGCGAAATGCAGTTCCCGGTCTTCGCCGCCCAGAATGTTAATCAACTCGTCGTTGACGATTTTCACAATCTGTTGGGCCGGGTTCAAAGCCTCAGACCGGGCCGCCCCATAGGCCTTTTTCTTTACGGTGGCGGTGAAATCCTTGACGACTTCCAGGGCCACATCAGCCTCAATCAGGGCGCGGCGGATATCGCTGACGGTGGCGTCAACGTCGGAGTCTTTGAGCTTGCCTTTCTTGCGAAGGTTCTTAAACGATTCTGTCAGGCGGTCTTGCAGATTATTGAACACACGTTGATTTTATAGTGAGGCAAGATTTCGGGCAAAAGTGGGGGTTGGGGCGCGCCGCGGAGGACACGTTGGCGAAAAAGACCGGCGGTAAACGCCGTTATCTTCCGAAAGAACCGGAAACTGCCAGGCGAATCTAGGCATCCAGCAGGGCGTCGGCGAAATCGCCGGGCACGAAGGGCGCCAAATCGTCGGGGCCTTCACCCAAACCAACGAGCTTCACCGGAATCCCCAGTTCCCGCTGTAAAGGCACGATGACTCCGCCTTTGGCAGAACCGTCCAGCTTGGTCAAAACGATACCGGTCACGCCCACCGCTTCGGTAAAGATTTTTGCCTGGTTCAAAGCGTTTTGCCCGGTAGTGGCATCGATAACCAGCAGGACTTCGGTGATGGGAACCTGTTTTTCAGCTACGCGCTTGATTTTGCCCAGCTCGTCCATCAAACCGACTTTGTTTTGCAAGCGTCCGGCGGTGTCAATCAAAACCACGTCACTACCGGCCTCACGAGCAGTTTTCGCCGCGTCGAAAGCCACGGAGGCAGGATCAGCCTGGTCCTTTTCGGCGCGCACCACCGGCACGCCGACTCGGTCGCCCCAAGTTTGCAGCTGCTCCCCGGCGGCTGCACGGAACGTATCGGCCGCGCCCAACACTACAGTCTTGCGGTCAGCCACCAGCAGGCGAGCGAGTTTACCCACGGTGGTCGTCTTACCGCCGCCGTTAACACCAACCATTAAGATACCGGCGGTCTTGGTGGGAGAGCCTTCGGGAACTTCCAGGTTGAGGCTACGTTCGGCTTTCCGGTCGAGCATATCGGTGAGCATCCGCTTGGCCATACGCCGCACCTGTGTAGCGTCTTTTTCACCCGCGACCTTTTGTTTTACCTTGAGTTTGCCAATGAGTTCCACGGTCGGCTCAACGCCCATGTCGGCAGCCAACAGTTCGTCTTCAATCGCTTCCCAATCAGAGTCTTCCAAATCAGCGCTGGACAACACATTGAGGATGGCCCGCCCGAACTTGCCCTTACCGGCCAAGCGCTCCTTCAAGCGGCGCATCCGGGAGGTCTTGGATTCCGGTTTTTCGATTTCCTCAACCTCGGATTCGGTCTGCTCGGCAGTGTCAGAAACTGACTGATCAGTCTGTGCGTCTGGCTCGGGTTCCTCTGCAGTCTCGGAATCCGCGGCGTCCTCCGGTGTCTCGGAGTGTTCTGGTTCCTCAGAGACTGCCGCTGCAGATTCCGGCTCCGACTCCGTTTCCGAAGTGGCGTCCTCCTCTGCTGCGTCCGCTGTCATTGCCGCTTCCGCCGCTTCCATAGCGGCTCGAGCTGCGGCGCGGGCTTCTTCTACGCTCTGACCGGGAAGCGGTTTGAAGCACAGCCCGTCCGGGTCGCAATAGACACCATCAGGCTTTATGATGACTTCTTCCGCATCGAAGTCATCATCCTCCTCGCCCCAGTCACCTTGCGCCTCAACCAAGTCGTCTTCATCATCCGGGCCAACGTCATCCGCGCCCACATCCGCAAAATGGTCAGTCTCAGAGGTAGTCGGCTCGAGTTCTACGTCATCATCAGAGGATTGATTATCGCTGTGACCATTGGCTCGAATGGTCTTTTCGACGATATTTCTCAGTTCTTTTTCACCTTGTTGCAGCTGGATGGGCGGTGCGTCGTCAGAGTTTTCTCCGTCCTTACTGCTGTCATCACGAATCCGCTCCAACGTGTCCAACAGGCGATCCTCGTTGCGAATCTTGCGTTGCTTCGAGTCAATTTGAGAGGCGCTGGCAACGATAACGATAACCACGAAAGCAATAGCCAACGGAATCATAAAAATGAGCGGATCAGTGTAGCCTTCCAGACCCTGTGAATTATTTAGTGTTGTACTAAGGATATTCATTGATTCCATCCAAAACGTCTCTCGTAGCACCGCGTAAAAACGTCTCTCATCCGCTTGAACATTCGGTGCTATCCTATCTCTAACTTCGGTAGGTTTACCTAATTCACGGCTGCATCTCGCAGGATTTGTCACTCGTTGGCGCCGGGGTTTTTCACCAGGCGCTGCGAAATGACCGCCGTTGTTCCCTCCTTCATCGTTACCCCGTACAGCGCGTCCGCAATTTCCATCGTACGTTTGTGGTGAGTAATGATGATTAACTGCGAGTTTTCACGCAAAATTTCGAAAACCCCCAGCAGCCGAGACAGGTTTACGTCGTCCAAAGCGGCCTCGACCTCATCGAGCACATAGAACGGTGAGGGTCGGGCTTGGAAAATCGCGAACAGAAAAGCCAACGCTGCTAGGGAACGTTCCCCGCCCGAGAGCAGGGACATGCGTTTCACGTTCTTGCCCGCAGGACGCGCTTCAATCTCGATGCCGGTATTCAACAGGTCTTTCGGGTCGCTCAAGGTCAGCTTGCCTTCCCCACCGGGGAACAGGACTTGGAAAATATCTTTGAAAGCGGCACAAACGTCTGCGAACGCTTTGCCGAATACTTCCTCGACTTGGCGATCAACTTCCGCCACCACATTCATCAGGTCGTCACGAGACTTTTTCAGGTCAGCCAGCTGGTCAGCCAAGAATTTGTGTCGCGCCACCAAGGCTTCGTGTTCTTGCAACGCCAAGGGATTCACTTTGCCAATCCGTTTCAGTTCGGTTTGTGCCTGGGCTTTGCGTTCTACCTGTTCCTCTCGGACAAAGGGAACGTGCTCGATGGTTTCACCAGACTCGTCGAATACGGGAACCAGATTGTGCGGACCGTACTCGGCCAGCAGAGTGGGCTCATCCAGACCGCACTCCTGCTGGGCTTGTTCCAGCAATCGTGCCAACTTGGAGTTAACCTCCGCCAAAGCAACCTCATCGCGCATGGAAGCATCCTTGAGGTCGGTACGCTGACGACTCAGGTCGTCCACGGCGGCGCGCAGCGTCTCCATCTCAGTTTGCAGCTGTTCCCGGCTGGCGGTACTGGCCTGACGCTGGGCTTGAGCACTGGCCGCCGCCACGTGAGCCAACCGCTGGGCAGCTTCAGCCTGTTCCATCACGTAGACAGACCGTTTCCGGCGCCGTTCCCGCACCAACGCCCGGCTGGCTGCTGCTTGAGCGGCGGCTTGTTCTGCCGCAATGTTACGCTGCAGCGAGGCGGCGCGCGATTCTAGTGATTCCAGTTCTTGACGAGCCACATGCGCCGCGATATGAGCGTCCGACTTCGCGGTTTGCGCCTCCGATACCGCTTCGATTGCGGCTTGCAGTTCGGCGGAAAAATCCGGCTCATCCTCCCCAGCTTCGTCCTGGGCTTTCAGGCTGGCGTCCAAAGTATCCTGTGCTTGCTTGAGAGCCTCCTGGCGTTTCTCTGTTTCCGCACGAGCCTGTTCCAGGTGTTTCCCGGCACGTTCGACTTCTGCCTGGGCCGCCCCACGCTTCGCTTTGGCAGCCGCTACCGCTGCAGCTGCTGCTGCTGCTGCCGCATCTTGAGCTTTGAGCTGTGCCGCCGCCGCATCGTATTCCTCCCGCGCCGCAGCCAGTTCGGTCGTCGCTCGAGCCAACTGACCATCGGCCTGATCAGCCGCCACAGCCGCCGCTTCAGCCTGTGCCGCCGCCGCATCGTATTCCGAGGCGCGCCGCAAAATCCCCGCATCGGGATCCCCGCCACCGACAATCCGGGTAGACGAAAGAAAATCCCCTGCCTGAGTCACCGCCGCGGCAACCTTCCCGGTCAACACCAAATCGCGAGCTTCTGACAAATCCGGACAGGCCGCCACCCCCGCCAAGAGAGTCGCCACCACCGGGGGCAAAGTGTTCCCTTTCCGGGCATTGACCAGCTCCCTTGCCCAGCACACCTCGGCTGGAAGTTTCGCTTTCTCCAGGCTATCCGAACCTTGAGCTCCGAATGAAGTTTCTGAACCGTCCGCGACCAGCAGGTGAACCTGACCCGCGGACTGCTGACGGACAAAACGCAGCGCGTCCGCGGCTGATTCGACCCCCGAGGTCAGCAGCGCTTTAGACCACTGTCCAAACACGGCCCCTATCGCGTCTTCCCATCCAGCATCAACCAGGATTGTTTCCAAAAGCGCCGCGTTGACGCCGTTCAGCCCCGCTTTCACTACTGCGCCGGCGGCGTCTTCGGGTTGCAAGGTTTTCGCCAAAACCTCGCGTTTCGCCTCCCAAAAAGCGGCCTCTTCCCGGGCTTCGCCGAGTTCTTTGGTCAGTTGCGAGACTTTCTCTTGGATTGTCGCCACGGCCGTAGCGAGCTTTTCCTCTTGAGCTGCCAAAGTTCCGTCTGCCACCCCGGGAGGAAGTTCCGCCTCAACCTTGCTGAGTTCCTGAGCGCAAGCTGTTTCGCGTTGCGCGGCGGCCTGGAGGGCTTCTTCCATCCGGCTGAGGTTCCCCGCCGCTTCCTCTGCAAGCGAGGCGGCGGTAGTGACCGCTCCGCGCAGCCGCTCCAGAGTTTCTCTCTTGTCCGCCCGGGCACGCTGCACTTTTTCAATCTGAGAGCGCACCGCGAATTCGCGCTCTTTGGCTCGCACTTCGGCTGCTTTGGTCTGGGTGACCGCATCGTCGGCTTTCGCTACGGCGGCTTGTTTTTCGGTAATCTCCTCACGAGTTTTTTCGAGCCGTTTTTCCAGCTCGGTGGTGTCGGCAGTCCGGGTTAGTTCCGCAGTTTCTTCCAAAGCATTGGCGCGTTCTCGGGCCTGGTTCGCCAAAGATTCCAAACGTTCCGCCAAGGTGCTCAGCTCAGCCCAGGTCTGGGTGAGTTTCTCCAGCTCCGGGCTAACCTCGTCGAAACTCGATTTCGCCACGTTCAGCTTCGTGTTTACCTCTTGCAGACGGGTCTCCAAATCCGCGATTTTTGCCGAAATTTGTTCCTTGGAGGCGGTTTGCGACCCGGCTTTTTCTTTGTTTTGCGCCACCGCGTCTGCAATCAAACGGGCGGTCGCGTCAGCGAGTTCGGCTTGGACTCGGGCGGCTTTCCGGGCCGCCTCGGCCTGTTTACCTAGGGGACCCAACCGTTTCGAGACTTCATTAGTGAGGTCCTGGACGCGGGAGAGGTTGACCGCCAAGTTGTCCAGTTTTTTCAACGCCCGATCTTTACGCTGCCGGTGCTTAAGCACTCCAGCAGCTTCCTCGATGAAAGCGCGCCGTTCCAGTTCGGAGGCACTCAAAATCCGATCGAGTTGCCCCTGCCCCACAATGACGTGCATTTCCCGACCCATCCCGGTGTCGGAAAGCAGCTCTTGAATATCTAACAGGCGCACCGGGGTTCCGTTGATGGCATACTCGGAACCGCCCGCCCGAAACATGGTGCGCGAAATCGTCACCTCAGAGTATTCGATAGGCAGCGCACCATCGGTGTTATCAATGGTCAATTGGACTTCCGCACGTCCCAGCGGAGCCCTCGTTTTGGTGCCGGCGAAAATGACATCCGACATCTGTGAGCCGCGCAGATTTTTGGCACCCTGCTCACCCATCACCCAAGCCAGCGCATCGACCACGTTCGATTTGCCCGAACCGTTAGGGCCAACGACACAGGTCACCCCCGGTTCTAGGCTCATGTGAACCGTGTTCGCGAAAGACTTAAAGCCTTTCAGGGTCAGGGACTTTAAATACACACACTTACCCTAGCGCAACCCCCCGAACCCTAAAAAACAGCCTTCCCGGCCTTGGGCAACGCAGAGAAACAACGCCAGGAGAAACGCCTCGCTACCGTCCTTTAGTCAATCATGTAGGGGAACCACAGCGCGATTTCCCGGTCGGCGCTCTGTGCCGAGTCCGAACCGTGAACGATGTTTTGAATCTGTGCGTCCGGACCCCAATCCCGAGCCAAATCTCCACGAATCGTCCCGGGCATAGCCACCGCGGGGTTGGTATCTCCCATCATGTTGCGGAAAGCCTGAATGACCCGAGAGCCTTCGATAACCATCAGCACGATGGGGCCGCTCATCATGTATTCGACCAGATCTTCAAAGAAGTGCTTGTCTTTGTGCTCGAAATAGTGTTCTTCCAGTTCTTCCCGGGTCGCAGTCTTGGTTTGCAAACCCACAATCTTAAATCCGCGGCGTTCAATCCGGCTAATGACTTCACCGATGAGTCCGCGCCGGTAGCCGTCAGGCTTGATAATGACCAGGGTGTGTTCTTCTTGCGGATCGTAGGGGATGTGGCAGTCAGCCATTGACTTTCCTTTCGCCAAAAGTTTCGCTCGACACCGAGCGCAACTCCAAGTTTTGTAAATACGTGTGCATCCTACCGGATTTCACCAAGGTTTTTCCGAAGTAGTACTCAATACTCAGCAGCTTTCGCCGCCTCAGCCAAAATGAGTGCACTGGAGGCGGCACCGGGGTCCTTATGGCCGATGGAACGCTCCCCCAAAAGCGATGCCCGCCCTTTTGCGGCGCTCATCGAAACCGTATCTTCCGCCCCTTTTGCGGCCGCGTCAGCAGCAACACGCAAGACTTCTTCCGGGTCAGCACCTTTCGCCACGGCAGCAGCGGCGTTGGTGGCGGCCGGATACCACGCGTCCAGCATGGTTTTGTTCCCCGGCTGGGCTCCGCCGCGTTCCGCGATTCCCTCAGCCGCCTTTACCAGTAGCATCGCCACATCCTGCGACTCTAGACTCTCCACGTTCACCGAACGCGCCGCCCGCAAAAATGCCGTGCCATACAAAGACCCCGAAGCTCCGCCTACTGCCGCCAGCAAAGTATTTGCCGCTACCCGCAGCGCCTGCTTCGGACTCTCCACCACAATCCCGGATAACCGCTGGTCCACGGCAGAGAAGCCTCGTGAAATGTTGTCCCCGTGGTCCCCGTCCCCGATGACCTCATCCAAACTTTCCAACATTTCGCGGTTTTGTTCCAGAACTCGAGCGCAGCCATCCATCCAGCGCAGCACCCATTGTGTATTCAAACTCACAGCTGCTCCTTTCTGACTGACCTAAACTTTCGCGGTCGAATCCGGCCGAGGTCTTGCCGTGTGAGGCCGGTCGTGCTCATTGTAGTTTGTCTTTGCCCAGCACGTCCTGTGCCATTCCGGCGAGTACCACGGAACCGAAAATCACGACTCCGGTGGATCCGGGAACTCCCCCCTGCAAATCATCGATTTCCCCGGCTTTTGCAATCGCTTCGGGCAGGGAATCAATAGCGTAGACACGATCGTCACCGAACACCTCCGCGGCCACGACCTGGATATCTTCCATCTTCGCCGCGCGTTCACCGGGCATCTGGGTCACAATCAACTCATCAATGGTCGGCTCCACAATCCCCAGCACAGTTTCAATGTCTTTATCGGCCATGGCGGAATAAATCCCCACCGTGTGTTGAAAACGAAAATCGTCCTCTATCGCCCGGCGCAGGGCCTCGACCGCACCCGGATTATGCCCCGCGTCAGCCACAATCATCGGGGTGGCGTGCAACACTTCCAGGCGTCCGGGAGAACGAACCCCGCCAAAGGCACGCTCCACAGATTCCCCGTGCAGCGCCGTTCCGCCCAGCTGCGCCTCCACCGCCGTGAGCGCCAGCGCTGCATTCTCGGCCTGAAATTCCCCATACAGGGGCAGGTAAATATCCCGGTAGATAGCCGCGGGCGTGCGAATATCGATGACTTGCCCCCCGACTGCCGGGACCCGCTGCAGCACCTCGAAATCGTCCCCCTCATAGCGCAGGGTCACGTCCTCGGCATGAGCAGCGTCACGAATGACCGCGAGAGCCTCATCGGGCTGTTTCGCCACCACCGCCACTCGCTGGGGACGCATAATCCCCGCTTTTTCCCGCGCAATGTTGGCCAATCCTCGGCCCAGCCACTGTTCGTGTTCCAAGCTGATCGGCCCGATGACGGCCGTGTCTGCATCGATGACATTGGTAGCGTCCCAGCGTCCGCCCATGCCGACCTCAACCACCGCCACATCCACCGGCACATCTGCGAACAGGGCGTATGCCATGACGGTCATGACCTCAAAGAACGATAGCCGGTGTTCGGGGTGAGCGTTTTCCCACAGCGCCAGCTGCGCTTCCACGTCCTCATAAGCCTGGACAAACTGTTCGACGGTCAGGGGGGTTTGGTCCACTGAGATGCGTTCGCGCACGTCTACCAGGTGCGGGGAGGTAAGACGCCCGGTCCGATACCCCAGTTCCGCCAGCAGCGCCTCAATCATTCGGGCGATGGAAGTTTTGCCGTTTGTGCCGGTGATGTGAATGGAGTGGAACAGCTCCTGGGGATTGCCCAGGTAGTCTAGCACGCCCCGCACCGGTTCCAAGCTGGGCTCAATCTGGTGTTCGGCGCGGCGCGTCAGCAGAGTCTCATAGATAGCTCGGGCTTTCGGGTCCTCCATCGTGGATGGGCCCAAGGCCGAGGTCGGGCGTTGCCGTTCGCCCAGTTCGTCCACGAGTTCGCGCTGTTCGGGGCTCAATGGTGTGCCAAAGCGATCAACGGGACCTTTCCGGGAGTCGGCGGGGTTTTCTGGGTCCAAAGGTTCCCCGGTTGGATTGTCGTTGTCCTCTGGCTCGGCGGGGGTTCGGGCCGCGAACAGGTAGGGAATCAAATCCGGGTCTACCGACAAATCTTCGGAGGTCACCGCCGGGCGTTGATGCTCGTGCGCGTGACGGTCTCGATGCGTGTCCTCATACTTGTTTTCCACCCCACCATGTTACCGACCCTGGCAAACTCGCACAGAATAGAAGGTCTGGTCTCACTCTGTTCTCGCCCGAGGTCGATAGCGACTCAACATTTATCAGACCCACACCGCCAGACTTATTTCGACTCAATAGCCTTCAAAGGCTTCCCAGCAGGTACGAAACATGGGACAATCGAGGTATGTCCAAGCTGTCCTTAGAGGCCCCGTCCACCGATGAGTTGACGGAAGCAGAGCCAGACCCGGAAATCAAGATTACCTACCGTCCGATTACCCGCGACGACGTGGTCCAGATGTCCCAGTTGCACGCGGTTGCTTATCGGGATGCCGGATCGAGTGCTGCCAGCCAGCTGAATTTGTTCTGGGACGGCGCCTACGGTCCGCTGTTGTCCGAGGCGACTCTCGGAGCGTGGCACGAGGACAAACTGGTCGGCGTGGTTATCGTGTTGGACCAGGCTCCCGATGAATGGTGCATCACGGACGGCAACAGCGACCAGCCCTACATTGCTGACCTGTTTGTGGATCCCGACTATCGCCGTCAAGGTATCGGTTCGGGGCTGGTCATTAACGCTTCACGAGCCGTGGACGCGTTGGGTCGCGAGGCCCTGACCCTGCAACTGGATATATCCGCCGCCCCCGAGGCGATGCAGCTCTACGACGCCTTGGGGTTTTCCACGCGCTAAACCCAGCGGAACCCCTGTCACAAGAGGGTTTGGTTGCGCCGTCAGGGTCGCTCGGAAATTTTTGGTGCAGCACGGTAGGGTTGAACCCATGACAAAGAACCCACTGTTGGGGATGCTGGATCCCGCTGACTTTGATGAAACTATCCGCCCGCAGGACGACCTTTACCGTTACGTAAACGGCAAGTGGCTGGCCCGCACCGAAATTCCTGCTGACAAGGCCAGCTACGGGTCATTTCACCTCTTGGCTGAAGAAGCAGAAAAACAGGTGCGCACCATTATCGAAGATTGTGTCGCGGGTCGAATCACCGGGGAACTGAGCAGCCTGGCGGGCAAAGTCGCCTCCCTCTACGGCTCTTTTATGGATGAAGCCACAGTGGAAGCGGATAGCGCCCCCAGCCTACAGCAGCTAAAGGCTCCTCTGGACCAGGCCACCAGCAAAGCAGATTTGCGCGACCTGTGGGCCCGGACTTTTGCCGAAGGCACCTACGAAGGATTTTTCGATACCGGCATTGACATCGATGTGAACAATCCCGAACGCTACGTCAACTATTTCGGCCAAGACGGTCTGGGACTGCCCGAACGCGCCTACTACTTGGAGGAAAAGCACGCGAACCTGTTGGAACAGTATCGCCAACACATCGCCCGCATGTTCACCCTGTCCGGATATGCTTCGCAGTCTGCAGCCCCGGACGTGGCCGGTAAAATCGTTGACTTCGAGACCGAGATAGCCCAGCTGCATTGGGATAACGTGAAAACTCGCGACACGGACGCGACAAACAACCCGATGACATGGGACGAACTGGCGGCCAAGCTGACGCGCTTTGACCTGGGAGCCTGGCGGAAGGCTTCCGGGCTGCCCGACAAAATGTTTACGGAAGTCAACGTAGGCGAACCGGATTTCCTCGAAAACATGGACCAGCTGTGGGATTCCACCGACTTTGAGACGCTCAAGTGGTGGATGCTGTGGCATGCCTTGAACGGACATACTTCCCTGCTATCCAGCGAAATCGTGAATGCGGACTTCGATTTTTACGGGCAAAAGCTGGCGGGCAAGGAACAGCTGCGGGAACGGTGGAAGCGCGGGGTTTCCCTGGCATCCTCAGTGATGGGCGAAGCCTTGGGTAAACTTTATGTGAAGCGTCACTTCCCCGCCGAAGCCAAGGCGGCGATGAGCCACCTGGTAGAGAACCTGATTCAGGCTTACCAGGATTCCATCGCGGTTTTAGATTGGATGGGACCGGAAACACGGAACAAAGCGTTAGAAAAAATGCGCCAGTTTACACCCAAAATCGGCTACCCCGACAAGTGGCGGGATTATGAGAAACTCCAGCTCGGAGACGGAACGCTAGTTGACAAGGTTCACAATGCCAGTATTTTTGGCACCTACTACTGGATTGACAAGCTGGGCGGGCCAGTCGATCACACGATTTGGCATATGACCCCGCAAACCGTGAATGCTTACTACAACCCGACCGAAAACGAAATCGTTTTTCCCGCTGCTATCCTGCAGCCTCCTTTCTTTGACAAGGACGCGGACGCGGCAGTGAACTACGGTTCCATCGGGGCGGTTATCGGCCATGAAATCGGGCACGGTTTTGACGACCAGGGCGCCAAGTTTGACGGCACTGGCAAAGTCGAAAACTGGTGGACCGACCAGGACTTGGCGGAATTTGAAAAACGTACCCACGCGCTTATCGACCAGTACAACGCGTTCGTCCCCCAGGGGCTGCCCGAAGAATTCCATGTCAACGGCGCGCTGACCATCGGAGAAAATATCGGCGACCTGGGCGGACTAGACATCGCGTGGAAAGCCTACCTGTTGGAGCTCAAACAGCAGGGCATTGACGACCCGGCAGATGCCCCGGTCATCGAGGGACTCAGTGCAGCCGAGCGGTTCTTCCTGTCCTGGGCGCTATCTTGGCAGACGAAGGTGCGTCCGGAAATGGCCAAACAACTCATTTCGATTGACCCTCACTCCCCGGCGGAGTTCCGCTGCAACGGGGTGGTAGCGAACCTCGACCTGTTTGCGGCGACTTTCCAAACCAAGCCTGGAGACGCCCTGTGGTTGGAACCGGACCAGAGAGTCAGGATTTGGTAGCTGAAGGGCTTGGCTTCGGCTTGGTCCCCTTCACCGGTTCGTTCCAAGTCCAGCTTTTCAGCACAGAATCAATAATCGGCTGGTAGGTTTCCAACGCGTAATCCGGCACGTCCTGTTTCAGGGCATAGGCGTGATTGTTCCCCGAAACCAAAGTCATGAAGGCCGTCATCTCGACCTCTTGATAGACGTAGTTCCACTTCATCTCCAGCACGTTCAAGCCCTCAACTTGGGTCGGGTTCAGCACCGTAAACTTCTTGTAGCCCTTGTAGATGGGGTCTTGTTTCAGGTTCTTTTCCACCTCGTCAGGGTCGGAAGTCGCTTTCGCGTGGTCAATGACCATGACAGGAACGTAGCCGTTCAGGGCTTTATCAGAAGGGAGGGACAGCACCACCTGCGCGTCAGGCAGTTTGGAACCGCTAATAGCTTCGTAAGCATCCAGGTAAGATGGCGGAATCTGCACCCGAAAAGCTCCGTCTTTGCCGTTAACCCAGCCCTCCGGAGCAGGCGTGGTCACGATGGTAGCGTTCCACTGAGTGGGGGTCTTGGTTTCTTCCTTTGCGCAGGCACTCAACCCACTCAGCGCCACGGCACCTAAGAGGATTCCCACCAGGGAACGCCGCAACCGGCGGAGCTTAGAGGCTGAGAGTTGAGAGCTAGAGCTGCACACGGTATTCCGTCTCAACGCAGATACCTCCCCTCGTCATTGGCGCATGAACCATAACTTAAGTCTAGTTTAACTACAATCTTTACGCTGAAACTTCATCGAAAAGGGCTTAGACATGGAAGAATATATACCGATTGCAAACTCAAAGGAGCGTAAATGCCAGGAACTAACCTCACCCGCATCGAAGCCGAGCAGCGCTCGGGAATCGTCAGTGATGTCCACTACCGTGTACATCTCGATTTGACCCAAGGAGAGCGCATCTTTCATTCCGTGACGGAAGTTGACTTTGCCTCCCAACCCGGTGCCTCGACTTTCATCGACCTCATTGCCGATTCCGTCACAGAAGTGACCTTGAACGGGACAGCACTGGACCTCTCGAATTACGCAGATTCCCGGATTTTCCTGCCAGATCTGCAGGAACACAACAATCTGCGGGTGGTAGCTGATTGTGTCTACATGCACACCGGCGAGGGACTGCACCGTTTCACAGACCCCGAGGACGGCAAGTCTTACGTATACTCCCAGTTCGAGGTGCCGGATTCTCGCCGCGTCTACGCCGTTTTTGAACAGCCCGACATCAAAGCGGACTTTACCTTTACTTTCGTGGTTCCTCCCGAGTGGAACGCGTTTTCCAACTCACCCACCCCGGAGCCTGAAATCGCCGCTGACGGTGTGCGCACGTACCGTTTCAGCCCCACCGAAAAAATCTCGTCCTACCTGACCGCCGTCATCGCGGGCCCATACGTGGGAGAAACCGGCGAAGTGACCTCGTGCGATGGCAGACGAATTCCCCTCGGCGTCTATTGCCGCGCCTCCATGCTGAAACACCTGGATGCCGCCGAAGTCATGGACATCACCCGCGCCGGTTTCGAGTTCTACGAAACCTCCTTTGAGCGCCCCTATCCTTTCCGTAAATATGACCAGATTTTTGTTCCCGAATATAACGCCGGAGCCATGGAAAATGTGGGCTGCGTGACGTTCCGTGACGAATATGTGTTCCGGTCCCGTCCCCTGCAAACCCGGGTGGAACGCCGTGTCGTGACCATTCTGCACGAACTGGCTCACATGTGGTTCGGCGACCTCGTCACGATGAAATGGTGGAACGACTTGTGGTTGAACGAATCCTTTGCCGAGTTTGTGTCCACCAAAGCCACAGCGGAAGCGACTGAGTGGAAAGACATCTGGACGACCTTCTCTTGTTCGGAAAAGATTTGGGCCTACGGCCAGGATCAACTGCCTTCCACTCACCCGGTCGTGGCCACCATCAACGACTTGGAAGATGTCCAAGTCAACTTTGACGGCATCACCTACGCAAAAGGTGCCTGCGTGCTGTCCCAGTTGGTAACGTACGTGGGTTGGGATAACTTCCGCTTGGGGATTAAGGAATACTTCGCCAAACACGAGTGGTCCAACGCCACCTTGACGGACCTGTTGACCGAACTGGAGGCAACTTCCGGTAGGGACCTAAAAGCCTGGTCGCGCAAGTGGCTGGAAGAAGCCGGAATGACGTGGCTGCGTCCTGAAATCCAAACGGACGACAGCGGGGCGATTACTTCCCTGCGCATTGTCCAGGAGCATTTCAATGCCGACGCTACCCCGCGACCTCAACATATGGCGGTATGCGCCTACAATCTGGAACAACGCGATGGCAAGACCGTGTTTGTTCCCGGTCACCGCGAGGAATTTGACATGGAGGCCGATGAATACAACCTTCCCGGTTTTAACGGGCCGCGTCCCGATGTCATTTTGGTCAACGACGGAGACATGGCTTATGGCAAGGTTCGGTTAGACGAGCAGTCTCTGCGCACAGCTTGCGAACACATCGACGCATTCACCGATTCGCTGCCTCGTTCCCAGATTCTGTCCATTCTGTGGGACATGGTACGTGACGGCGAGGTTGGCGCCTCTCACTACGTTGATGCCGCCCTGCAGGCTCTCATGGTAGAGACTCACCCCATGGTAGTTTCGGTCACTTTGCGTAACCTGGACACTTGCATCGAAAGCTACCTGGCCGTAGAAAATCGCGAAGCTGCAGCCCGAAACGTCTCCTCACGTCTGCGGATGCTGTCCCGCCTGGCCAAGGCTGACTCGGATACGCAGCTGCAGCTGGTGCGCGCCGCCGCTCGCCGGGCACGGACGCCCGAAGACATCGCCGCCAGCGCCGCCCTTCTGAATGGCAGCGAAACCCTCACGGGTCTGCGGATTGACACGGAGTTGCGGTGGAACCTATTGACGTCTTTGGCGGCAGTGGGACACGTAGACCGCGCCACTGTCGAGGCAGAACTAAATAATGACGACACCGTAAATGGGCGCGAACGTGTCCTGCAGGCCGCAGCTTCGCTGCCTGATCCTGCGGTAAAAGCCGAGTTCTTTGACCGTGCATACAGCGACACCGCTCTGACCAACGACCAACTGGCGTCCATCATTGCCGGTTTCAACCGGGCTCAAGATCCACTGCTGCTAGCTCCTTTTGCACAGCGTTACTTTGAGACGCTACGGGAGACCTACGATACACGCACCCACGAGATTGGTGAACAGCTCATCGAAGGCATGTATCCTGCCGCGCTGGTGGGCTTGGAGTCCAGCGGCGTGGACGTGCTGACGCTCACCCAGGAATGGCTCTCGAATAATGCAGACGCTCCCGCGGCACTGCTGCGGATGATGCGCGAGAATCAATCCGGCGCCGAACGCATCGCGAAAGCTCAGCAGCGCGACCGCGAGGGGTAAAGCCCTGCGGGAATCTCAGCCTGCGCAACCGTACGAAGGATGCTCGCTGACACCGTTAGCCCAGTAGCTGTTTGCTCCTGGGACCTCTGGTTTTATCCTCTTGCCCGCTGTGCCGGGCAGTTGTGACGGTTCTGACGCTGCGAACGGTTACTGTGGGCGCGGCCGAGAGTCTGGCTCGGAAGGAATTTCCGGCGGGACGACCGGAGGCTGGGGTGCGGAAAAATTCTGAACGGCCGGGTTGGGCTGTGGCATGGCTGCAGGATTATAGGCTGCGGGATAACCGTAGGCGTTTCCTTGGTAGCCATAGAGCTGGTGGTTATATCCGCCGCCGTACTCTGGTCTGTATTCGGGATAGGCCGGGTATGCTTCGGGATAGCCTGGTGCTTGGCAACCATAGGGGTTCTGGGCGTATCCCTGCGGAGGATAAGCGGGGTTTGGCGCGGCGATGTCCTCAGGGTAGGTCTCTGGATAAGCCTCAGGCGACGGTATTACGGGCTGCGATGGCTGGGCAGTGGACTCGTTTACTGGTTCAGTTTGCACCAGCGGCTGCTCAGGTATCGATTCAGGATTAACTGAAACAGGTTCAGCGGTCACAGGTTCGGCAATGACGGGCTGATCCGAAGCGGTGTCGGCGGCAACTGGTTCAACCAAAGCTGGTTGCGCCGGAACAGTTTTTTCCGGAGCAGGGCAAGCAACGGGGGTTTCGTCCCGAGCCGAAGTCGACTCACCAGTCTCGAGGGTGTCCTTGGCATTGTCCGATTTCGGGCTCGCGAGAGCAGGGGCAAACTTCACGTCCCCCGAGTTGTTGGGGATGCCCATAAACGGCTTGGTGATATAGGGCACACCGAATCCACCCAGATTCAACCGTTTCCCTTTGATCTTTATAACGAAAGTGGCAATCATGACGTAAATGGCAGCATACAGCACCCCCATGATGAGCAGCACGAGGATGCCTTCTCCGGTTCCCATCCACCGCAGCAGATCCACCACGCCAGGGCCTCCCGCCCAGCCAATAGTGACGCCTAAGACGGCGGTGATAGCGTAAGAAAATGCCGAGGCGACAGCGTGTACCAGCAACAGGGCGGGAGCCGCAAAAAACAGCAGATACAGTGCCGGTTTTTCGGCTCCGACGGCGAACGTGCTGGCAATCAGGAACCAATACATAATGCGCCAGTATTGACGGTTGCTTCCCTTCAGCTGCAACAACAGCACCAAGAACAGCGCTGCCAGCCCAAACGCGACCACCGGATACCCGCCGGACAGGAACAAGGCCTGCTGACCCTCCATCTGCGTACCGCCGTACACGAAGCAGCGGTAAGAACCGTTGAGAGTGTCGCCTTGGGTGGTTTGGCAACTTCCATATACGTTGTAAGGCACGATGTTCAATAGGGAGCTGATTCCAGTGACTTCCGCAATAGGGTGAAGCAAACCGTAGAGTGCCGCCCCTAAGGGGCCTGGTGCCGCCATCATCGCCGTGCCGACAGCCACGGTAATAATCAGGTATAACAGCTGATAAACCACGCCAACCACAATGCCGAGAACCACTCCGCCAGTCGCGCAAATGACCACGACCAAGGGAATCCCGCTGACCATTCGAGCCCAAGAAACGACTTTGCGGAACCGGAACTCACTCCAGCAACCAGCGACCAGGAATCCCACCAAAACGCCGCCCATCAGCCCCAAGTCAACGCCGGAAACTTCCCCTTGGGAAGATGCGGTACTGTAGCGAGACAGAGCCATCGTGGCGCCAAGGTAACCGGACCAACCCGCCAATACCGCTATTCCGATGGCCGCGTTGGGGCGCTTAGCCGCTGCAAAAGCCAACATAAATGCCACAATCAAAGGAAAATACGACTCGATTGTGGTGCCGACATAGTACAAAATATCCGCCACCGGCAAAATCGCAGGAAAAACTTTGCCTAAGCCCTGGTCGCCAAGGATATGCCCCTGCCCCAAACGCAGGGACAATTCTGCGGCGCACAGCAGCAACAGCGCTACGAACAAATACTGCAGGAAACGTTCGTACCACCCCGGCGTCAGGAAACGAGCGAAACGCTGCCGCTTTACAGCATCACGAGGGGGTTTTGCTTCTTTCGGACGCTTTGCTGGTTTATTCACTTCACGGGCTCTTTCGGACTTATTCTTAGCTTTGTCGGCCCGGCGCTGAGCAGCGGAGATGCGATTTGACTCAGCATCGACCACTGCTTTGGCTGCTTTGCCCTTGCCCGCCACGCTGGCACTTCCTTTCCTCAGCATCTCCAGGTCAGACTGTAGTCACAGATACCTCAGCCAACATCATTTTCAATTTTGCCATAAATTCAGCGCAGGAAACGTGTTTTACGTGGCAATCAGGAGCCTCTCCAGGTGCTGGGATTTGCCCTCACCTGAGCGAGGATACAACTCTCGGGGCGATTACCCTCAGACAGAGCTAACTTTCGCTGTCCTCTGGAAGCTGCGGATTCACCAGTTCGCGCATCGCTTCACAGATTTCGCCCACACCCACGTAGTATTCCAATTCTTCCACTTTGACCGAGCGTCCCAAGGAGTCCGACAGCGGTATGCGCCAGTTCGGGTATTCGTTGTTGGTACCGGGCTGATTTTGCATCCGCAGGTCTCCTACCGCGTCAACCAAACTGACCACGGACAGCTTTGCCCTGGTCTTGCCGATAAAACGGTGCAGCGCCAGAATAAGTTCAGACTCGGTCGGATAATCGTTTTCCAGCAGCCCCATGTTCCGCAGTTGTTCCACCAGCTTCGCAACATCGTCATACAACGCGTCCTTGGCCTGTTCCAAAGGCTGGGGCAAGATTCCCAAGCGATCTTGGACTTCCAGGTGTACCGCGCGGAGGAATCCCAAGGTAGGGGGCAAATCGTGAGTGTTCACTGCAGCCATGCACATTTCGCGGTATTGGTCCGGAGGTCTGAAATCACTACCGTTGCGTTCAAACCACAGCACCGAAGTGCCCAGAATACCGCGGTCTCGCAAGTAATCGCGAACCCAGTCCTCGACTGTGCCCAAGTCCTCCCCGACCACTACGGCGTGGGCTCGGGCAGCTTCCAACAGCATGATGCCCACGGTGGCCTCGTGGTTGTAACGAACGTAGGTACCCTCGTTGGGGTCAGCTCCCCGCGGAATCCACCACAGGCGAATCAGTCCCATCACATGATCGATACGCAAAGCGCCGCAGTTAGCCAAAGCGCGGTGAATTATCCCCCGCAGGGGTTCCCAATCGTGGGTGGCCATATAGCGCGGATTCATCGGCGGCTGGGTCCAGTCTTGCCCCAGCTGGTTGTACATATCCGGCGGAGCCCCCACGCTCATGGATTTCACGTAAGCATCCGGGGTGGACCACACGTCGGCACCGTACTTGTGCACCCCAACCGCTAGGTCATTCATGATGCCAATCGTCATGCCGGCATTTGTCGCAGATTCCTGGGCGGCGTGAAGCTGGGTAGAGGCAATCCACTGCAGCCAGCAATAGAACTCAACCTGCTCGGCAAGCTCCTCCCGCAACGCCGCCACGCGAGGACTGGAGACATCGGCAACATCGTCGTCCCACGGCCCTTGACCGAAACGATCGTACAGGGCACACCACAGGGCGAAGTTTTCCAGATCCTGGCCGCGTGATGCCGTAAAGTCGTGGAACTCGGCTTCGCGGGAGTTGCTGCGCTTGACCTTGAAAATGACTTCCAAGGCTTCACGTTTGGCTTTCCAGGAGCGATCCCGGTCAATCTGCTTCGCGGTATCGACCGGGAAAAGCTCATTGGAGGCCTGGGCAAAAGCGACTTTCACCAGGGATTCAGAGGTGGAGTCCAACTGGTTATATTCCGCGATGTCGTCAGGGCGAATGTAAAGCGGGTTCAAGAAGCGCCGCGACACGGGCAGGTAAGGGGAAGGCGTGATAGGCACGTTGGGCTCGCCCGCATGCAACGGATTGGTCAGCACGAAGTCAGCGCCCTGGCGTCCGAAGATTTCGGCGATATGACCCAAATCGTGGAAGTCTCCCATCCCCCAAGAACCGCGGGAGGACACCGAATACAGTTGCGTCATTACGCCCCAGGAGCGGGAATGCTCTAAATTCCCCAGCGGCAGCCGGTCAGGGACGACCGCAACCTGCTGAGCAAACTCGCCTTCGACTGTCTTGGCGTGCAGGGTATGGTAGCCCCACTCGGTGCCTTCAGGAAGTCGGAACGTTGCCTCGCCGCGCCGGCCTTCGGGACCAAAATCGCGGGGTTGGACCCAAATATCAAGCTGTTCCAGCGGCCTAGTATCACCGTTCTCGGTTTCCAACCAGACTTCCAAGCTGGTACCGTCAGGCACGTGAACCGGGATATTCGCCCCTTGGGACTGGCGCACCACCAACCCTTTCGGGAGGGTGGAAAACCAGTATTCCCGGTCCATCGACTCGTAAGCACGCCCGATATCATCGCTGCTTTGCAACGTGAAGCCGAGAGCGTCGATGACCCGAACCAGAGTCGACTGCGGCACCTCGTGGTAGTTTCCCGCAAAATCCCAATAGTCCGTATCCACCCCCAGCCGACGGGCTAAGTCCTGGACTTGGGGAAAATAACCTTCAAGATAGTGCGTTGTTTCGGCCACTTTATCGAATCCTCAAAAATCCGTTTGCTTTTCTCCACACGCCGAAATCCGACGCCAGACGATTTACTTTAACGAATTCTAACCGCTCCGGCCTGATAGCGGGCAAACACGCGGGATGCTATAACATTTTTCTGTATCTCCCCGGTATGGCTACCCTTACCCGCGAGTCAGTTTCCGGTAAACCACCCGGTGCGGGCGGGCGGCTTCCGGTCCCAGTCGCTCGACCTTATTGGCTTCGTAGCCTTCAAAGTTGCCTTCGAACCAGAACCACTGGGCCGGGTTTTCCTCGGTACCCTCATAAGCCAAGATGTGGGTCGCTACTCGGTCGAGGAACCAGCGGTCGTGGGTGACGACCACGGCACAGCCGGGGAACTGCAACAGGGCGTTTTCCAGCGATCCCAAGGTTTCCACGTCCAAATCGTTCGTCGGTTCGTCCAGCAGCAGCAGGTTTCCGCCCTCTTTCAAGGTCAGAGCCAGGTTGAGGCGGTTGCGTTCCCCACCTGACAAGACGCCCGCGGGTTTCTGCTGGTCAGCGCCCTTGAACCCGAAAGCGGACACGTAGGCGCGCGACGGCATCTGGACCTTGCCGACCTCGATATAGTCAGCCCCGTCCGAGACGACCTCCCACAGCGTCTTGTCCGGGTCGATGCCCGCACGAGCCTGGTCGACATAAGAAATCTTCACGGTTTCCCCGATTTTCAGCTCGCCGCCGTCGAGGGGTTCCAACCCGACAATGGTCTTAAACAGGGTCGTTTTCCCTACCCCGTTAGGCCCGATAACTCCCACGATGCCGTTTCGCGGCAAGCTAAAGCTCAAGCCGTCAATCAAAGTACGGTCCCCAAAACCTTTCTTGAGGTTGGTCGCCTCCAGTACCAACGTGCCCAATCGCGGCCCCGGCGGAATCTGGATTTCTTCAAAATCAAGTTTCCGAGACTTCTCGGCTTCCGCAGCCATCGCTTCATAAGCCTGCAAACGGGCCTTCGACTTGGCTTGACGCCCCTTAGCGGATTGGCGCACCCATTCGAGCTCTTCCTTCAACCGTTTTTGGAGTTTGGCGTCTTTACGCCCCTGAACTTCCAAACGTTCCTGTTTCTTTTCCAGGTAGGTGGAGTAGTTACCCTCATAGGGGTACAGGTGGCCACGGTCGACCTCCGCAATCCACCCCGCCACGTGGTCCAGGAAATAACGGTCGTGGGTGACAGCAATGACTGCCCCCTTGTACTGGCTCAAATGTTGCTCCAGCCACAGCACCGACTCGGCGTCCAGGTGGTTGGTCGGCTCGTCTAGCAGCAGCAAGTCCGGAGCTTCCAGCAACAGCTTGCACAAGGCGACTCGGCGGCGCTCCCCCCCCGAGAGCGTTTTCACGTCCGCGTCTGCCGGTGGACAGCGCAGCGCGTCCATCGCCTGTTCCAACTGATTATCCAGGTCCCAAGCATCTGCGGCATCGATGGCTTCTTGGAGCTGACCCATTTCTTCCATCAAGGCATCAAAATCCGCGTCCGGGTCGGCCATTTGGGCTGAAATCTCGTTATATCGGTCCAGTTTGGCCTTGATTTCCCACACGCCTTCCTCGACGTTGCCCAACACGTCCTTGTCCTCGTTGAGCGGGGGCTCCTGCAGCAGGATACCGACCGAATACCCTGGGCTGAGGATAGCTTCACCGTTGCTGGGCTCGTCCAAACCAGCCATGATTTTCAGGATTGTCGACTTGCCGGCACCGTTGGGACCCACCATGCCAATCTTGGCTCCCGGCAGGAAAGCCATCGTTACGTCATCCAAAATGAGCTTATCGCCGACCTTCTTACGGGCCTTCAGCATTGAATAAATGTACTCTGACATGCAACTTCCTTACAGTTTCGATGAGCCGAGCAGCATCTGGCCCGGAGGTCTATTGGGGGTGGGGTCTAATACCCGCACCCCCAATATGCTAACGGAAATCGCGAATCTTTTTCAGAACGGAACCCCATCAGCCCCCGCGCCGACCAAAGACTCCTCATCGGCGGCTTCGATTTCAACGTCTAGTTCGTCGAGACTTTCCGCGCTCTCGACGAGGTCCGACTCCGTCTGCGCGAATTCCGCGCCCTTCACGGTATTCAGAGAGTCCGCGGAAATATCGAATTTGCTCGGTTTTGCACAGTTCTCATCACTGGCGATTTCCTTGGCATACTTGATGTTTATCGAAGTGGTCCGCACCAGGTCAACCCCAATATGGGTCAGGTGCAAAGCGAGTTCCGGCCGTTTTTCAACGACACCGGTCGTCTGGTCGGTATGTTCGTAAGTACCGGGAACTAAACGTCCCTGGGCAACGACCGGATCGCCCTTGTGCAGTGACTCCGCAATGTTGACAGCGAAAGTCCCCCAGGCTTTGCAGTTGAACCACGTGGTTTCCCCGCTGGTCCAGTTGCCGTTGGCGTCACGATAACTGGCGTTGCAGGCCAGAGAGAACCGGACCCAGTGGGTGCCGGCGGAGGTCTGGCGCAAGACAGGAGTATTTCCCAAATACCCGCTTACTGTTACTGTCATGGAGCTCATTATTGTTTTCCTTTCCCGAACGCCCCGGCGTTCGTAACTGTTGATAGCTGCCAGATAGAACAGCTCTCAGTTCGAGGGTTTCGCAAAGACTCGAATGGTCCAAGACAAGATTTTTTTACCTGTGGATAACCCATTTATTCACAGGGGCGAGAATGCCGGAAATAAGCTAAACTGGTCGAGTTAGCAGATTTTTGGTTAACCGGCCAGCCTTCGTAGCTCAATGGATAGAGCAACGGCCTTCTAATCCGTAGGTTGTGGGTTCGAGTCCCACCGAGGGCGCAACTATAAACGTTGCAATAACGCTAGAAAGTCATGTTTAGATAAACCTGGATACCCTGTCAGGACATACCCAGGACATAAGCGAAACAGTTTTCGTCTACGGTGTTCCGTCCCTAAACAACGGAAAGAAAACGACAATGAACACACTCACACCCGCCGCCCCTACCGCGGCCGATACCACAACTACCTACACCCGGCCGGTACGCGCGCAAACAGTCAAAGCCACCACAGGAACGCAAGACCACAATGCCCCAAACCGTGCTAACGCTGACTACCTGAACTCTGAAGTAGCCCGCCCCGTGCCCGGTGTGAAACTCAACCCTGGCATAGCGCACCATATTCAACGCGCCCATAACCTCCACGACATCGGCCAAGTGGCACGCCTGTTAGACGCTGACGAAAACTATCTAGCGCAATGCCTGGAGGGCACCACGGAACCTAACCTGAAACTAATAGCTGAGATTGTTTCCCTAACCGGCCTGTCTATAGCGCAAGTAGCGCAACCAGCAACCAAGGGGGACTGTTTCGTTCCCTCATCAGACCCACACTAGAAAAAAAGGGGGTTACGTTTCGTTACCCCCTTGAAACCCTAGGTATCACCATTACAAGGGGGTGGCATTTCACCACACCGCTCCACGACCTCCCTGGTGGGTATCCCCTACCCCCGGCATTGCCTCCACAAGAGCGGCGGTGGCTGTTCTACGGTGTGAACGGGCACTCGTGCCCCTTGTGGCCGCTAACGGGTCTGTTTTCGTCTACGCCCCTCGTGATACGGTTCGAGAGAGGTCTGTTTGCCCCTGTCCACAGGGTTTTTTCTGGAACTGAACTTTTGTGTAGTTTTAGGGTGGTTTTTACCCCATGATTTAAGCGTTGCCCGCGGCCGGTTTCCCTGTTGCAAAGAGTAGCTGTTTTCCTGGGTTTTCGGTCTGTCGTATCTACCGTTTTACTCCCTGGTTCCGGGTACGCCATTTAAGCGGGTTTTAGTTGCGGTATTTTTGCCTCTAGCGCAACGTTTTGTGTCGAACTGAATCTAGCCAATAAATTCGGGGTCTTGTTCCCCTGTTTCGGGGTTCACCCCGATTAGATGCCCTAGCCCCATGTTTATAATCTTTCGCGCTAGGGTTTCCTCTTCGAGTCGTTGTTGTATTTCCAGCCATGTTAGGAAACTGCAACGGGGCTTTCTACCGCGGTAGGTTTTCACCTGAACAGCGGTTAGTTTTCTGCTCAGCTCAAATTCTTCGTCTGTCATGTACAGGTTCACCCTCTCACGGTTGCCGTCCCTAACACCCTTGGCGTAGCCACGTGAAAATCCCTCTTGGAATAGCAGACTGTTCTCACCTTGTGGGTTCTCTAGTTTCCAGTTGTACCAGTCGAACTCACAGGCGCGTTCTTTCCACCGGTTCCGTTTTGTCCAATGCTGCAAAGTGCCTACGGACTTACCCAGTTTCTTAGCGGCCTGTTCATAGGTGCGTTGTTCACCTAGACCGAGATACGTTTGAAAAGCCTCCCAGGCGGTATTCGTTTCCCCTGGTAGCCTTTCCCACGGCCGCGGTACCTCGTTTCCCATATCAAAATTCTATCCTCACCGGCGGGGTCAATCTTGAGGGCAACCCCTACAGGGGGGCTTACCCCAAACCCAAGCAAGACCGCTTCCGCGTATAGGCGCACGGAGTTTGTACGGGTTTTATGCCTGTAGGTATTTGTTTTGTCGAACGCCCCTCAGCGGGTTCAGCCCTCTTAGTTTGGTTGGCCGGAACCCGCTTGGGGGGTTGTTCGTTGGTTGCTAGTTTTCTATTTCCTCAAAGGGTAGAGGGGTGAGGTTCCCAATATCCTCCTTAGGGCTATGAGTGTCCGTGCTGGACTTGCTGGGCTGACCTGGGGTTTTACCTTTTACCCCGTCCTTGCTGGGCTGACCTGGGGTTTTACCCTGTTTTCCCTTTAAATCTTTCCCAGTAAGGACACCCCCTGTCCTTTCAGGAACCACCTGGGCATTTACCCCGTTTTCGGGGCTATTTTTCCCAGTACGGACACCCCCCTCATCTATAAGGGTAGGCGGTTCAACTTTTGTGTTCCCGGATAGATACTGTTTCAGCTGTTCCTCCGAGGAAAACATTTCCGGCAAATACCAAACTATTTTCGGAGGCACTTCCTTAGTCCGGTAGCGTTTTGCTCCTGACTGATTGAACGCACGTCTTACAGTTTTATCGGTTACTGGGAAAACCTCTACACATTCTTTGGTTAGTTCCATGGCTAAAACCACACCCTTAGCCTGGAGGCGTTCCCTAATGTAATCGGCGATTTCTTGCCTCTCGTTTTGGGTTTCCCCGTCTATCAAAATGTCGCGTTCGGAACAGATAGCCTCTTCGAAAGTTGTTTGAGATTCCACCGGGTCGCTAACCTTGCTCGACTCTACC
Organism: Mobiluncus sp.; assembly: GCF_034180645.1. Classification (GTDB taxonomy): domain Bacteria; phylum Actinomycetota; class Actinomycetes; order Actinomycetales; family Actinomycetaceae; genus Mobiluncus. Next base: position 9,934 of record NZ_JAXFNY010000014.1, on the reverse strand, counting down.
GGTTTTCCTGACTCATCAACACCAGCTATCTCGCTGGTGATAGTGAACTCGTAAGCGGTTTCTGGCTTCTTTGCACTGTTGAGTTTCGCAACCTGAAACACGCTAGTGTCAGTTGAGCCAGGGGGTAGGTCTGTCCGTTTTGCAACGGCTATCACCCATCTCGCGGCTGTCTGCCAGTCTTTCGCCCCTGCCATCATCTCGCTAGCGATTCCCACCCCCTTACGGTTGTGTTTGATTCCTATAATCGTCACACCGTAGTCCTGAGCTAAAGCGTTGAGCGGGTAGACAACTGCTTGCACGTCTGGAGCCTTGTTTTCGTCCCCACTCATGACTGCTGTTATCGGGTCTAAAACAACCAGTAAAGGCTCGTCAGGGTAATATGTACGAAAATCGGTTACCGCTTGAGTAATGTCTGGCATATCTCTAGGGAGCGTTAGTTCCCGCTCGTGTTCTTTCCCGGCGGCAAACACTTTAGTCGTCAGCATTTGTATCCGTGTACAATCAGCACCGTTCACTTCCAACCGAGGCTTTGTGGTAGCCGCGGGCGAATCTTCAGGGCTGACCATCAACACCCGCCCCGGTATGCCCTCATAGGCTCCCGGTAGCGTGCCTCGCGTAAACTTAGCAACTATCCAGGAGACAAAAGTGGATTTACCGCAACCCCCCGCACCGGCAATAAAACCAACCGTGTTAGCGGGAATAAAACCGTCCCAAAAGAATCGCGGCTGTTCCATCTGAATATCAGCCATGCATTTCAAGCTGTACCGTTTCGGCGGTGTCTCAGGTTGTTCGAAAACCTCTTGATTATTCTGTATGCTCTTACTCAAAGCTGCACCCCCTCACGGTAGAGGCTAGGCAAATAGTCCGCGGGAAAACCGCAAGCCAGAGCCGCCCCCTGTTCGGGTCTCAAGCCCACACCTTGCCCCGCCCGGTTGCGTGCCACCGCGTCCCCAACCGCCCGGCCTATCTGTATCCCCGCTACAGGTGTTCCTTGTGTTGCCTCAATGAGCCGCGCATTAGCCGCGTCAAAAGGAGCAACCCGGTCATCTCGGCAAACATATCTATCCATCAGCCTTGAATACCCCTCTACAGCGTCCACAAGGCTCCCAGAGGCTGAACCAATATAGGAAGCCAAATTATTGGGTATCCCTACGGTGTTAGGTTTGCCCGTGTCCCAACTGCCAGACACAAGGGTTTTAGGAAACATCGTAGGCGGAAGAGGTATTAAACATTCCCCGCCCTTATATAGGTGCAAACCAGGGAAAACCTCACCTAACTGTGTTACCGGGTGCAGATTCGGTTTAACACCTGGGTCACACCGGAAAAACACATAACAGGAAAAACCGAAGTCTCCAGATTTCGCTATAAGCGTCCGAGGAATACGCCCGCCACAAATATCCGCTAACTGTTTAAGGCAACCGCCACAACGGGGGTCTACATGGATTATTAGCGTCCCCTTTGGTGGAACACCGTAAACACCGTTACCCCAATCGTTGCCATAACCTCTAACCTGGTCAGCGTTAAGGGTTGCCGTGTTGAACCCGTCTAGGAACGGTGTTACCCTCCAACCCTGCCTGATATAGCATTCCGCGGCCGCGGTATTTTGCGATATTACAGCCCGCATCGTGGTAGCCTTGGAGTATAGCGAAAATTCTTTTATAGCCCCCGCTGACTGTTCGGCGGGGGTGTTCGTTTCGTTGTTCATCTATTCGTCCCCCTCAACGTTTTCGAGAGTCAGGACGAACGACTCTAACCCGTGGGCTTCATCTTCCAGGATTGCCGTTTCGAGTTCCCTAACCATGCAACGAACCTGTGCAAGGGGTGAGGATTTGAGCCAATGTAAAACCTCCGCGGTAGTTGCCTGGTCTGTAGCATCGACGCTAACGAGAGTGCCTATCGAGTCGGAAAGAGTGAATTTGTAACGCATTATTTCACCCCCTCTACAGCGATACGGTCGATTTCCGCGGCTGGAACCATGACACGCCGACCCAGTTTCACGGTCTTGATACGGTTCGCATATTGCCAATCTTGGATAGCCCGGTAAGAAACATTCAATATTTGGGCTGTTTCTTTCAGGGAGTACATAGCCCTAGGAACAGAGTCCTTGGGGGTGAGTGTTGCTGTCTGATTAGTAGACATTGTTCTGCATTCCGCGTGCGCAAAAGAACACCTAATGATAGATGCTTGCTAGATTGCCGAAAATGCGCACACTTCACCCGTCATTAGGGGGGGTTCATGCGCTGAAAGGCACGCCCGGTTAGTTTCCGCCACCGGGTTACGCGGTTACGCTGGGGGGTTCGTGCCACGCGATTTTATGAGCACGCCCGGTTAGTTTCCGCCACCGGGTTACGCGGTTACGTTCTTATATTACACCAATGTTGTTTCGCGTGTTTAGAAAAGCGGTATTTCGCGTTCTTGTGCGTAGATTTTCCCGTAATCTTCCATCATTCGCGTTCTGTATTCGTCTAAAGGGTGGATTACTTCAAACCCACATTTACAGGTGACGTGCAGGGTATCTACCGTTTGCAAGTCAAAATCGACGGTTCCATAATCGGGTACGGTCACTGATACTTTTGCCCGGTCTAGCCCGTCATCAAATAGTCTTGCTTGGATCTTCTCTCTCTGCTTGGTGAGCGTTGAATACCTTGGCGGCATTCTCTTACGTTCATAACCCCAATTGCCTGCTTCCTGGGTTGGTTGTTTGCCCCCGGTTCTCGGTATCCACGTTTCTTGTTTCGCTAACAGTTCCGCAACGTATTCTGTCAGGTCTGGATTTAGCTCTGAGGCTGTTTTTAGCGTCTCTAACCGTGGGGTTTTTGCCAACTCCGACAATCCAGGCACAGGTTCAATCTCTATAGGCAACTGATATACTTCAAAAATTTCCCCATCCCTGAACATTCCCACCTCTTCATTTGGGTATAGTGCTGTAAGCTTTTTCAAGGTCGCTATGACTGTTTTTCCGTGCTTAAAATGCCACGTGTTTTCCCTGTCCTTGTAACTATGCACAAGGGTTATCGTTGAATACTCCATCGTCCTTCATTCTCTAGTTGTTCGCCGCGGTTGGTAGCTGGGTTACGTTGCTGTCTGTAGTGGCTAGCGCGGCCTGGAATGCGATAGTTGCGGTCGCTTTGTGTTGTGCCGTGTTCGCCTGTGCGTAGCGTAACACGAGAGAGGGTGTTTCGTGCCTGGAAAAGTCTTGCACGTCTTTCAACGACACGCCCTGTTGCAGCAGATTAGTTATCGCTGTACGGCGTAAATCGTGCGGTCTGAACTTTTCCAACCCTAGGCGTTTGGTGGCATAGTCCAGGGATTCAATATAAGAATTACTGACGATAAAACCCCCGTTTTTCCCGGGGAATACTAGGCCGTCTTTCCCGGTCATCGGTAGCGCTGCTAGGTGTTGTTTCATCATTTCGGCTAGTTCGTCTGCCATTTGCATGGTTCTAGCGCTGGTTTTCGTTTTAGGGGTGTCTATCTGGTTGCGCGTGTACTGCCTGGAAACCTTGAAAGTGTTGGTTTTGAAATTGAAGTCACTACGGCGTAGCGCTACAGCCTCCCCGATACGTAGCCCGGTGACTGCCATAAACAGGGTAAACAGGGCGTATTGCGGGGGTAAGCCTTTGATATGAACCTTTTCGCCGTCCTGGTTTATAGTGTCTTTGCCGTACGCCAGTAGGTGGAGTTCTTCGCCTGTCAGGGCACGCTGCGAACGCCTGTTAGGTGACTCACGTTCGTTTTTAATCAGCACCTTTATCATGTCCGGGGTTAATGGTGCACGGTCGATTACTTCATCTGATTCGGCGGCTAGCATAATGCCACGGAACATTTCATAGGCTTTCTTAGCGCTATTCGGATAGGTGACTTGTTTACCGTCTTTGTCTGTTTTAGAGATGCCTTTGGCTATCCAGGTGCGCACGTCAGCTTTAGTTATTCCTCTGATTGTCCGCTTGCCCCAATATGGCAACACATAGTCACGGAAAACACATTCATATCTGGCTGACGTACTGTTTTTCCAGTCGGTTTTCTTGAACTCTAGCCACTGGGTCGCATAGCTAGCGAAACTGCGTTCACTGCTTTCCCGTTCCCGGCGTTCTTGTTCTAGGCGCTGCTGGGCTTGCAGGGGGGATAACCAAACATTCCGGTCTATGTCTGCTTTCTGTTGGTGTAGCCAGTCGTGAGCGCTGGTTTTATGGGTGAAAGTCCTGCTAATGTATTGCGGTTCGCTATCGTCTAGCCCGTAGCGCGGGTTAGCGTATCGCGCTCGATAATTGCCAGAGGGGCGTTTATCCACGTTTCCAAAGCTGTTTTTTCTGACCTTGCCCGCCACTTTTCCGCTCCTTGCTGCTCAAAAGTCCGGTTTTCGCAGGACATACACAGGACATAAGCCACCGTAAAATCTTGCGTTTTAACGTGTTTCTACAGTATCATGGAAATATGGCATTTGCAAGGAATACCAACGAAAACTCGACTTTTTAGCGGAATAGCAACGGTCTAAAAAACCGCCCAATGTGGGTTCGAGTCCCACCGAGGGCGCTAGCACACAAACGAAGCCAAAGGTGTATTTGCTGGGGAAGGCTAACCTTTTAAAGGAAAAAAATTACTAAAATGGGGCTCGTGACTATGGAAAACCTTGTAGGCCCCGGTTCCCCTTCATCACTGCGCGTAGCAAACCAAAAGCGCGTTTTAGCTGCCATTATCGATGCGGGGGGGATATCTCAGGCCGAGATCAGCCGCCGCACCGGGCTGGCTCCAGCAACCGTGTCTAACATCGTTCGCGAACTGACTGAAGCCGAGATTTTACGCCTGGCAGAAGCCGCTTCCGGCCGGCGCGGCAACACGATTGCGTTTGCCCCTAATATTGGCTATGCCATGGGCGTGTCGCTGGAACGCGAACAGGTGCGGGTTGGGATTGTTACCCTGGATCACGAGATTGTAGACACGCGAGTCATCCCGCTGCCGCCCGAAACTACCGCCGACATCAACAAGGAAATGGCGGTTGACCTGTTTGACTCGATGATGGCCGCCAAGGGGCTAAAAAATGCTCAGATTGTGGCTGGCTGCATCGTCGTTGCCGACGCGGTTCGTTCGGATGGCCGCTTGTCCAACTACACCGCTATGATTCCGGGGCTTAGCGGAATCAACCTGGAGGACATTGCCCAAGAGGTTTCTCCTTTCCCGATTCTGACTGAAAATGACGCGAATGCCGGTGCTTTGGCTGAGCACATGTGGGGAGCCGCGAAGGACGTCGATGATTTCGTCTATATTGAGGCCTCTTCCGGTATCGGCGCGGGCATCATGGCAGGAGGCAAAATCCTGTACGGAACCGGCGGGATTTCAGGTGAAATCGGGCACCTCCCGATTCCGAACCATCATGAGTTGTGCAAGTGCGGTGGCAGCGGTTGTCTGGAGATGACGGCCTCTGCCAGTGCGATTATGGCTTCGCTGCGCAGCCTGGGGATGCCGGTGCACACATTGAATGACCTCTATCGACTCATCGAGGAAGGCGATGTGCGTGCTACTCGACGCATTCACGAGGCCGCCCGCGCTATCGGCTACGTACTGGCACAAGTGTGCAACATCTTAAACCCAAAGATGATTGTCATCGGTGGTGAGCTGTCCTATGCGGGCGAGGCTTTCTTAAACCAGGTTCGTGAGACCATTAACGAAATCGCCCTGCCCGATTGCGCAGCCGACGCCACCTTGCATTTGAGCGCCTTGGGTTCGTCTGCTCCCCTGCGCGGCGCCATGGCGAAAGCGGTTTCGATGGTGGATCTTGACGCGATTTTGCAGCGATTCTTATATGACGAAAGCAACTGAGCCTTTGGTCGGTGGGTGAAAATTTCGCCGCCGGATACGATTAATGAATGGGAGATTAGTACAGTATGGGAAACAAAAAAACCGACTCTTTGGTGTGGATTGACTGCGAGATGACCGGGCTCGATTTGGACGTTGACGAGCTGATTGAAGTTGCCGTGATCGTCACGGACGCCGAATTGAACCCGCTGGATTCTGGTATTGATTTGCTGATAAAGCCCAGTGCCACCGCAATGAATCACATGGGGGAATTCGTGCGTGAAATGCACACTAAGTCGGGACTGCTGGCCGAGCTTGACGGTGGTTTGAGCGTTCAGGAAGCCGGCCGCCAAGTTTTGGAGTACGTGAAACGTTATGTCCCCGAACCCGGAAAAGCGCAGCTGGCAGGTAATTCAGTGCATTCTGATAAAGCGTTCCTGGCGAAACAGATGCCGGAACTCATCAACTGGCTGCACTACCGGATTATTGACGTGTCCACCTTGAAAGAGCTGGCGATGCGCTGGTATCCGAAGGTTTACGGTTTGGCTCCTGAAAAGACCGGCAATCACCGGGCTTTGGGAGACATCATCGATTCACTCAATGAGCTGCGCTATTACCGTTCGGTGCTGATGCCGGCGGGCGAGGGCCCCAGCACGGAGGAACTGCAGGCCGCGGCCGCCCGGATTGTGCAGACTTCGCCTTTCAAGTAAACGGATGGTGTTTGCGCACAAGCACGTTCGGTGAGGTTGCCGCCAATGGCGGATTCCTCAGTAGGCGGGGCACGAGTTTCGCCTGGGCGCCAAAATCCGGTACGATAGTGGGGTTGCTTTTCGCAAGCGATGGTGGCTGTAGTTCAGTGGTAGAGCACCTGATTGTGGTTCAGGATGTCGCGAGTTCGAATCTCGTCAGCCACCCCAACGCCGGTCAAGGCGCATGCCTTGACCGGCGTTTTCGTGCCTGCGCAGCAGGCGGAGCCTCTCTCGACAAGCGCGTCGTAAGCTTGCTTACGTAAGCGGCTTGTTGAGAGAGGCGCGCGGCGGGCAAAGCCCGCCACGAAAAAGCCGCAAGGCATTTGCCGCTTCGGCTAAGGGGTGCGCAATCCGCCGTGAAAACGGCGGATTGCAAGCACCCGGACCTAGTGACAAAACGAGGGAGGGTGCGCAAGCCGCCGTGAAAACGGCGGATTGCAAGCACCCGGACTCTCTAGCGCCTGAATCAGAGACAAGTTGCACGAAGGACCGATTTCACTTCACTCGCACCCGATTCTTTAAAACCCAAATTACTCTCACCTGCATCTTTACAAAATATGATGTCGGCAAAAATACAACTCCCACCCTGAAATCGGTCGCTCATGCACGTACCTTTACAATCAGCACTCAAAATACCGAAAAATCCAAAGCCTAGCGCTTGTCTGGATTACCACCCCGTCAAACAGGTTTGCGCGGTTTGGCGCCACGCACGCATTTGATTTTTGAGACAATGAAACCATGTCCAGTAAAGATCAAACAGTGGTTATCATCGGCGGCGGTCCTGGCGGCTACGAAGCTGCAGCTCAGGCTCGTGTTCACGGGGCTCGCACGATTCTCATTGAGGAACAGGGTCCCGGCGGTTCCGCGGTTCTCACCGATGTGATTCCTTCGAAAACGTTGATTGCCTCCTCAGTGTGGATGGATAACGTGCGGCGTGCCGGAGAACTCAACATTGTGGAGGAAGGCAGCTCCTACACGGCTGACGTGCTGGGTATTTTTGACCGGGTAGGACGCATGGCGGGGACACAAAGCGCCGAGATTACGCACCGCCTGAGCGAAGCCGGGGTGGAGCTGATTCGCGGACGCGGCTCGATTTCGCCGGAAACCGCTGATAATGGACGGCGAATCGTGACGGTGGGCGAACGTCGCTTCGAAGCCGACGCGGTCATTGTTTCTACCGGGGCGCGCCCGCGTAAACTTCCCAAAGCCATGCCGGACGGCAAACGCATCCTGACTTGGAAACAGATTTATTCTCTCAAGACCGTTCCGTCGCACCTCATCGTGGTCGGCTCGGGCGTTACCGGCGCCGAGTTTGCCTCGGCGTTCAACTCGGTGGGCGTAAAGGTCACCTTGGTGAGTTCTCGCGAACACGTGCTGCCCAATGACGACCCGGATGCGGCGCGGCTCATCGAGGAAGTCTTCGCCAAGAACGGGGTCAATATCTGCGCCAACTCCCGAGCCGAAGCTGCCCGCGTGGTCGACGACGGGGTGGTCGTCACGTTGAGCGATGGCAGAGAGCTGAAAGGTTCTCACGTGTTGATGGCGGTCGGGGCGATTCCGAACACGGACCAGATGGGTCTGGAGGAAGCCGGTGTGGAGCTCGACGAGCGCGGGTTCGTTAAGATTGACCGAGTCTCGCGCACGACTGCGAATCGTATCTACGCCGCCGGGGACTGCACCGGCGTGTTCTTGCTCGCTTCAGTGGCTTCTGCACAAGGGAGGATTGCGATTGCGCATGCTTTGGGCGACGCGGTGGAGCCGCTGAACCTGGACCAGGTCTCCTCCAATATTTTCACCAACCCCGAGATTGCGGCCGTGGGAGTGACCCAGAAACAAGTCGATTCCGGTGAGGTCGATTGTGTGAGCGTGACGCTCCCGATTGCCCGCAACGCTCGCGCCCGGATGCGCGGCATTGACGAGGGCTTCGTGAAACTGTTAGCCCGTCGGCGCACCCGGACTATCGCCGGGGCAGTCATTTGCCTGCAGTATGCCGGGGAGTTCATTTTTCCGCTTACCCTCGCGGTTAAGAATCGCCTGACGGTCGATCAGTTTGCTAATACTTTCACGATTTACCCCTCCATCTCCGGCACCATCACGGAAGCGGCCCGTTCCCTGCACAAGATGGTGGAGCTCCCCTAACTTTTGTCCCTTTCCGAAAGCCGATACTTTGGCTCCCCGGGGGTTGGGTTCACAACACTCACTGGATAATACATACGTAACCGCCAGCGCCGTCGAGTATTATTCAGCATAATCTCATATATTCTTATTGCATATCGGCGGCGGCTCCGCCCATAGCTGGGAATCAGTTCACATAATCCTTGGTATACTTACCCCCTTGAAACCCCTGGTGGGACGCAAGCTGGGAATCAGTTCACATAATCCTTGGTATACTTAGGGAGCTTTTACGCCGCGTCAAGCAGGGGCTGGGAATCAGTTCACATAATCCTTGGTATACTTATGTGGCCTTTCTTCAAAAGGTTCGCGGCGCTGGGAATCAGTTCACATAATCCTTGGTATACTTAGGTCGTCCCAGTCCTCCGCCGCGATAAGGCTGGGAATCAGTTCACATAATCCTTGGTATACTTATTGAAACGGTAAATAAGGCAATGGGCATGCTGGGAATCAGTTCACATAATCCTTGGTATACTTACAGTTGGCGCCCTGGATACCGTGTTCGGGCTGGGAATCAGTTCACATAATCCTTGGTATACTTATGAGGCTGAGTTGAAAGCGTCCGCGCTCGCTGGGAATCAGTTCACATAATCCTTGGTATACTTATATCCAAGGCGATCATGACAGAACCACGGCTGGGAATCAGTTCACATAATCCTTGGTATACTTATAGGGCTATGTGGTCACGTCCGTCAAACGCTGGGAATCAGTTCACATAATCCTTGGTATACTTAATAGTACCGCCACTCACCGAAATCATCGGCTGGGAATCAGTTCACATAATCCTTGGTATACTTAAATGTTCTTGTCTCTAAAACCGCCGCGCGCTGGGAATCAGTTCACATAATCCTTGGTATACTTATCTTTCGGGCTGTTACGGATTGTATGTGGCTGGGAATCAGTTCACATAATCCTTGGTATACTTATCGTGCCGTTCGATAACACGATGGATACGCTGGGAATCAGTTCACATAATCCTTGGTATACTTACCACACACCGGGACAAGATAGCCGGACAGCTGGGAATCAGTTCACATAATCCTTGGTATACTTATCCACGGGCTTCGCCATTCCGGGCTGACGCTGGGAATCAGTTCACATAATCCTTGGTATACTTAGTTTTCGTCCCTGAGCCACTCGAAAAGCGCTGGGAATCAGTTCACATAATCCTTGGTATACTTAGACCAGGCCGGGCGTTCACGCGGATACAGCTGGGAATC
>NZ_JAXFNY010000012.1:0-91718 GCF_034180645.1 Mobiluncus sp. | reverse complement strand
CGTATCCCGGGAATCCGACTTACACGGTTTCCTGTCCTGTTTACGAGCCATAGGCACCAGTGTTCCAACACTCATCTTCATAACCAACCATCCCCGCCAAAACCGACGGACTCAAAAGCCAGTTACACACTTTTCAAGACAGTCCCCGGGTTGATTATCAACGCTTCAGTGAGCGAAAATGCGCCGCAGAACCATTTTGAACCCCCTGCAGGAAAACCCCGATTGCTCGGGTCGGCATTGCTGGCGCGGCCTAACGACCCAGTGGTCAAGCGGAACGTGGCGCGGCAGCTCAGGGGGCTAATGCTCTGTGGGTGCAGCCTAGGCGGCGACGAGCTCAACGATGTAGGCCGCCGGCGGGCAAAACACGCGCCAGGGCGTGAATGGCGAGGTCCCCAGGCCGGGGCTGACGCAGACGCTCATGCTCGCCCGGTCCGGTTCCCCGGTTTCGCTCTCGATTCCGTGGCATGTATCGGCTTGCCACTCGAACAGGCCGGAGGCGAACTGGGGATCCAAATCACAGTTCGTCACTAGGGCGTGACCTCCCGGCAAACAGACCTGACCCCCGTGCGTGTGCCCGCAAAACACTAGGTCAGTACCGTCTGAGAGGAACTCATTGAGCACTCGCGCATAAGGTGCGTGGGACAGTCCCAGGCGGACGCTGCGACCGGTGGCCCGCAAGTATTCATTGGAAAAGCCGACCTCACCAGCGCTGGTGACCCCGGCTCTACCCGACCCACTAGCGCTCGCCCCGCCCTGGTGCGTTCCACCACCGCTTGTGACCTCAGTCTTACCCGGCCCACCAGTACCCGTTACCTCGGCTTCTCGCGTTTCACCAGCGCCGGCCCCGGCTTGGCGCAGTTCACCAACCCCGTCGCTGTCAAAACCAACATACTGGTCTCGATGCCCGTGCGGGTCGTTAACCCCACTGAACTCCAGGCGCACCCCGCGCACATCCAAGCTGCCGTTCGCATTATTCAGGTCCAGCCAACCGGAATCGGCCAACAGCCTACGGAGCCGATTGCTCTGACCAGGCTCGCCAATCCGTTTAGCGCCCGCAGAGCCCGCCCCGGAGGACTCGCTGGTACTCCACAAATACTTCAAAGGATTACCCGCGCGGCTGGCGTAGAAATCATGATCTCCGAACACGTAGGCTCCCGGCACCCCAGAATCGATAAACGGCTGCAGCGCCGGGGCGGCCAAAAATTCATCCCCGTAACTCGATGACAACATATCGCCGGTCAAAACTACCAGGTCAAAGTCTATTCCCGCCCGTTTCGCCAGTCCCCGCAACCAGCCGACTAGATCCTCGCGGCCGCGATAAAAATGCGTGTCCGACAGGTGCAACACCCGCAACCCAGGAAACTGTGGCGTACCCGCCACTCCGAAACGCGGCACTTGTGCATCGATCCGGGGCGCAGCAATGGAACGCAAAGCCCGTCCGGGCACGGGAACCGTCAAATGACGCAGCTGGTAGGCGCGGGAGGCGCGCGCGGCACTCCAGGCCACGGCTCCTGCCGTCAGCGCTCCAACTTTCATTGCAGTCCAGGTGCGGGTCCACAAATAGGAGTCCATAGGGTCTGCCTTCCCTTTCCTAGTGCGACGTTTATTTCGCTAGTTATTGTGCCGGAGGGGCGGGTTGCGCAGGAGCTGGGGGTTGAGCCGGAGCTGGCGGCTGCGGAGCGGGAGGTGCCGGATTGTTAGCGTCAGGATTCGCTCCGGGGTTCGCCCCGCCCTCACCGGGGGTCGTCCCCGGACTACCTGCGCCGCTACCGGGTGCAGCCGGGTTGGCCGAATCCGAAGGTGTGGGAGTGGGACGCTCCTCAGTCTTGGGCTTGTATCCCCCACCCACAAACGTTCCCGTAGAGCCTAAGTTAACCTTTGGCAGGGGCTGAACCGGAACATCTTGCAAAGCGGCGGTCATAAAGGTTCCCCAGGTCGGCGCCGCAATAGAGGAACCGTAGAGGGAACCGTAGTAGCGTCCCCCGATGGTTTGGTGACCCACCGGGATATTCGCGTTGGCGTGACCAACCCACACCGCGGCCGCCAGTTGGGGAACAAAGCCGACAAACCAGGTGTTTTCGTTGTGGTCCGTCGTGCCGGTCTTGCCCGCGGCCGGTCGGGGAATAGCAGCGGACCGCCCGCCCGCGTGCAGAACTCCCGCCAAGGTCACGGCCACTTTGTCGGCCACGTCGGGGGTCAAGACCTGGTGACAGTTCGCGTCGGGCACGTCATAAGATTTCCCGGAGGAATCCGTAACGGAAGTAATGCCGATGGGGTCGCAGAAGACCCCGTGGGCGGCATAGGTTGCGTAGGCGCTGGCCATCTGTAGCGGGGTGGCGGAGCCGGCGCCGATAACGAAAGAGGGGTTTGGTGTGAAGGGTGAACCGTCAGGTTCGGTCACCCCCATCTTGGCGGCAGTTTTCGCGATGTCGCACAAGTCCAGTTTGGTCGCCATGTTTGCGAACACACCGTTGATGGAGTTCGCGGTACCCGCGGCAATCGTCATCGCGCCTTTCTTGGCACCGCCGGTTTCGGAAAAGTTCCAGTTGTCGGCCAGTTCCGGGGCGCAGGAAATCTTCCACTCCTTGGCGGGAATGCTGTAGCGTCCCCCGGCTTGGTCATAACCACCGTATCCGTCGATATACCACTGGGTCAGGGTAAACACCTTGAAGGTCGATCCGGTCATGAAGCCGGCGGAGCCGCCGTGAGCGTAGTCGCCATTGTAAGAGTTTTCAGTCACCGCGTTGTTGCCCGGATCGACTCCGTAGTTGGTGTTTTGGACCATGGCCTTGATTTTGCCGGTGCCCGGCTCGACGCTGGACAGGGCAATCTTGACGTCAGAAGGGTCGCCCACCGGGATACGTCCGGTGACTGTGCTGTAGGCGGCGTCTTGGGTTTTCGGGTCGAGGGTGGTCTTGATGTTGAGTCCACCGCGCAGTAGCAGGCGTTGGCGTTCCGCGTAGGTGGCGCCAAACTCTGGGGAGGACAGGATTTCCCCCACCACCCAGGAGCAAAAGTATGAGGCGTTTCCGGCCAACCCACATCCCTGCTGCTGGGTGGAGACGTGCAGCAGTTCCGAAACTGGTATTGACTTGGCCTTTTTGGCTTGTTCCGGGGTGATGTATCCGTCACGGGCCATCGCGTCCAGCACAAGTCCCTGGCGTTTGGTGGCGGATTCGGGGTGCGCGATGGGGTCGTGTCCGTTGGGGGACTGGGGGATTCCCGCTAGCAGGGCGGATTCGGCGAGACTGAGGTCTTTGGCGGACTTAGAGAAATAGTGTTGGGCGGCTGCTTCTACCCCGTAGACCGAGGGCCCGAACTGGGCGATGTTCAGGTAGCCCTCCAGGATTTCGGACTTGGTCATCTTTTGTTCCAAGCTCATCGCCAGTTTGGCTTCCCGGGCTTTGCGTTCCAAGGTCGTTTCGCTGGCGGCTTCAATCATGTCCGGGTTCCCGGCAACCCGGCCTTGTTCGATGAGCAGGTTTTTCACGTATTGCTGGGTCAGGGTCGAAGCGCCCTGCAGGTCGTTGCCGGCCAGGTTGGACAGGATGGCCCGGCTCATGCCCTCGATGTCAACGCCCTGATGTTCCAAGAAGCGCCGGTCCTCAATCGCAATAACGCCTTGTTGCAGGGTTTTGGCGACTTGCGCCAGGGGGACCACGATGCGGTTTTCCGCATAGAACTCGGCAATGGGGGTGCCGTCAGCAGCGGTGATGATCGATTTCATGGATGGTTGCGAAGTGGTGAAGTCGGCGGGCAAGTCGTCGAGGGTTTCGGCACCTTTGGCGCTGACGATAGCGGCGGCACCGACCACAGGCAGAGCCAAACCGGCGGTGAACACGCCCGCTACCGCGCTTGCCGCCACGAAAGCTACCAAAAGGGCAAGTACTCGCGACTTACGGGTCTTGGGCAATGCGGAAGTGGAACTGGCTGCGTCATTTTTCCCCATAGGTCAATCCTAAAGGTCGGGTGCGATTCTTTCTAAATTAAATCAGGCTATGGCACCGGATAACGTCCCTTCACGGTGTTGTGTAAAGAATCTATTTCAATTTAGTTTGATAAGTGAAAATCTTAAGTATGCTGTATGCAAAATTGTCTCGAATTATTCGTAATTTTTCGCCCTTGAAATTCCCTTGACCGGCGGCTAAGCTATTTAAGGCAAGCTGGCTTTCGAGAAAGAAAGATTCATATGTCAGTCAATGAAGACCAAACTTGGGCAGCCAAAGCATTGTGCGCGGATTGCCCGCCGGATCAACTTTTTGTCCAAGGTGCAGCCCAACGCGAAGTCCGTTCTATGTGTTACGGGTGCCCTGTCCGCCTGGAATGCCTAGCCGATGCGCTGGATTCTCGTGCTTCTTTCGGAGTTTGGGGCGGTTTGACCGAGCGGGAACGCCGCGCGATGTTGCGCCGTTATCCCGAGGTGCGTTCTTGGGAAACTTGGTTGCGCGAAGCCGATGATGAGCTCGCTGCGGAGCTGCGGACGAAGCACGCTCCTCACGTGTTGGCTCACGTTCGCGCGTCCCGCCGCGCCGTAACGCTCTCCAAGTAACGTTCCACCAGCGTTTATTGTCCAAGGGTGGGTTGTCGTTTTTTGGCTTGACCCGCCACGGTTTAGGCTGAGTTTATGACGAAGTGGGAATACTTGACGGCGCCGGTGATGGTGCATAATACGAAAGCGATTTTGGATCAGTTCGGTGCGGACGGCTGGGAACTGGTGGCGATAGTGCCCGGACCGGGCGGCGGGGATTCCCTGGTTGCTTACTTTAAACGCCCTTTGGCCTAGATTTTTTGCGGTTTTCAGCGGGTCGTGTCCGCGTTTACGAGGCCCGGTAGCGCAGCCGCTCCTCATTCATGATTATGATTGACCTGCGCTTTTGAATGATCCAGCCGCGGGAGATGAAATCTGCCAACACCTTGTTGGCTGTCTCTCGGCTAGCTCCGGCCATTTGACCTAACTCCAACTGTGACAGCCCGTGCGGCAGTCGCACCCCGGCGGCGGGAAAATCGGCTCCTCGCGGGGTTTCGCTGCCTGTTTCCGTCGCCGCCCCCGGCATTTGTCCTGACAATTGCTCGTCTGAGTCGCTTTCCAGCGGTTGCCCAAACTTTTCCATCAACTCCAGCAAAGCAGCTGCGATGCGTCCCGGCACATCTACATCCCGCAGCGCCATGGTGCGCTGGTAGAGCAGCTCAGTTTGCCGGTTCAAGGCCCGCAGCAACTCTAGGTATAGGGCCTGATGCTTTGCCAGATATTCCCCTGCATCCGTGACTAATACCCAGTCCAGTTGTACAGGTTCCAGGGTGAAAGCGGAGGCAAACCACGTCCGGGAGGCGGTTCGCGGGGCTGAACCGTTGGTGCTGTAGGAATCCCCGGTTTCCGGTTTGCCGGACCGATCCGGTGCAACGGGAGAACGCTGGAGAAAGTTGGCGCCGCCCGATCCGTATTTTGCGGGAGAATCGGTCAGGGCATTGAGGCCAATGGTGTCTGTCGGTCCCAGGACTTCTAGCAGGTGGTCGCGGCCCATCGAAGTGGCGCGGGTCAGCTTAACTTTTCCCGAATGCAAATGGAAGATGCGGTCTTGCACGCTGTCCTCGGTAGCCAAGCGGAATCGCGCATCCAAAGCTGACTCATGCACTTTGTCGCCCAGCCCGGCCAGCACTTCGGCCCAGATAGCACCTAGGCTTGTTACACCGCTGTTTCTCGCCACCTAAGACTTTCCTTATCTAAATGTTTGGGTTGTTGCCGGGGCTAAGCGTTTTCGGCACGAGCCAAAGCCTTGTCGGCGATTTGGTCAACCCGGCCTTTGCGGCGGGCGGTATGTCCCACCACGCCAATCATGATTAACAGCACGCCGATAACAAAGAATTGTCCCGATGCTCCGGCGGATTCAATGAGGTAGCCCAGCACCTTCAACGCCATCACCGGGCTGTCTTGCATTCCCTGCAAAGTACTGCCCATCGCGCCTTTCACCACTCCGGGGACCGCCACGAAAGCGCCGCCCAGAACGCAGAGTGCAATTCCAGACACAAACATCCCCAGCGAGGATAACCGCACCACCATACCTACGATGACGACTGCTGCCAAACCCAGAACCAGGAAGATGAGCCCTTCCAAGGAGTATTTGCCCGTCTCCCAAGCGGAGTGGTTTGAACCGTAGAGCAGTCCTCCGGCGTGGCGTAAGAATGCCCACGCCAGGGGTACTCCGATGAGGCTAATCAGCAGCGACCAGGCATGCGCGCCAGCTCGACTGATTTTTGCCGGTTTGATGGAGGCTCCGGCAAGCATCGTAGATTCATTGAGTTTTTCGTCTTCGTTACCGAGAAGTTGTGCTTGACGTGGTTGCCATTTCGGATCAGTTTCTTCCGTGGTTGTGGTGTTGCCAGCAGCCGCGCCAGCTGGAGGGGTCGGACTGGGTTCCGCTCCCAAGAGGGACTTGCGGCGTACTACTGTGGTTTCCAGTTCCTCGGCTGGCGGCGCGGGAGTTATTTCCTCGTTCTTTGAGTCAACCACGTCAGTGGTAGAATCCTCAGTTTTCGCGATGGTTTCTTCGTTCAGGAACGATGACCAGGCTTGAGTCGAGGTGTCACTCACCGGGTCCGGTTCCGGCTCGGGTGCGGGTGCAGGTTCTGGCGCAGGGGCGTCGCGGTCTATTTCCTCAGCTTGCGGGGTAACCACGGTTTCTGCGCTATTGTCAGTAACTACGGTTGACTGTATATCAGGTTCGTTAACCTCGACCGGAGTGGTGACTGATTCTTCGGGGGTGGACTCTGTTTTAGTCTCAGCGCCAGAGTCGGTGTCGGAGTCTGCGCTGTCTTTCGCAAAAGCCTGCGCCCATGCCTCTGCAGCATCGATTTCGCCGTCCAAAGACTTGTCGGCGTCCTCGGACGCGTCACGCAGGTAGTCAGGCAATTCTGCCGGCTGATTTTCTTCGGTCACGGGAGTCTCCCTTCGTCAGTCACCTCGGGAAACACGTTAGCGCACGAACCAGGCCATTCTCACTAGGCGCGCTGGGAAAAACTGAAGAAAGCAACGAAAAACCCGGGCAAACCGCTTGTGAACACGTTAAAAAACCGGCTAAGCCTCTGCGAGATCCGCCTTTTGATCGCGTTGACCCGCTTGACGGCACCACCACAGCGTTAGAGCGCAGGCAATGAGCACAAAACCGAAGGTAGTCAGCGGTCCGCCGGATACGTGCATAGAAGCGGTGAGGTGATCGGAAAGGAACCTGACCAGACGTTCGGCCCAACCGGAAGTCGAAGCCTCCCCGAAAGCTAGAATTATCCCCGGAATAATCCCGCAGGTCACGCCAGCAAACAGCAGGCCCGCGGCGGATCGGGAACCCGAATAAACCGCTATGAACAGCAAGAGGATGCCCAGAATCGGCAGCCCGTAAGTGGCGACCGCCGGCAGCTCGGACAAATGTCCGCTGGCTCCGGTTATAACCGCCAAACGATCATGGAGCGGAATCAGCGCCAACATGCCCGCAATCGTGCAGATGACAGCCACCACAATCGCCAAGAAGTGATACTTCAAGCGTGAAGGCGGGGCAATGGGGGCGCCGGGCTGGCGGTCGTTAGTTTCGCCGAGCTCGTGCTCCAGCAAGGCGAAGTCCCGCCCCTCCAGATAGGCGATTTGAGATGCCAAAGATGCCCCGACCATGACTATTGCCATGGTGGGGAACAATCCGGAAGCCGTCAACGTGGAAACTCCATCGAGGAATTCCCACCACAGCGAGTATTGCGAAGCTCCCGTCAAAGTATCGTTGTGGGCGGCGACCAAGCCGCGAATCGGGCTGGCCAGGACGGTCAGCATCACGGGCCAGAGCGCAGAAATCGCCCAGGATAGTGACGAGTAGTAGCCGGTAACCACACCGGTTATCGACAGCAGCGCGGTTCCCGCCAAGATTTCAAAAAACCCCAAAAATATAGCGACAGCTCCGGCGCCGTAACTGGCATCCATCACGGTTTTCGTACCCCAAATCAAGAAAACCATCGAGATGGGCGCCACCAGCAGCCCGGTAAGGATACCGATGAGGTTAGCCCGCAGGGTACTGGGCGGAGGATTCGGTGTCCCGGTTTCCGCGAGTGTCCGGGACTGATCGCGCAGGTAGGCAAACCGTTTCCACGTGCCGGGCCGGTTGGCAGGTGCCTCGGAGGGGGCGGGTTCGGGACTCAAGTCATCTGGAACCTGTTCGACTTCGTTTTGAGCTGCGGCGGCGGCGAGCTCAGTCCTCCAAGCTGCGGTTTCGGCCTCATCGATTTCTTCTTCCGGCAAGGCGGTCGGGACGCCAGCGGCGGTCGGGGTCAGTGGGATGGGGCGGGGCGGGGCGGGTTGAATGGGCTGGGTGAATTGAGTTGGCTGAGCGGGGGGGATGACCGGGGGTATCCCGACTGCGGGACTTGGTTGGCCGGGTTGAACAGGTTGGCCGGGTTGAACATTCGGTCGGGGGGTCGGGGAGGGTTGCCCTGGAGGAGTCACCAATCCGCGCCGCACTGCGGAACGGGACGGCAACACGCGAGGCTGAACTGTTTTTTGTTGCGGGTTTGGGAAAGGAACCGCAGGATTGCCCGCTGTTTGAACGGGCGGCAGAGAAACAGCCGGGACCTGCGGGCGGGCATGAGGAGGCAGCGGCTGCTCCTGGCGGCGTTGCTGCGAGCCGCCTGTCTGACCGGGAATTGAATTCCTGGGAGGCTGCGGAAGGTTTTCGGACACCGAGCCATTGTATAACGCGGGACTGCAGCTATACTTAACTTCACCCAAAATTTGGTCAAGTTTTCGCGGTTTTCCCAGTCAGTCACCCATTTCATCATGTTATCCACAGGGCGGTGAATTCGGGGTTTTCCACAGGTAAAACTTTTTCTGTTTCTGGTCTGTTGGACGGCGGCGAAAACTTGGGGGCATGGTCAATACCTCAAAAACGGTGACGCTGCTGTGCGAACCGCACGAGAAAGCGTGGCGGGAGCAGCTCGAAATGCTCGCCACGCTGGCGGGCGCCGATTTGCGGGTCACGGTGCCGCGAGACTGGTCAGGGACGAGTCCCGGCCCGGTCTTTTGCTCTACCCAAGCGGCCGCCGCCTGTCCAGGTCGACTCGCGGGCGGAACCTACCTGGTGCGTCTGCAAGGCGAGACCGGCGGAGGCGCGCAGGCGCGGCCTGCTCTGGTTTTGCCCGCCGATGAGCGTGAAGTGCTGGGCCTCATGCTCCAGCAGTCCGGTAGCGCTTTCACCGTTGCGGTTCGCGGCCTGGTGCCCGGAGTCAATACGACGGTCATTGCGGGGTTGCTGGCGCATGCTCTCGCGGTGGCGGCAGAGGGCGAAACCGGTGGCGAACGCACTCGTGAACACCCGCGAGCAGGAGGGCGTACCCACAACAGAGGGCGCGGGGGCAGATACGCGACCTATCGCGACTCCCTGCGCGATGGCGAAGGGAGCAGTGATACTGCCCCGGTTTGCTGGGTAGACTGCAGCGGCTCCTACCTGCCTTTAGACGCTTGGGTAGCACCGGTCAGCGGAGCGGAATTGGATTGGAGTGCTTGGCAGACCACGGGGCAAATTCCGGGATTTCGCGCCGCGGCGGGCCTGCCCACTTGGGAAAACGTGGCGTTGTTGGGCGGTTCGGGATTTATAGTCCGCGCCGGAACTGTTCCGAGCGTACTGCGCGATTTGGCTGGAATTTTCCCCTGCCTAGTGCTGGATTTAGGTTCCGGAGCCGGGGCGCAGACGCTATTCGGGACGGGTTCGCCGCGCGGAACAGCAGGGGCGGATGCCGTGGTGTGGGTCGCGGACTACTCCCGCGCGGCACTGCTGGCTTGGGAAACGCTACCCCCTGATTTGCCATCAACCGCACACCTCATCGTGGTTCCGGGCGGAGGTCTGCCCCCGCGGCAAGCCCGCCGAGCGCTGCGCGAAATGCACCCGGAAATCGCAGTTTCGGACTGGTCACACTCCACGCGAATCTGGGACAGTTTCGGCAGTGACGGGCTCACCACCCCGCTACCCCGAAAAGTGGCGCACCTCACGGAATACTTCGCGGCAGGCTTGCTGCATTTGGAACAAAGGGCACGACGATGAACATTACCGAGATGAGACGCCTGGTCGCTGGCGGTTTAGACCCAGCGCAGGCAGTTTTACAGACGGCTCCTGCCGCCACTACGACCGGCGAGTTGGCACAAGGCGCCCGTGGGCTGCGTCAATCCTTAGAGGGTGTCGATGAGCCGCTCGGATCCCTGCTGACCCGGCCCGGAGTCACGGATTTGCTGGTCAACAGCCCTGATGAGGCTTGGATAGATGCCGGTGCGGGTTTGGAAAAAGTGCCGGATTTCTCCATGGGGTCGGCGCTGTCTCTGCGCCGGGCAGCGGTGCGGATGGCGGCCGCGGCCGGACAGCGACTCGACGACGCGACCCCAATTGTCGATGCGACCCTGCCTTCAGGAGTGCGTCTGCACGCCGTGCTACCACCGCTGTCAGGGGATTCGACCGTGATTTCGTTGCGTGTACCCAGTCCGGTGGCTCTGCCTTTGGAGGCGGTGGTGGCTTCCGGCATGGTTTCCCCATGGCTAGCTGAAGCGCTGCGCCGATTGGTGCAGGTGCAGGCCTCCGGGTTGATAACCGGGGCTACCGGCACCGGGAAAACGACTTTGCTGGCGTGTTTGCTGGGTTTGGCGGCCCCGGATGAGCGTCTCATTTGCATCGAGGAGGTTTCGGAGCTGCGTCCGGCTCATCCGCACGTCGTCCATTTGCAGGCGCGGGGGGCTAATGTGCAGGGAGCTGGCGGCGTGTCTTTGTCCGATTTGGTGAAGGCCGCGATGCGGATGCGCCCGGATCGTTTGATTTTGGGTGAGGCCCGAGGTGCCGAAGTCCGGGAGATGCTCTCGGCGTTGAATACGGGTCACCGCGGCGGTTGGGCGACTGTTCACGCCAATTCGGCTCTGGAAGTGCCGGCGCGTTTGGAGGCTCTGGGAGCTTTGGCGGGCATGAGCCGCGAGGCTTTGTGTGCCCAATCCTTGCCGGCTTTCGATGTCATCGTGCACCTGCGCCGGTTTCGCAATCAGGACGGGAGGGTGCGTCGCGCGGTAGTGCAGTTGGCGCGTCTGGCCCGTGGTTCTGACGGAGCTTTGGCGGCAAAAGCGGTGCTGGATTTCGATCCTCAGACCGGGGCGGTGCAGCGGTTGGAGGGCTGGCGGGACTTTGCCGCCCGGTTTGAGCTGCCCGAGCCGCCGCGGGAACCGGTACCGACTGTTTCCCTTGCGGCCAGCTCGCCCGCTACCGGAACGGACGCACCTAGGCTCGGCTCCGACCTTGTGAGCCCGAAACCGGAACACACGGATCCGGATTCCGACCTTGTGCTTTCAGACGCGACACTTGTGCACCCAGACCCGGAACCGCCGGGAACCAACCGGGTTGCCGCCCCGAGTCTGCCGCCGAAATGGCAAGTTCCCCACCTGGAATGGAACCCCGTCGGCGAGCGCAATCAGGCGTCTGCCCAGTTAGCAAACGATTTTGAGGACATCAAGGGGGTGCGCTGATGGATTCGACACAGCTGGTTACCGTGGTGGTGGCCGTGGTGCTGCTCGCGGGTGCGGGACTG
This sequence comes from Mobiluncus sp., assembly GCF_034180645.1. GTDB lineage: Bacteria > Actinomycetota > Actinomycetes > Actinomycetales > Actinomycetaceae > Mobiluncus. Next base: position 80,135 of record NZ_JAXFNY010000012.1, on the reverse strand, counting down.
CTCGCGGGGGTAGGGGCGCGCAGCGGGCGTGACACGCAACCGCGCAACCTGCCCTCCCTCACCGGGACAGGAGATGTTCGCGGCACGAAAGATTTGGGTGGGGCACCAACCTGGCGCGCAAGGTTCTCCCGGCGAGGCGGGCGCCTGGCACGGCAGGGGCTTAGGGATTTGGACGTGGGGTTGTTGTGTGCGGAAATCGCCACCCGTTTGGAGGCGGGCGCCAGTATCGAAAACGCCTGGTCCACCACCTTGCACCGTCTGGATGCGCGCCTGGATTTTTCCGCGATCGAAGCCTTTGTGGCTCATCCGCGGCCGGGACTGCGGGAACGCTTCGTTTACTTGCGGGCGGGGCAGACGGTGCAAGCAAACCCGCTGGCTCGAGTGCGCCACCCGGAAGCGGCCGCTCAAGCTTTGCGGGGTATGTTGATTGCTACCCAGGTAGCGACCCAGGTCGGAGCGCCTTTGGCGGAGATTTTGAACCGAGTTGCGGACGGGATTGCCGCCACGTTAGAGACCGCTGCGAAACGTCACACCGCGCAGGTCGGTCCCAAAGCCACCGCTCGCCTGCTGGGGGTGTTGCCTTTGGCGGCGCTGGGAATGGCTCAGTTTATCGGGGTGGATGTCATCGATATGGCCTTTCGAGGCGGTATAAATACCTGGGTTTTCGTTGTCGGTCTGGCCTTGATGGTGGCGGGAAACCTGTGGTCAACGGCCATGATTCGCAAGGCGACGGGCATCACGACACCAGGCCTCGATCCGACTTTGGCGATGGACATTATTGCGGCTTGTCAGCAAAACGGGGTGTCTTTGACGTCCACTCTGCAGGCTGTGTCTGTGGCCAGTGAGGAACCGGATTTAGCGGTGGTGGCGCGAATGCTGCTGTTGGGGGCGGACTGGGATGAGGCGTGGGCGCAGGCAGATGCCAAGTGGGTTGATTTGGCCAGCGTGTTGCAGCCGGCTTGGGAAGAGGGCGCGTCCCCGGTGCCGCTACTGGTGCGGGGGGCTTCGCGAACTCGAGCCGCCGAGATTCACCGAGCTTTAGACGCGGCGGAACGTCTGGGGGTGCGGCTGATGATTCCGCTGGGTGTGTGCCTGTTGCCAGCGTTTTTTGCGCTGGGGATTGTGCCCGTTGTGGTGTCCACGATTGAGGACCTCATTTCATGAGGGCCGAAAACAGACTGCCCTTTGTCAACACACAAGGGGGTGCCAGTTCGTCACGGTGGCGGCTGGTGGTCGCGCGGAAGGTCCGCGAGACAAATTTCAATAAAGGAGAAAGAAAATGAACAAGATTAGCGCATTGCAAGCGAAAGCAGTGTCCTTTTGGGCTCGTCTGAAGGGCGAGGAGGACGGCATGGCGACCGCGGAATATGCCATCGGTACCCTGGCGGCGGCCGCTTTTGCGGGATTGCTACTGATGATTATGAAAGGCGGCGAGTTGAAAGACGCTCTGCAGTCCATCATCGAACAGGCTTTGCAGGTCTGAACATGATGATGAATGTCGGGAAAGGTTGGCGTCAGCAGTTCAGCCGACGCCTGGTGCGCCGCTGGCTGGCTCACGGGCGACGCCTCAGTTCGGAAAACGGGATGGTTACGACCGAGCTTGCGCTGACCTTCCCCGCAGTCATCATGATTGTGGTGGCGTTGGCGTTGACCGGGGCAGCCGGAATGGCGGGTGTTCAGGTCAACGCGGCGGCGCGGGCGGCTTGCCGGTCGGTGGCGATTGGTGAGGACAGCGCGGCAGCGGTGGCGGCCGGCAATCGGCTGCTGGGGGGTGCCGGAGGCTCGGCTGGTTCTGTGAGCGTGACCACCACTGGCAAGGACGTGCAGTGCAGCGCTACCAAGAAAATGCCTGCGATGCTCGGAATGCTCGGTATGAACGCAAAAGCCCAGGCGGTGATTCCTCGTGAAGATTCGTGGTGAAACAGTCGGTCAGGGGTTACTCCGAGGGAAGCTGCGTGAGGAGCGCGGCTCAGGAACGGTCATGGCGTTGGGTCTGATTCTGTTGGGGTTGGCTTTGACCTTGGGTTTGGCGCAAGTCGGGGTGGCTGCAGCGGGCGCCACCGCCGCTCACCAGGCCAGCGATTTGGCTGCCATCGCCGGGGCTACCGCGGTGTTGACCGGTGGGGACGGTTGCGCGACCGCCGGTGAATACGCCACCAAGAATGGTTCTCACCTGGAGACTTGTACGGTTTCCGGGTGGATGGTGACCGTTCGGGTGGCAAAGCCGTTGAAAATCGGGCTGGTAGCGGAGGCACAGTCGACGTCCCGGGCAGGTCCGGAATTCCTGGGCTAGAAGTCTGGGTTGAACGCGTGTTCCGGCGGGATCGGCACTCCTGGCAAGGCCAACGAAACTTGCGGAACTTGCAGATTTCCGGTTCTGCCGGCCATGCCAAAGGGTGTGATCCTGGCAGCTCGGGAAATCCTCGCCGGACGCGCGCTCAGCTCAGGCTTTGGCGCACTCGGGCGGCGGTGCCGCGCGCCCAGCCGGTCGTGGCCACCACCGCGACGACGGCAACCGCCGCTCCTAGGGCGATGGTGATGTACCATGCCGGATGGGCGGCCTCGTGAATGGGCAGGCCGCGCGCCACCCCCAGGTTCATGAACGCGCCGAAGCCCGCAATCCCCAAGGACATGCCGATTTGGCGGGCGGTGGAAGTCGTGGCGGAAGCGACCCCAGCTTGGCTTTCCGGCATGGCCGCCAGCACCCGATTCGTCACCGGCATATTCGTAAATGCCAGCACTACCCCGGCCAGGGTTGTGGCCACGAACAGCAACACGACCGGGCCGGTGCTGTTCAGGGGTAGCAGGCAGACACCCAACAGCAGGGTGCCGATGCCAGCTACCAGGAACGCCGCGCGGTAGTTTCCAGCGGCGACAATGCGTCCCGCCGCGACGGCCGCAACCGTGTTGGCAAGTGCCAGGGGCAACATCATCAACCCGGCCTGTAACGGGGTGAAACCCAGATCAAGCTGCAGGTAGAGGGCAAACACGAACATGAAGCCACCGTGGGTAATAAAGACGAACTCCATGATGGACAGTGACCCGACGAAAGGAACGGAACGGAAGTAACGAAAATCCAACATCGGCCAGGGCGTGTGGGTTTCTCGCCACACGAAACCGAGGGAGGCCAACACGAATATCCCCGCCAGAATCCACTCGCGGAGACCAAAAATGCCTTCCCCGAAGCTGATGATGTCATAAGTCAGGGCACCCATGAGTACCGCGGTCAAAATTTGGCCGGGAATATCCAGGCGGCGCCCGGTTTCATCACGCGATTCGGGGACTTCCCGAATGATGCCGGCCAAGGTCAACGCCAGCAGCGGGAGCGGCGCCCAGAACACGGCGCGCCAATCGACCCAGGTCACCAAGGCTCCAGCCAACACCGGCCCGGCGGCTAAACCGACTCCGAGCAGCGCATTCCAAAACCCGATAGCTTTCGCGCGTTCCACCGGGTCGCGAAACACCTCGTTGATGACCGCGAGGCTGATAACCGGCAGCATACAGGCTCCCAACCCTTGCAAGCCACGGCCGACTATCAGCACCAGCGGCACCCACGCGGCGGCAGCCAGCACGGTACCGGCCGTGAAAGTCGCCATGCCCACAATCATGGTGCGGCGGCGTCCGAAACGGTCACCCGAGGCTCCGGTCACCATCAGCATAGCCGCTAAAGCCAGGGCATAAATGTTCAAAGACCACTGCAGTTCCCCGGTGCTGGCGTGCAAATCGGTCCGAATCGCCGGTAGAGTCACGTTCATTGCGTTCAGGTACAGCTGGGTACATACGACGGTCATCGAGCACACCAACAGCACTCGTTTGCGTCGCGCCGGCGTCAAAGCGTCAGCATCATACTCAGAAGCCACTTCTACCGTCCCTTCGCTGGCCTCCCTTAGTCTAGCGTCTTTACGTCCAGCACTAATCCGCCCGAAAGGTTTGGGCCGCCTAGGTTTGTGCCGCGGTACCGCACGCCTGATAAACCCAGCGAAATCACAGGTGAACACGGTTTAGGCGCAGGGAGTTTAGCACCACCAGCACCGAGCTGGTCGCCATGAAAGCCCCCGCCAGTCCCGGATTCAACATCCCCGCGGCCGCCAGGGGGATGGCCACAATGTTGTAACCAAAAGCCCAGGCGAGGTTCTGTTTGATGTTTCTCAGGGTGGCTCGAGACACGTTGATGGCCTGGGTTATGGCCTCCAAACTGGGGTTCACCAGGGTGATGTCTGCGGCACCGATAGCCGCATCGGTGCCGGTGGCCAGGGCAATCCCCAGGTCGGCGGCGGCCAGGGCGGCTGCATCGTTGACACCGTCTCCGACCATTGCCACGATTTTCCCGGTGTCTTGCAGTTCCCGGATTGCACCGACCTTGCCTTCCGGGCTGACGCCCGCCATGACCGTTTTGATTCCGGCCTGGTCGGCTGCCCGGCGTGCTGGTTCGCTCTGATCCCCGGTCAGCAGGACGGTTTCGATACCGGCCGCTTTCAAGCTGGATACCGTGTGTGCGGCTTCGGGTTTTACCGGGTCGCTGAACGTAAACACGGCGAGGGCTCGGGCCTGCACCAGGTCTCCCGCCACCGCCGCGGTATTGTTTTCGCTGGGCCGGCTCGGTTTGGCCGCGGTTCCCGCACTGTCCAGCAGACTGGCCCCGTACCCGGCCTTTTCTACCTGCGCAATCAGGGTTTCAGCCGGGACGTCCGCGCTGAGGGTCACGGTGGCGATTTCTAAGGGGAGGTTCACGGAAGCCGAAACCCCGTCGAGTTTATTGAGCCGCTTTTCCACTCGGGCCACGCAAGACGCACAGGTCATCCCCGTGATTTTCAGGGTCATTTCCATGCTGGCCCGCTCCGCCGACAGCTGCCCGTTACCGGCCGGCTCGCCTGACAACACCGGACAGGCGTCCACGGAAACTTGTGACGACCAGTCCGCACCCGTAGCCAACACCGCCACGGTCCGCCCTTGTGACTGGGCGGCCCCAATCGCCGCCCTCAAATCGGGGGGAATGTCCGCGCCCATCGCCGTGAGCCACTCCGGTTTCCCAATCGCATAGGCCACGCCGTCCACGAAACCTCCGGCGCCGCGCCCGATGAACGTGGCGAACCCGGTCAAGGCACCGGGTCCGCTCCCGCAGTCTCTTGCTTTTGCCGCCGCGACCAGGGCTTTTCCAATCGGGTGGGGGGAACCAGCCTCCAGGCTGGCCGCCAACGCGAGAGCCTCGGTGTCCCCCAGCGACGCCATACCCTCCGGTCTCGGAGCCGACACCGTCACGTCCTCCAGGCGCATTTCCCCAGTAGTCAGCGTGCCGGTTTTGTCCATGACCAGGGTGTTGATGCGCCGGGTTTCCTCCAGAATCTGGGGGCCTTTCAGCAGGATGCCCGCCCGGGATGCCCGGGTTGACCCGACCAGCAAAGCCATCGGGGTCGCCAACCCCAACGCGCACGGACAGGCGATGACCAGCACGGATACCCCGGCGGTGAAAGCGGCAGGGAACGGGTGTCCGCGTCCCAGCCACAGCGCGCAAGTCAGGACAGCCAGGACGATTACCACCGGGACGAACACTGCCGACACCCGGTCCGCTAGGCGAGAAACCGGGGCTTTCTCGGCTTGAGCGCGGGTCACCAGCCGGGTGATTTGGGCCAGTTTCGTTTCCGCACCGACCTTGGTGGCCCGGACGACCAGCAGGCCTTGGACGTTGATGGTGGCACCGGTCACACTATCGCCCACGGACTTTTCCACCGGGATAGGCTCGCCGGTCAGCATGGATTCGTCAACGGTGGAGTGTCCTTCGAACACGATGCCGTCGGTGGCGATTTTTTCTCCGGCCGGTACTAAAAAGTAATCCCCCGGCTGCAGCGCGGCGACGTCGATGGTTTCAGTTTCCCAAGGGGTTGCCGGGTCACGAGGGTCGCCGGGGCGGGTGACGCGCACGGCCTGTTTTGCCCCCAGAGACAGCAAAGCGCGTAGCGCCGAGGTCGCCGAGGACTTCGCCCGGGCCTCCAAATACCGTCCGGTCAGCAAGAATACGGTAATCATCACGGCGGTTTCAAAAAAGATTTCGCCCCCGGAGCCTGTTTCGTGCGCTGCGGCCAAGGGGTTTAGGCTCATGTTCATGGTCATTCCGATGCGGCCGGCGGGAGTAAAAATCAGCGCCCCCCAGGAGTACAGCGTCGCCACGCTCACACCCAACGCGACGAGGGTGTCCATCGTGGTGGACCCCCCTCGTGCCGCCCGCAGAGCCCCGCGATGAAACGGCGCGGCGGCCCACCCCACCACCGGCAGGCTGCAAACACCTACAACCCACTGCCAAGCCGGAAACTGCAGGACTTCCAGCATAGAAATCGCCATCACCGGCAGACCAAAAATCATGGCCACCACCAGGCGACGCCCCAGGTCTTGCCGGCGCAACCCAGCCGGATCCAGCGCTGGATCCACCGCCGGGACAGCGAAGGGGCTAGCTGTCGTTTCGTTGTGTGTCATCAGACCACCGAGCCGACCTCGTGCCGTCCTCACACCACCACTGGAGACGGCTCAGGAAATAACTACCGGTTGATGGACACAACGCGGTAGTTGCCGGCGTCCTGCACAGTTTCGGTGAGGACCTGGTCACAGGGCAGGCTTTCGCCGGTCACGGTAGCGACCCCGCGGCCCTCGTCACGCACCACTTCGACGCGCTCAACGCCCGCTAGGTCGCTGAGGTCAGCGGTGATGTGCTTGACGCACATGTCACAAGTCAGTCCATCGAGGTTCATGGTGAGGGTTGCCATTAGGGGTTCCTTTCGTTGCTGTTTCGCAATGGCCGCTCGCAGGGTCACTGTCTATTTCAACCATCGGTTGGGCCGGATTATTCCCACCCGGCACAACCGGAATCAGCCCTGTTTGGCGGGCTGAGCACGCTTATTCGAGATAGTCGACCAGCTGGGCGGCCAGCCCGGTGTAGGTCGCGGGGGTCAGGGCCTGTAAACGTGCGGTTTGCTCTGGGGGAAGCCCCAGGTCGGCGATGAACTGGCGCATCCTGACCCCGTCCACCTTGTGCCCACGGGTGAGCTCTTTTAAGCGCTCGTAAGGGTTATCCATGCCGGGGACCCCGGCAATCCCCGCCACGCGCATGGTTTGTTGGACTGCTTCTCCCAGCACTTCCCAGTTGTCGTCCAAATCGGCTGCCATCACGGCCGCATCAACTTTCAGCCCGGTCAGTCCGCGCCGCAGATTATCGATTGCCAGCAGGGAGTGTCCAAACGCGGTGCCGATATTGCGCTGGGTGGTGGAATCGGTGAGGTCGCGTTGCATTCGGGTCGTGACCAGGGTCTGTTCCAGCACCTCGAACAGGCCGGAGGAAATCTCGAGGTTAGCTTCGGCGTTTTCAAACCGAATCGGGTTGATTTTATGCGGCATGGTCGAGGACCCGGTCGAGCCTTGCGCCGCCAAGTCCTGGGCAAAATACCGCAGGGAAATATAGGTCCAAATGTCGGTAGCGAGATTGTGGGCGATGCGGTTGAAGTGCGTGACCGTCGCATAAAGTTCCGCTTGATAGTCGTGGGACTCAATCTGGGTGGTCAAAGGATTCCAGGTCAGTCCGAGCCGATCCTCGACGAATCCGCGGGACAGCGCCGCCCAATCCGCTCCGGGCACCGCCACCGTGTGCGCCGCGAAATCGCCGGTCGCGCCGTTAATTTTGCCCAAGTATTCCTGGGTTTCGACGCGTTTCAGCTGGCGGTTCATACGCCAGGCAAACACGGCAAGTTCGTGTCCCAAGGTGGTGGGGGTGGCGGGCTGTCCGTGGGTGTGGGCGAGCATCGGCACCTGAGCGTTTTCCCGGGCCAGGTCGGTGATTTGGGTTTGCAGGGCGCGGGCGGCGGGCAGCCACACGCGTCCCACCCCGTGTTTAATCAAAATCGCGTAGGTCAGGTTGTTGATATCCTCAGAAGTGCAGAAAATATGCACCATTTCTTTAAGACTCGGCAGTGCCTGGCCTTCTGTCCCGCCTAACGCCTCCGGGGCGGCCTCAAGGGCGGACTTCAACAGGTATTCCACCGCTTTCACGTCATGCTTGGTTTTCGCTTCGGTTTGGCTCAGCGTAGCGATTTCGTCCGCCCCGAAAGTTCCGACCAGACTGCGCAGATATGACTTTTCCGCCGCGCTCAACACCGGCGCACCGTCCAGCACTTCCTGGTCCGTGAGCCAAATGAGCCACTCTATCTCAACGAACAGGCGTGCCCGATTGACCGCCGCTTCGGAAAACCAGTCGACCAGCGGGGACACGACCCCGCGGTATCGTCCGTCCAGCGAGCCGAGGGCAATCGCCGGGCTCAGCGCCCCCAAATCAACGTGTTCGGTGGGAAATTCAGTAACCATTTGTTCTGCTTTCACTAGTTGTGAGGGGTGGTTTATGCGGTGTTCAAACCTGGGGCGCCTGGGCGGTGGCGGCAGCCTTCGCCGCGGCCGGAATTGCGTCCAAAATCTGGTTCATGGCTCCGTCGTCACCGAAGTGGGCCGCGGACACAAACCAGGCTTCGAACACGGAGGGCGGCAACATGACGCCTTGCCGGTAAAACTCCCAGAACATCGGGGCGAATCGCCAGGTTTCTTGGGATTTTGCGCCGGCATAATCGATGACGGGAGTCTCGGAAAAGAACACGGAGAACAGCGAACCAGCTCGCCCGATGAAGTGGGGCACGCCCTCCCGGTTCAATGCCGCGTCCAGAGCGCCCGCGATCGTGTCGGCCACCGCATCGACCTTGCCATACACATTGTTGTCGGCACCTTGTAAAGTGGCCAGTCCGGCCGCGCAGGACAGGGGGTTGCCGCTCAGGGTTCCGGCCTGATAGACCGGGCCGAGAGGCGCGAGCTGATCCATCAGTTCGGCGCGGCCCCCGATAGCTGCCAGGGGCATTCCTCCCCCGATGACCTTGCCGAAAGTCAACAAGTCCGGGGTCCAAAACTCGCCGAAAGTCACACCCTCGTTTTGGGCAGCAACCCCTACCGGGAACAGTCCCGCCGGCCCGGACGTGGTTCCCTCCGGACTTTCCAGATATTCCCGCCCGGTGGACAACCCCCACCAGCCCGAGGGCGACACCCGAAACCCAGTCAGCACCTCGTCTTGAATCATCAACGCCCCATGCTCGCGGCACAGCCGGGAAATTTCGGGCAGGAAGCCGGCCCGGGGTGCCACGACCCCCATATTCGCGGCGGCACCCTCCACGATGACCGCGGCAATCTCGGAACCGCGCCGGGCAAACACCTCCTGCACCGCTTTCACATTGTTGTAGGGCACCACCAGGGTCAGAGCCGAAATCCCCGCCGGTACTCCCGCGGAGGCGGGCAAACCGCCGGTGGCGACCCCGGAACCGGCTTCGCTGAGCAAACCGTCAGAGTGTCCGTGATAGTTGCCGGCGAACTTGATAATCAAATCCCGCCCGGTCGCCCCGCGCGCCAAGCGAATAGCGGTCATGGTCGCTTCGGTTCCGGTCGAGACGAAACGGACCTTTTCCGCCAGCGGCACCCGTTGGCGGATAGCCTCGGCCAGCAGGGTTTCCGACTCGGTGGGCGCCCCGAAACTGAGACCTGCCTCGGCCGCGCGCGTCACGGCCTCCACCACCCGTTCATCGGCGTGACCCAGCAGCATCGGCCCCCAGGAACAAACCAGGTCAACGAACTCGTGACCTTCCGCGTCCCACACGCGCGGACCTTTGGCGCGAGTCACGAAAGCCGGCACGCCCCCGACCGAACCGTAGGCGCGTACGGGGGAATCGACCCCGCCGGGGATGACGGCTTGCGCCGCGGCAAACAAATCAGCATTCGTTGTCATTTCGCCCTCCTTTGGGTGATGAAAGTACTGTGTCACAAGTTCTTTCGGGTTACGTGTTCGGCTAGCTCACCGTGGCGCGGGCTCGGTTAGGCCAAGCCTTGCGCCGCCTCAATCGCATAGTAGGTCAACACGATGTCCGCTCCGGCCCGAACAATCGAGGTCAGGGACTCGTCGATGACCCGGGAACGGTCAATCCAGCCGTTAGCGGCTGCCGCCTCAATCATCGCATACTCGCCAGACACCTGGTAGGCGGCCACCGGCACCGGTGAAGCCGCGGCCACGTCAGCCAGCACGTCCAGGTACAGCGAGGCGGGCTTGACCATGACCATGTCGGCGCCTTCCTCAATGTCCAGCAGGGTTTCGCGCAGTCCCTCGCGGCGGTTGGCGGGGTCTTGCTGATAGGTGCGCCGGTCGCCTTTCAGGGCGCAACCAACCGCGTCCCGAAACGGCCCGAACAGACCGGACGCATACTTGGCGGAATAGGCCATAATCGCCACGTCACTGTACCCGGCCTCGTCCAAAGCCTCACGGATCGCGGCGACCTGGCCGTCCATCATGCCGCTGGGGCCGACCGCGGCCGCCCCGGCCCGCGCTTGTGACACCGCCGTAGCCGCGTAACAGGACACCGCCCAATCGTTGTCTACCACACCGTCAGGGCGCAGCGGCCCGCAATGCCCGTGCGAGGTCGTCTCGTCCAGGCAGGTGTCGGCCATGACCACCAGCTGATCCCCGACCGCGTCAGCGAGGGCGGCGATGCCTCGATTTTGAATCCCGTTAGGATCCCAAGCTGCCGAGCCGGTTTCGTCTTTGTCAGCGTCGGTGGGAACCCCGAACACAATCATGCCCCCGATGCCAGCGTCCGCCGCTTCCCGACCCAACTGCGCCAAAGACTGGGGCGTGTGTTGGTATTGGCCGGGCATGGAGGGAATTTCTACCGGTTCGCTAATCCCGTCGCGCACGAATACGGGCAGGATTAGCTGTTCGGGGCTCCAGCGGGTCTCCGCCACCAGGCGACGCATCGCTACGGAGGTGCGCAACCGACGGGGACGCACAAAAGGGGTCAGGCCGTGGGGCAGTTTCCGCGCGGGCACGACCTTGTCGTTCGACCCGGCCTTAGTTCCGGTTTCAGAAGTCCCGGTGTGCCGTCCCCCGGTAGCGCTCGGGGTGGTCGGTCCTACCCCCAAATTTGCGGCGTGCGGTAATCCTGTCATAGTTTTCCCCTAATCTCGTGCGGCTTTCTGTTCTAGTTCTCGAACAACGTTTTCATAAGCCCGAACGACCCCTTCGGTGTTCGTGGTTTCACAAACCTCGGCGGCTGACCAGCCCAGTTCTCGCAGCACGGTGGCGGAAGATTTCCCGAAAGCGATGGGTTCGGGCCATTGTTTCACGCCGGCTTTCGTCAACAGTTCGTGGGCGGCGCGTGCTACCGAACCAGCCGTAACCAGCACGTAGGTCAGTGTTCCGGGAGCCAGGGCGGTCTCCCATTCCAGCGGTAAATCGGGTAGGCACACGGATTCATAGAGCCGGAGCTTTTCCACGTTGTATCCCTTACGGTTCAGCCCTTGTCCCAGGGTCGGGGCCGCCCCGACCGCACCGGGCAGCAGCACCGTTCCAGTCCCCGGCGGAAACGCCTTGACCAGCGACTCGGCACAGGCTGGATCGGGTCCTACCAGGTCAACATGACCGTCAAGCTGACGGATGGCTTCGGCGGTGGCGGCACCTACGGCTGCGACCTGCACTTGGGCAAACAAATCTTCCAAGTCGTAGTGAGCGTCCAGGAACGTGGCTGTTGCCACGCTGGAGAGTACAACCCAGTCGTATTCCCCGTCCTGCAGCCGCTGCATCGGCTCAAACCAGTCCTCGCTGGGGGTGGGCACTTTTTCGGTCACGGGCGCGCACACCACCGGCAGCCCCGCCTTTTGCAGTCCCTGTGCCAACACATCGCCAGGGACTCTGGGCACCAACAGTTTAGGTTTCATCAAATGTTATTCCCCCCACAATTCCTTTTCATTGTCTACAGTCTGATTCGCACCACTCTGGGTTGGCTCAGATTTGGTGGCTTTGAGGTCGGCTATTGTTGCGGCTCCGGCCGCCAAAAGTTCCCCAGCCAAATCCACCCCCAACTGTTGGGCAGCGGCCAGCGCGAAATCACGCTGCGCGGCTTCGGCCCCCAGCAGTACGGTGGTTTCTCCGTTGACTTCCAAGACTTCGCCCTGATTTCCAATCACTCGGGCAGTCAGTTCTAGGCGTCCCGAGGGTGCTTCGACTCGTTTGTCCCAGGTCACCACTCCGCGCACACCCAAGGGCGCGGCGCAGCCCGCTTCCAGGTAGCGTAGCAGGGCACGTTCCGCACTGACCTCTAAATGGGTAGGTTCGTCATCCACAAACTTGAGGATTTGGGCGAAGTTTCGTCCCTCTTCGCTGTCCAGCAGTTCGGGGCGGGTTTCCAGGGCTAGCGCGCCCTGTCCGCCGGCAGGTATTACCGTGCCTTCCAGGCTATCCGTGATGGCCTCGTCCATTCCCAAGCGGCGCAACCCGGCTCGTGCCAGCACCACCCCGTCCAAATCCGCGGCGGCTTTGCCCGGCTGCAGGCCGGCCCGTTCGGCTACGGCAGTCAAACCTTTCACCCGTCCGACTCGCGTGGGAACGTTGCCGCGAATGTCTACCAAGGTAATATCCGGGCGTGCGGCAGCTATCTGGCGGGCTCGTCGCGGCGAGCCGGTTCCCAGACGAGAGCCAGCAGGCAAATCCGCCAAACCGAGATTGTCGCGTGCCACCAGCACGTCCCCCGGGTCTTCACGAGTTGGGGTGGCCGCCACCACCAGACCGTCTACCGGCACGGTGGGCAGGTCTTTCAACGAGTGCACCACCAGGTCGCAGTGGCCCTCCAGCAGCGCCACCCGCAGAGCCGCCGCGAATACACCGACTCCGCCGAGGCTGGCCAGGGAAGCCCGGTTGACGTCGCCCTCCGTGGTAAATGTCTGGACGTTCACGTGCAGCCCGCGCTGTTGTAGGTCGGATGCCACCGTGCGGGTTTGGGTCAAAGCCAGGGCAGAGGCCCGGGTGCCGATCACGAGCGGACGCTCAGCGCTGCCAATCGTTTGCATAAGTTCTAGCTTAGGCCAAAGCAGGGTTAAGTAGTAACTGAAGGGGCAAACCAACCTCCCATTTTTCTAGTATTCATGGTAGAATTTCTTTATGCCGATGCTGACTATCAAAGATCCCCAAGTGTATGAAAACGTTCGCGAGCTCGCGAATCGTAAAGGCATGACCATGACCGCTGTGGTGCGCGAACTGGCCCAACGGGAACTCGAGACCACGCGCCGACCGACTTATGAGGAAAAACTGCAGGCCATCAGGGAAATTCAAGCCCAAGTGGAGGAGGAAGGGATTACCTTCTTAACTGATGACGACCTCTACGATGAGGACGGATTACCGAAGTGATTGTAGACACCCCAGTTTTAATCGCCATTATGGCTAAGGAACCCGGCTACCGAGAATATCTCGAAAAAATCCTCCGTAGCGACAACACGAAAATCAGTGCGGGAACCGCAGTTGAGTTTGAACTCGTGGCGCGCAAGTACGGTGATCCACCAAAGGTTCTCCACGCCTTAGGCATTGAAATCACTCCCGTGGATCAAAACCACCTCTATTGGGCTCGCTACGCTATCCAAAATTTCGCCCGCGGCTCGGGCTCCCCGGCCAAGCTAAACTTCGGAGACTGTTTCTCCTACGCTGCCTCCCGCGCCCTGAACGAACCGCTACTGTTCAAAGGCGCGGACTTCAGCGCTACTGACGTCATCGCGGCGTGAGCGCCCGGCAACCGTGCGCCCCGCCCCGCCCTTGTGAACCTGCCTATTGAAACTGCAATCCGCGAGCAACCACGGCGGTAATCCCGGTCCCGGCAAACAGGGCGCCTTCCAGGTCCAGGCCCTCCACGCGCTGGGCGGCGGCGGCAATATGGTTGAGCACCGCGCGTTCCTCGGCATTGGGGTGGGTCATGGCATCGCCCCAAAAGATGCGGCGCGAATCCAAGACCTGATCCATCGTCAGTTCCACTCCCAGCATACGCGACGCGTCAGCCAAAGCCCGCTCCACGCTCACCTGATACACGAAGCCTTCCGGGTCACCCTCCCGACCGTAGGAAATCCGCAGGATATGCGTGTGAGGAGCGGCTCCCGCCATCGTGCCGGGCCATTTCGCGGAATAGTTCGTGATGGCTTTGGCCTGCAAAACGTTCGGGTCCTCATCAGGTCCGCAGGGCGGGGGCCCGACCAACATGCCCGACCCGCGCGGCGGATTGTCCAGCTGGGGCGCGTTGACCGCCAGGGTCACGTTCATCACGTGAGTGCCTTTATGCAACTGGAATCCGGTGGTCAAATCGCCGATTTCTTCCAGGGCCGCCGCGTCAAACCGTAGGGTAGCGTCCCGGTGGTCGCGTTCAGCATGGAACTTCTGACGCAGCATCGAGGCCGCGGCCGAGTTCAGCACCTTTAGCGCACTGTTGCCCGGTAGCGCCACCACAATCCGGTCGGTCGCCAGCCCGAAAGCATTACCGGTTTCTTCCGGGGGTCCACCCTGGTACTTGGTGTTGGAAATCGTGTGTTTGCACCACACGACCCAGCGCGGGTTTTCCGTTCCGATGCCGGCTTCGACATGCATGACTCGCACGTGGTTGTCGATGCGTCCCCCCGCGTCGGTAATGCGTTTCACCAGCTCGTCTACCAGCTTGAACATGCCGCCTTCGGGCATCATCACCACGATCGAGTTGGGTTTGCGGGTGGCGGCCACCGCCTTGGTCAGCGACCCGGTGCGTGCCAGGGCAGCGCGCAATCCCGGTGCGACCCGGTCGGGATCCAGACCGTAGGGGTGCGTGGAGTGAATGCCTCCCGCGAACGGGGTGACGAAGGCGTCCAACACGGCTTTCCCGAGCCGGGCTTCGACCAGTTCCCCAAGACTTTTCGCGTCCGCGCCGACTTCCGCGGGCAGCGTCAAATCCTGTCGGGCGCGCTCCAGGGCTTGTGGCCCTGCGATGTGGGTCAGTCCCTCCACGAACACCGGGTCGTCAAGGTCGGCAGGAATCCCCAGGGTTCCAAAGGGAATGCGCACGGCATCGTTACGGCCGTGGTCCCACACCCAGGAGTCGCTGTGGGGGGCGACCGGGTTCAAGCCCAGTTCCCGGCACAAATCGGTGACTTCGGGGGTGCGGGTGGCGTAGGATTCGGCCCCGATATCCACGGTGGCTCCCCCGAAAACTCCCGAACAGACCAGGCCGCCGGGGCGTCCGCGCTCCTCCAGAATGAGGGGGCGCAGTCCGCGTTTTGTCGCCGCGTATCCGGCGGTTAGAGCGCCGAGCCCGCCGCCGAGGATAATCATGTCAAAGCCTTCGTCAGCCATATTGTTTCCCTTCAGAAGCGTTACTTGGTGGGTTTAGTGGGTTTTTGAGAGTTTTCGGTGGGGGACTTGGCCGGGACTCGCCAAGTGTGGATTCGAGCGGTCAGTTCGGTCAGCACCCCCGGATCGGTGTCGGGTCGCACCCCGTGTCCCAGGTTGAAAATGTGGGCGGGAGCGGCCAACCCAGCCTGCAGGACCTGTTCGGCTTCGCGCCAAATCTGCTCCATGTGGTCAGTTGGTTTCGCGTCGGTTGGGGTAGCGTCGGTTTGCGCCGGTTGCTCCGCAGGAACCAGCAGGTCCGGGTCGAGGTTGCCCTGCAGGACTTTCCCGGGCAGGCGCCGAGCGGCGGCGTCCAAGCCCAAGTCGGAACCGACGGAAACGACCTCCGCAATTTCACCCATCGCTTCGATGAGGTGAGCGGTGCCGACCCCGAAGTGAACGTGCGTGGCTCCCGGCGCGCCTTGAAAGGCGAGTGTCGAGTAGGGTAGGGCGAAGCGGCGGTATTCCTCGGCCGTCAGGGCTCCCGCCCAGGAATCGAACAGTTGCACCGCTTCGGCGCCGCCGTTAATTTGGGCTTTCATGAACTGACCGGACAGTTTCGCGCACCAGGTCGCCAATTTGGTCCAGGCGGCAGGTTCCGCCTCGATAAAAGCGCGGGTTTCCAAGCATTCGCGCCGCCGTGGCCCGCCGGCTTCCAACAGGTAGGAGGCTAGGGTAAAGGGTGCTCCGGCGAATCCCAGCAGGACTTTTTCGTAAGGCAGTTCGCGGCGGACATGGGCGGCGGCTTGCTCGATGACCGACCAGTCCGCAACTTCCAATTCGGTCAGTTTTTCTACCTCGGCGGCGCTGGTCAGAGGCTGTTTCAATACCGGTCCGCGGCCGGGCACGATATCTATGTTTGCGCCGGCTAGGTACAACGGCACCACAATATCGGAAAAGAACACGGCCGCGTCAACGTGGTGGCGGCGTACCGGCTGGAGGGTAATCTCGGCGGCGATCTCCGGGGTGGTGCAGGCGGCGAGCATGGATTTTCCCTCGCGCAGGGCACGGTATTCCGGCAGGGACCGCCCGGCTTGGCGCATGAACCACACGGGTGTGGTAGCCGGTCTGATTCCGTTCAGCGCGGCACGCATCCGAGAACCGGAGAATAGTGGGTCAAGACCCATTGAAACTGCAGCCAAAATACAATCCTAACTTAGGATACCCTTAGTAACTGTTTTGCGGGGGTAATTCTATTTAAGGTATAAAAAGGTTGATGCCTTTTCAACTCTACACCGTCAATCACCTGACCCACAGCTTGTCTGAAGTGGCTCAGGCGGCATCTCAAGCTGCGGAAAAGGAATCGGAATGGTTCGAGACCCCGGGAGTGCATTCCCTGGTGCTTGTTTCAACCTGTAACCGCGTGGAAATCTATGCTTCTGCCGATCCGAGAGTACGCCTGGTTCCCACCCAAGACCTGCCCTCCGAAACGCAACAGCTCGAGGCTCCCCACCCGCCTCATGCCTCGGACGGCTCGCTGGCGTGGAATTTTATTGAGGGTCGTGCGGTCGCCGAGCACCTGTATCGGGTTGCCGCGGGATTGGATTCCATGGTGGTGGGTGAGGCCGAGGTCGCGGGTCAGGTACGCCGTTCCTTTACGCGAGCCCAAGACTTGGGCGAAGTTCACGGGTTGATGGTGCGCATGTTTGAAGGAGCGCTATCCACCACCCGGAAAGTTGCCAGCAAGACTGAACTAACCGGACTAGGGCGTTCCGTGGTTTCCGTGGCGCTGGACGTGGCGGAAGAAAGCGGTCGTTTACCCCAATGGCAACAGGCTCAAGTTCTCCTGGTTGGCACCGGTGCTTATGCCGGAAGTACGGTCGCCCAGCTACGCGCCCGCGGGGTGCGCGATATCGCCAATATTTCGACTTCGGACCGGGTCACTGCCTTTGCCAAGAATCACGGAACCCGTGTCATTCCCGCCGCTGATTTAGTGCCGGCGCTACAACAGGCTGATTTGGTCGTCACCGCGCGGGGAATCGGCGCCCCGGTGCTGCGCCGCGAACAGGTGCGCGACAGCTTGTCAGGTCCGGAGAGTTCTTTGACCATTTTGGATTTGGCGCTACATCGTGACGTGGAGAAAAGCGTGCGAGACCTACCGGGGGTCGCTCTGTGGGATTTGGAGGATATCCGTCACCGGGTTCCGGCTTTGGCGGTATCCCAAGTGCGTCGGGCGCATGAAATAATTGAAGACGGTTTGAGCGAGTACGATGCGGCAGTGGCGGCACGCCACATGGATCCGGCTATCGTGCAGTTGCGCGCCATTTTCCAGCAGGCGGCCGCGGCCGAGATTGACCGACTTCCCGCTGGTGACATGATTTCTCGCGAGGCCGCGGAGGCCGCGATTCATCACGTCATTGCCAAGCTGGCGCATACTCCCACTGTTTCCGCCCACATGGCGGCCGAGGCGGGTTTGAGTACCGAGTGGGTTGATGCCCTAGCAACTGTATGGGGACTAACTCCCGATGTTCTCGAAGCCGCTCTGAACGCTGAAGTCAGGTAAATCACATGCACAGTTTGTCTCCCTACGATGCGTTACTGCTGGTCAGCTATGGCGGTCCGAACGGCCCGGAGGACGTGTTGCCGTTTTTGCGCAATGCTACCGGCGGGGCAGGGATTCCAGATTCTCGCCTGGAACAAGTCGGCGGACACTACCGCCTGTTTGGCGGTGTTTCCCCGATTAATGCCCGCAATGACGAGCTTTTGGCCGGCCTGCACCAACGCCTCGGCGACGACCTCATCTATACGGTAGGCAACCGCAACTGGCACCCGTACTTCAGCGAAAGTCTGATTGACTTGGTTGACCGGGGGGCGCGCCGGATTTTGACGCTGTTCACTACCGCCTACACGTGTTATTCGGGATGCCGGCAATACCGGGAAAACCTGGCCCAGGCGCTCGCTGACCTGCGCGCCGCCCGCCCCGAGGTGGCCGGTGAAGTCACGCTGGACCGAGTGCGCCCTTTTGCAAACACCCCCGGATTTGTCAGCGCAAACGCTCGCGCTATCGCGGCGGCTGCCCGGGACCTAAACGTGACCCCCGCTTCTGACCAATCCTCCGTGGCGTCACCCTCACCGGTTCACCTGGTTTACGTAACGCATTCGATTCCCCTGGAGATGGCGCGACATTCCGGGTCTTGCCGCCGTGCTCACAGCGCGACCGAGGCTTGCCCGACAGTGCGGAAACCGGCGCTGTTTGACGACCGTTTTGATACTCCCGTCAGCCGGCCCAGCGTCGCCTTACGCAAGCGGTTGACTGACTTCTCCCCTGAAGCCCTCAATGCTTTGCCGACGGTGACCCGTGAGCAAGACGCTCTGGGGCAGGGGTGGACCTACCTGGCCCAGCACCTCGCGATTGCACAAGCCATCAACCGCAGACTTGCTGCACAAGGGCTGGAAATGCCGTGGTCGCTGGCGTTTTGTTCCCGTTCTGGTTCCCCGCATCAGGCGTGGTTGGAACCTGACATTAATGACCATTTGCGCGATTTGGCGGACGCCGGGGTGCGCCGGGTCATCGTGGCTCCCTTCGGTTTTATTTCGGACCATATGGAAGTCGTCTATGACCTCGACACCGAGGCTGCCGCTACCGCCCAGGATCTTGGCCTAGATTACCGGCGGGCTGCCACCGCGGAATCTGACCCTGAGTTCCTGGATGAACTGGCTGGCCTGGTTTACGAACGGGCCGCCTTCGCGCGCGGAGAACACCCCCAGCAGTCCGTGGAGCCCGACACCTACCCGCCCTTGGCGGAAACCTGTGGACCGAACTGCTGCCAGTATCCGCGCCCTATCCACTCTCGTCCTCATCACACTGTTACCCCAACCCCAATCAAAGGAGAAACCATGGGACATCCCGAATCCGTTCAAACAGCTCCGGAAATCACCGGCGACCCGCGCGATTACGCGGTCGATTATCACGAAGTCAACGCCAGAGAGAATTACTCCCTGCACATGGTGTTCCGCCGGACCCGGCCCCTACCCACCGACCCGCAGCGTCTGGAACGCATTATCCACCGTTTGGAAGAAGCGGTGAACGGCGTAGTGGTGCGCGGCTGGTATGACGTGTCGGGATTCCGCCCCGATGCTGACCTGATGATTTGGGCGCTGGCCGATAACACCGAGGCTCTACAAGAGGCGTATCGCAAGGTGGGAGCCATCGGGACGTGCCACGGACGGACCGCTCTGTTCGAGCCGGTATGGTCAGCGATGAGCCGCCATCTGCCCGCTGAGTTCAACGAATCGCACCTGCCCGCCTGCTGGGGCGGTTTCGCCCCGCGCAAATACGCCGCAGTTTATCCTTTCGTGCGCTCTTGGGACTGGTACTACCTGCCCAAGGCGCGGCGCAACGCTATCCTCAAGGAACACGGTATGAACGGCCACGATTTCAATGACGTGGCAGTTTCAACCCTGGCAGCGTTTGCTCTGGGAGATTGGGAATGGACCATCACCCTGGAGGCTGACCGCCTGGATCGGGTCATGGGAGTGCTGCGCAAGCAGCGCGAGGTTGAGGCCCGCCTATTCGTGCGCGTTGACACCCCGTTCTTTACCGGGGTGCGCGTGGAGCCTCGTGAATGGGTGGATTTGCAGCCCAAACGCGATGATGCGAGCTGCCAGTGCGGCCAGTCTGAGGAACCGTCCTGCGGTTGTGGACAATAGTCCTCACTTGATTTAAGCATCCTTAGATACGACCCCTGCGGTACTGTTTGGCACAGTCCGCAGGGGTTTTTCTGTTGTATACCAACGTCCCCGAGCCGTCTCGGTGTGCAAATGAACACACAAATTCGCAGTAGTCGACAGGAATCATACGTTACCAATCTGTTCAATCAGCGAAATATGCATCTGCGCAGGGACGCTGTGCACAGCACCCAAATTTACGTTCATATTCTGTATGTTGAATAATTAAATTCTTGGTTTGTATTCATAGAGTGGCTGTATTGAATACAAAAATAGTGCCTTTTTAGGCTTTTTTACGGGTCTGTAAATAAAACTCTCTGAACTGCGGCTTTATCTCCATTTTTGAATAGAAAAAAACGTGCTTGAACGTTTTTTTGTTTTTTAAAGTTTTTCTCCCTAAATTACCAGTAACGGTTTTTGTTTCTGATAGAAACCGGGAGTCATGCAAACGGCCTTGATTCCAAGAACCTATTGTTTAGGAAAATCATGAAGAAACTATCTCAGATCAAAGTGGGGTTCGTTTCCCTACTCACCATCGCGGGATTATCTTTCAGTGCCTCAGTGCCCACCCTGGCAGCAGCTGATCCGAACACTGAACCAAATCCCAGTCTCAACGCGGACTTGACTGTTAGTGACGCTCCGCTGAACCCAAGTTTTACCCACGACCGCAGCCGCACCCGCAGCACTGACAGATCCTTCAGAGCTCCCAGCAGTCGTGAAAATGGTCAGCGCCAAGACCCGGTAAAAATCAACACCAACTACAACTTGCTAGGCAGTGCGCGCACTCCGCTGCGTTCCAGCGGCCCCGCCGAGCTGCCGGCTCGTTTTGATCTGCGCGAACTGAACCGCTCTACCCCGGTGCGCGACCAGGGACCCAACGGATCGTGCTGGTCCTTCGCGGCGAATTCCTCCGAAGAATCGATTGCACTATCCAAAGGGCTCGACTCAAACCCGGACTATTCGGAAGCTAATATGCGCAACACCCACGGCTTTGACTGGGGTCCCAATGATGGCGGTACCGAACAAGTCGCGGCGGCTTACCTGGCGCGCTGGAGCGGTCCGGTTGCCGAGCAGGACGACCCCTACAACCCTTACAACTTCCGTTCCCCGTCTAATCTGAGCCGGCAATTCGACATTGACGAGGTCTTTTACCTGCCGACAATGCGATCGGGAGCAGACACGGAAACTTTGAAGCGTGCGGTGATGGAATACGGAGCGCTGTATACCACGGTCTATGGCGGCACGAACTACCTGAACTTCCGCACCATGGGTCATTATGACCGCGGCTACGGTACACCCAACCATGCGGTGAGCATCCTGGGCTGGGACGACAACTACTCCGCCTCGAACTTCTATTACCGTCCACCGGGCAACGGGGCCTGGATTGTTAAGAACTCCTGGGGACAAAACTGGGGCAACGACAACGGTTACTTCTATGTTTCCTACTATGACGGGATCATGGGCAAAACCAATAACGCTGCTTTCGTCCTGAAACCCAAGACCGACAACGGCACCATCTGGTACTACGATCCGCTGGGCATGACCGGCACCATCGGGCAAGGCCCGACCGGCTGGTTTGCCAATGTATTTGGTCCTACCAAGGAAAACGTGGATGTCAAGGAAGCCGGTTTCTTCGTGCCTTCTAACGGCGCCAGTTACGAAGTCTACGTAGACCCGAACTTTACCCCCGCGAAAGGTTTTGACACCTCTCACCAGGTAGCTTCGGGCCGATTAACCTTTGCGGGCTACCACACGGTAGACCTCGACCCGCAAACCGTCGCAAAAGGACGCAGCTTCGCCATTATGGTGAAGCTGACTACTCCGGGATACAACTACCCCATCCCGATTGAGCAGCCGCAGTGGGGCTATTCCTCGCGTGCCACGGCCCGCGCCGGTCAGTCCTACATTTCCTACGACGGTAGCTCTTGGGGAGATTTGACCCGGTTCCGCGCCAATTCAAACGTGAGCTTGAAAGCCATCACAGTTCCGGCCGGTAGCACGCCGAAGCCGGGCGATGAGACGCGTGTCGACGGTATCCTGCTCAGCCCCTCCCAGCTGTCGCTGCAGGTCGGTTCCAGTGATACGGTACAAGCCACCATCACCCCTGAAAACGCCACCAACAAGGTGTTGAAGTGGACCTCTAGTGATAGTGCGGTTGCTACGGTTGACGATTCCGGTAAGGTTAGCGCCGTAGCTGCGGGCAATGCCACCATTACCGCGCAGGCGACTGACGGTTCCGGAATTAGCGCCTCAGTACAGGTCACCGTCACGCAACCGGCCCCGGTACAGCGCACCTTGAAACTGATTGCCACTTTGAGCGCCACCCAGGTGGCCCAGAACAACGGCTTGAACGTGAACCTGGCGGTTAAGGACCAAGCGAACATCCCGGTGGAAAACACCAACGTGAACGCCACAGTCATCAACCCGAAGGGCGTTTCTCGCGGCTTGAGCGGAATAACCGACCGCAATGGGAAGGCCACCCTCAAGGTGCCCGCCTCTCTCAACACGGTAGCCGGAAAATACACCCTCACCGTGGCGGTCGCGAAGGACAGCTACGAGTCGGCTCGCCAGTCGTTCACCTACACGGTTTACGACAACAAGCCGAAACCTGACGATGGTGAGGTTGATCCCACCGCTCCCAGCTTAAAGGCGAAAGTTTCCACAGACCGTTCTGTGGTAGCTCGGGGACGGACCATCAACTTCTATGTCAGTACCTGGCAACCGCAACGTTACGCCGCGGGAGCACAGGTAAAGGTGGACATCGTTGACCCCTCTGGTCAGGTCATTCACTCGAATCAGGGTCAGGCGAACTACCAAGGAGCGACGACCTACAGCTACACCACGGCTCGCAACGCCGTTCCGGGTACCTACCTGGCACGTTTCACCACCACCCAGCCTGGTTTCAACCGGGGCGTGGCGACGATGTCTTTCGATGTCGTCAACCAAATCAACCCCTACACCCCGATGGTGTACTTCCAGTCGGCTTCGACCCAATATGACTTTGGTCAACGGGCTCAGATTTCGATCACGACCCGTAACGCCTACGGCTACGCCCTGCCCTACGCCACGGCCTACATCAATGTGACCGGTCCTAATGGTTTTGAGGCTAACCTGGTGAAAGGCACGAACTATTACGGTCAGACTGGCGTTTCTATCCAGCCGAATTCGGATATGAGTGAAGGACGCTACAACGTCGAAGTCACCATCGCCGCGAATGGATACTACCGGGGCGTGGGGCACTATTCGGTAGTCTTTGGTTCCGAATATCCCCAGCCGGATCCGGTTGACCCCAACGATGGAAAACAAAAGATCTACAAGATGATTGAAACTGATGAAGCCGCGACTTTGCTCGGGGAGCGCCTGGGCAAGGATGACTTCGTGCTGTTGGATATGCGTACCAAGGCGGAATACCTCGAATCGCACATCGATGGGGCGGTGAACCGCGACTACTATGCCGATGGCCTGTCCGAGTGGTTGGATACCCTCGATAAGGACAAGACCTACCTGTTGCTGTGCCGGACTCAGGTCCGCAGCGGCGCCACCGCCAAGCTCATGCAGGAAAAAGGCTTCAAGTACATTTACTGGATGAACGGCGGTATGACCAAGTGGCTCAACGAGGGCCGCGATGCCGTGTTCCCCGAATATGTGAAGGCTCTTGATATCGTGGCCTCCACCGATGCTCCGGCTTACCGGGCGGGGGACACCGCCAAGATCAATGTGCTGGTCAATGACTTGGACGGCAACTACATCCGCAAGGCTAATGCCAAAGTCATCGTCACGAATGCTGCGGGTCAGGCTATTGCCTCCCAGGATTTGACGATGAGTAACCGCGGTGACGCTACCATGGACGTGAAGCTGCCGGCTAACACCCCCAACGGGGTGTACCGCATAGCGATAACGGCCACGAAAGCCAACTTTGTTGACGGCAACGGTCTGGCCCTGTTCCGGGTCACCTCAGACGGCAAGGTTCAGCCCAATTCCGGGTTGTCTTGGTTGACCTTTGACCAACGTGAAAAACGCGGAGATTTCAAGGGCTTGCATCACACCGACGTGGCTTACGAATCCTTGACCCACCACTATGGCAAGAACTTCTTGCAATACCGGGTGAAAGACGCCTCCGGCCAGGTGAAGTCGCTAGAGTCACTGGTGGACCCGAACAAGACCACCGTGCTGATGTTCGGCTACCCGGGCTGCGGCGCTTGTGTGAACACCTGGAAGGAAATGGTGAAACTCGACCATACCCAGTACAACTTCATCGAAGTTGTGACTTCCGTGGCGGATAACATGCAAGAAACCGTGAACATGGTTGACAAGGTCATCACCGAAAACGGCCTGGAAGCCATGCGTCCCCATATCTACTATGACGCGGTGGACACCATTTGGGCCGCCCGGGCAGACTTCCTGACCACGCCGAACACACTGCTGTTGGACGCCAACGGCCGCCTGGTCAACATTGGCGGGGCCCAAACCGCGGAGACGCTTCCGGCCTTCGTGGAGCGTACGTTTAGCGATAAGGCCGACCCGATTGACCCGGATGACAACAAGCCGACTCCGGATCCGACCGTGGATCCTGATGATCCCGGCGATGACCCGGTCGACCCCGGCGATAACGGTGAACTCACCACGCTCAGCTATGCGCAGAGGGCCGCCAACGGTGAGTTTGCACACCTGTCGGGCAGCGACTTAGCTTCCAAGATTCGCCCCGCCTACGGCAAGAATCTGAGCGGTTACGCGCTCCAGTCTCTGGACGGCAAATCGCTCAAAGTGGGCGACTTGTTGGACGGGAAGCGTCCGACCGTGGTGGCTTTAGGACGTCCGGATTGCTCGGCCTGCCAGGCCAGTTGGCGCCAGCTGCACGACATCAACAAGTCAGGGTTCAACTTTGCCGAAGTTATGTTGTCCGGGAATTCTTCCACCGTGCGCTACACGTTGAGCCGTTTGGGCCTGTCCGACATGGAAAGCGATTTCCACCTCAACGGCTACCCGCTGTTCAACGTAGTGGGACCCAACTACGTGCCGGTGTTGTTCTTCCTTGACAAGGACGGCAACCTGTCTAACGTGGCCTACTTTGACTCCAACTCGCAGGTGTTAAAGATTGTCAAGAGTGTGAAGGGGACTTTGTCCAAGTAACCTCTGAGATTCTCAAATAGCGAAGCCCCCGGCGGTATTCCGTCGGGGGCTTCGCTTTCTCGGATATGGGTACGGTTATGGCTGCGGTGATGGGTTTTGGTGGCGGCTCGCTGTGGCCCTGTACGTGTCGCCGGGGATTTCGGTTCCGGGGTGTGGTTTGGGTTTCAAGTGGTGTTTCTGCGCCGGTTCAAAGCACGGTGCAGCTGGCGTTCCTGTGGCAGCTTGGCAGATAGCAAAGCATGAAATTCGGGACCGTGGTTGGGGTGAAAATAGTGCGTAAACTCGTGAGCCACCACGTAGTCGAGGTACTTCGGATCTTTTGCGCTCAGTTCCAGGTTGAACGTCAGCGCCCGCGTGCGCGGGTTGCATGATCCCCAACGTGACTTCATGCGTCGAATCCGCACCGGTCCGGGCTCGATCTCAAAAGCCGCCGCCCACTTGGCCAAGACCGGAGCCAACCGGATTTCCAGGGATGTTTTGCGCAATTTATTCAAAGCGCGTTGGCGTTTTTCCAGGGGGGCTCCCACCGGCAGGTGCAGTACAATCGCTCCGGCGCCCACTTCCGCAGTGGCACGCGCGCGAGGGTGGGGGTCCTCCACGACCTTCAGGGGGACGTCTTGACCCCACCACGCGACCGTTTCGCCATCCACCAGTCGGGGCTGCGCCGCTTGTCGCCGCGCGAAGCGCTCCTGCTGCCGGGAAATCCAGGCAGCCTGTTCATGCAGGAAGTCCCGAGCCATCGACATCGATGCTCGCCAGGGAATAGAGAGATGGAATTCGCCGCGTTCATTAATGCGTAGCCGCAGGTTGCGCACGTTTTTTCGCGTCAGGTACACCGGGGTGTCGTCCAACCAGTACACGCCCTCATCGCGTGTCCGGCGAGCTTTTTTGTTGCTTCCGGCCATAACAGACATCGCCCTATGCTACCCGACCTGTTTCAAATCTGCGATTAAATCGGCCTTCGTGGTCATATAGACCAGCAACCCCGATTTAATCGCAGATTTCATACACTACCCTCTGTGCCTGATGAGCTCGCGAGCCAGCCGGGCAGTTCCCAGCGTCCCACCAAGCTCTGGCGAAACAAGTTTCGGTGTCAAGCATGCTTGACACCGAAACTCAGGGAGATGAAAGGGAGGTTTCCCTAAAAGACTCAGTACTGTCCGAAGTTCTGGACCGTGTACACCCACTGACGGCCGGTAGCCGTACCAATACCAGTGCGGTTGAAACGCCGATCCATCAGGTTGCGGTAGTGACCGGGAGAGGCCACCCAAGCCTTCGTGGAACCCGCGGCGTAAGCAGCTGGGTCAACATTGTAGTAGCCCACCATGTTCTCGCCAGCGAACTTCCAGCCCGCCGGGAACAGGTCCGCGTACTTCAAAGCGCCGTTGGAGTGTACAAACACATCGGTGCGAGCGACTTGCTGCGCCCAAGCGCGGGCCGCGTCATCCATCACCGGGTCGCGCGTCAAGGACGGAACACCCGCACTGTTGCGTGTCGCGTTGATGGCGTTGAACACCGCTTCTTCACGGGCCTGGTCAGCCGGAGAGGGCTGCATCGAGTACTTGGTGTAGACCTGGGATACCCCAGCAACCGGAGCGGAAGAGGGAGCCTTAGCCTGAGTGGGCTGGGAGAAACCAGCGGCCACATTCAACACGCTGTCCGACACCACGCTGGCATCTCCGATAGCGGTCACCGTCGGGTTGCCGAAGGCCGTCACGAGGTTACGAGTGTTGCCCTGGGCATTAGCGGGAACCAACAGCACTGGGCCATCGCTCAGCGAGCCGGAAATCAGCGGGTAAACCAAGTCAGAGCCGGAAGCCAAGTAAACGTGGCTGGCGCTGGGGAACACCGTCTGGTTGATAGCCTGAGCGGTCAAGTAACGATCCGCTCCGGCAATGCGAGCAGTCGCTGCCCCGCCTGCCACCTGGCTGAGCCGGGAACTGGGAACCACGCCTTCGCCGCCTAAAGCCACGACCTGGGAGGCGCCCAGAGCTTTCACTGTGCTGGCAGCGGTGGCGATGTCGGCACCGTTACCGCTGACGGTGATAATCGGGCCGTCACGCAGCACGCCCGCGGCGGCCGCATCCGGGGAACCCAAACCGTTGGAACCAATCGCATCAGCGACGTAAACCTTGGCGTTGCCGTTGGGGTAGGCATACTTGGCGATAGCAGCCGCGGTAGCCACACGGTTCGATCCAGCCAGACGGGTCACATTGGCGACCCCGGTGTAGGTGCTGAGCTGGCCGGCCACATCGGCACTAATCGCGCCTTCGCCGCCAAGGACTACAACCTTGGAGGGGTGCAAACGCTTAATTTCATTAAAGACATCAGCCGGGACATTACCCGAGGACGGAACCAGCAAAATCGGGCCGTTCGGGAGCACCGAGGCCGCCAGCGCGTCAACCGGATTATCGTTGCGCGCCACATAAACTTCCGAGGCTCCACCGGGGAAAGCAGTCCGAGAAATAGCAATAGCGGTCGCAGTAGGGCCGCCGCCGCCGATACGATTCGGCTGCGCGGGAGCGGGGTCGCCAGGGGCCAAGGGCTCGGCAACTGAGGAATCATCTGCACTGGCGTTTGTGGTCTGTTGGGGTTGGCCCAAGACGGGAGAACGGCTCAAATCCGGACTGCCGGCCAGCATGGCCACAGCCACCATAGCCACCAGCGCGGTGCCGCCAACCAGGAAGCGCCCAAAACGAACGCGCCCGTGTACCATCGGTCGCATCGCCGTGCCGATTTGCGAACCTTCGTTCGTCTTTACATCCATGTTCGGGGTCTTCGGTTTCATAATCCTTATTCACCTGTCCCTGTTTGTTTTCAGCATCTCCATGACGCCATTTCTTCTCTATAATAGTAACGTTTTAACCCCCTCAAACGGAAGGGTGTTTCCCCTGATTATTCATGGAAAATGCCTGAAAAACCGCAATTTGTTTCCTGTAGAATTTCCTTTCTCAACGAGTTAACCTGCACTTCTTCTATGAATTATTTACGGGTAATTTCAAACCTCTGAGAATCGGCAAACACGATTTTTTCATTAAGATTCATGTAATTGTTACGACATTTCAGGAAATAATCACCTTGCGAATAGTGTGCATTCAGGAAATCGTCTGCCATTTGGGCATAAACCGAGTCCCGATTGTGCGCCTCAGAAATATTAAACAGACTGCCTCGGTTGCCCCACACCGTGACGTGGTTCGCTGAGCCCGGGTTCATCCCCGCCTCCAACTTGGGCACCAGGTCGTTGCTGTTCTCAAACGAAATCATGTGGATGTTTTCGGGTACCCGGCCCATCGCTCTCGCCACCGGCGAACCGGCCGTAATCACCGAACGCACGTTATAGCGGCTGGTGAAGGACGGATCCGCCGCCAGGTTCGCCGCCACAATCCCGGCTTGGGAGTGTCCCACCAGTTCCACCGGTGTGGCGCTGTCCACATTCATGTGTTCCAGCGCCGCCTCGACCGCCCGCGCCGGACCCGTTTTCATTCCCGCTACCGCTTCCGTGTTCGTCAACATATCCTGAGGCATCCCCGAACCGGCATCCCAGCTCTCGGTGCCGCGCAGGATGACCCGCACTCCCTTCTGACCCGCAGCATTGCGCCAGCGTTGAATCTCAAACGCCCCATTGTCCCCGTATGGGTCAATCGTGTTGGAGTAACGGAACACGTCACCAGGGTTTTTCGGCAAAGTTCGGGTGGCTCCGGCCTGACTGCCCTCCATCGTCCGCCCCCGGCCCGCGCCCCCGCCCTGTTTACGAGGGTCGTAGTCCTGGGTAGCCAATACTTTGTGTTCCAAGCGTTGCGCCCGGTTTACCCCGATGAGCTCGCCGGTAGGAGTTTTGGAAAAGTTCGCCCGGCGGGTATCACGAGTCTCCTGCTGGCTGGCAGCAAACTTGGCATATAGGGTCTGGTCGTAGGTTCGCAGCCACAGTGCGGACAGCTGTTTGCCGAAAGGAACGGTTTTCCGCGGGACGGCACCGGTTTTTTCCAATAGGCCCCGGTAGGTAAAAAACTGTATCGGTCCAAAGAGCAATACCCCGGCCACGACGAGGGGGTCGTCCCACTCGTAGGCATGAATCAACTCTTGCGGAGTGACTTTGTCAAACCAGCCGTCAAAAGCGGCGTTCAGTTCCGGGGAATCTTCGAAGCCGGGGGTGTGCAGGATGGCGTTCCAACCGTTGCCGCTGACCTGCAGCGAGTTCGAGGCCCCGTAGTACTGGGCTCCGAGCTTTGCCTGCATCCACGATAGGAACACTGCGGCCAGCTCCGTATCGCTCATCTGTTTCGTGTGATACACCCGGCCCTCAACGGTGAAACTGGCGGGGAAGTATTGTCGTAAAGCCAGATGTTGAGCCACTAGGTGCATCATAATAGTTTCGAAATCAAAGGCTGCGAATAGGTTCCTGAGGTCGTCCTCGGTCAGTTTATACAGACCCGTGGCCCGTTCGAGCTGCTGGGATAACGCCCCGATTATCTGGCTCAGTGCCACGGTACCGCAGCTGCCGTGGCATGCCGCCGCCGCGGCATCCTCGAACCGGACCCAGGCCGACTCCAGGGCCGCCAGCTGTGGACCGTATTCGGCGGCGCCTTCCGGGGTTTCACACAAACTCACCAGGCGAGCGTGAACCACATAGTATCGGTGCGCCAGGCGGGACTGCTCAGCCGGTATCCAGTGACTCAACACGTCCAGGGCTTGTGCGCTGTGCTGCAGGCTCGCCCCCATCCGCTCCATTTCTTCGGTGTCCACGCACAAGCCGGGTCCCCCGCCCACCAAAAAATCTTGGGGGTGTCCCACCACCGGGCTGCGGTCGTCCCCGAGAGACACATCATCGAGCCAGCTCACAGCAGTGCCTCCAAGCTGGCTTTCGCGTCCTCCAACTCGTTTATATAGTCGCCCAAAATTTCTAAGTCCCGTAGCCGGTCTCGCCACTGATCGTTATAGGCTTGTGCCGCCAGTCCCAGCCACGTCCGGTTTTCAGCCTTGCAAAAATACGCTAACGCCTGGGCGTGCTGTTGGCTGAACAGTCCCCAGTAACACATCTGCACCATAATGTTTCCCCTTTTCCCCGTCACCCGTGAGGCTCCGTCACACCCAACGTAACCGGAGAAGTTGCCCCACCGTACTTGTGACCGTTTTAAAAGTGGATAACCCGGCCTGGCCAAGCTTGTGGAAAACCCACAACACCCGGACTTTTGCGCGAAAAACCGCCTAAAAACCCACCGGCTCGGCCAAGTTTTTACAAAACCTTGACCGAGCCGGCACCCTAACCGGGTCTAAATATTTTCGGGAACCATCGAAATCGCCCCGCACGGGCATTCTTCGGCGCAGATGCCGCAGCCCTTGCAGTAGTCGTATTTGAACACGTACTCGGTGGGTCGAATCTTGGTGATGGCGTTGTCCGGGCAGACCCCGAAGCAGTTGTCGCATCCGAAACAGTTACCGCAGCTCATGCAGCGTCGAGCCTCGAAAACGGCCGATTCTTCGTCCAGGCCCTGCACGACTTCGTCAAAGGTCGAGGCGCGGCGCGGCCCCTCAATCTTGTCGCGAATCCGGCGGGGAGCGTCCGCGTAGTACCAGGTGTTCATGCGTTTGATGGAAGCGTCGGGGGCTTTGTCCCCCGCCCGGTATTCCTCGCCATGAAGGTAGGCATCGATGCAGCGGGCGGCCTTCTTGCCGTGGCCAATCGCGATGGTGACAGTACGCTCGGAGGGCACCATGTCGCCCCCGGCGAACACGCCTTTCATCCCGGTCATCATTCGGGAATCGACCTTGACCACGCCTTTTTCAATCTCGATACCGGGGGCGTTCTCGACGATACCCAAATCGGTTTCCTGGCCCAGTGCCATAATGACGGAATCGGCACCCAACTCCTCATATTCGCCGGTGCCGACCGGGAAGCCGTCCTCGTTCAACACCATTTTCTCAATCCTGATGGCCCCACCGTCCACGTGCTTAATGGTGGACAGCCACTTCATCATGACGCCTTCTTCCTCGGCCTCCATGATTTCCGAATCGTGGGCGGGGGCGCGGTCGCGAGTCCGGCGATACACGATGATGGCTTCCTCGGCACCCAGGCGTTTCGCGGTACGAGCCGCGTCCACGGCCGTGTTCCCGCCGCCGTAAATGACGACGCGGCGTCCCAGCATCGGTTTCTCGTCGCTTTCCATGTCGGCCAACATATCCACCGCGTCCATGACTTTCGCGGAATCCCCGGCGGGAATATCGGCGTGACGTCCCATCTGGGCGCCGATAGCCAGGAACACGGCGTCAAAATCGCCAGCGACTTCGGCCACGTTCTCTACCTTCGAGTTGAACTCAAAAGTGACCCCCATATCGGCGATACGTTTCACTTCCTGATCCAGGATGCCGCGCGGCAGCCGGTAGGAGGGAATCCCGAACCGCATCATGCCTCCCGCCATCGGACCGGCGTCGCGTACCGTGACGGTGTGACCCATCCGACGCAGATGGTAGGCGGCGGACAGCCCGGAGGGTCCCGCCCCCACGACCAGCACTTTCTTGCCGCTTTCCGGGGCGAGCAGACCGACCGTCCACCCCTCCAGCAGGGCTTTGTCCCCCACGAAACGTTCAATCGCGTTGATACCCACCGCTTCGTCCACCATGCCGCGGTTACAGGCGGTCTGACAAGGGTGGTAGCACACGCGTCCCATCACCGCCGGCAGCGGGTTGTCGGACATCATCTGTTCCCAGGCCTGGCGATACCTGCCTTCTTCGGCGTAAAACAGCCACCGTTGGCAGTTCTCCCCGGCCGGGCAGGCCTTGTTACACGGCGGCAGGTTGCTCACGTAGACGGGCCGTTCGGTGCGCCACGAGCCGGTTTCGTTCTCTAGGGAAGAACCGACTTCGAGGGTGATCGCAAAAGGAATGGTCTCCTCTTTCTTCAGTTCAGCTTTGGCTTGTGTCATTTTCGTTTTCCTCTAACTTCTTCAATAGCTCGCCCAAGCGCCGGTTAGTCCGCCTCGGGTTCGCTGCTCACGTCCATTACCTGCCGGCCGGGCAGTGCCGCGGCAAAACGGCCAGCCGGATCGTCGGGGGCGCTCAAGATACGTTCCCGCACGTCCTCGTCCAGTGAATCCATCTCAATCAAGCCGTAACGTTTAATATTGCGGTCCGCAATGGCTTGAATCCGCGCCAACACTTCGCTCGAATCCGGCCCTTTGAACACGTGAGCGAAACGACGCTGCGGCTTCAGGTAAGCCTCGACCGGGGCGGGACGGCGAATCTTGGTGACGGACGTAATCTCCCCGTTCTCCGCTTCATACACCGGGAACAGCCCGGTCTGAATCGCCAAGCGAGCCAAGGTGACCGTCAGGTTCGAGTTCGAGCCCCATCCCAACGGGCAGGGCACCAAAACGTGCAGGTAGCGCGCCCCGCGGTAGGTCATGGCCTTTTGCACCTTGTACTCCAGGTCACGCAAATCCGCTACGGTCGCGGTGGCGACGTAAGGAATCTCGTGAGCCATCGCAATCCGCGGCATGTCTTTACCCTGGGTGAACACGTTGCCGGGATGTTCGCCGACCGGCTGGGTCGTCGCAGTACGCGCCGCCGCCGGAGTCGCACCAGAACGCTGCACCCCGGTGTTCATATAGGCTTCGTTGTCGTAACAGACAAACAGGACATCATCATTGCGCTCAAACATCCCGGACAGGCAGGCCATACCAATATCAACAGTACCGCCATCCCCGCCTTGGGCGACGACGCGAATATCGTCCTTGCCCATAGCTTTCAAACCCGCGGCCGCTCCGGCCGCCACGGCGGCAGCGTTACCGAACAGGGAGTGCATCCAGGGAATCGTCCACGCCGTTTCCGGGTACGGGGTGGAAAACACCTCCAAGCACCCGGTCGCGTTGATAGCCACCATTTTGCCTTTGGCCGCGGCCGTAGCGGTATCGATAGCGTAACGGGCTCCCAGCGCTTCGCCGCAGCCCTGGCAGGCGCGGTGTCCCGAGGTCAGGGAGTTTTTCCGGTTCGGGTCGGATTGCAGGGAGCGCCACTGCAGGTCCGCCAAACGGTTGCCCACCGCGAACGAGCCGACTTGATAGAACTTGACCTGTTCGCGGGCCGGAATTTCGGTCTGTGCAGATTGAGTGATTTCAGTCATTTTTTCTCCTCTGTTCCGGCTTATTCAGCCTGGTCGGAATCTACCGACACGGCATCTTGCTTGATGGACGGGGAAGCCACGCGCGGGTTGCCGACCTTGTCCGCCTTGGGTTTCGGCCCGGATTCGGCAATCTTTGCGTTGGTGCGCAGCACTCGTTCGCGTTGCACGTTGGTGGCAAAAGCGCCGGAGCGCCGGGTCGCGGCCTCCCGCTTCAGTTCCCCTCGCACCAGTTCCATATCCAGGTCCATGAAGGTCAGGGGCTCGAGAGTGTCCGCTACGGCCTGATCCAGCATGGCGTGCAGTGAATTCTTGGTGATGTTGCGTCCACCCAGTCCGGCGATGACTTCGTAACAGGTAAACGGCAGTCCGCGCATGGCCGCGCGCAGCTCGGAGGAAACAATCCCGCCAATTCCCAGCTGGAAGGCTTTTTCGAGGCAGACGACGCGCTTTGCGCCCTGCAGGACCTCGCGGATAGCGGCGAAGGGGAAGGGCCGGAAGGACACGAGGGACATGATGCCGAGTTTTTCGCCGTTCTCGCGGCGTTGATCCACCACGTCTTTTAGCGTGCCGACCACGGAGCCCAGCGCCACGATGATGGTTTCGGCGTCCTCGCAACGGTACGTGTGCAGCAGGCCGCCGGAATCTCGCCCGAAAATACTCTTAAACTCGGACTGGACCTGAGGGATGAGGTCGAGAGCTTGGAGCATCTTGTGGTGGGCGATATAGCGCACCTCGGTGAAGGCTTCGGGGCCGACCATCGCGCCGATAGACAGCGGGTCGTCGGGGTCCAGTACCTGGCGTGGTTCGTAGGGCGGCAGGAACTGTTTGACCTGCTCCGGTTCTGGCAGGTCGACCTGTTCGACCGCGTGGGTGAGGATAAAGCCGTCCATGCACACCATCACCGGTACGCTGAGTTCCTCAGCGATGCGGAACGCTTGCACGTGCAGGTCTGCGGCCTCTTGGTTATTTTCGGCGAACAGTTGTAGCCACCCGGAGTCGCGCTGACTCATCGAGTCGCTGTGGTCGTTCCAAATGTTGATGGGCGCGCCGATGGCCCGGTTCGCCACGGTCATCACGATGGGAAAGCCCAGGCCGGCAGCGTTGTACACGGCCTCTACCATATAGAGCAAACCTTGCGAAGCGGTGGCGGTGTAGGAACGCGCCCCCACTGCCGAGGAGCCGATACAGGCACTCATGGCCGCAAATTCGCTCTCGACGTTGACGTATTCGCAATGTTCCAGCTGCCCGGATTTGACCAGGGCGGACAGGGCCTCGACGATGTGAGTTTGGGGACTGATGGGGTAGGCGGCGACCACGTTGGGCTGGCAAGCCGCGACAGCCCGGGCAATCGCCTGGGAGCCTTCGATTTGTTTAAGCATTGTTTCTTCTTCCTTTTAGTGTGAAGTCCGGGGCGCACCACACCGTCCCGGTACCGTTGGCGTCTCTCAGGCCATATTGTTTTTCACGTATTCGTAGGCCGCGGCGGCGGCCTCCACGTTGGAGTCGCCGACTTTGCCTTTGAACTTGCCGCGGATGGCGTCCTCCACCGATTCCAGTTTGATAATCCCGGTCAGAGCCGCCAACCCGCCCAGCAAAACTGCGTTCGGCAGGGGACGTCCCAGCTTTTCCAGGGCGATTTCGGAGGCGGGCATCGCCATAAAGTGACCCCGCGGCAGCCTCGCCTCCAACTCGGATACGCCCAGTTCAGCGGCAGTCTTTTGGGAGTTAACCAGCGCATACCCGTTGTCTTTCAGCCCCGAAAACGGATCCATAATGGCCAACAAGGTCGGGTCTTGGACGATGACAATATCGGGATCCAAGATGGGTTCCCGGGAACGAATTTCTTTATCTTCAATCCGGCAGTAGCTCACGACGGGAGCGCCGGTCCGTTCCGACCCGAAAGACGGGAAGGCTTGGGCGTGGTGGCCGTCAGCAAAAGCCGCGTAAGCCATTAAATCGGAAGCGGTGACCACACCCTGACCACCGCGCCCATGTACTCGAATTTCAACCATGTTTCGACCCTATGTTGTTCACCAGGTTTTGTCCTACAAACTGGTGAATTCCAAGAATTCTCAATAAACATTTTTTGGCAACTATTGAACTGTGTTTGAATTTAAAGACAGTCCTGGCTTTCTTAAAACTTGAAGCACCCCCGATTCTCCCTAATTTCACACCAATTAACGCTAAGGTAATCAAAAGGACGAGCCAATGGGGGCAAGTAATGACACAGCAAGAAGACACTCGTATTCGCGTCGGTGTGGTCGGATTCGGCAACTACGGCAAGGCAGCTGCCAAAGCAGTCGGCAAGTGCCGCGACATGGAACTGGTGGCGATTTTTTCCAAGCGCGACCCGCAAAAACTCCAAAATTCCTATGCCAAGGTTTACCCCACTGACAAGGTGGCAGAGTTTGCCGACCGTATCGATGTCGTCATTATCTGTGACACCCTGGGGACGAAACTGCAGCAAGAAACCCCGCAACTGGCCCAATACTTCCACACGGTCGATTCCCACCCCTTGCGCGGCACACCGCCCACCGCCAAGGAAGTCGAAGCGAAACGCCAGCTCCGCCTGGAGGAACTGGAACGGATGGCGAAAGACATCGCCCAGCGCCAGGCGGCTCGTGACGCCGCGGCGGGCGTGGAGCAAACGGCTGATGCGTCTGCGGCGACGCCAGACACAAACGCGGCTCCCGGCACGTCAGAGGAGGAAAACCTCGATGAGGGCATTCATGAAGTCTCGGGCATGATGCTACCCGCGTTCATCAAAGAGCCCGTTTTTCAGCCCGTCTACCAGGCTTTCCCCGACTATTTCGCGGCGGTGGACCAGGTGGGGCAATCCACCAAACACGTGTCTTTGTGCGCGGTGGGGTGGGAACCCGGACTGATGTCAATGTTCCGGATTATCTCTGACTCCCTGTTCCCGAAAACGAAAACCTACACATTTTGGGGGCGCGGTATTTCTATGCAGTGGTCCAATGCAATCCGCACCTTCGAGGGTGTGTTGGACGCGGTGGCTTACCAGGTGCCCAAAGAGGAGCCCCTCACGGCAGTATTGAATGGAGAACCTATCTATGATGATTCCCGCAAAGCCCTGCACTATATGGAGTGCTACGTGGTGGCTGACCCGGCCTATGACAAGGAGCAACTGCGTGAGGAAATCATGGAAATGCCGGGCTGGTTCGCTGACTACGACACCCAGGTCACGTTCTTGAGCCCCGACGAAATGCGCGAGTTTCACTCGCGGCTGACCCACGCGGGGCTGGTTCTGTCGCGCGCCTCTACCTCCCAAGGCATCAACGAACAGATTAAGTTGGAAATCGACATGGACGACAACCTCGAGTTCACGGCCTACGTCATGGTGGCGGCGGCTCGGGCGGCTTACCGAGCCGGGCAAGCTGGCTGGTCAGGGGCACACACGATGATGGAAATTCCCCCCATCTGGATGCACCCCGACCCGCCAGAAAAGCTCCGTTTCCAGACATCCGGGTCATAGCCTAGTCTGGGGGCTTTTCTGAAGTCTCCGGTCAGATAGACTGCCTCTGTGACGGATTTTGCGCAGCGGTTGCTGGGTCGACCTGCCCTGACCGGTCGGGTCGTCGGCTTGGATATGGCTCGCGGCCTGGCCATTTTGGGGATGTTCACCGCACATATGTGGGTTTCGGTGCCAGGTCCCGTCTCCAGCGTGATGGCCTTGTCTCACGGACGTTCCGCTCCTCTGTTTGCGCTGCTCGCGGGGGTTTCACTGGGCATTATGCAAGACCGTCTGGCGCGGCGTTTTGCTGGCTCCCCCGCACTATCGCGTCGCTATTACAGTGAAAAGATTCTGGTGCGTGCCGCTGTCTTAATCCTCATCGCTGCCCTGCTCAGTCTCATCAACACCCGTATCCTGCTGATTCTCGATAACTACGGGGTGTGGATGGTTTGTGCGCTGGTTCTTTCGGGCCTGCCCGTTCCGGGCCTGCTGTGGGTCATCGGACTGTTGCTGGTGGTGGGTATTCCGCTGTGGCACTACCTCAATTTGCTGTTTTTACCGTCCGAAATCGGGGTCGTCCTGGGGCTCAATGACTATCAGATGCCCACGTTCCTCATCTATGTGCTCACCGGGCTGATTCTGTGGCGTTTGGGTTGGGCGGGGGTGACCCCGCAGTCGCGTCGACTGCAGAAGGTCGGGGCGGGCCTCGGGCTCGGTGTGGCTTTCGTGTTTTTCGGGGTCGGGACCGCCGTTGACTCCCTGCGTCTGGGACGGGTTTCCGGGGTCATTCTCAGTCAAGACACCCTGTCTATCGCCAACCCCACCCCGGCCCAGTTTTGGTATCAAACCCTGGTCTATATCGCTCCACATACGGATTCCGTAGCGGAGACGGTGGCAAACACGGCCTGGTGCGTGGGACTGACTTCCCTGACATTGCTGGCAGGACCGACTTTCAACCGGTTTTTGTCCCCGGTGGCGGCGTTGGGCTCGATGGCACTGACCACCTATACCCTCCACGTCATCTGGCACGCCATCACTTTCCGCTTGTTCGGGTATCCCGGACTCCTCCCCTCCCTCATCATTATGATTGCGGTTTTCCTACTGGCCGCGAGCCTGTGGCGGTTACGGTTCGGCAAGGGTCCGCTGGAGGCTTTCCTGGCGCGCCTCAGTGATCCTCCCCCACACCCCCGCACTGCACCGGGCTTGCACGATTAAAAACCTGTCGGCCGGCGAAACCCGCCGACCGACACGTTTGTAACTAGCCATCGTTTATGGCAAAGCCAAACCGAAGATGGGGATAGCCAGGGCAAATACGGTAATGGTAATCAGCACCAAGCCCACCAGGGCGATGATGAAACCGCCCTTGATCATGTCCGCAATCTTAATGTAACCAGAACCGTAAGCAATAGCGTTTGGCGGGGTCGCGACGGGCAGCATGAACGCACAGGTCGCAGCCAGAGCGGCCGGAATCGTCAGAATCATCACGTTCGGGCCTTGCAGGCCGATACCCATAGCCACACCGCCGATAATCGGCAGGAACGCGGCCGCGGTAGCGGTGTTGGACGTCAACTCGGTCAGAGCCAGTACCAGGGCTGCCACCGCCAGAACAATCAGGACGATAGGCGCTCCAGCCAGACCCTTAACCAGCTCACCAATGTAGTTGGACAAGCCGGTGTGCTCAAACTGCTTGGACAGCGACAAACCGCCACCGAACAGCAGCAGGATGTCCCACGGAATGGTCTTGGCTTCGTTCCAGGTCACCAGACGTTCCCCGTTCTTCTTGCCGGGGATGATAAACAGCAGCACCGCCACGCTCATCGCCACGATAGCGTCGAGCTTCTTTGGTCCTTCGATGCCGGTAGCTTTCAGGATGAGTGGCACGAAAATCCAGCAGAACACCGCCAGCAGGAACAGCAACATAACCAGGAGTTCTCCACCCTTGAGTTTGCCCAGCTTTTGGTATTCTTCGTTGATGAGTTCCTTGCCACCAGGAATTTCATCCATTTCCGGCTTGAACATGACGAAAGTCAAAATCCACCAGGCGAACAGCGTAAAGACAATCACCATCGGCAGACCCATCAGGAACCACTTGCCGAAGTTTATGTCATAGTTGAGCGAATCGCTCATGTAGGCTTTTAACAGGGTATTCGGCGGGGTACCGATGGGGGTTGCCAGCGAACCGATAGATGCCGAGTAGGCGATAGCCAACATCAAACCAACAGCAAAGTTGGACCGCTTGATGCCTTGCTTTTCAGCCGTGGTCGAAGCCACATCTTCGCCTTCATTTAACAGACCGGACATCACACCACCGTGAATAGCTCCGCCGTAAGCAGCTTCCACATCCAGCCCTTTGTCGGTAGAAGCGTTCTTGTCGCGGGCTGATTCAAACAGCTGTACCACGGACAAACCGATAGGCAACATCATCACAGCGGTTGCCGTGTTGGACACCCACATCGAGATGAACCCGGTAGCGATCATGAACCCCAGGACTAGTCGACGGGGTTTCACGCCGACGATCCTGACGATACCCAGGGCTACGCGGCGGTCAAAATGCCAGCGTTGCATGGCGATAGCCAGGATGAACCCGCCCATGAACAGGTAAATCGTGTCCGAAGCATAGGATCCAGCGGTGCCAGCATAATCATTGATTCCCAGCAATGGGAACAAGACCAGGGGAACCATTGCTGTGGCTGCCAGAGAGATAGCTTCAGTCATCCACCAGATAGCCATCATGACCGCGATACCGGCGACCAGGTACACGGCACCCACATTCATTTCTTTTTCTTCGATTACATCCGCGCCGACGGACTGGGTGATTACGTCCACCGCGTCACGGGGAATCAAAAAGTAAACGATGGCACCCAGGATGATGCCACCGAAAAGCCCAATTAGACGGACTTTTGAGATTTTCTTTTCGCCCTCAGATTGTTCCACGGCATGTTTGTCGACGGGAGGGACTTCCTTCACACTCATACTTTTGCGTGCCTTTCATGTTTAATCGGCTCAGCTTTGAGCTGACTTTACACATATTACATGAGAAATTAGGGAGCAAATACCAGGTGGAGGGCTTTTCTTGGGGTTTTCTTGGTAAACGTCCAGGTTATCCTCTAGTCAATCCGTGAGATTTTCTCTTTTCATTCCATAGTTGTTCACGAGTTCGTCCTCCCGGGTTTCCCGGTTTTTCCCTAGATTCTATGGGGTGTGGATAACCTGTGGATAAAATTGCGGCTGAGTGAGGCAATTGTTCCTATTGTTTACTTGCCAAAGCGATACTAAGTGTGCTAAGAGAAGCCATTAATGTGCTAAATACCCAGTTCATACCCTATTTGAATGATGTAACCTTATTTTTGTGGTGAAAGGTTTGGAAAATTCTCGACAGGGATTATTAATCCACAGCGACTGTGGATAAGCTGTGGGTTTCGAAACCGCAACATCACGCAAAACTGTGCTAGGCACGCTGAGGTAGTACAAAACTTAAAAAACCAATTCACCGCCTTACCCACCATCTATCCACAGGTTTGTGCCGAGTTATCCACCTATTTTCCACCAAAATGGTTTGCTAAGTTAGAGCCGAAAGCGTAGGTTTGAGCCCGGATGTTTATACTTTTCACCCCTGCTTCATGGGGGTGAAGTGTCAGCCAGAGGAGGCCGCATGGAAGAACCAGACAACTCTGCACTCGACCGGATTCCCCCTCACAACATTCTGGCTGAACAGTGTGTGCTCGGCGCCATGATTCTGTCCAAGAACGCCATCGCCGACACCTATAAGCTGCTGCTGCCCAGCGATTTCTATGACTCGCGTCACGAGATTATTTTTAACACTATCCTGGACCTCTACGCGGCGGGAGCGGCCTCCGATCCGGTGACGGTGCCGGCCGAACTAGAGAAACGGGGTCAACTCTCCCGTGTCGGCGGATTGGATTACATTCACACTGTAGTTCACTCGGTGCCCACCGCCGCTAACGCCGCCTACTATGCTCAAATTGTGCGCGACCAGGCGACTTTGCGCGGCCTGGTCGAAGCGGGCACCCGTATCACCCAACTTGGTTACGCCATCGACACCACGGACGCGGACGAACTTATTAATACCGCCCACGCCGAACTTGACCGAGTCAGCGAGAAACGTACTTCTGAGGACTATCGTTCACTATCCGAGCTGCTGACCCCGGTCTTGGACGAAATCCAACAGACTGACGACGACCCGCACACCGTACACACGGGCTTCCTCGATTTTGACCGGGTAACCAACGGCCTGCACGCCGGTCAGCTCATCATCGTCGCGGCTCGCCCCGCCATGGGTAAATCGACTTTTGCCCTGGATATATTGCGTCACGTAGCGTTAAAAGAAAAACGCACTACGGCGATTTTTTCTCTAGAGATGTCAGCCGCGGACATTATTAAGAGGATGCTGTCGGCAGAGGCCAGCGTACCGCTGTCTCTGCTGTTCGCGGGTATGCCCAACGATGGTCAGCAAAACCA
Source organism: Mobiluncus sp. (assembly GCF_034180645.1). Classification (GTDB taxonomy): domain Bacteria; phylum Actinomycetota; class Actinomycetes; order Actinomycetales; family Actinomycetaceae; genus Mobiluncus. The sequence goes on along the minus strand of NZ_JAXFNY010000012.1, from coordinate 39,041 downwards.
AACCCACTGGGATAACCTCGCTTCAGCCTATAACCGCATGAAATCAGCGCCTTTCTTTATTGACGACTCCCCGAACCTGACCATGCCTGATATTCGTGCCAAATGTCGGCGCCTGAAGCATTCCCAGGATTTGTCCCTCATCGTTGTGGATTACATCCAGTTGATGAGTTCTCACAAACGCATCGAGTCACGTCAACAGGAAGTTTCCGAGATTTCGCGCTCATTAAAACTATTGGCAAAGGAATTGGAGGTGCCGGTGATTGGGGTCGCTCAGCTGAACCGTGGGCCGGAATCTCGTACCGATAAAAAGCCGATGATGAGCGACCTGCGGGAATCGGGTTCTTTGGAGCAAGACGCTGACCTGGTGTTGTTGTTGCACCGACCTGAGTATTACAACACGGACGACCGTCCCGGCGAAGCTGACCTCAATATCGCCAAGCATCGTAACGGACGCACCGAAATTATCAACCTGCAGTTCCAGGGCAAGTTTTCACGTTTTGTTTCGGGGATTCAGCGTAATCAAGAGGAACCTCCGCCTCCCGATTACTAAAAAGCCCGGTGCCGGAAACCCGCAGGTTCCCGGCACCGTTCTGGCTGTTTTGAGGTTTTACTTTTCAGCCCGCACCGTGACTTCCAACGGCGAGGTGAGTTCTTCGAATAGGCGCACCGTCAGCTGGTAGGTACCGACTGACTTAATGGGCTGGTCGATGACAATCTTGCGCTTGTCGATTTCAGCGCCCTTTTGCTCCTTAACTGCCTGAGCAATTTGAGCGGTGGTGATAGCTCCGAACAGACGCCCGTTCGCGCCCGCTTTTGCATCAATCAGCACCGGGTCACCTTCGACCAGTTTGGCTTGCACCGCCTGAGCGATTTCCATAGAGGCAATCTGTTTCTTGGCCAAGGCTGCCTTTAACCGGTCGATTTCTACCTGGGATCCCTTGGTCCACGGCATAGCCAAACGGCGCGGCAACAGGTAGTTACGCGCGTATCCGGGGCGTACCTCAACTACGTCGCCAGCGTTACCGAGCTTGGCGACTTCGTGGGTCAAAACAACTTTCGTATTCTGAGTCATTGCTTACTTCCTCCCTCAAATTTAGCGGCCGGAACCGGAGTAGGGCAGCAAAGCCATTTCGCGGGCGTTCTTAACCGCTTTCGCAATCTGACGCTGTTCTTGCACGGTCACACCGGTGACGCGCCGGGCGCGAATCTTGCCGCGGTCCGAAATGAACTTGCGCAGCAAAGCGGTGTCTTTGTAGTCAATGTTGCCAACCTTTTGAGCCTTTAGAGGGTTGGTCTTTTTCTTAATGGGTTTGGTGTTATTGCGCATCTGCTTACCCATATTGATCTCCTTATATATAACGTGTTGAAAAACTTATCTGTGTTGTGCCGGAATGCCGCGGGAAAAAGGCGGCAAACCGGTTTAGAACGGTGGATTATCGCCGAAAGTGGAATCGGCTGGAGCCCCCGGGGCGCCGAAGCCGGGCGCGGGCGAACCCCACGCGTCTCCATCGGATCCTCCGGCGGGAGCCCCGTAAGTGGGCTGCGGCCGAGCTGGGCTGGGAGCGCTGTTGTAGCCGCCGCCATTCGCGTCGGCGCCAAAGCCGCCATCACCGCGCTGAGTCCGGTTCACCGAGGCGGTGGCAAACCGCAAAGACGGACCAATCTCATCTACGGTCATCTCTACTGAGGTGCGCCGAGAGCCGTCTTGGGCTTCCCAAGAACGCTGCTGCAAGCGGCCTTGCGCGATGACGCGCGACCCCTTGTGCAGGGATTCCGCAACGTTTTCCGCCAGTTCCCGCCAAGCGGTACACCGCAAGAACAGGGCTTCGCCGTCTTTCCAGCTGTTGGAGGCCCGGTCAAATGAACGCGGGGTTGACGCAATCGTGAAAGAAGCCAACGCCGTGCCGGACTGACCCCAGCGAAGTTCCGGGTCCGCCGTCAAGTTGCCTATTACCGTGATAATCGTGTCGCCTGCCATTGTTTCTCCTTTAATCAAATCAATCGGGGTGGAGTGCCTAAATTCACTGGCTGTCTACAGTCCCTACGGATGTAAACAACCTATCAGGAACCCTGGATACTAAAAACCGCCTCCGTTTGATTGGAAAAATTAGGCATCCTTGCGCATCAGTTTGGTGCGCAAAATCGACTCGTTTAGGCCCAGCTGACGGTCCAATTCCTTGGCGATTTCCGGGGTAGTTTCCATGTCGACAACCACGTAAATCCCGTCCGTCTTTTTCAGGATGGGGTAGGCGAGCTTGCGCTTGCCCCACACATCAAGTTTCTCAACTTTGCCCCCCAGGTCTTCTACCTGGCCAAACAGGGCGCTCATCGAGGGTTCGACAGTGCGTTCATCGACCTCGGGGTCGATAATCACCATCATTTCGTATTTCCGCATGTAACTCTCCTTTGGTCTTAACGGCCCCGGTCCCTCCGGAGCAGGAGTCGCCGTCCTGGCGCGGCGCCAAAACAGCCCTACGATTCTAACTTTTTCCGCTGACTTTAGCCAATTCGCGGGTTGGTAATGCTCTAGCCCGGGAACTTACAGAGGTACGCCGGGGACTCGCCGGGCTATCCGCATCAGTAGACCGGCCCCACCGGGCTTGTGAAATCAATAACGGTTAGGTAACGGGCGCGCCCGATTCGGTCGTGCCGCCTTCCTCACCCGGTACCGGATAAGGGGCAACGGGTGAGTTACCGGGGTTCGGAACGTATCCGGAAGTACCCGGAATGGTAGGACTGGGTTCGGTTCCGTCCGGACTATTTTCACTGCCTCCCGGTGGATAACCCGGCTCATTTGAGGGTAGGTTCCCCGGACTGCGCGGCATCGCTGGAGCAGGAGACGGGGACTGGCTGGGGAACAAGGACTCATCGGGACTGGGACGCAGGGAAGGTTCAGTCTCGGTGGGGCTCGGTTCCTCCGACCGTGTAACTTCCACTTTCTTAAGTTTCTGAGCCTTCGCGAACTGCTCGACTTCCAGGCCCTTCACGGCCCCCGACATATATTGCCTCCACAGCCACGCCGGCCAGGTGGAGCCGGTAACTTCCCGGATACCCCCAAACGGTGAGATAGATTCTTCCTCCCCATTGGGTCCCGACTGGTACAGACCGACGATGGTCACGACCTGGGGTATAAAGCCGGCGAAAACCGCGGACTTGTTGTCGGTAGACGAACCGGTCTTGCCGGCGGATGGCCTGCCGATTTGGGCTTTAGTCGCGGTGCCTCCCGCCTGGAAAGGTCCCGTCAAGGCTTGGGTGGCGGTCAGCGCGATATTGCGATCAATGACCTGATTCGCTGAGAAAGACGGCATATAGACAATGTCCCCGGAAGTGTCCATGACCTGGCGAATCATGTGGACAGTCTCGCGTTTGCCCTGGTTGGCAATAGTTCCGTAAGCCTCAGCGATATTTGCCGCCGTCGGAGAAGCCGAACCCAGCACGTTCGTAAGGGAATTATCCAAGCCCGGTGTATCCTCGGGATAGCCCAAACGAATCGCCACTTCCTTGGTCAAAGACGGTCCGACCTTCGCGTTCAAAGCGACATAAGCCGTGTTGATAGATTTCGCGGTAGCTTGCGCCAGGCTGACGGTTCCGTATGAGGCTCCGGCGAAGTTCCTGATGGGCACGCCTTGAATGGTCTGCGGGGAGTTCCCCGGGTAAGTGTCACTCAAGGACCCGCCCTGTTCCAAGGCGGCAATCATGCCGAAAGGCTTAAACGTAGACCCGGCCTGGAAGTGTTCCTGTGTGGCGGCGTTAATCTGGACTTTCAGATAGTCCTGCCCCGGATATTCCGCGATAATTTCCCCGGTTGTCGGATCGGTGGAAATCATCGCGACGTGCAGATTCTCCGAATGTCCCGCTGGCAGCTTCGCCACCGTATCCATCATCAGCCGCACTTTGTCTTTGTCCAGAGTCGTGATGATTTTCAGACCCATCGTGTCGATTTGTTCCTCGGTCAAGCCAGCCAAATCTTTCAGCTCTTGACGCGCCTGGAACATGAAATAGCCGTTCACTCCCCCGAAATCCTGCACGCTTTGGGTGGGGGGAATCGTGGCCGGGAACTGCGCCGCTGTCTGCTGTTCCGGGGTGATATAGCCATCGGCAGCCATATTCTTAATGACGCGTTTCCACCGTTTTTCCGCAAGTTCCTGGTTCACGGCCGGATCGTAGGCGGAGGGCGCCGGGATAATGCCGGACAGTAGGGCCGCCTCGGAATAATCGATGTCCTTGGCGTTCTTACCGAAATAAGCCTTCGCGGCAGCCTGAATCCCATAGGAACCGCGTCCGAAATAAATCGTGTTCAAATAGTTGCCCAGGATTTCGTCTTTTTCCTGCTGGCGGTTGATTTTCAGCGCCATAATGGCTTCTTTGGCCTTCGCCCAGTACCGTTGCACCATGTTTCCCTGGTTCGTGTTTTCCGCCATGTAGTAGCGTTCCACGTACTGTTGGCTCAATGTGGAGGCGCCCTGTGTCGCCCCGCCGCGCGCGTTATTGAGGAAAGCCCGAGCGATGCCGCGCAAATCGACCCCGGAGTTGGTCCAGAAGGTGCGGTCCTCCGAAGCCACGACCGCGTTGCCAATCTGTTTGGGCAGGTCTTTCGTTTCGATAATTTCTCGATTTACCTCAGCAAACTTGCCGATTTCGGTGGCTCCATCGGAATAGTACACGGAGGTGACTTGGGCGCGAGCAAACTCGGCCGGTTTAGGTATTTCGGTGGTGGCGTAAACGACTAGGAAAGTTGCCAATGCCGCGACCACCATCAGGATAATGAGGAACAGCAGGGTCAGGAAAAAGTTACGCACATAGTGGCGTTTGCGCCGTTTGGGGCGCACCTGTCGCACGGATTGCCCGGTTACGGTGCGTGGTCGTGCTGCCTTCGCCATGTTACCTGTCCTCGCCACAGTTTTCCCGACTCACCTCTAGCGGTGAAGCGGTGTTACCGCGCTTTGTCCTGTTCGTTCGTACCATTGTGCCATTTTTCCCACCAGTCACGCAGAACGGTAGTGGCGTTATCGTGTCCGACCGGCCCGTGTTCCATCCGATAGGCCAGCATATACCGATAGGCTTTGCCGACTTCCGGGCCGGCAGGAATCCCCAGGATTTCCATGATTTCGTCCCCGTTGAGTTCGGGGCGCACCGCGTCCAGTTCTTCTTGTGCTTTCAGCTCCCGAATCCGGTTTTCTAGGTCGTCGTAGGCGGCCGCTAGGCGGTGGGCTTTTTTCACGTTGCGGGTCGTGCAGTCGGCACGAGTCAGGCGGTGCAGGCGTTCCAGCAGGGGACCGGCATCGGTGACGTAGCGGCGCACGGCGGAATCGGTCCACACTTGTTCCCCGTAGCCGTGAAACCGCTGGTGCAGAGCGACCAGGCGGGACACGTCACGAATCGTCGCCTTGTCATATTTCAAGGCTTTCAGGCGGGTGCGGGTGATCCGGGCGCCGACCACATCGTGCTGGTGAAAAGTCACGACCCCGCCGGCCTCGAAACGCCGGGTCGCGGGCTTGCCAATATCATGCAAAATCGCCGCCAAGCGCAGCACCAAGTCCGGGGCGGGAACCGGTCCGTCCGGCCCGGTTTCCTGGGCAATCGCCTGGTCGAGCACCGTCAAGGAATGCTCCCACACGTCCTTGTGACGTTTATGTTCATCCTGCATGTCAAGCAAATCCATCAGTTCAGGCAGAACCTGGTCGGCCAGCCGGGTATAAACCATCAGCTCCAGCCCACGGCGCGGCGCTTTGGCGGTCATCAGGCGGGACAGTTCGGCCTGGACACGTTCGGGAGAAACAATGCTCAGCCGTTCCCGCATCGTTTCCATCGCCTGCATCGTTTCGTAATCCACGTCAAACTCGAGCTGGGCGGCGAACCGGGCCGCGCGCATAATCCGCAGGGGGTCGTCGGAAAATGATTCTTCCGGATCGATGGGGGTGCGCAAAACTCCGGCGGCCAAATCGTTGAGTCCCCCGGTAGGATCCACCAGCTCCAGGGTAGGCAGGCGCAGCGCGATGGAATTAACCGTGAAATCGCGGCGGAACAGGTCTCCCTCCAGGGTGTCGCCGAACTTGACGGTGGGTTTGCGCGAATCACGCAGGTAGTCGTCGCTGCGATAGGTCGTGATTTCGAATACGTCGTCGCCTTTGCGGGCTCCCAAGGTGCCGTAGTTGCGTCCCACGTCCCACACCGCGTCTGCCCACGAGCGGAGCACCGCCTCGGTTTCGTCGGGACGCGCTGAAGTGGTCAGGTCTAGGTCGTGGGGGGTAATCCCCAGCAGGGCATCGCGGACCGGACCTCCGACCAGCGCAATCTCAAAACCGGCAGCGGCAAAAACCTCCCCGAGGGGTACCACTTTCGCTTTCAGCGCCTGGCGCACCGCGTCCTGCCGGCTCCCTTTCGTGCCGGGCTCTTCCCCTACCGCGGCCGTTGCCGAGGGAGTTTGTGCCGGGGCCGTGATGTTCGCGGTCGTCTCAGTCATGGCCCTCCTCTCTGGGTACGTTTCCTTCACAATGTTCCGCTCATTACCGGGACTTTTTACCGTATTTTCAACCGGTTAGAAAAACCTCTGCACTATTTTATATAAAATCGACGTATGTCAGCCGCACCGGAATCGAACCAGCCCGTCCCCGAGGGCTTTTACCGGTCCCGTTCAGGGCGGCTGCTACCGATTGTGGAGGAGGTCAGCGCGGGGGGGCTGGCGGTGAAACTTGTCGAGGGAAAGGTGTGCGCCGCGTTGATTTTGCGTCAGGGTCGCGCCGGCCGTATGGAATGGCTGCTGCCCAAAGGGCACGTGGAACCGGACGAGACGATTCCCCAAGCCGCCGCTCGTGAGGTCCAGGAGGAAACTGGTATCGAATGCCGTCCGGTGCGTTACCTTTCTTCGATGGATTACTGGTTTTCGGGTACTGACCGGCGGGTTCACAAGGTCGTGCACCACTTTTTGCTGGAGGCCACCGGCGGGCAGCTTACGGTGGAGAACGATCCTGACCGCGAGGCTTGCACCGCGCAGTGGGTGCCGCTGTCCCTGCTGGACAAACGCCTGGCTTTTCCGGCCGAACGGCGCATCGGAGCCTTGGCTCGAAAAATGTTGGAGGTGCGCAGTTGAAGATGCGCCCGTCGGTTTCGTTCATTTCCCGCGTCTTTATCGGTTTAGCGGCGTTGTCTGTCGTGTCGCTGGCTGGAGGCACGCCCGACCTTGCGCAAGCCCAAACGGAAAAACCGTCCCCCACCCCTTCTGCCAGCCCCTGTACGACTGCGACCAGCTCACACTCCGCCCCCGCCTTTTGCGGATCGGGATTTAACCACCAGGGCGTTCACCTGGAAATCACCGCGATGACCCCCATCGTGACCCCGGACACGACCGAATTAACTCTGAGCGCCGTTCTGGAGGTCAACGCGGATTATCACCACGCGTCCCAGGGCACGCTCAGTCTCGCAGTCTCGACCCAAACCCCCATCACGCGCGATGAACTGAACGAGTGGATGGATGCTCGGGATAATGACACACGTTTACGGCGAAAACTCCAAACCGTTGCGACCCAGACAATTACCCGCCTCACCGCGGGTAAACCCCAGCAGGTGACGTTGCGCGTGCCGGTCAACGACCTGCCGCTGGCGGGTTCGGAGGGGTGGGGGCCGCGGCCTTTAAACTTGACTTTTACCCCGAACCAGGACGCGCCTCGGACAGACGAAGCGCAGTCCGCAGCCGAAATGGAGCCACTGGATGCCCAGGATCATTCGTTTTTGCTGTGGGATTCCGGAGCGGCATTTGAACCCAGCGAACTGCTGGCTTTCGTGCCTCTCACCACCACGCGCGCCGATGTTTTGGCCGCGGACCGCGCGCTGCCAAACTTGGGCAGTCGCCCGAACCAGCGACTCGTGGACGTGTGCGCCCTGGCAGACGCCACCCCGCTGACTCTCGTCTATGACCCGTTTTTGATTGCGACTGAGTTGAACGGTTTGGATGCAGCCTCCCGCCTGTTGAATTTGACCGACACGACACCCTCACCCGACACTGAGCCGCGTCCCACCGTGGCACCACTACGAGAACTGCTCGCGACGGGCAACTGCGGGCAGCAGCCTCCCGCGTATCTACCGCCGGGAGATTTTGGGGCGGCGAACACCAGCTGGCTGGCGCCGGCCGCCCAGGATTTACTGCGCACCACCGCGGTTGACCTGGGTACCAAAGTCACCCAAAGAATCCCAGATTATCAAGGAAATCTGGTGTTGTGGCCGGACTTTACAGTGTCGTACTTACCCGCCGGCGATGTCGCGCAAGAGGTGGCGACTTGGGGGAATCGCCCGCTGCTGCTGTCCCCGGACTCAGAATTTAAGGAGTCGGCAAAGCCGCCCGCATATGACGCGGATAGCCGTAAAAGCATCAAGTTTTCCGAGCCCGGAGACGTCACCGCGGCCGGTTGGACCCTGGACTCGGACTTGTCCCGGCTGTTGAACGGTAAACCAGCATTAGATGCGGCACAGATTCCCTCAGACTATCGGCTTTCTACCGTGGGGGCTCGGCAGTGGGCGCTAGCGTCCACGGCGGTGCTGACCCGGCAGCGACCCTTTGCCCCGCGCCTGTTTGCGGCCGGTGCCGACCGCGATTACAGTGCTACGCCGGCGCAAAAGGCCGTGATGCAAGGGCTCGGTCAGGCTCGCTGGCTGAGTTTCCCGGCCTGGAACATGGTACTGCCCCAGCCTGATGACAACGCCGCTCATCACCCCAGAACTGTCACGGTGCCGGCGCCGCCACTGGCTGGCCAAAACGATGCTCACGCGTTTTCTACCGGTTCTAAAACGCTATTTCCCGGGCAAAAGCCATTGACATGGTTTACCAATCCTACGTTTGCGACGGCGGATAATCTCCGTGCGGGCAGCGCCCTGAGTGCTGCCGTGTCCGACCCGGGCCGGTTTAACTCCATGTTTTCGGCTCTCCAGGTCGCCAGTGCCTGTGCGACCTGCAGCACCAGCTCTCCCGATGGCGCCATCTGGGCCGGTAAATCCTCGGCGCGCCATGAGTCCTCAGCAACTTCCGAACCAGCCCAATCCGACGACGTGGTGCCCAATACTATTGACCCCGACATTTCCGCGACCATTTTCGGCTTGATTAATTCGCAACCCGCCTCGGTCATCAACCTCATAGATAAGACCGCCCAACTGCCGATTTCCGTCTCCAACGGCTGGGACCAAGCCGTGAGCGTACGCCTGAAACTGACCCCAACGGATACCCGTCTGCAGTTCGATCCGGTCGAAACCCTCACGATTGCGCCCCATTCCACCGGCCAGTTCCGCATTCCCGTAAAAGCGGTCGGTTCCGGGGATGTGCAGGTCACTGTGCAGCTGACCAACCCGGAGGGGCAAAGCATCGGCACCCCGGAAACTATCCGGGTCCGGGTCAGAGCCGAATGGGAGTCCACCGGAACCTATATTGTGGCTGGCTTGCTGGCTGCCGTGTTGGTTTTCGGGATAGTCCGGCGTATTGTGAAAGGCCCAAAGAACCGTAAGCTCAAAACGGGAGACCAGGCGTGAGTGAAAACCCGATGAATGAACCGGTGTCGGATTCCAACCCGAACCCAAAAGACCCCACGCAGCTGCGCAAAGTAGCTGATGGGGTGGCGAACACGAAAACGGGGAAATCCAGCGCAATTATGGCGGCGGGAACCTTGGTGTCCCGAGTGCTGGGCTTTGTACGGCAATGGCTGCTGGTGGTGGCTATTGGCGGGTTTGGTATCGCCGACTCTTTCAACACCGCGAATATCCTGCCCAACACACTGTATAACCTGCTGGCGGGCGGGATTTTGAACGCGATTCTGGTGCCAACCATCGTACGTGCGCTGGCGAATAACGACGGTAAAGAGGGGGTTGATCGGGTAAATGCCCTGCTCACCCTGGCTTCTATCGCTCTGTTGGGTTTGACTGTGCTGTCGGTTGCCCTGGCCTGGCCGCTGGTGATGCTGTTCGCGGGGGGAATGCAGCCGAAGCTGTTTAACCTGACCGTCATTTTTGCCCTGTGGTGTCTGCCGCAAATTTTCTTTTATGGAACCTACGCGCTGCTGGGACAAGTGTTGAACTCCCTGTCCAGCTTCGGTCCTTACATGTGGTCTCCGGTGGTCAATAACCTGGTGGGGATTGCCGGATTGGGAGTATTCATCAACTTTTACGGCACCGCCCCGTCCCACGACTTTGATGTCTCCAGGTGGGATGCGCCTCGGATTGCCCTTTTGGCCGGTTCCATGACATTGGGTATCGCCCTGCAAGCAATTATTCTGGTGTTTCCCCTGATGCATCTCGGTTTTCGATTGCGCGCCAACTTTCACTGGCATGGTTTGGGTTTTCGTCACACCGGACGGGTCGCGGCCTGGGCTTTCGCGGGCCTGTTAGCCAATACGTGCATGAACCTAATCGTGGCGCGTATCGCCTCGGCGGCTAACGGTGCCGGTCAGCTGGACGGTAATTTCTATCCCGGTTTCGCTATCTACCAGTACGCCAACACACTGTATATGCTGCCCCAATCCCTGGTAACGATTTCCGTAACCACCGCGGTCTTTACATCCATGGCCCTGCACGCCACCAGGGATGACATCCCGGCTTTGGCCGGGGACTATTTGCGTGCCGCCCGGTTATCGAGCCTGTTTAACTTCCTCTTGGCAGGCATGTTGATTGTGGGAGCCCTGCCCCTGGCCAATGTCACCGCTACCGCCCTGCCGCCCCAGCAAGCCCAGGCTCTGGCGGTCATTCTCACCATTTTGAGCTTGGGCATTCCGGCACAAGTCATTTTTTCCACCACCTCGCGGACTCTGTATTCCCTGGAAGACACCCGCGCCCAGTTTTACCTGATGTTGTTCTTTCCGTTCGTGACCGCCATCCTCGGGTTGATAGCGTATTTCCTGCTCAGCCCATTTTTCTGGGTTCCGGTCACGACCGCGGCCGAGCCGGTGTCTCTCACCGCTTCGGCTGTTTTGGGTCTGGTGTTGCTGCATCGCCGCGGTTTTTCTCAATCCGTTTTTCAAGAGATTTTTGGGCACTATCTGCGATTGCTGGTGGCTACGGTAGTGGCGGGGATTCCGGCCTGGGTGCTGCTGTCTTTTGTAATCCCGACTCCCGGTGCGGACTGGGCTTATGGTGCCACTTTTGTCTCCGGGGCGTGGCGTTGCCTGGTGGTGGCGCTGGTCATGGCTCCTCTGTACTTCGGGATGCTGTGGATTTTCCGGGTACGCGAGGTGCGAGGCTTCCTCGCGAAGTTGCGCCGCTAGCTACGCAAAGTCCCCGCTGTTTTGCCGCGAATTTCAAACACGGGATAAAATACATAAATCAGCTGAGATTAAGGGGGCGGCGTGGATAACACCAAGTCAAACGGCACACCGGTGTTTCGTTCTGTCTCTACCGGTGTTCCTCCTCAGCCCACTCCACTATTCAATAATCCGTCCCAATCGGCTGACTCCGAGGAAAATGTCATTGACGTGCCTGATGAAGACACCTTGACCGGTGAGGATGTCATTGACGAAACCACCGGCAAGGCTTGGGGAGCTGACCGCAAACGCCTGCGCAAAGATTGGGTCAGCTTGAAAGCCGAAACCACCGAAGTTTTGAACACCAGCATCAGCGACGCGCGCCAAGCTGCCACCGACTACACTCCCAAACATGAGGAAGTTCCCGCCTCTGAATCGGCTCTGACGCTAAAAATTACAGTGCTGGCGGTTGCCGTGGTCACGATTTTGGCGCTGCTGGTCTGGTTCTGGCCGCATTCCGCGTCAGTACCGACCGATAATTCCCTGGACTTATCTCCCGTTCCTGATTTGCAGGTGCTTCCTGAAGCCGAGCCGACCCCGCTACCCATTGCCGGTGTCGCTTCCGTTTCGGGTTTGTCCGATGGCTATGACCATCCGGAACTGGCTGGCTTAGCTGTTGACGGGAAGCCCGAGACGTCTTGGCGCAGTGCCGCGCTGCGTTCGGCCGTGTTGGCTGGGGGACGCGGTTACGGACTGGTGATAAACCTCGGAGACTCTCCGGTACAGGTTAAGAAAGTTGTGGTGAGCTCTGCCTCTACAGGAGGCAATCTGGAGCTGCGTCAGGGCAATGCAGAGAATTTCCGCGAGGCTACCGTTTTGGGGTCTCAACCCTTGTCCTCCTCAGTCATCTATCATCTGGCTCAGCCGGTGGAAACGAACAGCCTGGTTTTGTGGTGTACCGAGATGCCTACCGCTGCCGGCGGCGAGTTTCGTTTGAATATTTCCGAGATACAGGTCCTTGGTTAGAGTTAGGCATTTGGCTTTGCCCAAGTCAGCCGTATTTCGGCACATTTTTCGCTAAGCTCTCAGCGAATCCTATCCCCTTGGTAAGGATTCAAAGCTACAATAAATTTAAACTACAGTTTTCTACCAAAGGGAGTCCTTTTGTACGACGTCATTATTATCGGTTCGGGTCCGGCCGGTTACACCGCCGGGATTTACGCGGGACGTGCCGCCTTGAAAACGCTGCTGGTGGCAGGGTCGATGAATATCGGCGGGATGCTGATGAACACGACCCTGGTTGAAAACTATCCCGGGTTTAAAGACGGGATTCAAGGCCCGGACTTGATGCAGGAAATGCTGGATCAAACCGAACGTTTCGGGGTTGAAGTCATCTATGAGGATGCCCTGAAGCTGGACTTGCGCGGCGACATTAAGACTGTCGTGACGGATGAGGGTACTCACCAGGGCCGCACGGTCATTATCGCGACTGGGTCGGGTCACCGCACTTTGAATGTTCCGGGTGAGGAAAAGCACGCCGGTCACGGGGTGTCTTACTGCGCTACCTGTGACGGGTTCTTTTTCCGTGACCAACCCATTATGGTCGTTGGCGGCGGGGACTCCGCGATGGAGGAGGCCGTGTTCCTGACCCACTACGGCTCCTCGGTCACGGTGGTGCACCGTCGGGATGAGTTGCGGGCCAGCGCAGCTATGCAGGCCAAGGCGTTTAAGGAAGATAAGATTTCCTTCGAGTTCAACACGGTTGTTGAGTCCATCAACGGCACGGACAAGGTCGAATCTGTCACTCTCAAAAATGTGCAAACCGGGGAAACCAAGACTGTACCGGTCGGCGGCATCTTTATTGCAGTTGGTCACCTGCCGCGCACCGAGCTGGTGAGCGATCAGTTACAGTTGGATGCCCAAGGCAATATTTGGGTCGATTCTCCCTCCACACGAACTTCCATGCCGGGCGTGTTTGCCGCCGGTGATGTCACGGACGCGATTTATCGCCAAGCGGTGACTTCCGCGGCTTCCGGTTGCCGCGCCGCCATTGACGCGAATCGCTACATTAACGACCAAGACGCTCAGATTAACCTCTGAGCCCAACACAGATTTTCCGGCCGGTTGCTCTACCGGGTGGGAAATGAAACACAACAGAAAGGAAATGACTATGTCCGAAGCAATTGAAGTCAACGAAAGCAATTTTACTGCCGAGGTTTTGGAATCTGACGTGCCGGTGCTGGTGGATTTCTGGGCCGTCTGGTGCGGTCCGTGCCGCCAGATGGCACCGATTGTGGACCAGGTTGCCGCTGACTTTGGCGATCGTCTGAAAGTCGCCAAGTGTGACGTTGATAACAACCCGTCTATCCAGGCTCAGTACGGCGTTTCCGCCATTCCGACCTTCAACATTTTCAAGGGCGGCAAGGTCGTTCATCAGATTATCGGGGGCCGGCCCCGCTCTCAGTTCAAATCAGAGATTGAAGCCGCCCTCGCCTGAGGTTTTTCAGACGAACCGTCTGATAAGCCCCTGTTGTGACGTTTTTGCGTCACTGTAACTGAATTCGCCTCCGAGTTTGCGTTTAAGCCATTACAATAGAGGGACACACACTACTCCGCGGTCCTTCGCTGGGATCTCCGGCTTTACTCCTTTCTCCCGGGCCCAGCGCGGGACCGCTTTCGTGTCCCGGTGTGTCGTCCCGAAATTTTGGCTCAGTTTCACCCAAGCGTAAACTTGCAGGAAATAACTCAAAGGAACGTGTTTATGACTTCTGCTTCTGTAATGAGCCAAACCGACTGGTCGGATCGGTTCTCGGTGCGCGCCAGCAACCTGAAAATCAGCGAGACCCGAGCCTTGTTCGCCGTAGCTTCCCGCCCGGAGGTGGTCTCTCTGGCCGGTGGCATGCCTAACCTTAAAGACCTGCCCCTGCACGAGATTGCGCGTTCTTTCCAGCAGATGTTCGAAAATGACGGGGCCACCGCTATGCAGTACGGTGGCGGTCAAGGTTTGGAAGTGTTGCGCGAGCAAATCACTGACATTATGAGCTTGGAAGGCATCCACGCCTCTGCCGCCAACGTAACTATCACCGCGGGTTCTCAACACGCATTAGACCTGGTCACCCAACTTTTTGTGGATCCCGGCGACCCGATTTTAGTTGAAGCCCCTTCCTATGTTGGCGCCCTGTCGGTGTTCCACTCCTACCAGTGTGATGTCCATCACGTTTTAATGGATCAGGACGGCCTCATTCCCGAAGCTCTGGAAGAAGCCGCGACTGAGCTGGAAAAGGCCGGACGCCCGGCTAAGTTCCTCTATACCGTGCCGAATTTCCACAACCCCGGCGGCATGACCCTGACTGAACAGCGCCGTCCGCAAATCGTGGAAATTTGCCAACGCCACCACCTGCTGATTTTGGAGGACAACCCCTACGGCTTGCTCGGTTTTGACGGTCATCTCTATCCAGCCCTGCAGCCCCTTAACCCCGATGGCATCATCTACCTGGGTTCTTTCTCCAAGATGTTCGCCCCCGGTTTTCGTATCGGCTGGGCACTGGCTCCCGACCAGATTACGCAACAGCTGGTGGTCGCTAACGAAACCGCGATTCTGACTCCTTCGATGGCCGCCGAAATGTCTATCTCGAAATACCTTCACGACTTTGACTGGTACGGTCAAGTCGACAAGTTCCGGGTCATGTACCGCGGCCGGGCCCGCGCCACCCTAGAAGCCCTTAAGAAATATCTTCCCGACTGCACGTGGACGCATCCGGTCGGCGGTTTCTACACCTGGGTGCATTTCCCCTCGGGCCTCAACACGAACGCGATGCTGCCCCGCGCCGTGCAAAACCTGGTCGCCTACGTTTCCGGCACGGCATTCTATGCGGACGGACGCGGCTCCGATTACCTGCGCATCGCCTACTGCTATCCTCCCGAGGAACAAATCCGCGAAGGCATCCGGCGTCTGGCCCTGACCGTGGAACAGGAAAAAGCCCTGATTGCTAACGGTGAAGCCGTGTCTGCAGTTTCTACCGCCAAATCCGCCTAGCTGTACTTCACGAGTTCTCTAGGGAGCCGTCATTCTCGCGCCTCGATTAGCTTTCACAAGCCCGGTCGCCTGGTTACTCGATTAGTTTCCCCTACTTTGTTTCACCAGGACACTCGGGGACTGCTTTCGTTTCCGTGGCCCGCAGCAGGGTAATGTTTCACGTGAAACAATTGCGTCCCTGCCGCCGTGGCCGGTGTCAAACCTGCGGCTGGCGCACGGCCTGCCTGAACTCTGTGCCGCTCGGTGTGGCATCCACTGCCTTAGCGGCTGCCAATAATTTTGGCAATCCGCGCTAAATCATCGCCATCGGCAAACTCAATGGTGACCTTGCCTTTAGTTTTCCCGATTTGCAGGTTTACCCGCGTTTGCAAGATGTCTTCCAAATGAGCTTTCATTTCCATCATGTCTGGGCTGAGCGGGGTAGTCTGGCGCTTTTTCGGCTCGGTGGTCTTGGCTGAGTCATTATCGCCCACCGCTACGATTTCCTCGGTGGCGCGTACCGACAAGCCCTCGGCCACAATGCGCTGTGCCAGTTGCGTCATCGCGGCGGCATCATCCAGAGCCAGCAGGGCGCGGGCGTGACCTGCGGAAAGCACCCCGGCTGCCACCTGTACCTGTACCTCCGCGGGCAGCTTCAGCAGTCGCAGCGTATTGGCAATCTGGGGACGGGACCGCGACAGCCGCTTCGCCAGGATTTCTTGGGTGACCCCGAGTTCCTCAATCATCTGTTGGTAGGCGGCGGCTTCTTCCAGCGGGTTGAGGTTCACGCGCTGGATATTTTCCAGCAGGGCGTTGACCCGCATCTCATCATCAGCAGTCTCCCGAATGATGGCAGGAATCGTGGTACGCCCCGCGAGCTTCGCCGCACGCAGACGCCGCTCCCCCATGACCAGCTCGTATTGGGGTTTCTTGCGGGTGCCAATCTGCCGCACGGTGACGGGTTGCAAGATACCGACGTTGCGAATCGAATTCGCCAGTTCCTCCAAAGCGTCCTCATCGAATACCTCGCGGGGCTGGGCTCGGTTGGCGCTAATTGCCGCGATAGGAAGTTCCTGCACAGTCATGCCGGGAACCGGCACCAGGGAGGTGTCCGGCGCGTTTGCCGATTTGCGCTGCATCGCATCGGGACTCAACAACTCATGAACCTTGTCGTTGCTCTTGGTCGGGTTCGTCCCTGGCTTGGGCGGAACCAGCACGTCCACACCCCGCGGCTGCGACTGCGCACCGGGAATCAAAGCGCCCAGACCACTACCTAAAGCCCGTTTTTTCGCCATGTGTCAGTTTTCCTTCGCTGCTAATTTCCCCAACAGTTCCAACGCCGCCATCTGATAAGCCAGCGAACCTGGCGAATTCTTTTCGTAAGTGATGACGGTCTGACCCCAGGAGGGAGCTTCGGAGATAGCAACTTGACGCGGAATGTTGGTAGGTAAAGTCTGCTCGGGATAGTGGGAGCGCACATCGGCTTCGACTTGGGCAGCCAGATTCGTGCGCTTATCAAACATGGTGATGAGGAAGGCCAACACTTCCAAGTGAGGATTTAAGGCATCGCGAATCTTGCCCACGGTATCAGTCAGCAGGGAAATTCCCTCCAGGGCGTAGTACTCCGCCTGCACCGGAATTAAGACCCAATGCGCGGCGCAAAATGCGTTGACTGTCAACAGCCCCAGCGAAGGGGGACAGTCCATGAAAACCAAACAACCGGACTTATCCGCCAAGTAAGACTTGACGGCTTCACGCAGATAAAAACTGCGGTCCACCTGATCAGCCAGTTCCATTTCCACCCCGGCCAAATCCACGGTGGCGGGTACGACCAAGAGGGATTCCTGTTGCGGGCAGGGCTGAGCGACTTCCGCCAGGGTAGAGTGCCCGGTGTAAACGTCATAGAGTGAGGGGTTGCCAACGTGGTGGTCGATGCCCAGGGCAGTCGAAGCGTTGCCTTGCGGGTCGGTGTCAATGACCAGCACCTGCACGCCGCGCTGCGCCAAGCTCATCGCCATATTGACCAGGGTGGTCGTCTTGCCGACTCCACCCTTTTGGTTAGCAACCGCCACGATGTGATTGTGGTGCAACTGGGGAGTATCCTCGAAGGCGATTGCCTGGCGCATCTCCATTGATTTGCGCAGTTCACGAGCGATGGGGGTCTCGTTCTCGGAGGTCGGCACCCGCGGACGCAAGGTCCGGTGAATGGAATCCGGACGCTCGATTTGATGGGGGACTACGACCTTAGGCCGTTCGTTTTCTGCCACCATAAAACTCCCTTCTTTCTTTCCAGTCTACTTCATGGGTGACCACGAAAAAATTCAAGATTGCCGAAAACTTATCCACACCTTGTCCACAAGGTATTCCGCGTGGTTGCGCCGGTTGACAATTGTTTTCACAGGTCAACAACGCAGTCCAGCCGGCTATGTTCGGAGCAAATTGAACAAACCGATGACACGAAAATGCCTCACATTCGTCCTCCCATTGGCCCCAAAACAGAGCAGGCTAACTCCGGAGCAAAATGTTTCACGTGAAACAATTGCTTATTTCTTAGCCAGCCGCACCACGCGGGTTGGTTCTCCGGTCAAGGGTGTGGAAACGGTGAGCACCTCGGGCAGGGATACCTTTTGTTTGGCAAACACGTAGTTGGCTTTCGCTTTATCTATCTCCGCTTCGACCGAAGCGCCTTTTAAGAACAGCATCGTGCCGTGCTTTTTCACTAGCGGCGCCGTCCAGCCCAGCAGGGTCGAAAGGTTGCCGACCGCCCGAGCCGTCAGATAAGAAAACGCCTGTTTCCCCCGAAGGTCCTCAGCACGAGCGTTACGAATCCGCACGTTGTCCAGACCGAGTTCCTCCACGCAAAACTGCAGCCACTCACAGCGGCGAGACATGGACTCAATCAAAGTCATACTCAGATCTGGCCTACCGATAGCCAACACCAAACCGGGCAGCCCAGCTCCCGAACCGACATCGGCGACCTGCACGCCCTCGGGCAAAAACTCGCTGAGTACCCAGCAGTTCAAAAGGTGGCGACTCCAGATGCGACCGGCCTCGCGTGGTCCCAGCAAACCCTGCTCCAAGCCTTCGTGGCTGAGAAGATCCGCAAAGTAGCGCATCTGGTCGGCGCTGGTATCAAAGACATCGGCCAGGCCCGCCGGCTCCGGTTCAAGCTGAATCTCACCCGGGGTTTCCTCGGCCAGCTCGTCCTCAGCTGAATCTGTCACGGTCAGTCTCTCTGCGAGCCTCTAACGGTTAGGCTTCGTCAGCCGAGACGTCCGAGTCGTCATCAAGAGCGTCATGGTCCAGGGTCTGCGCGTCATCTGCCAAATCGTCGCCAGCGTCGTCCGCGTTATCATCAAATTCGTCAAAAGGCTCGTCCTCGTAGTCCTCATCATCGCCTTCGTCAAGCGACAAGACGACATAGCGGTTGGGGGCCATGCCCTCTGATTCGGAATACAAACCCATTTCCGCGGCCTTGTCGTGGCACACCTTGCGTTCAAACGGATTCATGGGATTGAGCTGGACCGGCTCGCCGGTTTCCTGAACCTGCGCACCCAAGCGCTCCACCAGTTCGCGCAACTCGAGGCGGCGATTGGAACGGTAGCCGGCAATGTCGAGCATCAGCCGGGAGCGTTCCCCGGTTTGAGACTGTACTGCCAAGCGGGTCAGTTCCTGCAGGGCTTCTAACACTTCGCCGTGCCGGCCAATGAGCCGCTTCAAACGACGATCCGGTTCTACGTCCCCGGTAACGATTTCTACCAAGGCTCGTCCGTTCTCGACATCAATCTCAATGTCGCCGTCCAAATCGACAATGTCCAGCAGTTCCTCTAAATAATCAGCTGCCAAATCACCTTCGTTTTCCAGCCGCTCCATTTTGGAGGCGCGATTGGCAACGACTTCGGTGCCTTCCTCAATAATGTCCAACTCGTCCATTGATTCACTCATGTTTATGCTCCTCGATTCCCAGGCGACGCCGTGCGTCGTGGTGCCCCGAAAATATCGTGTCTATCTGTTCCCTTGCTTCTTTTTTGACTTCTTTTGCTTCGCTTTACGTTCGGCTGCACGTCTTTCAGCTTGTTTGGTGGCTCGTTGGCTGGCAGTCAGGCCATCCTTGCCGACTTCGTCCGGATCAGGTTCCGACTCGGCCTCGGCCTCTGCCTTGTCTTGATCAAACTGGGCCCGGTATTCCTCCCAACCCTTCTGACCCGGCTGCATCCGCTGCTGCCGGCCACCTTTACCTTGAGTATCAACCGAACCGAAGTTCATTTCGTCCAACCCCAGCTCCATCCGACGCTTCTCTAACTTACGAATATGGGCCAACCGGGCTTCCCGCATCGCAACCTGAACGCCTTTCTGATTGAGTCCCACCTCGTTCAACTCAATCTTTTTCAACTCGGCATCGAGTTGTTTTTCCTGCTCGGCACGGTATTTGTCGAATTTGTGTTCATGAGCGTCTGCGCGCCACCGAGCGGCTGCCGAACCGCGAGTGGGGTAGGCCCGAATCATGAAGTACTGCTGCACCAAGCTCCACGTGTTGGAGGTGACCCAGTAAATGAGCAATCCCACCTGCACGACCGGGCCAGTGAACAAGTACACCAGAGGCATGAAGTACATCATGGACTTCGTGGACTTCACCATCGGGTTATCCGAGTGGAGCTGTTCGTCACTCATATTCTTCATCGACAGGAACGCCGTCTGCACAAACATGGTCACGACCAGGTAAGCCACCATAATGCCGATAACAATCTTGGTCTGCATGGTGGAAGTTGGACTGAACATGGTTTGTCCCAGAGATTCGCCAAAGAAAGTGGAATCCCACAACGCTTTGGCTTGAACCTGGCCCATTCCGCCAATGGAATCGTGTTCAGGCATCGTGCCTTTGGCGACCGCTTCCATATAAAACAGTAAACGGTACAGAGCGAACAATACCGGCATCTGCACCAAAAGGGGCAGGCACGAGGCCGACATGGATGCGCCGTACTTCTTTTGCACGGCTTTCATTTCCTCCTGCTGACGCATCATGGACTGCTGGTCGCGCTTGCCCTTATATTTCTTGGTGATGGCGGTCAATTCGGGTTGCGCCAGACTCATGGCGCGCGAGGCTTTAATCTGCTTGATGAACAGTGGCACGATGATGAGGCGCACCACGATAGTCATCCCGATGATGGCCAGTACCCAGCCAATGCCGGCACCAGGCTTGACCCCTAACAATTCCAGCAACTCGTGGACACCGCGCAAAATCCAGCCCACCACCCACATAAAGGGGTACAAAATCTGATCATAGAGAGACAATTTGGCTTCCCCAGCAGCCGGGAGCAGGCTCAGCAGCATGACACCATTCCTTCTTTCATTTCCATAGTTTCCCCTCTCACTCCGGCGCTCCACAGTGAGTTTTGACCGGGCAGTAGGTCATAAGTTTGGGCGCTGACGCTGCCAGGTTCAGTCCACGGATTCGTCCAGGAACCTTTGACCGGAGGGTAGTCCACGCCACCGTCAGAGTAGGGGTTGCACCGTAGCAACCGCCACAGGGTCAACGCTGAGCCTTTCCACAGTCCGTGTACTTGCAGTGCCAGGTCCGCATAGTGCGAACAACTGGGATAGTACTTACACACCGGTCCGAACGCTTTTGACAAAGTGTGTTGATAGAGGTGAATCAGCAAGCGTGCCAAGTTTGCCGGCAGATTCCAACCCCACCGCAACAATGTCTTGCCTGTTAACACCGCATCTATCCTAACTTTTACCGGCCATTACCGCGTGGGAAACTTGACGAACCGGGCTGCGGCGAACCGGGTGAAACCTGGTGGCGTTTGCGGGCCATCTTTTGCAACACCGTCCCGACTTGCTTGTCCAGCTGCGAATAATCCGCCTCAGCGATGCCGGCTTTGGCATAAAACACATTTAGAGAACCCGCCGGAAACTCCACCAGGCGATCGCGCACCAGGTGACGCAAACGGCGCTTAATGAGATTACGTCCGGTAGCGTGCTTTACAAACCGCTTGGCCACAACGAAACCGATGCGAGCCGGTTCATCTCCCGTTCCGATATATTGATGGAACACCAGGTTAGGGCCGTGAGCGTGGCACCCCTCGCGCATCGCTAGGCGAAAGTCCTGGGCGCGAGTCAGCCGGTTTGCTTTGGCCAGCATCAGCTTGGGCTTAGACCGCCAGACGCTTACGGCCGCGACGACGACGAGCGCTGATAACCGCCCGTCCCCCACGGGTGGCCATACGATTACGGAAGCCGTGCTTGTGGGCGCGGCGACGATTATGGGGCTGATAAGTCCGC
The DNA here is from genome assembly GCF_034180645.1 of Mobiluncus sp. Lineage (GTDB taxonomy): Bacteria > Actinomycetota > Actinomycetes > Actinomycetales > Actinomycetaceae > Mobiluncus. The sequence goes on along the minus strand of NZ_JAXFNY010000012.1, from coordinate 17,528 downwards.
TTAGTCACTTTTTTCTCCTGAAAAATAATCCCGGGTAATCCCGAGCCGCAGTTAAGTCATAAGACGAAGTTACAATTTAGCCCAGATAACAGGTTCGTTGCAAATTAGCGCAAAAGTCCGACTGAGCGGATTGGCCCGGAAAAAATTGGAAAACATAGATGTAACTGCACTTCATTACGGAGTTACACTGTTGTAACTTTGTCCACAGGTTGTGGATAACTTTGTGGATTCCGCCAAAGAGTGGCAAGATTTATTCAGTTTTATCTGGATAAAAGCAACTGCCGAGGAGATACTTACCGTGAACAATGCGGCCTGGGAAAGCGGAACTAACGCTGACCTTGGACCAACCGATTTTTGGGCCCAAGCACTACAAAACCTCAGTGCTTCAGGCAAAATTGGGGACTTCGATTTGGCGCTCATTCGCCAATCCAAAGGTTTGGGGGAATCCGGTGACGCGGCAGTCTTGGCGGTATCCAGCAACGACGTCAAAACCATGATTGAGTCGAAGTACTACGAGCTGTTTAAAACAACTTTTGGTGAGGTCTTGAATCGCCCTATTAACAACCTGATTGTGACGGTGGACGAAAACCTGGGCAACGTGGCGCCCGCACCCCAAACTTATGAACCCGTCCAACCCCTGCCCATCCAGCCGAGCGCCCCCACCGCTCCCGTATGGGAACCTGGGGAAAGTCACCACGTCCTGCACATCGACTCGAACACGGGACTAAACCCAACCTACACTTTTGACTCTTTCGTCATCGGCTCTTCGAACTCATTTACCGCCGCGGCCGCGGAATCGGTCGTGGCTTCACCTGCAAAAGCCTACAATCCCCTGTTTATCTACGGCGGTCCCGGATTGGGCAAAACCCACCTGTTGCACGCCATCGGTAACTACGCCCTGGAGCTGTACCCCGAATCGAAAGTGAAATACATTTCCTCCGAGGAATTCACCAACGAGTTCATCAACGCCATCGCCTCCCAGACTTTCGCCGATTTCCAGGCTCGCTACCGGGAGGTCGACTTCCTGCTCATCGACGATATTCAGTTCCTAGCCGGTAAAGAACAAACGCTCGAGGAGTTCTTCCACACTTTTAATACGCTGCACACCGCACAAAAACAGGTCGTCATCACGTCTGACGTGGCTCCCAAGGAGCTGAAAGGGTTTGAAGAACGGGTCCGTTCCCGCTTGGAGTGGGGTTTGATGGCGGATATTCAGCCCCCCAGCCTAGAGACGCGCATCGCGATTTTGCGTCGAAAAGCCCAGGCCGGAAACCTACAGATGCCCGATGATGTGGCGGAGTTCATCGCCTCTAACGTCGATTCCGACATTCGCGCTTTGGAGGGCGCGTTGATTCGGGTTACGGCGTATTGGTCGCTAAACCATGTGCCTGCCACCATAGAAACCGCGAAACTGGCCATTCGCGACTTGATGACCGGCAAGGGCGCCAAAGAAATCACTCCCGAGATGATTATTGACTGCACCGCCCAATATTTTGCGTTAAAGTCCGAGGACTTGCTCTCCGCGAATCGGTCACGCACCGTGGTGGGGCCGCGCCAAATCGCTATGTACCTGTGCCGTGAACTGACCGATTTGTCACTTCCCCAGGTCGGAGCCGCTTTCGGGGGTCGCGATCACACGACCGTCATGCACGCAAATAAAAAGGTCGCAGCCTCCATGAAGGAAGACACCCAAACGTTCAAGTCTGTTTCCGACATTTCCGATGCGGTGCGCCGCGCCACCCGCGAATCCTAGTTCCACTGCCTTTCCAACAGTTTTTTCATCTCTTTTTCTTTCTGCCTCTGCCTCTCTTGTTCTGTTCACAAGGTCGGTGCGGACAGTAATTCTCCAGTTCACGAGGTGCTTGGGGGAGGTCGCGGTGTACCGCTCAAGGGTCGCGGGGGGAGGACCCTAGCGACATCGAGGGAGCACCCTCCCCAGCGTCGTACGGGTTCCTCCCCCCTCTCCCATTCCGGTTACCGCAATATTTGGTGACGGGCAATCATCGGCTACTTTAAAAACCTCCGCGACCCCGAACGGCGCAAAACCCCACGTCATACCGCTCCCGCACCTAAAATCCAAGACACACTCGCGAATGTGGACAAAGCTGGGGAAGAGAGCAAGATTTTTCGGGGATTGGTTGTGGAAGAAATTGTGGACAGCATTTCATCCACAGGCTCCCCAAGTTTGTCCAGAAAGTTATCAACTGAACTACAGATTTGTGATTCCGAACTCCCACCTAGCAAAATCGGGTTTTACACAGAATTCACACCGGTTATGAAGATAATTATTTTTAAATTATTATGCGCCTCTCTGCCTTCATCAAAGAATCGTCGGGGCTCATGAACCTCGCGCCCGTGGTTGAAAATTCGGCAAACTACGGGAGTACTCAACTATGCGGTTTTGGGTTAGAGTTTGTATAACAACATTTAGCATTCGGGAGGAATTTCATGGAACTCGTGTTGAGACGCGATACTTTGGCAGAAGCTGTGGCATGGAGTTCCCGGTCCATTTCACCTCGTCCGGCGGTGGCGGTGCTCTCCGGGGTACGCATCGAAGCACGAGAGGACGGGGTCGAGTTTTCCTCCTATGATTACGAAGTTTCTTCCCGCGTGACGGTCGGAGCCGAAGATGTCACTGAACCCGGTGTGGCGGTAGTGGACGGCAAACTGCTCAGCGAAACGGCACGAGCCTTGCCGACCAGCGCCGACCTGGTGACCTTCGCTACAGAGGATAACTACCTGCACATCACCTGCGGTTCTTTCAAACAAAACCTCATCATGATGCATTCTGAGGAGTACCCGCCGTTGCCGCAGTTGCCCGAAAGTGTTGGGAAGGTCGATGCCGCTGCTTTTGCTCATTCTATTTCACAAGTCGCGGTGGCCGCCTCTCGTGATGAAACGTTGCCGCTGTTGACGGGCATTTCCTTGGAGGTGCGCCCGGACAAGCTCTATCTCTTGGCGACAGACCGTTACCGGATGGCGTTAAAGGAAATGCCGTGGGCCGGTGGTCAGGGCGGTAATCAAGACCTGGTGGTGAAAGCCAAGAACTTGAGCGATGCGGCAAAGAACATTGCTACCGCAGGCGATGTCGAAATCGCGGTGGGTTCAGCCAACAGTCCCGCTTCCCTGATTGGTTTGGCCGCGAACGGTCGGGTGTTTACATCCCAGATTAACGATGGAAACTATCCTGACGTGCGCCGTCTGTTCCCTGAACCGATTAATGTTACGGCCGTGGTTCAGGTCGATCAGTTCATTGAAACGGCTAAGCGCGTGGCTATCGTGTCCTCGAACCTTTCTAATCAACAGATTTCCCTGCGCTTTACCTCCGGTCAGCTAGAGTTCCTGGCGGGCAACGGCGGAGAGAACAGCGCCAGCGACACGATTCCCGCCCTGCTGAACGGCCCGGACATCGCGGTGTCTTTCAACTCGCGAATGCTGCTGGAAGGCCTGGGCGCCATCGATGAGCCCTATGCGCGCTTGTCGTTCAAGGATGAGGCGAAACCCGTGGTCATTACCGGTCAAAAGGAAGAAACGGGCGAGGATAATCTGACGTTCCGCTACCTGATTATGCCCATCCGCACCAGCATTTAGAAGTTTTCGATACGGTCAAGTGAGGTTTCTGGGGGTCGCGTGTTTGTTTCCGACCTGGCTCTGGACTGGTTTCGTTCCTACCGTCAGGTAATTGTGCGCTTTCCGGCGGGAACCAACGTGTTTGTCGGCGCCAATGGGCAGGGCAAAACGAACCTGATAGAGGCCATAAACTACCTGGCCGTGCTGGCTTCGCACCGGATTGGCACGGATGCGGGTTTGATTTTTCGCGAAGCCGGGGACACGGCCAGCTCACCCGCGTTGCTGCGCGCGGGAGTAATCCGGGCCCGGATTCATCCTGGTAGTGACATTGCGGACCCGGAGGCTAACGGGGAACTGTTAGAGATGGAACTGTTGGCTGGCCGGGCCAATCGCGCCATGATAAACCGACACAATGTGCGCCCACGCGCCCTGCTGGGACACCTGTCTACCGTGCTGTTTGCCCCCGAAGATTTGCAACTGGTCCAAGGCGATCCCGCTACGCGCCGCACTTTCTTGGACCGTATCGCTATCCAGCTGCGTCCGACCTTGGCCGGGACGTTGAGCGAATACACGAAAGTCGCCCGTCAACGCGGAGCTTACCTGAAAGACCTAGCGAAACGTCGGGCGCCGATAGATGAAATCCAGCTGTCTATCTGGGATGATGCCCTGGTGCCGGCGGCGGTGGAAATCATGAGTGAACGGGCGCGGGTGGTAAGCCTGTTGGGCGAGTATCTGCCCCAGGTGTATGCCCGGATTGCCGGACATAGCGCCCCGGTGGGCCTAACATATGCGGATAGTGTCACGAAAACTCTCGACCTGCCCGCCAGCGAGCAAAAACAACTGTGGTCAGACCCGGATTCATTGACGGCCGCGTTTCGCCAAGCCCTGGTCCAGCGTCGCGCCGATGAGGCCCGGCGTGGAGTCAACTTGGTCGGTCCGCATCGTGACGAACTGGAGTTACACTTGCACGGCTTGCCGGTCAAAGGGTTTGCCTCGCACGGCGAGTCCTGGTCCTATGCTTTGAGTCTGCGTCTGGCTGAGTTTTCCTTGCTGCGCGAGAATTTTGCCGATGCCCCGGTGTTGCTGTTAGATGATGTGTTTGCCGAACTCGATGAACAGCGCCGCGCTGCCCTGCTGTGGGCTATTGACCAGGCCGACCAGGTGTTTATTACTTCCGCTACCGGAACCGAAATTCCCGACGCCCTGCACGCCGCGTTTTATCGCGTCACTTTGGACCGGCAAACCCGTGAAAGCAGCGTAGAGCCCCTCGGTCAGGGAGCGGCACCGGATTTTTTGCAATAATGTCAGAATAATGGCAGGGCAGTCACCGTCAGCAGGGAGGGGGTCAGTCGTGGCTAAAGGCATCGACTATTCCGGGCTGTATCCCACCATGCATTCCCCCCTACCGCGCCGCGCCGTAAAACGCTACCGGGAACTCATGTTTAGTCAGGGCTTTTATCCCCTCACCGGGAAAGTGCGCGGGTTTTCCACCACCGAGCCCGACTCGGACAGTTTGAGCGAACGGGAATGGCTGGACCGCGAAATCGCGAAAAAATATTACACTGACCTGGCCAAAAGCCTCGGTTCTACCCCGGAGCGCATCGAGCAACTGTCCGCCCCGGGACCGGCCACCGCCAGTTTTACCGACCTGTCACGTCCCTCCCGTAACGATCCTCAACAGGCCGGGTTCCTCCTGGGGCATTTGGCTAGGCGTCTGGGGTGGCAGACTCCGCTGGAAATCGTGGACGTAAAAAAACATTGGGAAGAATATGTCGGCGCCCAGGTCGCGGCTCATTCCACAGTAGAGAGTTTCGATGGGGGCAAACTCATCGTCCGTACCGACTCTACCGCTTGGGCTACCCAGCTGAAGTTTTTGCTTCCCGAACTGCTCAAACAACTGACCCGGCGACTTGGGGCAGGAGTGGTGAACCAAATCATTATCCGCGGCCCCCAAGTGCCGTCCTGGAACCACGGCCCGCGCAGCGTTCCGGGACGCGGACCGCGCGACACTTACGGCTAAAACCGGGCCAACCGGCCTAGTGCCAAAACTTGCCAAACCTATAAAGCCAGGATTTACGGCCCGCAGACCCCCCAAACCTGGTTTGCCATAATTTTACATAAAACCTGTTAAATCCGTCTTTACGCGTCTCTAAAGGGCAATCGTCAAATAATTCGATAGGATTATAGTGGCGAAAAAGCCGAAAAAAGGAGACACAAACGTGAGCGATTTTGAAACGCCCGAGGAGCACTATGACGCTTCTGACATTAAGGTCCTCGAAGGCCTGGAAGCAGTGCGAGTCCGACCCGGTATGTACATCGGATCCACCGGGGAGCGGGGCTTACACCACTTGGTTTATGAGGTGGTAGACAACTCGGTCGATGAGTCTTTGGCTGGGTACTGTGACCATATTGAGGTGACTTTACAAGCTGACGGTGGGGTGAGGGTGGCTGATAACGGCCGCGGTATTCCGGTCGCGGAACACCCCAGTGAACACCGCCCCACGGTGGAAGTCGTCATGACGATTCTGCACGCGGGAGGCAAGTTCGGTGGCTCGTCCTACGCGGTGTCCGGCGGCTTGCACGGGGTCGGCATTTCGGTGGTAAACGCCCTATCCACGAGGATTTTGACCACCGTGAAACGAGACGGTTTCCAGTGGCATATCGAGTTTGGTGACGGGGGCAAAGTCATCCAGCCGTTGCGCCGCGGCGAACCCACCGATGAAACCGGGACCGTTCAGGTGTTTTACCCGGACCCGGACATTTTTGAAACTGTCGAGTTTGACTATGAAACCCTGCGGACCCGTTTCCAACAGATGGCTTTCCTGAACAAAGGACTGCGCATCACCCTCACTGATGAACGCCCCAACGTGACTGCGGAAGGCGATTTCGTAACCGGAGATCAGGACGGTGAAGCGGATTCTCCCAAGGTCGGACATCGCTCGGTGTCTTACTGTTACGAAAACGGGTTGCACGACTACGTGCATTTCATCAACACCACCAAAAAATCCGAGGTCATTCACGAGGAAATCATCGACTTTGAGGCCAGCGTGGAGGACACCGATAACGCGATGGCGCTGGAAATCGCCCTGCAGTGGACCAGCGCTTACTCCGAATCCATCTATACCTACGCCAACACCATCAACACCACCGAAGGCGGCACTCACGAGGAAGGGTTCCGCGCGGCGCTAACTTCGCTGATGAACAAGGTGGGCCGAGAAAAAGGCTTCATTAAGGACAAAGACGAAAACCTCTCCGGCGACGATTGCCGCGAGGGCTTAACCGCCGTGATTTCCGTGAAAATCCGCAACCCCCAGTTTGAGGGCCAGACGAAAACGAAACTCGGCAACACCGAGGCCCGCACTTTCGTACAGCAAACCGTATATTCCCAGCTGGGAGACTGGTTCGATGCCCACCCGGCGGAATGTAAGGCGATTATTTCCAAAGCCCAGTCCGCCCAGCAGGCCCGTAACGCGGCGCGGAAAGCCCGGGACGCGACCCGGCGCAAGACCGCTCTGGATTCCTTCTCAATGCCGGGTAAGCTGCGGGATTGCTCCAGCCGGGACGCTTCCGAATGCGAAATTTTCCTGGTCGAGGGCGATTCGGCAGGCGGTTCGGCGGTGGCGGGGCGCGACCCGGCTCACCAGGCTATCCTGCCGTTGCGCGGCAAAATCCTCAACGTGGAAAAGGCCCGCCTGGACCGCGCTTTGGACAACAAAGAAATCCAGTCCCTCATCACCGCTTTTGGCACCGGGATTGGCGAAGATTTCGACCTATCGAAACTGCGCTACTACAAGATTGTGCTGATGGCAGACGCCGACGTGGACGGACAACACATCACCACCCTGCTGCTGACCCTGCTGTTCCGCTATATGCGTCCGCTCATCGAAAACGGTCACGTGTTCCTGGCCACCCCGCCGCTCTACCGTCTGAAGTGGTCTAACAAACCTCACCAGTTCGTCTATTCCGACAAGGAAAAGGACAAGCTGGTCAGCTTGGGTCTGGACTCCGGGGCGCGAATGCCCAAGGAAGGCGGGATTCAACGCTACAAAGGCTTGGGCGAGATGAGCGCCCAGGAACTGTGGGAAACCACGATGGATCCCAGCGTGCGACTGTTGAAACAGGTCACGATGGACGAGGCCGCCTCCGCTGACGAAGTATTTTCGCTGCTCATGGGCGAGGACGTGAGTTCGCGGCGCGCCTTTATCCAACGCAACGCCCAAGACGTACGGTTCTTGGATATCTAAGCGAACGACAACCACAAGCCACGGTGAAACTCTCACCAAGCTATTGAAAGACAAGGGAAATGGCTGATAACCAAGACAACAACGATTCCGAAGTCGAGGACATCCTTCATCCTGATGCCCCCGTGATTACTGAGGCGGAATCCCCCCGCGTCATGCAGGTGGATTTGGAAAAAGAGATGAAAAAGTCCTACATGGACTACGCCATGAGCGTCATCGTGGGCCGCGCCCTGCCCGATGTGCGCGATGGGCTGAAACCGGTACACCGCCGCGTCATCTACACCATGTATGACGGCGGTTACCGCCCGAACGGCGGGTATTCCAAGTGTATGCGCGTGGTGGGCGACGTTTTGGGTCACTTCCACCCGCACGGGGATTCTTCGGTCTATGACGCACTAGCCCGGTTGGTGCAGCCCTGGTCGCTGCGTTACCCTTTGGTGGCTGGTCAAGGCAACTTTGGTTCCCCCGGTAACCTGGGGCCGGCCGCGCCTCGGTACACGGAATGCAAGATGGCGGCCCTCGCCATGGAAATGGTGCGTGACATCGACGAGGACACCGTCGATTTCATGGACAACTATGACGGGCGCTCCCAAGAGCCGACCGTGCTGCCCAGCCGTATCCCGAACCTGCTGATTAACGGGTCGGAGGGTATCGCGGTGGGCATGGCGACCAGGATTCCGCCCCACAACTTGCGGGAAGTCGCTGACGCAGCCCAATGGTATCTGCAAAACCCTGAAGCCACCCGCGAAGAGTTGCTCGAGGCCTGCCTGCAGCGTATTAAAGGCCCGGATTTCCCCACCGGCGCCACGATTTTGGGTCGGCGCGGGATTGAGGAAACCTACCGGACCGGTCGCGGTTCCATCACCCAGCGCGCCGTGGTCAACGTGGAGGAACTCAACGGACGCACCTGTTTGGTGGCGACCGAGCTGCCCTACCAGGTCAACCCCGATAACCTGCAGGTTAAGATTGCTCAGCTGGTCAAAGACGGCCAGTTGCAGGGCATTGCGGATATTCGTGACGAAACGTCGGATCGCGCCGGAACCCGGATTGTGGTGGTGCTGAAACGCGACGCCGTTCCGAAAGTTGTGCTGAATAACCTGTATAAACGCACCCAGTTGCAAGATTCCTTCCCCGCCAATATGTTGGCGCTGGTTGACGGGGTGCCGCGGACCCTGTCTATTGACGGTTTTGTCCACTATTGGACCGCCCATCAGGTCGATGTCATCAAACGCCGCACCGCTTTCCGGTTGGCGAAAGCCCAGGAACGGCTGCATATCTTGCAAGGCTACCTGGCGGCTTTGGATGCGCTAGATGAGGTTATCGCGTTGATTCGCCGCTCTCCGACCGCAGAAGACGCCCGGGTCGGGTTGATGGATTTCCTCAAGGTGGACGAGGTTCAAGCTGACGCGATTCTGGCTTTGCAGCTGCGCCGGTTGGCCGCTTTGGAACGCCAAAAGATTTTGGACGAACACGCCGAATTAGAGGCGAAAGTCTCCGACTTTGAAGACATATTGGCTCGCCCCGAACGCCAGCGCGCCATTGTGTCTGAGGAACTGGGCGAAATCACCGAAAAGTGGGGCGACGAACGCAAGACCACCATCGTGCCTTTTGATGGGGAAATGTCGATGGAGGACCTCATCCCCGAAGAAGACGTGGTGGTCACCATCACTCGTGGCGGTTACGCGAAACGGACCCGGGTCGACGCTTACCGATCCCAACATCGCGGCGGCAAAGGCATTAAAGGCGCGACGCTGCGCGAAGAGGACCAGGTCGAGCATTTCTTTACGACCTCCTCGCACGACTGGTTGCTGTTCTTTACGAACTTCGGGCGGGTGTATCGCGCGAAAGCCTACGAGATTCCCGAAGGCGGGCGCGACTCGAAAGGTCAGCACGTGGCGAACCTGCTGGCTTTCCAACCCGAGGAACGTATCGCCCAGGTCCTGCAGGTTTCCTCGTTTGAGGACAAAGCCTACCTGGTGTTGGCGACTCGGCTCGGATTTGTGAAAAAGACTCGACTGACCGATTACGACACGAACCGTACCGGCGGGTTGATTGCAATTAAACTGCGCGAGGACGATGCCGGGGAGGCGGATCAGCTGGTTTCGGCGTGCCTGGCGGACGCGACAGACGACCTGATTTTAGTGTCTCGTCACGGTCAATCTTTGCGGTTTACCGCCAGCGATGAGCAGCTGCGCCCGATGGGTCGGGCCACGTCCGGCGTGACGGGGATGCGGTTTAGGACCAAGGATGAGCTGTTGACCATGGACGTGGTGCGCCCGGATGCAGACCTGTTCGTGGTGACCGAGGGCGGATTTGCGAAACGCACGGCGCTGTCGGAATACCGGGTGCAGGGCCGCGGCGGCCTGGGGATTAAAGTCGCGAACCTGGTTGAGGCTCGTGGCGACCTGGTCGGCGCGCTGGTCACCGAGGAGGACTCGGAAGTGCTGGTCATCATGGCGGGAGGCAAAATCGTGCGTTCCCGGGTCGATGAAGTCAGCCGGACCGGGCGCAACACTCAGGGCGTGATTTTCTCCCGAGCTGATGAGGGCGACGGGGTAATTGCTATCACTCTCAACGTGGACAATGATTCGCAGCTGGAGGAATAGCGAGAATGAGCGATGCGGGATTTCCCACTTTGTGCGATATATTGCAAAAGTCCTCTAAATCGTCACAGTGAGAACCGAGAATCATGAATTGAGCCGCCGGTGGCTAGGCTCTAAAATCGAGAAAACATCTGAAGGGGATGGAACATGCGGATAAACGGAACATCTGACGGGAATAATCCCGCCCCCAATCCCGATACGGCTGAGGATAGCGAAGATCCCAGCGTCTCCTGGGCCAAGCTGGGCCACGCCGACCCCTATTCAGGTGCTTTGCAGGCCGATAGTCAGGCTACAAAACCGGTTCCCCCGCCTCCGCCGGCAGACACGGCCGGCTTGACAGGTCAAATCCCTCAGGAATCGCCAGCGGATGCACCCTCGACTGACAGTCAACCGGATGAGGCTCCGGAGCCTGAAGCCCCAGCTCCCACCCCAACGAAAACTTATGCCGACGATCGCGCGGCCGCCAAGGCTGCCAAGAAAGCCGAGCGGGAAGCGGCCCGGGCGGCCCGGCGCATGGAGGCAGCGAAGCGAATGCAGGAACGCGAAGAAGCCGCCGATTTGCCTGATGTGCGCCGCGTGAAGCTGACTTTGTCCCGCATCAATCCGCTCTCGGCCATGAAGATTGGATTCCTGGTCGCGGTCGCGCTGTCCATAGTCATGCTGGTTGCGTCTATCGTGTTGTGGATTGTACTGGACATGCTGCACGTTTTTTCCTCCATGCAAGGGTTTTTACAGGCGCTGTCCGCTACCGCGTTGGTGAACCTGGTTGACGCGTTGACATTTAGTCGGACAATTGCTCTGGTCGCGATTTTTGGCGTACTCCAGATTATTATTTTAACTGTACTGAGCTGGCTGGCTGCCGTGATTTACAACTTGATTGCCCGCATGGTGGGTGGGCTACACGTGGTAATGACGGACGATTGAGCCCCTCCCCGACTGACGGGGACTGACGAAATAACAACGAAATCTAGTGAGGGAACCCGATGGCAGAAACGAATCACACCGCGCAAACCGCAAACCCTTCTCAGAACCCGGCGGATTGCGAGATAACCCTGACTTTTGTCATTCCGTGCTACAACTCCGAGGACTACATGGACGCCTGTATTTCCTCGATGATTGGAGCGGGTGATGACACCGAAATCATCATTGTTAATGACGGTTCTCGGGACCACACCGGAGAGAAAGCCGATAAGTGGGCGCAGGCTATGCCTGACAAAATCAGGGTCATTCATCAGGAAAATGCCGGTCACGGCGGCGCGGTGATGGCGGGTTTGCAGGCGGCTCGCGGCCACTACTTTAAGGTGGTTGACTCGGATGACTGGCTGGACCGGGTCGGGTTAAACCTGCTGATGTCCAAGCTGAGAACGTTCCTGGCACATAATGAGCTGGTTGACCTGGTTGTCTGTAATTATGTGTACGAGCACGTGTTGACAGGTTCGCGCAAAGTCATCCGCTACAACCGCGCCCTGCCGCTGAACCGGGTTATCACCTGGAATCAGGTCGGAAACTTCGGGGTGGGGCAAAACATCCTGATGCACTCCACGGTTTACCGAACCCAGGTGCTGCGGGAATCCGGGATGGTCATGCCCAAACACACGTTCTATGTAGACAACATTTTTGTCTATGTTCCCCTCCCTTATGTTAAGAAACTGTACTATTTACCGGTTGACCTGTATCACTACTTTATCGGGCGTGAGGACCAGTCCGTCAACGAGACCGTCATGCTGGGTCGCCTCGATCAACAGATGCAGGTCACCCGGGCGATGGTCGATGCCTACACCCTGCCCGACGACGTTTCCAACCCGCGCTTGGCAAAGTATATGGAAGGTTTCCTGGCTCTGATTGTCACGGCATCTTCGGCGTTTTCGCTGGTGCGCGGCGATCACGAAGCGTTGCGAATGCGCGATGAGATGTGGAAACACATTTACGCTAAAAGCCCGCGCATGGCGCGCAATCTAAAGCGTCATCCGCTGGTTTTGGGTTCGAGCGTTAAGAAATCGCCGCTGAAGTGGGCCGCGGTTAAGACCTACCGCCTGGCACAGCACCTCTATCGGTTCAACTAACTTGCGATGGGCGTGTCCGGTCCCGGCGTGCCGGGCTCGTCCGAACGGTTCGCAGGGTCAGCCTTTTCCTCGTGAGCTGAGGGCGAATCTATAGCGATTCCGGCGGTGTGCTCCAAAACGATGGGCTGATGGGCTTTCAAGTGGGTCAGCCCGACAATCCCAGCGATGGCGACCGCCCCACAGGCGATAATCCCCAACGCGACCCCCGCGGTGAAGTTCTTGCCCTCACCCAGCACGGCGATGCCGAAACACACCGCGATGATGGGAGAAGTGATGGTCATCGAGGCGACGACCAGCTCGGCTTGTCCGGTGGCGTAACCCTGCTGCACCATCCACCCGGCGGTCAGCGAACCAATGACCAAAACCACCAGCACTATCCAAAACATCGGGTTGCCTGCCCAGTTATGCTGGCGCACAAAAATGATGAGAGTACGCACCAGAGAGGCTTCCAGACCGTAAAACATAGCCCCACCGCTGCCCCAAAAAAACGAGCGCCATACGCGCGGCCCTTTTGCGCCCAACGCCCCGAAAGTACCGGCCAGAATATAAATCGTGATGGCGCCGATAAAGACTTTGATGGCCGTGAGGGGCTGATCCGGCGCGGAATAGTAGGACACCAGGAAGGTAAAAACCCCGGTGGCCAGCACTGTCATCGCGACCAAAGCGCCCTCGCGCTTGCGAATTCGCTGGCGAGCGACCCGCGCCTGCAAAATCATGGACCAGGGGAAAGCCAGCAGTCCCACGGGCTGCACCACCGTGACCGGGGCAAAGAACAGGGCGGTAATCTGACACCCCAAAGACACTCCCATCAGTAATAATCCTTGCCACCACCGGCGGTTTTTCAGGCTCGCCAGGAGCTGGTCGGACTTCAAGCGCCGCCGGCTTTGGTTGTGTTTGACCTCGTGGCGGATTGCGCTGTTTTGATACCGGGCAGCGAGTGCGAAACAAAACGACCCGACCACCTGCAGGGCGATGGCTAAGGGTATGTTGTGTTCCAAAGCTGTCCTCTCGGTATAGGCTGACCTGCACGGTTGGCGGGTTTGCCGGGGTTGCTGCGCCGATGTCATGGCGGATTCCCGACCCGGTTGGCGGGTGCCAGTATCGGTGGCATGAGTTTACCTGAGTTAATGGTAGCGAAATATCCGGTTTTTCACCGGGTAAAGCGAATCCTCCGGTTAATCGTCCTGTCCGGACACAAAGGAAATGGAGGGCCGTTCCCCGCGCAGATGCGGCAACACTACCGCTTCGGCGCGTGCCAGGGCAGACCCGATAGCCATGTGCATATCCAAGTATTTGTAGGTGCCCAAGCGTCCGCCGAACAGCACGTTTGGTTCGGAGGCGGCCAGTTCGCGATACTGCACAAGGCGTTGGCGGTCGGTGTCCTTATTGATGGGGTAGTACGGTTCGTCGCCGCGCTGGGCAAAGCGGGAATATTCCCGAGCGACGACGGTCTGATCCGCGGGGTAGCGAGAGGCGCGTTCGGGGTGGAAGTGACGGAACTCGTGGATGCGCGTGTAGGGCACGGAGGGGTCGCCGTAGTTCATGACCGGGCAGCCTTGGAAGTCCCCAGTCGGTTTCACTTCCAGTTCCAGGTCGATGGTGCGCCACCCCAACTCGCCCTCGCTGTAGGCAAAGTATTCGTCAATCGGCCCGGTGTAAACGACGGGAACGCGCCCGACCGTAGTGGCTTTTGACCAGGGGTTTTCTGGGCTTTCGTCGAAAAAGTCCACGTCCAGGTGGACAGTGATGTTTTCGTGGGTGGCCATGTTCGTCAGCCAGGCACCGTATCCGTCAACCGGTAAACCCTCGTAAGTGTCGTTGAAATAGCGGTTGTCGTAGTTGTAGCGAACTGGGAGGCGGGAGACGATAGAGGCCGGCAGCTCAGTGGGGTCGGTCTGCCACTGTTTCGCGGTGTAGCCCTCGAAAAAGGCCTCGAACAGTGGTTTTCCGACCAGGGAGATGCCTTTCGTGCGGAAGTTTTCGTTGGCATCCTCACCTTGGATTTCCTCGGCTTGCCGGGCGATGAGTGCGCGGGCCTGGTCGGGAGTGTAGGCGGCGTGGAAGAATTGGTTGATGGTGCCGAGGTTCACAGGCATGGGGAAAACCTCGCCGTGGACGGTCGTGTAAACCTTATGAATATAAGGCGTGAACTTTGTAAAGCGGTTGACGTAGTCCCACACGCGCTGGTTGGAAGTGTGGAACAGGTGAGCACCGTACTTGTGAACTTCGATGCCGGTCTGGGCTTCGGGCTCGGACCAGGCGTTGCCGCCCAAGTGTGCCCGACGGTCAATCATGACAACCTTATATCCAGATTCGGCGACTTCCCGCGCGAGAGTGAGGCCAAATAAGCCGGTACCAACCACCAACAGGTCCGGCGTTCCGGGTGTTTTACTCATGTCTCGAACCTATCAAAAAACCTCGCCGCCCGGAACTCCCCCGCAGTGGCGGGGATGTACTTTGGATAACGTCCGCCGACCAGTGACAAATTATTCGCCGAAAGATGTCGTCGTGGCTGCCTTGCGTTGAAACACGGCGATGCCGTTGCCCGTGCGCCACACCAAGAGCCAATCACCAACATTGGCCACATGGCATTCGTTGCTCCCTGCCCAACTACCCTTCAACGTATGTGCGTTGTGGCGTCGACGCAGCTCATCATGAGATGCCGGGGTATTTTCGAGAATGAGCCTGATGACTTCATGCAACACAGTCGTGTCTCTATGCTTACGTATTAGAGATTTAATATCGCGTTGAAAGCTGGGGGTGTAATCAGGAATCAGTGGTGCCATAAATTAAATTCCCAGGTCGTCAAACAGTTCTTGGGCATTTTTGAAACGCCCCGTGCCGCCTTGGGCGATGATTTCCTCGGCTTCGTGAATCGATTTTTCCGATTCCTCGTTGGGTTCTGGGTAGGACAGGGTCAGGGGAATGCGCCGTTCCCGCACCATCTGACGGTAAAAAGCGCGGGTGACAGAAGATAAATCAAAGCCGAAATCCTCTGCGATGGAGGCAGCAGCCTCTTTCGTAGCAGTATCAACGCGAATTGTAACTGAACTCATTTGACACCTTCCAGCGATTAACGTCTTACATTATTATGATAATGTCTTACAGACCTCTGGTCAATATCTGATTTGCTACAGCCTGACTGAGCGTTTTCAACCCGTTCATGATCCGATTCCGCATTAGGTGCCGAGTGTTCGACTAATCCGTCTGGGCGAAGATGTGGCGTAATCTGGTGGATTTTTGCGCGGCGTTGTATTATATGTAATACGATGTTTACAGAGCAGGGGGCGAGGGTTTTATGGCTAGTAAGGTTTCTACGGTACCGACAGCGGTGCGGTTACCCGCTGAGTTGATTGAGCGTTACAACAATCTGGCAAAGGCTACGGGGCGTTCCCGGACATATTACGTCACCCAGGCTTTGCAAGTTTCCATCGCACAACTGGAATACGAGTATGGAATCTTGAAAAAAGTTGAGGACTATCGTGGGGGAAGGCTGGAAACTGTGACGATTGACGAGCTAGAGGATCATCTTGGCTTGGCTGATTAGGTTCGATAAGGGTGTAGAGCGTTCTTTGGCCAAACTGGACCAGCAAATTGCGAAAAGGATTACTTCCAAACTTCGTGAAATCGCCAATCTTGATGATCCTCGAAGTGTAGGCAAACCGTTAGTGGGTAATCTGGCTGGATTGTGGCGTTATCGCGTAGGGGATTACCGGGTAATCTGCTATATAGACGATGGTGAGTTAGTGATTCTGGTTGTTGACGTGGATCACCGAAGTGAGGTGTACCGCTGACTCTCATATCCATAGCGGGATTCTGCCCCAAGTTAGGCGCGGGGTTCGTCTCACCAAAGTAAAAAATGGGCTGCGGGGGTTCGGTTATGTATTAAATCGGTGATTAAATCGGGGTTCGTGGCTATATAGACCAGCAACCTCGATTTAATCGCGAATTTCTAACACAAATCCCCGAAAACACCGCTGTTTCCAAAAAAATGGGTGGGGTTTACTCGATTTCGCGACTCTCAAATCGCCCTGACCTGTGGACCTACCTGTCCGGTGGAGCTAGGTGGACTCAAACCCCCGACCCTCGCTTGCAAAGTAGGTGCACCGTATCCTTCAGCGGCATCCAGACCTCTGTTTTACCTCGTTTCGTAAAACTAACTACCATCGCAATCTATGGAGTATCATTGGTGTCAACAGCTCCTGCCGTTGACCCTCCACTTATCAGGAGAGTGCCGATGACGGGAGCTTCATTCGTTCCCGGAACAAGGTAAGACATTGACGAAGCAGATTAGCGCTGTAAGTAAAAAATCAGAGGAGTTGGAAACACAGCATGGGTATTTCTTGAAGCCTGGACCTCTGAAAGAGTTGTGCGCGGGACGTATAACAGTTGGGGATCTGACCACGACTGATTTTGGCTTCGATATCACACAAAAGGGTGTTGATATGCGGATAGGGCTAGATATACCCTCCTTGGCCCAAGGCAAGATAGTTAACCAGATTATTATGATTTCAGGTGATTCCGATTTTGTGCCTGCCGCCAAATATGCTCGGCGCGCAGGGATTGATTTCTTGCTCGACCCAATGTGGGCACACGTTACAGACAGTCTTTCAGAGCACGTCGATGGAGTGCGAACCTGTGTTAAAAAGCCACCAGAAAACGAAAGAGATCCATTACACGTGAGCCAGATAAAGAGCACGCCTACTAGTCGCAACGATTTTGAAGAGGACGAAGAACTCTAGCTGTCTATATTAGCTACGCCTGGACTCTAGTCGCTGGGTTTCTAAACTGTCCACACCTTCACCAACAGGCGTGTTATGACCTGTTTCCTGACAAGCCTCTTCCGCCGTTTTTCGCCAGCGCGGTTTTAAGTCGGGACTATCTCATTTAGTGTGTAAGTGGCGGTTTTATTTCTAGTATTCCTTCGCGTCTGGCATGCGGTCGGCGAGGGTGATGGAGAACGCGTTTAGGGCGTGTTTCCATTTCATGGTTCATTTTACTTGCCCGCGACCGGTGGGGTCGAGGGAACGTACCGTCAGGTACAGGCATTT
>NZ_JAXFNY010000005.1:0-102745 GCF_034180645.1 Mobiluncus sp. | reverse complement strand
CTCGAGAATCTTTCGTGCCCGCTTAATCGCCCTGTTGTAAGCGTGACGAATAGCTGACTCGTCCTTGTTTTCAGCTCGCGCTATTTCGGCAAAGGAGTACCCGTCTAAAACAACCGCTTCGATTAGAAAGCGTTGGCGCTCAGACAGGCCAGCGAATGCCGTAGCCACCGCCTGCTTGTTGATGAAGTCGCGTTCGATATTAATATCGGCAGCGAAATGCATACCCTCCTTGGGAAACTCAGAGGGTGAGGAGTGCCGATCCCGGCGGGTGTCTGCCCGGTTAGTTTTCTTCCACCGCGCATCATGCTCAAGCAGCGCCTGAGCAATCGGGCTATCGGATAGGAGTTGAACTTCGACGTGTTCGTCAGTGACGTAATCGAAGCTGAATGTGGTGTAGTTGTGTGCCATGAGAGGCGTCCCTTCTGGTATGAAGGAGCCTCGTTAGGTGGTCACGGTTTATGGGATTGTTAGGTGCTACAAAGTGAGCACGGGCGCCAGCACACAGCAGTGAATGCTGTGTGCTGGTGCCCGCTGGTACCTAACGAGAACCCCGAAAACCGCTAAATTTTGCTAGTCTCGGAAATTGTTTTGTTCGCGCGAGTATTCAGTTTTGAAGCGAGGAGAGCGCCAGGAACCGGTATGCCGCAGCCTCCCCGGAACGGCTCTACTTCTTGCCTGACGGCTTCGTTTGAGCCAGTGCCGATGCTGCGACCGTCTTCGATGCCGCGCCGTAACGTCCATCCCGCATGATCCGAGATGCTTGTGACGCCACCTTCCGTGACGTCTGCTTACCATTGCGTTTTGCCATTTTTGCCACCTCCTCGCTTGTCACTCGTTTGTCAAATGTCCACGTCCGCTTGTGTGCGTTCGTGAAGTGGAGCGAGCCAATGTTGAAGGAATCCTGTAAAATCAGGAAACACACAACCTGTGCTCACATCCATGTAACTTCAGAATGCTGCACCAGTTTTCTGGCACTGAAGGAATAGCGATGGAGAGCGATGAATGGCGATGAAGGAGGCGCGCAGTAATGACAGACACGCCGCTTAAGCTGTTAATCGACAGATTGCGCCCTCTCATGAAAGGAACTCGCAGTCTCGGAAAGTTCTTAGCTGACCTAGTGGACTGCGGTCTTGTTGAGAATCCGAAATTCACTAATCGGACAGCTTTGGAGCTTCGAGCGGTAACAACGTGGAAGGGCTACGCTAATGGCTCAGACCCGTTAGGTGAGGATATTGCTAGCGAGCTCGCCGGGCGTTGGGATATTTACACGTTCAGTGACAATGTCATCGACGCGTATTCTGAAGATGCAGTCATCGCGCTGGTACCGACGTTAAGCCTCGTAGATTCAGCAGTGAATAAAGCAAATGTTGGTGAACGGCTCGGTTTGATCTTCCATACAATCTTCAAAGATGCCGCTGGATATGAGAATGTAAGGCTTCCTAACGCTTTGAATACTGCGATAGCGGCTGCGGATGCAAGCGGGGCTCCGTATATCGACTCAAAGACGAACAAGCTGCGCATCGTCGACCAAGCAGTAAACCTGCCACCGAAGCCAACCGTCCCGGATGAGATTCAGGAAAACGAACTCGTCTATATCCGAGCTCTGGTTCACGCCTACTGCGAGGCAGCGTCAACGCTTGGTCATGAGCCAGAAATTGAAGACATCCCGAAGCGCTTTGCTCAGCATTTTCAAGATCAGCGAAAAGCCTTCTACAGCGCTGAGTGGGTAAAAGAGACCTCCTGGGATTGCATCGAGAACGGGAGCGCATTATTCGACCAATTTCTTGAAACAATGCTGCAAGGAGTCATTGATACCAACCTCTCCTCATACCCTTCAGAACGAGAACGACTCTTGGCCACACTTAGCCAAGCAGTCAAAGTACAGCTAGATCGGATGAAACTAGCCCAAATCATCGATCTGATTGACGTATGGAGCAGAAAAGGCTCATGCCACGAACTAGTCAGCCAAGACAAGCTGGGGTGGTCTGCATGAATGCCACATCGGTTCTTGATTCGGAATACGAAACCGAGCTACGAATGCTGCTGCTCATGTATGCCTTGGATCGCCCCGCAACAATCGACTACCTGGCAGCATTCGACACGCTAAGCGTGAATGCAAAAACGCTGCACGTCGGCCAAACAAATCTCAACGGAGCACACCGCCTCGCATCAGGCGAACTCAAAACGCGAATCTCACTCGCACACGGCGCGCTACGCACACTCATCCTCAAAGGCCTCGTTGAGCTTCTGCCAGGAGATAACGGACTGAAATATCAGCTCACAGCCACAGGTATCACGGCCGTGAATAGGTTAAACAGCCCATATGCTTCGGCGCTTTTCTTATCTGCTATTGATGTACTTGAAACGATCAACACTGTCGACGACGCAATCATCACGTCCTATGTTGCGAAACAAAGTAGCCAAGGAGGCGAGCAATGAGAAGCGGATTTTGGATCAGCTCTGTAGGCGTGTACGGCCACGAATCGAAGCCCGACTCGGCTGTTTCCTTTGAGGCAGGTCTCAACGTGTTGTGCGGACCGTCAAACTCAGGCAAGTCATGGGTGCTAGGGTGCATCGACTATATGTTTGGTGCGTCGCAAAAATCGTTCGTTATCGATGAAAAACTCGGTTACACCTACGTGGGAATGACCCTTCAGACACCACGCGGGAAAATCACCCTGCATCGCCCTATCGGTGAAGGGCAAGGAACAGTCGACGTTACCAGCACGGACAGTTGGATTGTTTCAGGCGATTACAAAATCAATCCCTCTGCCCATGCCTTGCCACTGTCCTATCTATGGATTCGTCTCCTCGGCTTCGAGCATCCCGAAGAAGTCAAAGTCATCACGAGCAAAGAAATGACACTCAAATCCCTCACGTGGCGTACTTTCTGGCACGCACTGTACGCGGACGAGGATGCCATAACCACCAAGAACTCAATCCTGATGCCAGAACAAGCAACAGCACGAACAGGATTCAAATCAGCTCTTGCCACTCTCGTGACCGGCGAGGACTTCGCTGCATATGCTGATCGAGAATCACCAAAAGCACAGAAAATGCGCAATAACGCGGTGATCGATTACCTGGAAACGCTATCACCACGATTTGAGGAACGGCTCAAGATTATTGATGCTGCTCTTGGCAAAAGCACAGACGAAGATATCAACAATCAAGTTCAGGCACTATCAAACCAAGCGGCACAAATTCAGCGAGCAATTCAAGAATGGATGGTACAGAGCAAAGAAATAATTAAGGCGCTATCGGATGTTCGCGGTCAGCTCTCTGAAATGTCCTCTCTTGAAAGCCGATACCAGGAGCTCGCATCCTCCTATCAAGCCAGAATCCAGCGCTTCGATTTTGTTGTAGATGGCCACACAGTAACCGACGAATACCATGTAGAAGCCGCGTGCCCAGTGTGCTCTCAACAGCTCCCTGCTGAATTGAAAGAAACATACGCAGAGCCTGACATTCGGGAACGTGAAAGTCTCGAAGCTCGCCTTTTTGACCTCCGGCAAACAATGGCAGAGCTCGATAAAGAGCGCTCTGCACTGTTGGAAAAAGAACAACAACTATCGACCGAGTCGAAGAGAATCAACGCCATTATTAATACTGACCTCCAGCCCCAGCTTAATCAACTCACTAAAGCCATCAACGATCTAAGCGCGCTAAAAGGGCTACGAACAGAAAAAGAAGAAGTCTTTAAACAGCAAAGTGATACTGAAGCCGAGATCGTTCGTCGTAAAGGGCTGACGTTTCCAAAGAGTGATTTCAATCCGCTCGAGCATCTCCCCAAAGCATTCTGGGGCGGTATGGATACCAAGCTCTTAGACACTCTCGGCGCCTGCGCGTTTCCGCGTCTGCATGACGCTCATTTCAACAAGGAAAGCTTTGACGCAGTAGTGAACGGGAAAGCCAAAGCAAAAGAAGGCCAAGGCTACCGTTCGTTCGTTAACACAGCTGTCTTGCTCGCGCTCCGTAGCTACCTCGGTTCTGATGATGCCGAGTACAACCCTGGGCTATTGGTTATCGACACTCCACTGCTCGGTCTGGATGACCCACAGCTAGATCCAGATCTCCGCGAAGCAAGAGAAACGATCCCACAAGCCCTCTACGACTACCTCGCAACCGAGCAAGAACAAGGCCAAGTTATCGTTGTTGACAACACGAAATTCATGCCCGATATCAGCAGCATCAAAGAACGCTGCCATCTCATCAGATTCACTAAGCAAGCCAATCAAGGCCGATACGGCTTCCTCCTTGAAACTACTGACGAAGAACTAACAGACCCTGAGGCTGATGATGCAAACGAAAAGTAGGCTCGACTACAAGCCACTATGGAAGCTACTCATAGACCGAGACATGACCAAGACCGACCTTCAAAAAGCAACTGGACTTAGTGCCGCAACCATAGCAAAACTAGGACGAGGCGGAAACGTAACCACCGCTGTACTGGTGCGCATATGTGACGCACTGAATTGTCAGCTCAGCGACATCGCAACAATTGTTTTCCGAAGTGATTATGTCGAATCTGATCGTTGAAGTACGCCGCTCTTCGCATGTTGCTATATGGAAGGTAACAGAGGTTCTATTACTAGCATGAAAAACCAAGATGTTCTATCCAGGATCATTTCGTTGCATACGAGCGATTATCCACCGTCGAAATTGATACAGCCGTTTCCGATGCAAGGAAGCAAGAGAAAACAAGCTCCTCTCATCGCTCGCTTGGTACCAGACGATGCTGGACGCCTGTTCGAGCCTTTTTGTGGTTCTGCTGCGGTAAGTCTAGAAATCGCCCAACGAGGATTTCAAGGACCCATTTGTATCGGGGATGCGAACCAAGACATCACTACCCTTTGGCAAGCGATCATTGAGGAGCCGAACGCACTTGCAAATGGATATGAGCACTTATGGCTAGCTCAGTTTGAAACGACAGAGTCTCCTAGGGATTATTTTCTAAAGATACGCGATAGATACAACGCTGAGAATGTCAAACATTCCGAGGACTTTCTCTTCATTTTGAACCGGATTGTGAAAGGGGCACTTAGGTATAACTCCTTAGGAAAAATCAATCAGTCCGCTGATGCCCGTCGGTTCGGAGCAAAGCCGGCAGCAGTTAATAAGCGGATTACATTCGCACATTCGCTATTAAAAAATGCGACAGTATTTTCTGGTGATTGGCTGCGATGCCTTGATACGACAAACGAATCAGATATCGTCTATCTCGATCCGCCGTATCAAGGAACAACGGACACAAGAGATAAACGTTACTTCGCCGGTTTACCCTATGAAGAATTTGTTGCCGGAGTAGGTAATCTTGTCCAAAGGAATATCTCTGCGATTATTTCTTACGATGCAGTAGCTGGGCCAGTCACATACGGAAAGCCTTTGTATAAAGATGTTGATCTTCTGACATTTGACATCATCACCGGCGTCAGCTCCCAAGGCACATTACTTGGACGCTCCCAAGAATCTCACGAAGCGCTTTACGCGACTCCTGCTCTAGTGAAGCGACTGGGTGGCGTCGACGCCACGCTGCAGAGAGTTAAACCATTACAGGCAGATGCACTCTTCGATACACTGGTTTAGTGACACAGCGAGATACCAACGAACTTACCCCTGAAGAAAAACTACAAGTTGAAGCTCAGCTTGAACGCGGGAATGCATCGAAGCGCGCTCGAGACGTAGCACGCATCATTCTGGCAAATGGGAGCGCCACAACATCTGATATTGAAGCCCTTGGCTATAAACATAGCCCACGTGCTGTACGAGACTTAAGGGACGCGGGAGTTACTCTCGTTACAGAAACTGAAGTATACACAGATCCCGATACGGGTACCCAAAAACGACGTGGCCGTTACCGTATTGTTGGAATAGACCCCAGCGAACAAAGTAGACACGCATTTTCCAAGAAGACTATCGAAGCAGTGAAAGCTCCGGGACGCTGCGAGGTGTGTTCTGCAAAAGGCAAGCTTCAAGTAGATCACCGAGTTCCTTTTGCAATTGGTGGGGAAACATATCCGCATGTCCTCTCCGAATTAATGCCGTTATGTCCTTCATGCAACAGAGCGAAATCATGGACATGCGAGCATTGTCCTAATTGGCAGGACACGAGCGTCGAATTCTGCAAAACCTGCATGTGGGCGTCACCAAAGAGTTATAAACACATTGCTGAAGAGAATGTCAGGGAGCTTCGCGCTGTCTTGTACGAAGAAAATGATATTAAGCTATTCGATAAGTATCGCCCCGATTTGGTGAAGGTTCTTCATGAGTGGTTGCACGACAAAGATGCCAGCCATGAAGACTAATTAGTAGATCGCATAGGGAAAAGCTCGCCGCCTTAGCACTGGCGTCCAGCCTTTTGGTAGGTCTAGTGTTACAGCTTCGCCGGTGGTGAAGACGAAGCCGAGCTGGTTGCTGGTGAGCGCCATTCCACCTTCTACAATGGCAAGGAAGTCTGGCAGGAACAAGGAGGCTTCGGTGCTGGTTTCGTAGTGGCGCATCCGTGCGTGCAGCAGCTGAGAACTCACCTGGCAGCCGGTGGTCGCGAGCGTTCGGACGACAATTTTTCGTAGCTGATGCTGCGCTAGCACTTGGAATGCCTCCACGAGTTTGCGCTGCAGCACCTCTTGGTAGATGTGCGGGGTGGCGCAGGTGCCGCGCTTTAGGTGGTTGTGGCGCATTCCCAAACGTCCACGCGATTCGGGGTGCGGGCGTGCCAGGTCTTATGCCCGTACTTGCCGCCGCAGGATTCACACTCGATCAGCCCGGATGTTTCCCCACGTGAGTGTGCCATCCAGAGCAAGATTCGCCAAAAAGAAGTCTGCCAAGCAGTAATCCATCTGCCTCTCTTGAGCCGACTGTGAGTATATCGTGGCATGCACCTAGCTCCCCTTCACGTAGTGATTTCGCTAGTCATATACACGCTCTAAATCGCCCACTTATCCAGTTGTTTCGGCAGCTAATCTGTACCTTTTGGCGACTCTCGTACTTTTGCGCGAGTCTCGGCTCCGGCAGTGTCATCGGGTTCACTAGCGCCATAGCCCTTTACCCTTGAAAGCAAGAGCAACCGAAATCAGAACGAGAAGCGAGCATTGAACGCTCAACCGCAAGCGGCATTTCGCCTAGTGTCAAGCGAAAAGCCCGCCTAGCTCACCATCGCGAGCCAAACGGGCTTTGTATCCAATACGGATAGTTGTGAGAGCGGGCGACGGGAATCGAACCCGCGTAATCAGCTTGGAAGGCTGGGGCTCTACCATTGAGCTACGCCCGCGTGTAAATGAGTCTACCGGGTCTGATGGGTTTCCTCCAACTCGAACTTTCCGGTACTATGAACTGTACCTTTCCGGGGTGTAGCGCAGCTTGGTAGCGCGCCTGCTTTGGGAGCAGGATGTCGCAGGTTCAAATCCTGTCACCCCGACGAGCGAGCGCCACATGAAAGTTTACTTTCATGTGGCGCGAGCGAGGAGGGGTATGCAAGGCGAGCGGAGCGAGTCCTTGCTAATCCCCCGACGAAATGGTGTTGAGTGGGGGGCAAGGCGAGCGGAGCGAGTCCTTGCTAATCCCCCGACGAAATGGTGTTGCTACGTACTCGTTTTTGCGGTGCTGATGGGTCCGTAACCGTGCCCTAAATCCCCTCGGGCCGCGGCAAAATAAACCACCCGGCTCTAGGCACGCATTCCAAGTTGACCGTCCCGTACCCCAAGCGTTCCCCATCGGCAATGGGAGCCAACCCTTCCATCTCTAAGCTGACTTGGCGAGCCTCGTGAAAAGTCACCCCGGGAGCGCCGGCGAATTTCCCCCTCTTGGCAGCCAACAAGGGGCGAAGCACCTTCCGGCGGGGCATTGAGCTCAATGTCGATATCGAGAAAACCCCGTCGTAGCTGGAGGCTTGCGGAGCCACTACCACACCGCCTCCATAGCACTTTCCATTGGCTACGGCGCATAACGTCAGGTGATTCTCGCCCCAAACCACCCCGTCGAGACTGAGACGAACCGGGCGGGGATGGAACTTCGCCAGAATAATTAACAAGGACAAGATGTAGCGTAGCGAACCGTGCGGCCAGCGCATTTCCTGGGTTTTATCCGCCACCATTTGGTCAAACCCTACGCAGGTAATGGTGGACCACCAGCGCTGGCGTTCTTTGCCGCGCAAATCGGTAAAAGTCGCGAGTCCCAGGTCGGTTTGACTAACGTAACCATCCGCGATGATGCCCGCGGATTTACGCGGATTCAGCGGAATCCCATAGTGACGGGCATGGTCGTTGCCAGAACCTGCCGGAATAATCCCCAAAGGCTTGTCCGAACCAACCTGCTCCTGCAGGACCAGCGAAAGAATCCCGTCTCCACCGGAAACGACGATGGCGTCCACCGTGGAATCAGCCGCAGCCCGGCGAGCCGAGTCCCGGGCTTGTGCCGCAGTATCACTTGGAAAATCAACAATCTCCAGACCGCGTTGCTCCAGTACTTTCCGGGCTACCCGAGCAGTTTTGCGGGCGTGGCCTTTGGCGGAGGCCGGGTTCAAAATGAAGGCGACACGGCGGATGTTACGTGTTTCTTGGCGATAGCACCCCTCCGAGGGTGCGGTTTCGGGGTCGTCCGGAGGTCGGTAGTTCGCGTTTGTGTTGTCCGAAGGTCGGCCTGGTTGCGTGCTGTCCGAAATCTGGTCGTCAGGAAGTTGCTCGTACGCTTTCGCGCTGTCTGGAGGCCGGTGTTCTGACATGGCTTATCCGTAATTCGGTGTCTTTACCGGAAAATCACGGTGCGGTTGCCGTTCATCAACACGCGGTGCTCGGCGTGCCACTTCACGGCTTGAGCCAAGACTCGACGTTCCACGTCCTGACCTTGTTTACGCATATCGATGGCGGTAAACGTGTGATCCACTCGGGAAACGTCCTGTTCAATGATGGGACCTTCATCCAAATCTGCCGTGACATAGTGCGCGGTAGCCCCAATGAGTTTCACACCTCGGTCGTGGGCCTGGTCGTACGGCTTTGCACCCTTGAATGACGGTAGGAACGAGTGGTGAATGTTGATGATGCGCCCGCTCATCTCCCGGCACAGTTTGTCGGAAAGAATCTGCATATAGCGCGCCAGCACCACCAGTTCAACCTTTTCCGCGTCGACCAAGTCCAACAGTTGCCGTTCGGCTTCGGGTTTATTATCTTTCGTGACCGGTACCAAAATAAACGGTACTTGATAAAACGTTGCGATGGGAGCCAAATCGGGGTGGTTGCCCACGACCGCTTTCACATCGATTGGAATCGAATTATCACGCACGCGATAGAGCAGGTCGGACAGGCAATGCCCCTCTTTGGAAACCATGATGACGGTGCGCAGCGTCCGCCCAATCTGGTCCAAGTCCCAAGCCATCTGAAAATCGGCAGCTAAAGCCTCCACTCGGGCGTTAATGTCGTGAACGCTGGGAACATCCATCTCAACTCGCATAAAGAACAGTCCTGTGTCGGTGTCTGCGAACTGGGCCGATTGGATGATATTGCCTCCCGCGCCGGCTACCATGCCGGATACGGCGTGGACAATTCCGGGTCGGTCGGGGCAGGAGAGGGTGAGCACCAGCTTTATGGTGTCGCTCGACTTCGTTTCAGTCATGGTTCTTAGCATACCTTTTCCGCACGGTTTCGTTTAGGACTGAGCCGACAAGGGGTGTGCTTCAGCGGGGTCTTTCACAAGAGTCTGTGGTGAGGCTGGTTTTTCTGATTGGCTGTTAGTTTTCGCTGCCTAGATGATATCGGTGGCCTTAGATGATAACGGTAGTGAGGTCTAGGGCGGAGACCGGCGAAAAATCCGCCCTGCTCGGGGCGCGAGTGTCCGCAATCGCCGCCGTGATAGCCGCAATCTGCGCGCCGTTGTCGGTACAGAACTTCAGCGGGGGAATCCGCAGGGTGACGCCAGCACGCGCGCATTCCTCCGTCAGCCATTCGCGAAGCCGGGAATTAGCGGAATATCCGCCGCCCACCACCAGGGTTTTTGCCTCGAAATCGGTTAGCGCCCGCATAGTCTTGCTGACCAGGGAGTCGTTTACGGATTCCGAAAAACCGCGGCAAATATCCGCTACCGGCAGCCAGGGTTTCCCCTCGCGAGCGGGGGCGAAATCCTCCGTAAAGTCGGGGCGGCTATGTACTTCTGGGGCGGCTTCAAGCTGACTAACATAGCGAGCCACCGCAGTTTTCAGTCCGGAGAAAGAGAAATCATAAGGGTGGGTTTTTGCGTATTTTGCTCCGGCCAGACCGCGCGGAAATTCAATCGCTCCCAGTCTGCCTTCGCGGGCCAGGCGGTCTACGTGCGGCCCTCCCGGATAGGGCAGTCCCAGCACCCGCCCGACCTTATCAAAGGCTTCCCCTGAAGCATCGTCGAGGGTACCGCCCAGTTCCTTGATTCCACCTTGAGCCGCAAAATCGGTGATGAGCAGCAGGTTTGTGTGTCCGCCGCTGACGACCAGTCCCACCGCCGGCAGTTCCAGTTCGCCGTTGACCAACTGGTCCACCGCCAGGTGGCCGATGACGTGATTCACCCCGTAAAGCGGCTTACCAGTAGCGGCGGCCAGGGCTTTTGCTCCAGCGATTCCTACTGCCAGAGAACCAATCAACCCCGGACCAGCGGACACGCCAATCTGGTCAATGTCCGCGAGCTTCACGCCCGCCTCTTCTAATGCCTCACTGACCACGGGCAGGAACGACTCCAGATGCGCCCGTGAAGCAATTTCGGGAATGATCCCGCCATAGCGGGCATATTCATCCATCGAGGTTGCGACCACATTCGCCAGCAGCTGGGTTTTGCCCGCTACAATGGCGGCTCCAGTCTCGTCGCAGGTAGATTCGATTCCTAAAGTGAGTTTCGCACCGTTTAACACGCCTACATTTTAGTTGGTTTTCCCTGGCGTCTAAATTTCCGTGCAGCGCCGACACAGAATAGCCCGGTGTCGGCTACCCAAGCGCGTGGCGATTAGCGTCAAATCCTCGCCGTTCTTCTCAGTTGTGATCAGCAGTTTTCGGCGCAGCTGGGCGGGGGACACATCGGCTCCGCGTTTCTTAATTTCCAAAGACCTGAGTGGTCGCGTTTTTAGCGCCGTGCGAATCTTCTTTTCGTCCAAAGGCAGGACTTCCATGACCTCGAACCAGCTGCCCAGTTTCATGTCCGCCGCCTCTGGGACAGAAGTCCTGGTCAGATAGGCGATTTTTATCGATACCGTTTTTGTGTATGTTTTATCTGCAACTTGAGCCAGCAGTCCCGCCCGGATGATTGCGTCATCAGGTTCAAAAATCCATTTCCCCAGTTCGTCTTCGGTCGCAATAGTCTCGCTCAACTCGGCAGGCGTGTTGCACGGGGCAGCGGTTTCATCGTGCAGCACAGTCACAATCTTTCCGTTCTTGTCCATCAACAGAGCGGAGCGTCCCTGTTGGCGAATCAAGTCGCCCAGCCAGATTCCCGCCTCCACAAGCTCGCCTCCCACGGAAATCCACTGGGTTTCGCTCTGCGCCGGCAGGGCTTGATAGTTGATTCCAGGGGCGATCTTTACGCCAAGGTTCCCGTGCGGAATCTCGTCTTGCCAAGCGAGAATGCGGGAAAGTGGGGGTTTCCAAGACTCCGGCTGAAGTCGCCTGCCTGAAGCATCGCGCCGGGCTGGGTCTGCAAAAGCGCCGTCCATCCCTTCGGCACGCAACTGTTGCCAGTCCAGCTCCAAAATATCTGCCTGCGTGACCCGGGCCTCGGGATAGGCGCGCAGGTTCATCAAAGCCGCCGCCGCGGTGGCTTCATCGAGTTCAAAAGCCGTTACCAGCAGCCCCAAACCGGCCAACGCCAGGGACTCAGTCCCTAACCCGCAACCCAAATCAGCGACCTTGTGACAACCGGCGTCACGAAAACGTCCGGCGTGTACGGCAGCCACCGGTAAACGCGTGGCCTGCTCCAAACCGTCTCGGGTGAACAGCATGCCTTGCGCGAAATCCCCGAATTTGACCCGCGCTGCCTCCCGCAGCTCCAGCTGGGTCAAAATGGCTGCCACCAGCTCCGGCGCGACACCGCGTTTCCGTAAGCCGGCGCTCAATTGGTCTGCGAGCGCCGGCGTATAGGGTCCCATAGTTCCCAAGGATTCCAACAATTGGAATCCGTCTTTGCTTAACACGGGCACCAGCGAATTTACAGCCATAGTTCAATCCTAAGGGTGACCAGAGCCAAAGAGGGAACCTCACGGAACGGCGCCAAAATAGTGCGACATGAAAGTGACTTAGCACTCGGGTTGCGAGAGTGCTAAATGCGGCATAAAATACAAATTGACTGGCAGGGTGCCACCCGCGACGGCGCTCGGTTGGTGAAATATCATCAGGAACTTAGAGAAAGGGCAATCGCAGTGTCGGTTTGCATTAAACCTTTGGAAGATCGGGTTGTTATCAAGCAGCTGGAAGCGGAAACGGTTACCGCTTCGGGGCTGGTCATCCCGGATATGGCAAAAGAAAAGCCGCAGGAAGGCACCGTCGTGGCGGTAGGCCCCGGTCGCGTTGACGACAAGGGCGTGCGTGTGCCGATGGATGTCAAGGAAGGCGACAAGGTCATTTACGCCAAGTACGGCGGCACCGAAGTCAAGTACCAGGGTGAGGAATACGTTATTCTCTCCGCTCGCGACTTGCTCGCTGTAGTTGAGTAATCGATACACACTTTTTGAAAAGGCCGGACGTATGTCCGGTCTTTTCTGTTAAGTTATAGATTCACCCGTCCCGGTCCTCCCCAGCGCGGCAACGCCGAAACTGTGGGAATATGAGGGGCACCGGGACACCTGTAACGCTTGCTTAATAGCCCAGTCATCTCTGCGCGCCAATCTCTTGACGGGTTTCCGGACCACTACTACGCTGGAAGGCATGACTAGGAAATTAGCATTAGTTCGTCGCCCCAGCCCCAAAATGGCTGATGGCATTGTGACACACATTGAAAAGTCTGCCGTCTCTTATGATCTGGGTTTGCGCCAGTGGGAAGGCTACGTCAAGGCACTCAATGATAACGGGTGGGAAACCGTCGAGGTTGAGCCCGCTCCGGATTGCCCTGATTCGGTATTCATTGAGGATCCTGTTTTCGTCTATGGGGATCTCGCTATCATCACTCGCTCTGGAGCTCCGGAGCGTCGCGCTGAGGTTGCGGGAGTTGAAAAGGCTGTTCGGGACGCAGGGTACCGCGTGGCTTACATCAAGGAACCCGGCACCGTAGACGGGGGAGATATCCTGAAATTTGACGGTAAAGTCTGGGTCGGACAAACTCCCGGCGGCCGCACCAACGAAGAAGGGGTGCGCCAGCTTGCCGAGTACTTGAAGGAATTCGATGCGGAAGTCATCCCCGTGGAAATGACCAAGGTGCTCCACCTCAAGAGCGGCGTTACCGCCTTGTACGACGGCACCGTAGTCGGCTACAAACCGCTGGTGGACGACCCGACCGTGTGGGACAAGTTCATGGAAGTTCCCGAAGAACCCGGTTCGCACGTCGTTCTGCTCGAGGATAACAAGATTCTGATGTCCGCTGCCGCGCCCAAGTCCAAAGAACTCTTTGAGAGCATGGGCTACGAGGTGGTCGCGGTAGACATCGGCGAGTACGAAAAGCTCGAAGGTTGTGTGACCTGCCTGTCTGTGCGTCTGCGCGGTGACGTGGGCTAACGAGCAAACTGGACTTTTCGCCATAATCCGGCGCGTCCGAAATATAACGTTTCGGCGGGTGGAGCAGGCGATTAGGTTTACGGTTATATAGACATTTGGGGGGCTGAGCCACTGGCTCAGCCCCCCAAATATATGCAATTTCTAGCGGCGGATTCGCCCCCGCCCGGGCTCTACAGGTTTAAGCGGATTTAGCCTCCCGTTCCTTCCAGTAAGCGGCGCGTTCCTCCTCAGTCATGCCACCCCAGATGCCATAAGGTTCATGGGCATCCAAAGCGTAACTGCGGCACTGTTCCAATACTGGACAAGTCGCGCAAATCGCTTTGGCCTGCGCAGCACGCCGCCGCCGGGTTCCCCCGCGTTCACCGTCTGGATGGAAGAAAGCCGCCGTCCCCAAATCCTTACAGGCAGCTTCATCCTGCCATTCCCAAGATTCAATAGTCGGAGCGGGGAGATACGTTACATTACTCATTTTCTTCCTTTCCCTCGCGGTGTTTTCTTACTCTTCAAGACTAGGTGGTGGGCCGGCAATCCAGCGTCCTACCACAGGACGATTTAGACTCGCCAGACCGTCCTTCAGTAGTAGTGAACCAAACTCTGAACCCAATCCGAGCGAATCACCGTCAAATCCGGCTTGAACTGCGATTCCCACCCCGTCAGTACTGTTAGCGCTGGAGCGTTAGAATAAACATCAGCATTAAACGAATTATTCCCGGGTATTTAAGGAAGGCATATGAGCGAAATCACGAATCCCTTGCAAGACCTTGAAAACGGTGTAGAGCCGCGGTTTTTAACCGGTTTGACCTACGACGACGTGCTGTTATTGCCTGAGGTTACAGATGTGATTCCCGCCGAAGTGGACACGTCCACTCGCTTTTCCAAAGAAATCAAACTGCATATCCCCCTGATTTCCGCCGCTATGGACACCGTGACTGAATCACGGATGGCGATTGCTATGGCGCGTCAGGGCGGCATAGGGATTTTGCACCGTAACCTTTCCATCGAGAGCCAAGCCCAACAGGTGCGTCAAGTGAAACGCTCCGAGTCGGGCATGGTGACCGATCCCGTCACCATCGGCCCCAACGCCACCATTGAACAGCTCGACGAACTATGCGCCAAGTATCGGGTATCGGGCTTGCCCGTCGTGACTGACGACTACGAATTGCTGGGTATCATTACCAATCGTGACCTGCGTTTCGTGCCCACCACCCAGTGGAGCACCAAGACAGTACAGGAATGCATGACGCCGATGCCGTTGATTACCGGGCGCACCGGTATCTCTCGCGAAGAAGCGATGAAGCTGCTGGCAGAAAATCGTATAGAGAAACTGCCATTGATTGATGAAAACGGCAAGTTGACCGGCCTCATTACGGTCAAAGACTTTGTTAAGACCGAGCAGTTCCCGCACGCTACTAAAGATTCCCAAGGTCGTTTGGTAGTGGGCGCAGCTATCGGCTACTGGGGAGACGCATGGGAACGCGCTCAGGCCCTGGCCGAGGCAGGTGTCGATGCCCTGATTGTGGATACCGCAAACGGCGGGGCCAAGCTAGCTTTAGAGATGATTACGCGAATCAAGAACGATTCGGGGTTCTCCGGGGTGCAAGTTGTGGGCGGTAACGTCGCCACCAGGGAGGGCGCACAAGCCTTGATTGATGCGGGCGTTGACGGGGTCAAGGTCGGTGTTGGTCCGGGGTCCATTTGTACCACTCGCGTGGTGGCTGGGGTGGGGGTGCCCCAGATTACCGCCATTATGATGGCTGCAGAAGCGTGTGCCCGTGCGGATGTGCCGCTGATTGCCGATGGCGGTTTGCAGTATTCAGGCGATATTGCCAAAGCCTTGGTTGCCGGAGCTCAGACGGTGATGCTGGGTTCCCTGTTGGCTGGCTGTGAAGAATCCCCAGGTGAACTCGTGTTCATGAACGGTAAACAGTGGAAGCACTACCGCGGAATGGGTTCGCTCGGGGCCATGAGTTCGCGCGGCCGCAAGTCCTACTCAAAGGATCGCTATTTCCAGGCCGATGTCTCTAGCGACGACAAGATTGTTCCCGAAGGCATTGAAGGCCAGGTTCCCTACCAAGGCACCCTCGGCTCGGTGGTGTATCAGCTGGTGGGAGGGTTACACCAGTCGATGTTCTATACCGGGGCACATACCATTGAGGAGCTGCGCCATCGGGGTCGTTTTGTGCGTATCACCCAGGCAGGCTTGCGGGAATCTCATCCTCATGATGTTGAAGTCACCGTGGAAGCCCCGAACTATCAACGTCACTGAGGCTGGGGATTTTCGCCTCCAGGGTGTGTGAGAGACTTTGGCCATGAATGAAATGAATGACATGAATACCCCCTGGCTTCATCAGGAAGTCTTGGGTTTCGACACGGAAACGACCGGTGTCTTTACGTCTCGTGACCGTATCGCTACGGTGTCGCTGATACGCAGGATAAACGGCGAGGATTCGCCGCTTTACTGGGTTATCAATCCTGGCGTTCCCATGCCTCCCGCTGCCGGTCGGGTTAATGGTCTGACTGATGAATACTTGCAGGCTAACGGGGTTGAGCCGCGAGTTGGACTCGAGGAAGTTGCGGGTATTATCGCGGAAACTATGCGGCGGGGAGTGCCCGTAGTCGGTTTCAACGTCACCTTCGATTTCGCGATTCTGGAAGCGGAACTGAAACGTCACGGCTTGCAAACCTTACGCCAGCGCCTGGAGGGACAGTTAGAGCCGATTGTCGATCCCTTGGTGTTGGATCGAATCCTAGATCGCTATCGGAAAGGGAAACGTAACTTGGCCTCCGTCTGCACCGCCTACGATTTACCGTTGCGTGACGATTTCCACAACGCTCAAGGCGATGTTGCCGCGACTTTGGATTTGCTCGGTGCTATGTCTGAGCGATTCCCGGAATTGCTGGAAATGGGGCCCGGGGAGATGATGCAGTTCCAGGCCAAGGGTCATAGCCAATGGGCGCAGAGTTTCAACGAGTTCATGGTTGCGCGAAAACCGGATTTCCACCCGGTATCCTTGCACTGGCCGCAGTTTTAGCGCCGCCAGTGGGTGTGTCGGGTTAAGAGTAGGGGAGTATAACCAGTGAAATCGACCGAGAGGTCTGAACAGGCACCTCAGCGCCCTGTAGTCAACTTTGTGGCTGCGGGCGAGGACCGTTTTTTTGATATTTTCATGACCTTGTTTGTAGCGCTGCTACTCATTTCGAACATCTCCGCCACCAAACTCATCGGTGGACCGTGGGGATTGATTTTTGATGGCGGAGCCGTCATGTTCCCCTTCACCTACATCCTGGGGGATATCCTCTCGGAGGTTTATGGATTTCGCGGGGCTCGCCGGGCGGTCCTGACCGGGTTTGGGATTTCCATCTTGGCATCGGGCCTGTTCTTCCTGGTTGCCAAAGCGCCGTCGGCCAGTGGAGACTTTATCACTCCTGCTTTCGCTCAGGTTTTCGGGTTCGTTCCGCGTATTGTGGCGGCTTCCCTGGCGGGGTACGTGCTGGGGCAGCTGTTAAATGCTCTGGTGTTGGTGCGGATTAAGGGTCGCACCGGAGAGCGTTTCCTCTGGCTTCGCATGATAGCCTCGACCCTGGTCGGGGAGCTGGTGGACACCCTCGCGTTTTGCACCATTGCTTTTGCCGGGTTGATTTCGGGGCCGGATTTTTTCAACTACGTGCTGACCGGTTACGTGTACAAGTGTGCGTTGGAAATCATCATGTCTCCGCTCAGCATTCAGGTCATTGGGTGGGTGAAACGCGGTGAAAAAAATTATGTACCGATTGGTACAGAAATGTCATCTTCTCAAACTCTCAAAGCTAATAATGAACCAACCGGTACAGAAACTATTTCTTCACAACGTTCTTAACCTGGGGTGATGATTGGGTGAATGAAAATTTTGAGATTGTAGCGCGTCTGGGTCATCTGGGGCGAGCGGGGGTTATCCATACTCCCCACGGAGACATTCCCACCCCTGCTTTTATACCGGTCGGTACAAAAGCGACGGTGAAGGCGCTCGTCCCCGAGATGATTCGGGAACTTGGTGCGGCGGCGGTGCTGGCTAACGCTTACCACCTCTATCTGCAGCCAGGTCCGGAACTCGTCGATAGGGCCGGTGGCCTGGGGGCTTTTATGCACTGGGATGGGCCAACTTTCACCGATTCTGGCGGATTCCAAGTCCTCAGTTTGGGCGCAGGATACAAGAAAGTCCTCAGTCAAGAATTCGCCGCCTCGGCTCGGGAGCGTAGTGCCTCGCGCGATCACGGCAACCACGAACGTTCCGGGGACAAACGAAAACTTTTGGAACAGGCCGAAGAAGCCGCTGAACTGTCGCCTCCAGATAAACGCCAAGCTCACCCCGGCTTAGCGCGGGTTGATGACGACGGCGTTAATTTTCGCTCACACCTGGATGGAACCAAACATCGGTTTACCCCGGAAATCTCAATGCAGATTCAGCACCACCTGGGCGCCGATATTATTTTCGCTTTCGATGAGTTGACCTCCCTGCTGCATTCCTACGACTACCAGGTAGTTTCCCTGGAACGTACCCGAAAATGGGCAGAGCGCTGTCTGGCGGAACACGAACGGCTCACCGCGGAACGTGCCGACAAGTCTTACCAGATGCTGTTCGGAGTTATCCAAGGAGCGCAATGGGAGGATTTGCGCCGCCGCGCCGCACACGACCTCGGGGGAATGGAAATCTCGGGGCGTCGCTTTGACGGATTTGGCATCGGAGGCGCCTTGGAAAAGGAAAATCTCGGCGTGATTTGTTCCTGGGTGTGTCAAGAGCTACCCGAGGACCGCCCGCGTCACCTGCTGGGAATCTCAGAACCCGAAGATTTCTTTGCCGGCATTGAAAACGGAGCTGATACCTTCGACTGCGTCTCTCCGTCTCGCGTTGCCCGCACCGGAGCAGCGTATTTGCCTACCGGCAGGACGAATGTGGCGCGGGCAGCTTTCCGAGAGGACTTTGGCCCTCTCCAGGAGGGCTGCGGCTGCTATACCTGCACAAACTACACTCGCGCCTACCTCCACCACCTGCTGAAGGCCAAGGAAATGCTGGCTTCGACACTGCTGACCATCCACAACGAGTACTACACCGTTCACCTGGTCCACAGCATCCGTCAGGCTATTATCGCTGGTGAGGATGCTTATCGGGACTTTAAACACCGAACGTTAAGCCAGCTGGGGCGGGAGTAATTGTTGTGGCAGGGCAACGCCGGGAACTGGTCTCTGGCGCTGCAAGCATCTCCCGTTCGAGGTGCATTTTGGTAGGCTGAATCCATGAATGAAGAAGTCCAGATTGGGCGCGGTAAGCGGGGTCGTCGAGCCTATTCTTTCGATCAAATCGCGGTGGTGCCCTCTCGCCGCACGCGAGATCCTCGCGATGTCTCGCTGGCTTGGCAATTTGACGCATATTATATGAAAGTTCCGGTCATGGGTGCGCCGATGGATTCGGTGATGAGCCCGCAAAATGCCATCGCCTTGGGAAAAATGGGCGGAGTCGGGGTCCTGGACTTGGAGGGGCTGTGGACCCGATACGTTGACCCTCTGCCCCTATACGAAGAACTGGCAGAACTTGACGAAGTCGGAGCGAAAGCTACCGCTAAGCTGCAGGAAATTTACAACGAGCCCATCAAGCCGGAGTTAATGCGGGCCAGGTTGGAAGAAATCAAAGCTGCTGACGTCATCGTGGCCGGAGCTATGAGCCCGGCCGGCACCCAAAAATTGTGGGAACATGTGGCGGATTCAGAGCTTGATCTGTTCGTGGTACGCGGTTCTACCGTGTCCGCGGATCATGTTTCCTCCCAAGCAGAACCGCTGAATCTCAAGCAATTCGTGCATCAGGTGGACATTCCGGTCATCGTCGGAGGTGTCGCCACCTATACCGGAGCGCTGCACCTGATGCGTACCGGCGCGGCTGGAGTGCTGGTGGGATTCGGCGGGGGAGCCGCCTCCACCACTCGCCGCACCATGGGGATTCACGTGCCGATGGCGACGGCGGTAGCGGATGTAGCGGCGGCACGGCGGGATTTCTTGGATGAATCCGGTGGCAGGTATGTCCACGTTATCGCTGACGGTGGCATCGGCTTTGCGGGAGACGTGGTGAAAGCCATCGCTTGCGGGGCTGATGCGGTCATGTTGGGCAGTGCCCTGGCCAGGGCTTCCGAGGCGCCCGGACACGGTTGGCACTGGGGCAGTGAGGCGCACCACTCCACCTTGCCGCGCGGTTCTCGGGTCAAAGTTGGCACTGTTGGCACCATGGAACAGGTTATGTTCGGTCCTGCCGACAACGCCGAAGGAACCCTTAATATGATGGGAGCCCTGCGCCGGACGATGGCCACGACGGGTTACACCGATGTTAAGGAACTCCAGCGAGTCGAAGTGGTCACCAGCTATTGAGCACCCCTCACGCAGTCCCAAAAAAGCCAGGTAAACCCCAGTTTGCAGCGCTACAAACCGCTGCGGGGCGCCGCGCGAATCGCGTGGTGCTGGGGCTGTTTTGGCTCATGACGCTTGGCCTGATTACGGTTTTTGTCGCGGCGGGGCAGATTCTGGACTCTTACCTACACCCCGAATGGTCCTTTCCTGCCACTATCTATTGGGTTAGTGCGATTGCGGGTATCGTCTTGGTCTTTGGGGCAAACTTTTCGTTGTCGCGGCGTTCGACGCGGTCTCAGATACGTGAGGAAAACCATGTCCGACAAGCTCTTTTGACCCAGAGTTTTCGCGTTGGTCCCGCGCGAATGAATCAGGAAAGCGCCGGAAAAGTCGTGGCGTTAGCAACCGAGTCAGCCGAAAAGTTTACCCGGTATCGGCAAGGATTCGTGCCCCAGGTCCAAGGCTCTTTCAGCGCGCCAGTGCTGATAGTGGCGGCAATGGGGATTTTTGTGCACCCTTTCCTGGCGCTGTTGCTGGTGTTGTGCCTGCCGTTGGCAGCCGGAACGGTGTGGCTGTTCCAAAAGCTCTTTCGGCGTTCCTCGGCGAAATCCGCACGGGCCCGGGCGGCTTTAGCGGCAAACTACCTGGAAGTATTGCAGGGACTCACAACCCTGCAGCTACTGGGGGCAGCGGACCGGATGGGGGACAAACTGGAGACAGTCGGCGAAGATAATCGGCGAGCCACCATGAGCCTGCTACGTTCCAATCAAGTCATTATTTTTGTACTCGATGCAGTGTTTTCGCTGTTCGTCATCACGTCTGTGGCCGCCCTGTCAATGTACCTGGTGTCTCTCGGGGAGATGACCTTGGGCAAAGTGGTGACGGCGCTGGGCTTGGCGATGTTGCTGCTGGAACCGATTGACCATTTCGGGGCATTTTTCTATATAGCGATGGGCGGACGGGGCGCCGGGCGGGCCATCTTAGGATTCATGCACTCGCGGGCCAGCCATTCGGCTGCGAGCTGCGAGGATGCCTCCGTTGCTCTTCACGGTGATGCTGTTGTTACGGGTGAGGACGTTCCCGCGGTAGATGCTGAGATTCCCGCGGTGTATCTGGAAAATGTCAGTGTTCGCTACGGGAATCAGCAGGTCCTCCAGGGGGTGAACCTCAGAGTGCCTTCCGGCGAACGTGTGGCGATTGTGGGGGATTCTGGACAGGGCAAAACTACCTTATTGAACGTAATGAAGGGATTTTTGACTCCAAGTGAGGGCCGGGTAGAGGTCGCCGGTAATACCGCTGACTTGGCGCAGCGCTCGGCGTTAGTTAGTCAAAATACCTGGCTGTTTACCGGCACCGTGCGGGAAAACCTTCAGATGGCAGCCCCGCAGGCATCTGATACCGAATTATGGGATGTTTTGCGCGCGGCCCATCTTGACCCCGAAATCCAACAGATGCCGCTGGGACTGGACACTGCCTTGGGTGAGAACGGCATAGGCCTTTCGAGCGGACAGAAACAGCGTCTCAGCTTGGCGCGGGCCCTTGGGAGCGGTCGAAAAATTTTGTTGCTGGATGAAGCGACCTCCCAAGTTGATCTGAATTCCGAACGAAAAATCTTGGAGGCCCTCCAAGCCCTGGGGCGTGACTATACACTCATCATGGTGTCACACCGCGGGGCTCTGACCGCGCTAGCAGACCGCGTCTTACTGGTCGAGAACGGAAAGCTGGTGGAACGGTGACACCATCGAGCAACGCATCAGACTCAAAGAACGTTGCGCCGTCTCTCTCGGCGGAGGGCCAGGACAGTTCCTCG
This sequence comes from Mobiluncus sp., assembly GCF_034180645.1. Classification (GTDB taxonomy): domain Bacteria; phylum Actinomycetota; class Actinomycetes; order Actinomycetales; family Actinomycetaceae; genus Mobiluncus. The sequence goes on along the minus strand of NZ_JAXFNY010000005.1, from coordinate 80,913 downwards.
TCCGCAACGCGTCCTTCCACACCAGCCGCAGCGGGGCTGCGGACAGTTATCAGCTGGCTGCTCTCCTCGACTCGCACAGTGTTGAGACCGGTAGCCGCTTCCACCCTTGCCAGGCTGGTCGATCAAATCCTGGGCATAGTCCTGTTCGCCATACCGGCAGTATTGGTTGCGAACCTGGTGATGAGCAATCTGGACTGCGGTTGTGTCCGCAGCGTGTCCGCCAATGTGGGGGGACTGTTGACAGTGATGGCGGGGACCGCGCTTCTGAAAGGTTTAGCTCGCTACCTGGAACAATACTGGGGTCACTTGGTTGCCTTCAAGGCCTTGGAACTGTTGCGGACCCAAGCCTACCGTGACATTTATCCCCAAGCTCCCGCCATAGTGACCAATAATCATAGCGGAGACCTCTTGGCGCGGCTCACGAAGGATATAGATCGTATCGAAGTATTCTTTGCCCACACTTTTGCACCCGCGATAACGGCATTCCTGGTTCCCGGTATTGTTACCGCGGTGACTTTTGCAGTCGCACCCTGGCAATTTGGCATAGCCGTGGGGGGAATTCTCATTGTAGGACTTATGATACCTTGGTATGGTATATCTTCTGGACGCATGGCCGCGCGCAATAAACTCGCAGCTCGCGGCCGTGTGGCCGCAGACGTCACGGATTCGCTGGGAGGGTTGGCGGAAGTCGTGGGATACGGTCTGTGCGAAGGGCGTCTCGCCGGCAGTGACAGGTTAGGCGAGGAACTGGTTCGAGCCAGCCTACGTGAGACCAACAAGTCAGCATTCCGCGGCGCGTTCCTCTCCGCGTGGCGAATGGCTGCGGTACTGATTCTGCTGGCGGTGGGCGGCGCACTCTATCAGTCAGGCTCGCTGGAAATGGCCACCTGGATAGCAATACTCTTTGCAGTTCTGCGCTGCTGGGACGGATTTAAAGCCGTAGTGGATTTCGGAACCGAACTGAATACTTCTCTGGCTGCGGCGCGACGTGTCTACCAGTTGACTCACGCCGGACTGGAGTTACTTGAGGGGCAGGAAAATGTGCGGCAAACCACCCCGTTGGCCGTGGAATTTAGCCAGGTTAGCTTTCGCTATCCCGAACCCACCAACGCGGCTCCACGGTTGGACAGGGCAACGGGGACTATCGAACAAGTCAACCTCAAGTTAGCGCCGGGCTTGTGGACCGCCCTGGTAGGGGCGACAGGTGGCGGAAAGTCAACCCTGGCACGACTCCTGCTGCGTTTTTACGATCCCGAAGCGGGAACTGTCCTCCTGGACGGGCGCGATCTGCGCGAATATCGCCTCGCGTCCCTACGCAAAGCGGTGTCTCTAGTCAGCGCCGAGTCAACAATTTTCGATATGACCATCGCGGAAAACTTGCGTCTGGCCAGCCCACACGCCAGTGAAAGCCAACTGTGGCGGGCTTTGGCGATGGTAGGAATGGACGCGGAAGTGAAAGCAATGCCGGGGGGACTGCAATATCGCGTGTCTTCACGAGGGGCAGCCCTCAGTGGGGGACAACGTCAGCGGCTTTCCCTGGCTCGTGCCCTCCTGCGCCAATCCCCAATCCTCATCTTAGACGAGCATACGGCGCACCTGCCTGCACCTTTAGCTACCCGCATCAACAACAATCTGCTCGGCCTCACACCGCGACCCACCGTTTTGGAGATTACGCACAACCTGGATCAGATTGCCCGAGCCGATTGGGTAGCGGTGCTTGATTTGGGCCACATTGTGGAACAGGGAAAACCCGAGGAGCTCCTGGCGAACCGAGATTCGGCGTTGTGCCGCCTGCGGGGCCAATAAAAGCTGAAACGGCAAGTCCAGACTTGCCGTCCGCTCCCGGTTGGCAGGGGTGGGGGGAATTATTGGACTGACAAACCGGGGCAGTTTTGAGAGTTTATTTAACTTAATTTTTGAACAATTTGCCTATACGAGGGCGAAATATCATCGATTTCTTAAGCTATTATGAAAGAACTCTGAAAAAATCCAGATAATTTCCAGTGTATGCTAGGTATTGTCGGTGTTCTTCGCTGACCATGCCAACTTCAACTCAACGCAGAGCAGGAAACAACATGAAAAAAACACAACGATTTAAGCGGCTAGCCATGACCTTTACCGGGGCAGTGGCGCTGGTCGGAGCCAGCCTGGTAGGCGTGTCCGGACTGACACCGGAGGCTAGCGCATCCGAAAGTAATTATCTGATAGGCACCGGTATCTCCGATGTGACCGGTGCTATTGCGGAAAACGGCGCTTTCGGCTACGCCTCGCACCAAGAGATGAAAGGCCTGCAGCAACGTGTGTATGCCCACGCCTTTATCGTCGCGGATCAGACTACCGGCAAGCGGGTGGTTTATGTCAGCGTTGACACCGGCGGCACTTTCAACGCGGTGCGGACGCAGGTTTTGGACAAGCTGGAAGCAATGTATCCCGGCTTGTACGATGAGGGTAACGTGATGATTGGCATCACCCACACCCACGTGGCACCGGCGGGAGCTTCCACCGACAAACTCTATGAAATCGCTGCGGAGGACAAAACTCTGCACGGGTTCAGTCAACAGGTGCTGGATATTACTGTAGACGGCATCGTCAACGCGATTTCGCGGGCGCACAACAACCTCGAACCCGGAACCATCGAGATGAAGCGCACCAATGTCCACGGCATCACGCGTAACCGCTCTCTGGCGGCGTACCTGCAAAACGATGACGTTAGCAAATACGACGACTCGGTAGAAACGACGATGGATCAGCTGGAGTTTACTTCCGCCGCCGGTGAGAAACTTGGCGTATTCAACTGGTTCTCAACTCACGCCACGTCTTTCCCGATGCATTGGGATTTGTATTCCGGGGACTCCAAGGGGTATGCCCAATATCTGTATGAACAAAAGTTCGGCACTGATCCGAATCAGGACAAGACTTTTGTGGCGGCCTTTCCCGCTTCGGGTACAGGAGATATGGTTCCCGTGGCGGGCAACTCGTCCTCCACCCCGGAATTCATGGGAACCTCTGACGATTACTACAACGCTGAAAAGCATGGTCAGGAACAGTTCGACGCGTCTTGGCAGCTATGGAATAGCCCGGGTGACACAGTTAAAGGCGCTGTTGACTCTCGGGGACGTTACGTCCAGTTTAAGAACTATGTCGTTGATGCGGCTTACACGGAAGGCGCCGGGGATCAGAAACTGTGTATCCCAGCTCGTGGATATTCATTTGCTGCGGGCGGCGAAAACGGCCCCTCGGGAATTCCTGGAATCTATGAAGGCATGACCAAGGATAGTTTTTCAGTTCGCGATTTAATCAACAAGGTCGATCAATCCGATTTGGGCGGCTTGGTGCGTTTCGCGTTTGCCTCGATTTCTTGGACGGGCAATGATCCGTGCCAGGCTGAAAAGCCGGTTTTGCTTCCCGATGGCAAGTGGGGCTGGGCTTCGACCGTGGTGCCGGTACAGTTGCTGCGGATTGGCAATGTGGCAATCATCGGGGTTCCCACCGAGATGGGGACGATGGGTGTGCGTCACCTGCGTGAATCCGTGGAACAGATTTTGGCACCGCTCGGTGTGGAGAAGGTCATCCTGTCGGGGGCTACGAACGATTACGCCGGTTATGTTTCCACTCGTGAAGAGTACGCTGCTCAGCATTACGAGGGCGCTTCCACCGAGTTTGGTCCTTACGAGCTGGCCGCCCTGCAGCAAGAGGTGGACGGCTTGGCGCGGGCTATGGTTGACGGCACTGAGGTCAGCAACGATGCTTGGCCGAAGGTCAGCACGCGAGGAAAGACCAACCGAGCCGGGGTTGTACTGGACGACAAGCCGTGGCGTCAACAGTTTGGCCAAGTGCTGATTCAGCCCCTCGAACAGTACCAACCGGGAGAAACCGCGAAAGCGGTGTTCCGTGGAGCGCACCCCAAGAACAACTTGCGCGTGGGCGGGACCTTCCTCAAGGTGCAGCGTCAGACCGAGGACGGGACTTGGCAAGATTACTTGACGGACCGTGACTGGGACACCAGTTACCGGTGGGAACGTGAAGGCACCAGTTATTCTCGCACCACCGTCGAGTGGCGGATTCGCCAGGGCACCCCGGCCGGAACCTACCGGTTAGTGCAGGACGGCGACTGGAAGAACGGCTGGAATCACCGGATTATCCCCTACGAGGGGATATCTAACCCGTTCACAGTGAACTAGGACTAACGGAAATTACTCCCGCTGGTCCGGGCAGCTGGTTTCCGCCGGCTGCCCGGACTTTATGGTTTGGTCAATGTGAGGAATCAGCAAAGTTGGTGGTGCAACCGGAGGCGCTGGGCGGGGCTAGGCCTCCGAACTGGGCCAGTGTCGCAGGGAATCGGGCAGATGCGGGCGGGACTTGACCGGCAGACGTGATACCACGTTCAGGTAAGATTCCTGAACCAGCACTTTCAACAGTTCCGGGTCTACTTCCGCGCCGGGGTACACGCTAATCCAGCGGTGTTTGTTCATGTGCCAGCCGGGAGTGATTTCCGCATAGCGCTGGGTCAGCGCCAAGCCGTCCTCTGGCAACACGGCCAGGTTCACGACCGGGGTGTCGTGGACTTCCACCATCACCACGAACCACTTCCCGCACACTTTTACGGCCTCCCACTGCGGGGAATACACCCACGGCTCAGCGCCGGGCAGCTCCAGAGCCACCGCCCGAGCCTGATCCCACAATTCCTCGGCTTTCATACGTTCCCCTTGTGGCTGGCTGTCTGACTTCCTACTGACTTGCCCAGATGTTTGTCTGGCAGAATGTTCACTCTAAACTGTAGCGTTTTCACAGGTTTTGTGGGTCTGTCTGATTCGTGAGAGAAGTGTGCCAAGCTGCTTTTGACTATCGAGTTGAAACACAAATCTCAATTCATCACCTGTATTGAAAAAACCTTGGTAACACCGCAGTGAGGTCGGCTATATCCGGCTGCAATTGAGCAAAGGAGCACAATAACATGAAAAAACTTGCAACTATGATGCTGAGCCTGGCATTGGTCGGGGGGGGGGCGCTCTAACTGCCTGCTCTAACGATTCATCCACCACAGGTGCCAGTGATGGATTTGCCGGTCAGGAACTGACTGTCCTGTACATGTCTGGCGTTTACGCTGACGCCGCCAGAGCTATGGTTCCCGAATTTGAAAAAGCCACGGGAGCAAAAGTCGAAGTTGTTGATTTTCCCTATCTGACATTGCATGAAAAAGCGTTACTGGACTTGACTTCTGGTACCGGGTCATATGATGTTATAGATGTTGCCAGCCAGTGGGACGGTGAGTTTGCCCCGTTCCTGGAACCCCTCCAAGAATACATCGATAGAGACAACTATGACATGGATGTCTGGATTGATAACGTCTTGGCGAACGCGGGGAACTGGCAAGGCACAATTACCGGCATACCCAACGCCTCCACTCCCCAAACATTTGCCTACCGCACTGATTTGTTGCCAGAGGGAATTCCCGACACCTGGGAAGAATACCGCGCAGCCTTAGCAAAAGTGAATGATCCCGCCAATGGAGTCTATGGTGTTACCGTGTCGGAACAGAGTGGTCAGCTCGGCGGAGTGTTTGATTACGTGCTGTGGTCGATGGGGGGTAATTGGGCAGACAAAGATTGGAACGTCACTATTGACTCGCCCGAGACCCGCGAAGCTTTAAAACACCTCTATGCACTTAAGGAATACTCGGATCCAGCAAACCTGTCCTGGGGTGTGGACGAATCCATCAAAGCCTTCCTGGACGGCAAAGCAGCCGTATGCGAAACCTGGCCGTCCCTGGGCGTTGTCCAAAATGCAGATAACCCAGAAAAATCAAAGATTGCCGGGAAATGGGCGCTGGATGTAATCCCGAAAGGCAAAACCGGAATTACTTTGCTATCCGCCTGGGATGTGGCTATTCCGCAAGCCTCTGAGAAAAAAGACTTAGCTTGGGAATGGGTAAAGATGTACACCAGTGCGGAAATGCAAAACAAATTCTATGACGAATTCAACATTCTCTCTCCACGAAAAGCATTTTGGGAACAAGAAAAAATGGCAGCTCAGGCTCCTGTTCGTACCGCTTTGGACACCGCAAACATGTGGTGGCGCATCCCCGCTTCCGTCGAAGCTGATTCAATGATGAACACTATTGTCGGTTCCTATCTATCAGACCAGACAAAACTGGAAGACGCAGTGAAGCAGCTGGATAAAGCCTTGAAAGATGCCCTAGAGAATAATCCACCCGAAGAAGGCATAAAGAACCTGAACCATTAACCGCACCATTGCCTGTGGGCGTGGCTTTGCGAGATTGCCCCCTGAACAATCTGTCGAAAGCCACGCCCCGAGTAATGACTGAACCTCTCAGGTTGCTATCAAGAGTTCTATGACCAAAACTGCGCAGTTTGGAAAGGATTGTTCAATTCATGAAGCACCATAAAGATAGCTTGGCAGACAGGATATCAAGCTGGCTATTTTTGAGCCCTGCACTGATATTTCTAGCAATTACCGCCTTGTTTCCACTCGCGTACTCACTGTATTTGAGTTTCTATAAGTTGAAGCTCAATTTGCCTAATCAAGAACCGAAATTTGTGGGATTGGCGAATTATGCAAAAATGCTCAGTGACGACCTGTTGCAAGTCAGTACCCTAAATACCATAGGATTTGCATTTGTTTCGGTGGCGATAGAGGTCGTCGTTGGTTTGATGGTGGCGATGGTGTTATGTTCAGACACCTGGTGGTCTCGAGTTTCCATCACCGTCCTCATGATTCCCATGATTATGGCTCCGGTAGCCATTGGTACCCTCTGGCGCATGATGCTGGATCCCTCAACCGGAATTATCAACTATTTCCTGAGCTTCTTCGGCGTTGATACGATCCAATGGTTGGCTAACCCCCTGACCGCAAAAATCGCAGTGGTGATGGTCAATGTGTGGCAATTGGTTCCGTGGGTCACGGTCATTGCCGTAGCTGGTCTGAAAGCCCTGCCGGGGGACTTGATTCAAGCCGCCCTAATCGACGGCGCCACACCCAGGCAAGTGTTTTGGCACATCGTTTTGCCATTGATTCGTCCGGTTCTGGTCATTATTGTCATGATGCGCTTTACGGATGCCTTTAAAGTTTTTGACACGATTTATGTGATGACTAACGGAGGACCCGGCACTGCTACCGAAATGCTCCCGAACTTTATCTATAAACAAGGCTTGAAATACTATGACGCAGGTTATGCGGCAGCCCTGGCTATCGTATTTGTGGTGACTATGACTCTGGTTACTTTGTTCTTCCTGCGCTTGCGTCGTAAGGAGGAGGAAAACGTATGGTAAAAAATCGAAGCGTAATCAAGCTACTCCAGATTATGTGCTCAGCGTTTTTGCTGGGCGACCAACGAAATGGATTCTGATTATTTTCAGTATGGTGGGGGTGTTGTTCCCGCTGTATTGGTTGGCGATATCAGCATTCAAATTGGAACAGGACTACCTAGCGGATCCGCCAATCCTGTTACCCACACGTTTTACTTTCGAGAGTTTCATTGAAGTATTTCAGCAAAACCAGTTGTGGGATAACCTGGTGAATTCAATGGTGGTTTCGACCGTTACCACCATCGTGACCTTAATCGTAGGCTCAATGGCGGCTTTTGCCCTGCAACGGGGAGCTTTAGGCAGGAAAACCAGGCATTTCTTTGGAGTGTGGTTTATGGTGCAAAAAATGTATCCCGCCATATCCACCGCCATTCCTGTTTATCTAGTCATGCGTCAACTTCGCCTCATAGATACCCTCACTGGTTTAATCATCATGAATATCAGTTTCAACCTGCCGTTGGTCATCTGGTTGATGATGGGATTTTTCCAGCAAGTCCCTTATGAGATTGAGGAGTCGGCGATTCTGGATGGGGCAAACTTTTTCAACCGGTTCTTTCGGGTGGTGTTACCAATCGTGAAACCGGGTTTGATTGCCTCGGCAATCCTCACCTTTACCGCTACCTGGAACGAGTTCCTCTTTGCAGTAATTCTCACCATTAAAAACTTGAAAACTTTGCCCGTGGTCATCGCTGGTTTTATCACCGATCGCGGGCTGGCATGGGGACCAATGTCGGCTACTTCGTTAGTGACGTTGATACCCGTGATAATTCTGACACTGATAGTGCAAAAGGACTTTGTGCAAGGTATGGCGATGGGGGCAGTGAAAGGATGAGGTGATCACCTAGCGCATATTGCCCAGTCACCTTGTTTGAGTCCAGAGTAAAAACTGGATAGAGTGGAATCCGCGTTGAACCGGTCTGGACTGTTGAGTTCGGGTATCGCCGGGGAGCTTCGGAAAGAACGGTTACGTGCCATGCACGCGACTCACTAGACTCCGACGGGCAGGCCCGTTACAGCCATATTGAGCGGCTCACTTGGCCAACTCAATAGTCTGGCCGCACCGATTGGTCGGCACCCAGACTTTTGCGGGACCACGTGAGCAAGCGAGGTGGTACCGCGCCCGCCGACAGAATGTCGCAGGCGTCCTCGTGAATGAACGATTCGCGATAAGGACGACAATGAGCGAGAAAAAACGCGGGTTCTACCCCAAACACCGGGATACTTCCTTGGACGCCAGCCCGAATTTTCCCAGCCAAGAAACTGAAACCCTGGCATTTTGGGCTGCGGATCATACTTTCCAGGCTTCTGTAGATGCCCGTCAGGCCGGCCAGGACGGTAGCAACGAGTTCGTGTTCTACGATGGTCCGCCCTTTGCCAACGGCTTGCCGCACTATGGCCACCTTTTGACCGGCTATGTAAAAGACATCGTGGGGCGTTACCAGACCATGCGGGGTCACCGCGTAGAGCGGCGCTTCGGGTGGGACACTCACGGTTTGCCCGCCGAACTGGAGGCGGAACGCATTCTCGGCATCGAGGACAAGGAACAAATCGAAGGCCCGGGCGGAATGGGGATTGAGGCCTTTAACCAGGCCTGTCGTGAGTCGGTGCTGAAATATACCAAAGAGTGGGAAGAATATGTGACGCGCCAAGCACGATGGGTCGACTTTGAAAACGACTACAAGACCCTCGACCCCACCTTTATGGAATCGGTCATTTGGGCGTTTAAGACCCTGTACGACAAGGGGCTCATCTACGAAGGCTTTAAGGTGCTGCCGTACTGCTGGCACGACGGTACCCCCCTGTCGAACCACGAACTAAAGATGGACGACGACATCTACCAAAACCGCACCGACCAAACAGTCACAGTAGGAATGCGCCTGCGCGACACCGACGAGATGGTGCTGATTTGGACCACAACCCCGTGGACGCTGCCCAGCAACCTAGCGGTCGCCGTCGGGGAGGACATCGACTACGTGCGCGTCACGCCGACCCAGGGGGAGCTGCAGGGACAAACCGTCATCCTGGCCCAGGCTCGCTTGGCGGCTTATGAAAAAGAACTTGGGGAAAACCCGGCTGTTTCCGCACCTTTCAAAGGCTCTGAACTGGTTGGCCTGGAGTACTATCCCATTTTTGATTACTTTGAAGATGCCAAAGCCGCCGCCATCGCCGATGGTACGGCAGACCAGCCCGGACACGTGGGACCGGGGTCGAAAGCATGGACTATCATCGGCGCCGACTTCGTGTCCACCGAGGACGGCACCGGACTGGTGCACCTCGCCCCGGCCTTTGGCGAGGACGACATGAACGTTTGCGCTACCCACCAAATCGGAGTGGTCATGCCGGTAGACGGAAACGGAGTCATCACCGCGGAAGTCCCAGATTACGCGGGAAAGAACGTTTTTGAGGCAAACCGCTACATCATCGCCGACCTGCGCGACGAAACCGGCCCGGTGGCGACCCGTGAGGCGCGCCAGCGTCCCTGCCTGGTGAAGGTCGCCTCTTACGAGCACTCCTACCCGCACTGCTGGCGTTGCCGCCAACCGCTCATCTACAAGGCAGTGTCCTCGTGGTTCGTGCGCGTTACTGAGTTCCGCGACCGCATGGTGGAGTTGAATCAGCAAATCACCTGGACGCCGGAACATACCAAGAACGGTATCTTTGGCAACTGGCTGGCCGGGGCGCGCGACTGGTCGATTTCGCGCAACCGTTTCTGGGGTTCCCCGATTCCAGTATGGAAGTCGGATAATCCCGCTTATCCGCGCATTGACGTCTACGGTTCTTTTGCGGAACTGGAACGGGATTTTGGGGTCAAGATTGATAACCTCCACCGTCCTTTCATCGATGAGTTGACCCGCCCGAATCCAGATGATCCCAGCGGAAAGTCCACGATGCGCCGCGTCCCGGAAGTATTGGACTGCTGGTTCGAATCCGGCTCCATGCCTTACGCCCAGGTCCACTATCCCTTTGAAAACCGGGAATGGTTCGAGACGCATTACCCCGGTGACTTCATCGTGGAGTACATCGGTCAGACCCGTGGCTGGTTCTATACCTTGCACGTTTTGGCGACCGCGCTGTTTGACCGGCCGGCGTTTTTGAACTGTATCTCGCACGGTATCGTCCTGGGTGATGACGGGCGCAAGATGAGTAAATCTCTGCGCAACTACCCGGATGTTAACGAGGTTTTCGACAAGTACGGTGCGGACGCGATGCGTTGGTTCCTGATGAGTTCTCCAGTGGTCAGCGGGGGCAACCTGATTGTGACCGATAAGGGTATTCGCGACACGGTGCGGCAAACGATTCTGCCGGTGTGGAACGCCTACTATTTCTTTACCCTCTATGCCGGCACCTGTCAGCAGGGCGCGGGCTACGAGGCAAAGCCCGTGGACGTGGATGATGCCGCGAGCGTCAACGCGCTGCCGATGATGGACCGTTATCTGCTGTCCGCCGCGCGCCAGCTGTTCCACGATTTGCGTACGGAGTTGGATACCTTCCACATTCCGGAGGCTTGCGAACACGTCCGCCAGTTCACCGAGGTGTTGAACAACTGGTACATTCGCATTTCCCGCCAGCGTTTTTGGGACGAGGACCCGGCTGCCTTTGACGTGCTCTACACCGTGCTAGAGGCGCTGATGCGGGCGATGGCTCCGCTGCTGCCTTTGATTTCAGAAGAAATCTGGCGGGGGCTGACCGGTGGACGTTCCGTACACCTGATGGACTACCCGGACTGGGACGATGCTGTGTACGATGGCGCGCTCGTGGACGCTATGAACGAGGTGCGCGACGTGGTGTCCTGCGCCCACGCCTTGCGCAAGGGCGCTAACCTGCGGGTGCGTTTGCCGCTGAGCCGCCTCCAGGTGGTCGCGGCGAATCCGGAGGCCATGCGTGACTACACAGCGCTCATTGCCTCCGAGGTCAACGTCAAGTCCGTGGAGGTGCTCAGCGTTACCGAGTCCGGATTGCAATCGAGCCAGGAACTGACGCTCAACCCCAAGGCTTTTGCCCCCGAGGTGCGCAAACTCACTTCTGGGTTGTTCCAGGCGCAAAAGACCGGTCAGTGGCGCTTGGACGGTGACGCTGTGGTGTTCGACGGGGTGGAACTCGGTGGAGAGCCGGTGCGCCTCACGGGTGAACAGTTCGGGCTGGTGACAAAGGTTGCAGCCGAGCCGGGAACCGTTGCCGATGTGCTGGATAGCGGCACTTTTGTGGTGCTGGACACGGAAGTTACCGAGGAGCTGGAAGCGGAGGGCTACGCCCGCGATGCGATTCGCGCGGTGCAAGACGCTCGCAAGAACGCGGGTCTGGATGTGGCTGACCGGATTGACCTGACGCTGGGAGTGCCGGCAGATTGTGTGGCTTGGGTGCAGAACCACCGTGAGTTGATTGCTACGGAAACGCTGTCACTAGGAGTGGAAATCCGTGAGATTGAGGGGGCACAGCTAGATGTCACGGTTTCAAAGCACAGCTAGTACATCTGGCCTTAGAATGAGTAGCCCAACGGGCAGCGATAGGCTGCGGGGGTATAGAGATTAATCGCACCTATACCACATGGCGTTGCACATGATAAAATATTATCATGTGGCGGATAATTACGGTTCTGCTGGCTGGGGTATGTAGCCTATCTATGCTTGCTTCGCCAGAATCGTATATTCAGGGCTCAACTCCGTCTAGCAGGCCTACCGAATTGCGCATTGAAATTGTGGGTAAGATAGTAGCAGATAACTATCTATATTCATTTTACAATTCTGACGTAATAATGAAACAGTTTGATTCAGTCTCCGCAGAAACGAGCAGTAAGCTGCTAGCCCGAAAGGCTGTTTTTAATCGCCAAAAGAGCTATTTTGACACTAAGTTTGACTCGCTAGATTCCTCGATAAAGGTATCATGTCGGCGCTATCTAAGTAACATTTACTTTGTAACATTAATCACGGATTACAGGTATATATCAGATGGGTATGTTTCCCGCGAAAAAGGCGATATTCATATGAAAATCACCAACTATCACAATGTCTTCAGTTTGGAGTATATATCGTCCGACGATACCTTTGATGAGATGACATTTCAAGATAATAATTTCAACCCAAAATCACCTCCGGAATATAAAGAAATAGCTGATAAATATATTAGAGATTTGGATATTACTTGTTTAACTATGTGTAACAGTTCAGATAATTACATGCTGCCTGTGCGCGGAATGCGGGTTTTATTCCGATGAAGTTACTGCTTTAGTTTCACGCTTCTTAGTCCCTCGACGCTGAGCCCTCTGTAGTGCTGCCGTACTGAGTCTGTCTGCAAGGTATCAATTCGCGTTGCTTCTGTTACCGCGTATGTAAACTAACCGCGTCAGCACTATTGCGATGATTCGGAGAATGTTCTATCATGTAGAACATGGTGACGGTAGGATTGCGCGAACTTGGACAAAATGCGTCTCAAGTCCTGAAACAGGTCCAGGACGGAGAAAGCGTCGTGGTTACGGATCGACGACGTCCCATTGCCAAAATCGTGGCTTTGCAAACTAGCCCCCTCGAACAGATGAAAGACGCCGGATTGGTACGTCCGGCGCTGCGTTCTTGGCAGGATGTACCCGCAGTGCCTGAATCGAGTGAAACAGCACCAGCCCCGACCGATATTTTGCGACAAATGCGCGAATCGGAGCGATATTGATGGCCTACTACGTGGACACCTCCGGGCTGGCTAAAGCCCTACACAAAGAACCCGAAAGCGATGCTTTTAACGTGTGGATGCTGGAACATGATTCGCAAGTGTACTGTTCAGATTTAGTGAGAGTGGAATTGATGCGGGTGGCGGGCAAGCTCGGTGAAAATGCCAGATTACAAGCCCGATCCATCATCTCCGCAATTTCCTTGATTGCCATCAGTCCCGCAATATGTAATGCCGCAGGCCTGTTGGAACCCAGCAATGTGCGCAGTCTCGATGCTATTCACCTGGCAACCGCTCTGGTGTTGGGGGACGGCCTAGAGGGATTGCTGACTTACGACGAGAGGATGTCTAACGCCGCAAGAGAGCTAGGTATCCGCTCTTTTGCCCCCGGGCTGGTGAGTAACGACTGAATTCGCGTGGTTTCAAGCGGGTTTATCAGCGAGAATGTGTAGCTTGGCGCAAACAGTCGTGAGGAACAACAGAAATAAAAAGCTAAAGAAAATTTCAAATTAAAGCAAGAGCAATATAAATCTCAACCTGGGTAAGTTAAAAGTTTGTAAAAAATGCTGAGAATCTGATAGAAATAAAGGTAAGAGGAGCCTCATCTAGGTGGAGGCCGGGGTCAGAGGAATTCCGGCATTCTGTCTAAAATCCCGAGAGAACGAGGCGTAAACACGCGAAAGTGGCGGAGAGATGCGCAAACTTTTTATACTTTACGGCCCACAGGGGGCCGGCAAAACGACGTTTGTGCAGGATCATAAGCTCCAAGAATTTTCCGTCAATGCTGATGAAGTGCGCCGGATGTTTTCCCGCTATATCCCCTCTCTCGATGGGGAAAATGTGTTAATCGCTGGGGAACATCTGCAGCGTTTAACCCGCCGTATCGTCCAGGAGCAAGCCGATAATCTGATGTTCCTGGGCTCTCCGGTCATTATTGATGCTGTCAATGCTTCGCCTCGCTCACGTTCACAGTGGGAAGCACTGGCGGATTCGCACGGCTACGACGTGTTAGCGGTGGACTTCACCCAGGTCAGCCGCGAGGAATTGCTGTCCCGCAACCTCAAGCGCGGGGGAGACCGGATTCCCGACATTGAGGCTTTTTTGAATCGTTTCGACTCGGTTCCCCCGCCCCAGACCATCACCCCGGCGCAGATGCTGGATTGTTTTAAAACTTGCCAGGTTGACCTGGGTAATCGCCCGGTACGAGTGGTGGGTGATGTGCAATCCTGCGGAGACGCCTTAGAACAGGCCGTGGCGGAACTGGGCACTCCGGACGCCAAGTGGATTTTCGTGGGCGACCTGTTTGACCGCGGTCCTGATGCCGGAAAAGTCTGGAAAATCCTGCGCTCCGTAGACAATGTGGTCATCACCGGAAACCACGAGAAATCCCTTTTGAACGCCTTGAAAGGACGAGGCACCAAGAGCGCCACCGAAGAATCAGTCAAACAATTACTGACAGCTGGCGCAACCCGCCAACAACTCGAAGACTGGTATCGTTCCACCGTGCCGTTCTATGACTTCCGCGTCGGAGGGACGCCAGCCACACCAGCGGCTTCCGACGCCGCGGGCGTGAACACTGGGTCCGACAAACGCCAGGGAATACGCGAATTTTTTGTATCCCACGGAGGGGTATATCCCGAAACCATCAGAGAAATTCGCCGCACCGGCTACTGCGATTTACCTGATGATTACTTTATTTTCGGGGTCGGGACACGCGCCAACACCTACCGGCGGCGCTATGAGTTTAAGAACTTCCCCGAAATGGGGGACCATGAAATCGTCCAACTGCACGGGCATCGCAACGAAAGTCGGGAAAACTTTGTGAACCCCGGGGTTATCGACCTCGAATCTGGGGTGGAAAAGGACGGCTGGCTCTCGGTTTACGCTATCGATGGCGTTACCGGTGAAGGCCAGATTCACAAGTACCGCGAGACGCGGGATTGATGACCGCAACACGCTGGTGAATCCAGTCAAAATCCCAGGAAGCGTTTATTTCGTGCCGTTTACGTGGTCGGGGTGCGATCCAGTGCGGCCCGCCTCGCCCCGATCTAAATTATCGAGAGCTGCTCGCGCGGGTGCATCTAGTGCAAACTCTAGCACGGCAAAGTTTTCCCGCATCCGCTCAACATGATTCGACTTTGGGATGACCACGTCGCCTCGCTCCAAAGCCCAACGCAACACGACTTGAGCCGGGGTCCGCCCCAGGCGTTTGGCGGTCTCAATCAAAACCGGGGTGTCAAAGAACCGGCCTCGCGCCAGGGGAGACCAAGCCTCAATCACCCCGCCATGCGCTTTGGTGAATTCCCGCACCGCGTTATTGGCAAACCACGGGTGCACTTCAACCTGGTTGACCTGCGGAAAAATCCCCGTCTCAGATTGCAGTCGCTGCAGATGCGAGACTTCAAAGTTCGACACCCCCACGTGACGGGCTCGCCCATCAGCCACGAACTCCTGCAACACCCGCCACAAACCGGGGTAGTCCCCGCTGTAAGCCTCGGGCATCGGCCAGTGAATGAGGAACAAATCCACGTAATCAGTTTGCAGACGCTGCAGGGATTCGGCGAAAGTACGGCGGGCGACATCGGGCTCGTGATGGGGATTGTTCAGTTTAGTGGTTAAGAAGAACTCGCTGCGCGCGATTCCCGTTGCCTGCAGGGCCGCGCCAACTTCCGCTTCGTTGCCATACATTTGGGCGGTATCAATGTGCCGATACCCCACTTCCACAGCGTTTTCCACGATTTCTTGGGCATTTTCGGGAGCAATTTTATAAGTGCCGAAACCCAGCTGTGGAATTTTCGCCACCGGAGAGCCTGACTCATCGTTCCCGACTCCGAGGGGAAGCAACGGAACCCCAAAACTGTCCACTATAGCTTGTGACTGCGTCATTTTTCCTCCATTCTGGCGGCGGGGCCGCCCGAAAAACGAGACCGATTACTCTACGGATTTCACCTTGAAAATCATCACCCCGCCGATGAGGAACATTACGGCCATAGCGCTAAACAGGACCGTGTAACCCACGGAATAGCTGGCTATGAGGGTAATGACCGGAACCCCAAAGATGGGGGCTACCACCTGCGGGACGGTCGCAGAGATGTTGAAAACACCGAGGTCACGGCCGGAATCGTCGGTGGGAGGAAGGACTCGGGTGGTGATTGCAAAGCTCACCGCGATGAAAATACCGTGGCCAATCCCAATAAAGACCGCCGCGAAAATCGTCCAGGTCCAAGTCTGCAAGAACGCGAGGATGAGACTACCAATCGCCATGATGACCGAGGAAATAAAGATTAGCTGGCGGTACTTCATCAGATAATCGGCGACGAAACCGATGATGAAGGCACAAACCATGGTCAGCACCGCGTAAATCGTGGACAAAATCAGCACGCCGGTGGTTGGATTTCGGTAATGCAGCACATCTTCGAGGTAGTACAACAGGTAAAGCGCTATCGTCATGAAAGGCGTAAACATCAAGAAGCGGGAAAGCCAAGTCCAGAGGAAATCCGGGTATTTGCGCGGCGGAATCCAGAATCGCTGGAAAAACCTTTTGATGGTGATGGGTTCTCGGCGGGCGCCGAGGAAACGGTCATTGGAGTTCCACAAGTAGGGGGCCACACAGATGGTCAGCAGCAACGCTAGAGCGACATAAGCTACCACGATACCCATGTAGTCGTCGATTACGTTCGTACAGAGGGTCGCCAAGCCAACCCCTAACAAAGCACCCAAGTTTTGTCCGGCTCCCAACCAGCCGCCCATTTCGCCGCGGTACTCAACCCTGACTGAATCGTTCGGAATGGCGTTGGTGGCGATAAATGCGGCGTTTAATGCCCCCTGGGTCAAAACCCATGTTCCTGCCAAAGCCGCGGGGGACCACGACAGAGTTAACCCCGCGAGCGCGAAAACTCCACATAAAACCCCTCCCAAGACCCAAGGCGCCCGGCGTCCGTATTTTGAGTAAGTCCGGTCGGACAAAGCTCCAAAAATAGGCGTGGCAATCATCGCCATGAGTGCGCCGCAGCCGGTGACCACAGAGAGAACAATCTCTTTGTGGTCGTGAGCAATCATCGAGGCTTGCAGGCCGATGAGGAGTTGAATGGGGGCGAAAAAACAGGCATAAATCCCGACTTGGGTGAGCAGGAGGGCAAATTTCCACCTAGTTTTGGGGACTTCCAGCGGTTCAATCGTTTCCTTCTTGGCGTGAAAAATGCCGGGTGACCAGGAACGCGGCCACCGACGTGGTCCTTGCGTTGCAGGAGTCAGATCCGAAATATTCACTCGTTAATCCTAACGTTAAAACACTTGATTACAGGGCGATTTCGTTTATTTCGGGGGCAAAGTTGGCAAATTTTTCAGGGTCAGGAGGTAGAATCCCACGGACGTGAGCTGCGAAATGATGGAAACCGCAACCATCGCGGGGATATTGAGGTCATAGAGTGCTCCTATCAGCCAAGATCCGAGGAACCAGGCGATTCCGAAGCCGGTTTCAAAAATGCCGAACCCGGTGGCGCGCCAATCCTTGGGCATAATTTTGGCTACTGCGGCTTTCATGATGCTTTCTTGGGCGCCCATCCCCAGCCCCCACAGAACGATGCCAAAGCTGATGAACCAAGGATTGCCGCTTAAGAATACGAATGCTGAAAACGGTGCCGTCAGGAGGGTTGAGACAATGAGTGCCCGCAAGCCAATACGGTCGAACCAGGTTCCAAAAATGAGCGCGGCTATGGCATCGGCCGCCATTGCCCCCGCGTAGAGCAGCGCCAATGCCGATTTCGGGAATGCTGCAGTTTTTGCGGCATGCAGAGTAATCAGCGTGAAGTCCGCAAAACCGAAAGCGAACAAGCAGATAGCGGCCATATAGAGGGCAAAAGCTCGGTTGAAACGAAAACCGGGGGTGGCCGCGGAAACGGAGGGTAACGTGCTTGTGGGGGCGTCGTTCGTGAGGGCATCGCTGGTGGGAGTGTCGCCGGTCGGGTCGGGCGCACAAGGTTCTCGGGGTGGGTCAGTCGGGGCGTGGGTGTTTTCCGGTGAGGTGGCGGGTTGGTCAAAATTTTCGGGGTGTGGATAGAAGTGCCAGGCTAACACGGTGAGCACGATGGTGATGAGCGCAGGGATACCCAAGGTGAAAAAGCCGAGGCGGTAAGTCCCGAACAGGTCTTGCGTGCCGATAATCAGACCAACGAGGAACAGCAGCAGGGGACCCAGGAATGCGCCGAGTTGGTCGAGGAATTCCTGCAGCGCGAAGCCTTTACCAGTACCGATTTCGTCCGCTGCGAAGCTGACCAGGGTGTTTTTCGCGGGCTTCTTAATGGCTTTGCCTACGCGTTCCAAAACCACCAGGCTGCAGGCAAAAATCCAGCCATTGTCGGGGACGAGCG
Source organism: Mobiluncus sp. (assembly GCF_034180645.1). Lineage (GTDB taxonomy): Bacteria > Actinomycetota > Actinomycetes > Actinomycetales > Actinomycetaceae > Mobiluncus. Next base: position 62,561 of record NZ_JAXFNY010000005.1, on the reverse strand, counting down.
CGAGAGCAGGAATGGCCAACACCTGGATGGTGTAGCCGAAAATAATCAAGCCCCAGTAGTGCTTGGTTTTGTCTGCCCAAAAGCCTGAGAGCAGGCGCAACGAGTAGCCGCACAGTTCCCCGAAACCGGAGACAAAACCAATAGCTGCCGCCGATGCCCCGGTCAGGTTCAGATACTCACCCAAAACCGAGCGAGCGCCCTCGTGAGTCATATCCGAGAACATGGACACGATACCCATCAGGACAATAAACGTGAACGCTCCGCGCGAAATAGTCCGCGACCAGCGAGGATTGTTTTGTTGCTCCGGATCCGAGGACACCACGGCTTCTATGCTAGTAGTTCAGGGGTAATCACGCCCAGCGGTCAGCCGGGAACTAGGTGGCTAATTTCTGGACAACAAAACCAAAGTTTCAACATGTATTAAGACTACTCTGATGATAACCCTACATCAAGAAATAGGTCTGCACGCTCATTGCACGATGGAAGTTGGCAAAGGGGATGTCGTTGGAGGATAAGTGTCTAAACCTACTGCAAACTGAAATTTAAGCACGGTAAAGCACTTCAAATTCCTCGCAGATCACATTGCTGTTTTCATGAAAACTTATTCCGTATTCTTCAGCTTCTTTTCTGAAGAAATCTTTATGAACCTGTCTCCAATAAGATAAGGATCTGTCGCCCTCGCCTTCTTTGAAGGCATGTTCTGCTGTTATGTCACAGAATGGTGCTGTGTATACCTTAATATTTCTTATAATGCAAACTGCTTCATCCGCTGAATTCAGGATGATACTGATATCATCCACCTTGGGCTCCGGCTCATCCGGTTCGAATTCATATACTGCCGCCTGTGAGCAGGTTGCAGTCTTTATCCCCATACAGACTAATTCTGCCAGTTCATCTGCTTTATCGCCAAACTGCCATGCTTCATACGATATGCTTTTATCTATATCATATTTTTCACAGTATTCTTCCCAGATTTCATGTGGTGTCACTTTATCTTTTCCTCCGGTAAATTCTAGTTTATCTAATTGCTGCTCCGATCTTCATGTTCAATCTCCACTCAGGCACTTCACCATCATCCGCCCAATATTCATCAAGTTCCGAGATCAAATTATCTTTGAATTTTATAAAGCTGACGGCATGGAATGACGCGCTCTTATCTTTTGGGAAAACGCGCACAGCTGTGATAAATGTTTCTCCGGCTTTTTCAATACGCTCTATTTCTCCATCCCATTCGCCCGGATAATCACAGTTGACTTTGATATACTCCTGAACACTAAATTTCTCGTTTGTGCAATGCCAACGGATGACGGCATCCTTGCAAAAATAAGCTTGCAGGGCTTCTCCGTTCTGGGAAAGCACATCCCGCCAAAAAGCTTTTACATCCATCCCTCTTCCTCCCGCTTCACATACTGAAGTTCTATATCATACCCCAGCGCTTCCATCATCTTAACAAGCGTATTATTGACTATGGTTTCCTTGCTGCGTATTACTCGGTTTACATAGGGAGCGGACGTTTCAAATTCCTTTGCAAGTTTTGCCTGGGTGATTCCGGCTTCAATACATTTCGTTTTTATGTTCGGGCAGGTCTTCGGAATCCCTTGATTTCAAGGCTATTTGGGTGCTTTTAGTCCTGCACTCTTGACATCAAACAGACCGTCTCCACATGTGAGGTATGTGGGAACATGTCTACCAGCTTGGCTGCGGTAATCTGGTAGGAACGCATTCGGCGCAGGTCCTCCACCAGGGTTTCCTGGAAACAGGAGGAATAGATGAGGTGGGGGATTCCGGAGTGTTCCAGCCAGGAGGACAATTCAGGCCCGAGTCCGCGCCGCGGTGGGTTTACCACCACCAAATCTGGCGGTACAAGTTTTTGATTGGTTGCCCACTTAGTCGCGTCGGCAGTGATGAAATGCGGCCTAGGCACAATGTCACCGCGGGAGCTCTCAAAGGTGTGCTCAACGCCTTGCCCCACCGGGCTAGCCGCAGCCGCACCCGCCATTTCGGCTACTGCCTTCTTCGCGCCATCAATGGCCGGCCCCACGACTTCCACGCCCGTCACCTGCGCAACCCCGGCGGAACTCAGTGCAAAGGCAAATCCGCCCACTCCGCAATACAAATCCCAAGCGGTTTCCGGCTGGAGTTCGCGTGCCCAAGCGGCAGCTTGCGTATACATAGCCTGAGATGCGGCGGTATTCGTCTGGAAAAACGCCCCCGGCGCCAGCCATAAATCCGTGCCGATACCGGGCATCTGTATATATTTTTCTTCGGAAAGGATGATTTCCTCCCGGCCTTCAATGACGGTGGTGTGTTCGGGCTGAATGTTTACCGAAAACACCCGCAGGTGGGGCAACTCGGCCTGAAGTTCGGACCACGTATTTTCAATCCGATGTAGGGCAGCTTTCGAACGCAGCACCAGACGCACCATCAACTCGCCTGCGGGGTTGGCGCTGACCAGCACATATTTCACTTCGCCCTTAGCGGTGGCGATGTTATAGGGGCGAGCTCCGAGACGCTGTAGCCAAGCCCGGATAGGCGCGAAAGCGGCGTGAATTGCCGGTACGTACAGCGGACAAGACTGTAAATCAACGCCAGCGGGATGATTCTTAGTTGGGGCCAGTCCGAGCACAATCGACTTCTTGGATCCCGACACCACCATTTTTGCCTTATTGCGAAATTCTTTCTGGGGACTGCGGTAGGTTGGCAGCCACTCGAAATGCGACTTCGCAGCGGGTGGCTGAGCGGGATTTCGCCGTGAGGAGTCACGGTCCAGAGAGGCCAATGCTCTGCGTGAGGCCCGTTCCTTGTCCCGCACCTGCTGGCTGTAGGGCACCCCCATGAGGGGACACGACCGGCAGACCCGCGCGTCAAAGTATTCGCAAAACATGTCCTCAAGTCTAAGGCCAAGCCCGGCAGGTGGCATTAAGCTGAAACACATGAGTGATGAAGTGAAACTGTTGCCGGGACTGAAACTACGTGAGATTACTTTGCAAGTGCCGCTGGACCACCTCAATCCAGCCGCGGGAATGATAGAAATATTCGCACGAGTCGTCACCGGTAAGGACGGGGAAGAGCGACCCTACCTGCTATTCCTGCAAGGCGGACCCGGACATGAGGCGGCCCGACCCGCGTTGTACCCCTCGCCGCAGCCGACGTGGCTGCCCCGCGCCCTTGAGGACTATCAGGTCGTTATGCTCGATCAGCGCGGTACCGGGCGATCCACCCCGGTTTCGGCGGATCCGGATTTCGGCCCTCTGGCGGGGCTAACACCATCTGAACAGGCAGGATACCTGACGCACTTGCGTGCCGATGAGATTGTTCGAGATGCTGAAGCGCTGCGCGCTTACCTGGGCGGGAAACGCTGGACGCTGCTGGGGCAGTCTTTCGGGGGTTTCACTTCCGTGCGCTATCTCAGCTCCCACCCCGAAGGGTTGTCCGGGGCTATTCTGACCGGCGGACTGACGGCCGTGGGGCATCCTATTGAAGATGTTTATGCCGAAACTTGGCAGATCATGATGGATAAATCCGAAACCTATTATCGCCAGTTCCCCGAGGATCGGGACCGGGTGCGCCAGATTTATAACCTGGCTCGGGAGGGGAAGATTATTACGCCCAACGGCGACAAGGTCGGTGCGGATCGTTGGCGTACCGTAGGGATTGTCTTGGGTGCACAAGGCGGGGGCATGAAGTTGCATGAACTGCTGGAGAATGATCCGTTCTCGCCAGCTTTTCGTCATGATTTAGCCGCGATGCTGCCATTTGAGGGGCGCAATCCGCTCTATGCCATTCTGCACGAGTCTTGTTACGCGGACGGAGTGGCAACACGCTGGGCGGCTAGCCGTACTATGCCCAGGGAAGTGAAACGTGACGGGACGCTGTTAGCAGGGGAGCATCTGCCTCGTGACCTGTTTGAGGAATCATCTGAATTGCGGCCTTTGCGTGAAGCTGCCGACATACTGGCCAATTATGAATGGACGCAACTCTATTCGACTGAACGCCTGGCCAGTGCAGACGTACCGGTTGCGGCGGCGGCCTACTATGAAGATGCCTACGTGCCTTTGAAGTTCTCGACCGAAACCGCTGGCATCTTAAAAGATTGTCGTCTGTGGGTTACCAGTGAATATGAACACAACGGTTTGCGTCAAGACGCACGGGTGCTGGATAGGTTAATCGGGCTGCTCAAAGGCCAGATTTTGCAGTAAATTAATATATAGCAAAGGGTATTATTTTTTCGCGGAGCACTTTGAGCATAACCCTGTCAGCTCCACCGTGTGGTGTAAAGCGGAAAACCCCATTTCTCGGCCCATTTCGTTCAGGGTCTCCTCCAACCCTTTCAGATGGAATTCTTCGGTCTTTCCGCAACTCCGACACACCAGGTGGTGATGGTGTTCGGAACTCTCGCACTCTCGATACAGGGTAGTGCCATCGGCGGACTTGACCGTGTCCAAGATGCCGTGTTCCGCCAGCGCCGTGAGATTGCGGTAAACAGTCGCCAATCCTACGCGGGTGCCGTTTAGCTGGAGTTTTGTAAAGATGTCAGAGGCTGATTGAAAATCAGTCATTCCTCTGACCGCGGAAAGTACCGCTTCTAATTGTCGCGTTTTGCGCTGCCGAGCGGGGCTTTGGGGTGTCGATTTACCTGTGATCATTGGTAGTTGCCCTCCCGTTTTCGCGCTCCTAGCCTAACATTGTGTCTCGTTTTGACAGCATTTTCCAGTTGAGTGATAATGAGAACGATTCGCAATAAGGACAAAAACTCTAAACCCTGAGAGGAAAGGACAATATGAAGTTGAAGACTGTTGGTGCCTTGTTCGGCGCCGCCGCACTAGCCGTGAGTATGACTGCCTGCTCCACCGCAAACGAGGCCCAAAAGAAAGACGCGGCGGGGGACGCTGCTGCGGACAAACCCACGGTGTACGCCTCCACTGACGTATGGGCTTCCGTGGCAAAAGCCGTGGTGGGGGACAAGGCAGACGTGATTACGTCCATCGACCAGCCGAACCTGGATCCGCATTCTTATGAAGCCAGCGTGAAAGATAAGAAGCTGGTGAACCAAGCCTCCGTGGTAATAGTGAACGGTGGAGGTTACGACGATTGGGCACTGCAGTTGGCTAAGTCAGCGGACAACAAACCGACTGTGCTCAATGCGGTGGAGTTGGCTGGTATTGACTGTGGCGATGCGGAAGGTCACGACCACGAGGACGGCCATGAACATGAGGATGCGCAGGAACATGAGGATGCGCATGAAGATGAGCAGGAACATGAGGGGCACCATCATCACCATTGCTCCGTCAATGAGCACGTGTTCTACGATTTGCACGCGGTCAGCGAAGTCGCCAAGGCAGTTGCTAATACGATGAGCCAGACTGACGGCGATAATGCTGCGGCTTACCAGGATGCTGCAAAGGCATTCCAAGGCAAGTTGGATGAATTGGAATCGCAGGCAGAGAGCATTAAGGCGCGGGGCGAAAAGCATTCCCTGGCGACCGAACCTTTGGCGAACTACATGTTGGAGGACGCCGGTATCCATGACCTGACTCCCGAAGAATACGTGGAACAGTCCGAAACGGAATCCGGGCCCAGCGTAAAGACGCAGGCTGACACCAAGGCTCTGATTACGGAGGGGAGAGTTGATGTGCTGCTGGTTAACTCGCAGACCCAAGACCCGGTGTCCCAGGCACTGCAGGATGCCGCTGAGACTAAAGGCATTCCGGTGGTGACGCTGACCGAGACCTTGGCGGGGGCCAGCGACTATGTCAGCTGGATTGGCACTGCCTTAGACCAGATAGATAAGGCTTTGAAATAATACAGAAATAAGGTATATAAGAGTCCGGGCTTCAGAATAGAGCGCAGCTCCTGGAGCCCGGACGAAATCCGTTAAGGTAGATGGAACCAGGAAGTTAACCGGGCGACTGGGGAAGGAATCAGATGAGCGAAGAACCGCTGTTGGAGATGCGGGACCTGGCATTAAAATATGGGACACGACAGGTATTTTCCGGCTTGAACCTGCGGGTCGAACCGGGACAAGTCGTGGGAATCCTGGGACAAAACGGAGCCGGAAAAACGACCCTGTTAAAGTCGGTACTCGGTGACGTGAAACCCGCCGCGGGAACCATTTTTCGGCAGGGCTCAGCAAAAATCTCTTACCTTCCGCAACACGGACGTTTCCCGAAATCTGTGCAGATTCGCGGACGAGACGTAGTCTACCTGGGGCTTGACGGAGCGAAACTGGGTTTTTGGACTTCTCCCGGGGCACGCGAAAAGGTCGAACGCGCAATAGCCCTAGTGGGAGCGCAGAGTTACGCGGATACGCCGATTAGCGGACTGTCCGGGGGAGAGCTGCAGCGTTTACGTATCGCCGCGGCCATTGTGCAACGTCCCGATTTACTGCTGGTTGACGAACCGTTGGCGTCCCTCGACCTCAAGCACCAAACCGATATTGTTAAGATTTTTGGCAATCTAGCGGCGCAGGGCACCGCCATCCTGCTGGTGACTCATGAGCTAAACCCCGTGGATAAACTGCTGGACACCGTGGTGTATATCGCCCTCGGACGAGCCGCGGTGGGTTCGGTGTCAGAGGTCATGTCCAGCGAAACATTGTCCGCTTTATATGGTGAGGAAGTCCGTGTCGTGAACCTGGGAGGAACGTATTTCGTGGTGGGAGCCCAGAACGGGACCGAATCCAGCTTTGTGGAGGAAGCCCTGCACGGACACCATCACGCCAGCCATTTTGAATCAGCCGAGTCACCGCACAACCCCAAGGAGGCGGGCCACTAATGGAGGCAATCATCAATTTCCAGGATTTTTGGCAACTGGTACCGCTGGTCCGGGAATCACTGGTCGCCGCGGCAATTCTGGCTGTCGTTTCAGGGATTCTAAGCCCGTTGGTGCAGCTGCGGGACGCAGCTTTTGCGGTTCACGGAACGTCCGAACTGTCTTTTGCAGGAGCATCGGTGGCATTGTTTCTCGGAGTCAGCGTCACCGGCGGAGCCATCGCGGGATCAATCGCGGCGGCGCTATTGATGTCCGCGACCTACACTCGGCGCTGGGGTACAAATGCTCTCATCGGCGTGCTGTTACCGTTTGGGTTGGGTATCGGGGTGCTGTTCCTGGCGCTTTACAAAGGGCGTTCCGCCAACAAATTCGGCCTGTTGACGGGTCAGATTGTCTCTGTTGATGAGAACCAACTGGCCGTGTTTGCCGTGGTCGGAGCGATGGTGTTGGCTGCTATAGCCCTGTTTGGGCGTCGACTGTATTACGCTGCGGTCGATCCGGTAGTGGCGCTGTCGAAAGGGGTCTCCCCACGAGTGATGAACCTATGGTTCATGCTTATCCTCGGTTTGGTTGTGGCGCTGGCTGTGCAGATGGTGGGAGCGCTGCTGGTTTTGTCGTTACTGATTACTCCGGGAGCGGCGGCCGCTCGCATTTCTGCCAATCCCTTACGCCAGCACGCCTGGGCGGTGCTGTTCGCGCTCATAGCCGCCGAGGGCGGTATTCTGCTCTCGCTCGGACCCGGATTGCCGATTTCGCCCTATATCACCACGATTTCTTTCCTAATATTCCTGATTTGCTGGGCTGTTGGGGCAGTACGCAGCCAAACCACCTGGTCAAAGCGGGAACGGGCTCTCTCCTGAATTACCGGGACGTACTTCAAAACGATACCGAAACCGAAAGACTCGCCCCCAACCCTGGTGCGGTGGTGGAAAATAACGCGGGAACCTAAGCCGCCACGGGCTCGGCGGGAGCAGACGTCGGGGTATAGTCCGGAGCTACCTCGGTGACAGAGGTCGACGCATCTCGGAACGCTTGAATCTGAGCCTGAGCGATGGCTTGATCAGGATGTTCACCCATCTGGACCAGGTGCATCTGATAAATCCAGAACTGGCTTTCTTCGATGCGCTTAGCCCACATCTCAGCTTCGGCTTTCTTGCGTTTTTGGGCAGCTTTTTCGGCTTCGTTTAGGTGCGTCCAGCCTTCTGAGACTTTCTTTTGCGCGATTTCCAGACGCTTGCGCTTCGCTTCGGCGGCAGCTTCGCGAGCTTTTTCCATCGCCTTGCGCTGCTCGATTCGTTCCCGGCCTTCTCGTTCGATTATTTCCTTGCGCTTCTCGGCTTCCTGTCGGCCCAACTCAGCGGCCTTGGCATACATCTTGTTGGCGTCGCTCACGGCCTGGCGAGCCTTGGCTTCATAGCTCCGCGCGGCTTCTTCATCGCCCATATCCACGGCGGCACGAGCCTGCATTGAATATGCCACCGCATCGGCCTCATAGCTGCGAGCCAAACGTTTAGCTTGCGCGGAATCAGAGGCAAAACCAATCGAGGTGACCGTTCCGCCTAAGGCGCCAAGACTCTTTGATTTTGCTTTGTTTTGCTTTGCCAGCGCGCGGATGCGCGCCTGATCCATCTCAAATCTATCGAGGGCGTCCAGAGCTTTCTTGTTCTCATCAGTGAGGATGCCGTTTTCCTTGGCAAAAGAGCGAATTGCGGCGCGCTGAGCCATTCCGGGAATGTACAGATTACGCATCCCTAAATCACGCATGGCAAGCATAGTGGCCATTTCGCCCTCCGTGGCTCATAGACTCCTGTCGCCTTCCTAGCGACAGCCTCCATATCGGCAATTGGTTTAAGAACTTTAGGGAATCGCATGCTGTGTGAGGTTTCTCACACAGGTACTTTTAGTACAAGAATCGTCAAAAGTTCGGGTTTGCGGGGGATATTGCCAGTTCAACATGTTGAGGTGAGGTAGGAGATGGGGTCAGCAAAAGCGCTTGGGGTGAGGAATTTTTGCGGATGGTCGGCGTGTCGGATGATTCGAACGCATGTTCGATATAGGGTTTTCCACAGATGAGTCGAAAAAGGACTTTTCCACAGGTAGAGAAACTTTCGATTTTTCGCTTCCGGGGTGGGGCGTAAGTTCATCTTGAGAGCTTCGGAGAGGAGCTCAACAATGACACCCGAACTATTGGGGCGGCGGAGAGCCGCGCAGATGAAAGGAATACGCAATGGCAAAAGACGAACGCGCGAAAGCGCTGCAAACTGCGCTAGGTCAGATTGATAAGCAGTTTGGCAAAGGTTCCGTGATGCGGCTGGGCGACTCGGCCGTGAACACGAATGTTTCGGTCATTCCGACTGGGTCAGTAGCCCTGGACGTGGCTTTGGGGATTGGGGGACTCCCACGGGGCCGCATTATTGAGATTTACGGTCCAGAATCTTCCGGTAAGACCACCGTGGCTTTGCACGCGGTGGCGAACGCTCAGAAACAGGGCGGGAACGCGGCTTTCATCGACGCGGAACACGCTCTCGATCCGGTTTACGCACAGAAACTTGGCGTTGATATTGACAATCTGCTGGTTAGCCAACCCGATACCGGGGAACAGGCGCTAGAGATTGCGGATATGTTGATTCGCAGCGGCGGCCTGGACATCATCGTTATTGACTCGGTTGCGGCTTTGGTACCGAAGGCTGAAATCGAAGGGGACATGGGGGATTCCCACGTGGGTTTGCAGGCTCGGTTGATGAGCCAAGCGCTGCGAAAGATTACCGGAGCGCTGTCAGCCACCGGCACCACCGCAATCTTTATTAACCAGCTGCGCGAAAAGATTGGGGTGTTCTTTGGCTCTCCCGAAACCACGACCGGCGGCAAAGCGTTGAAGTTCTACGCTTCGGTGCGTATTGACGTGCGCCGGATTGAGACGTTGAAGGAAAACGGGGAAGCCATCGGTAACCGAACTCGTGCCAAGGTCGTTAAGAATAAGATGGCGCCGCCTTTCCGGCAGGCGGAATTCGACATCATGTACGGTCAGGGCATTTCCCGGGAGGGCGGCCTCATTGACCTTGGCGTAGAAGCGGGTATCGTGACGAAGTCGGGTTCTTGGTTTACCTATGGCGAAATGCAGTTGGGTCAGGGTAAAGAGAACGTGCGGAAGTTCTTGGTGGATAACCCCGAGCTCAGCGCCGAAATCGAAGATAAGATTCTCATCGCTTTGGGTGTGCGTGAGGACCCGAACGCGGCAGCGCAGCCAGAGACTGGCGAGGGCACGAAACTAGCTGTCGTGATGGATGACGATTCCGCAGATGAGGATACGTCCGCCAAGAAGGTTCAAAAAGCCTCATGAGCTTGCGAGTAGTGGATGCGACGGCGGATGCCGCCGCGGAAGCCGGTTTGTCCCTGCTGGATCGGCGGGCTGTTACCGAGTCTCAGATGCGTGACTACTTGGCTGAAAAGGGATTCGGTGACGCAGCTGTCGATGACGTGGTGGATGCTTTCGCCGCTCGCGGCTGGCTGAATGACCGGGACTACACCGTGGAGTTTTTGCGTCAGCGCTGCCAGCGCCCCGGAATGTCCCGAGCCAAGTTGGCCGCGGATATGGAAAAGCGTGGGTTGGATACCCAGTCTATATCCGCGGGTCTAGCGGCCCTGGATGCTGAGAATCCAGACTGGGAAACGGAAAACGCCCGGGCTCTGTTAGAGAGCAAACTTGCCGCGGCACGGCGGGGCTTGGATTTGAGCAACTTTGACGATTGTCGCAAATTGAAAGCCAAGCTGTGGCGCTATGTAGCGACACGCGGGTTTTCCTCAGCTCTGGCCACCACCGTAGTCAGTACCGTGATGGATGAACTGAAACTGGACGGCCAAAGCTAGCGTGGGGACGAACCGAGGATGGAAGAACCGATGAGTGACGCCGTATCGGCTGATGAATTAGCCACCAAAGCGCTGGGGAAACTCAGTGAGCAGGGACGATCGATTTCGTGTGCGGAATCGCTGACCGGGGGTCTGCTGGCAGATGCTTTCGTCAGAATCCCCGGGGCTTCCCAAACATTTCGCGGCGGAGTCGTGACGTATTCCGATGCGATGAAAACCGCGGTGCTGGGAGTGAGTCCACAGCTGCTGCAAACAAACACTGCCTATGACCCTCAGGTTGCGGTACAGATGAGCACTGCGGTACGAGAGATGTTTCACTCGGATTATGCGCTGGCTACCACCGGAGTTGCGGGTCCCGGCCCGGATGAAGGCGTGGCGCCGGGGAAAGGGTATGTCAGCCTAGCCACTTCACAAGGCACAGAAGTGCGGGAGGTCAACCAGCCAGGCACTCGCCCAGAAGTTCGCGCGTCATTTGTGCGGGCGGCTTTGGAGTTACTGGTGTCTCACTTGGGCTGAGAATCCCGGAAGTAGCGTCCAGTCGCGGCGGTCGGCTTTGGGTGGCGAAAGTGACGGCATCAGCGGCATGACATAAAATGAGCCGGTGATGGAAACTCCGCGAACTTACCTGGTGAAAACGCTTGGCTGCCAGATGAACGAACACGACTCCGAACGCATGGCTGGCTTGCTTGACGCTGCCGGTTGGGTGCCGGTTGAGGAGGTTCCGCAAAAAGCTGCGCGCGCTACCAACGCCGGAGATGGCGGGGCTGACCTGGTGGTTTTGAATACCTGCTCGGTGCGTGAGGCTGCCGGAACAAAACTCTACGGCCATTTAGGGCAGCTGGCAGATGTGAAACGAAATCGCCCCGGAATGATGATTGCCGTGGGAGGATGCTTCGCCCAGCAGGAAGGCGCGAAAATCCTCGACCGGGCTCCGTGGGTAGACGCAGTGTTCGGGACGCATAATATCGACGCCCTCCCGGTGTTGTTGAAGCGTGCCGAACACAACCAAGAAGCCGCGGTGGAAATCGAGGAAAGCCTGAAAGTCTTTCCCTCCGTCCTGCCGGCGCACCGGCAATCCCCGGCTTCAGCCTGGGTATCCATCTCTGTGGGGTGCAACAACACCTGCACATTTTGTATAGTGCCTTCCCTGCGGGGTCGGGAACGGGATCGGAATCCCGCCGATATTCTGGCGGAGGTGCAGGCGGTAGTGGACGCGGGAGCTGTGGAAGTGACCTTGCTGGGGCAAAATGTGAACAGCTACGGAATGAGCTTCGGAAGGCGCGGCGCTTTTGCTGATTTGCTGCGAGCTGTAGGAAAAACGCCGGGACTGGAACGCTTACGTTTCACTTCGCCCCACCCCGCGGCTTTTACCGAGGACGTCATCGCCGCAATGGCACAGACTCCGACGGTGATGCCTTCCCTGCATTTTCCACTGCAATCCGGTTCGGACCGAATCTTGCGGCAGATGCGGCGTTCCTACCGGTCGGAACGATTTTTAAGAATTCTGCGAGAAGTCAGATTAGCGATACCGGAAGCCGCCATCACCACCGATGTCATCGTCGGATTTCCCGGTGAAACTGAGGCTGACTTCCAAGATACCCTCGACGTTTTGCGCGAAGCTCGGTTCCAAGCCGCGTTCACGTTCATTTATTCCCGCCGCCCCGGAACTCCCGCTGCCGATCGAGATGACCAGGTGGACCCGGAAGTCGTGGCGCAGCGCTACCAAAGACTCTTGGAACTGCAAGAAACAATCACCTTGGAGGAAAACGAAAAGCTAGAGGGGCAGACGGTGGAAGTCCTGGTCACCGCGGGTGGCCGCAAAGACGGAGCTACTGCGCGAATGAGCGGACGTGCCCGAGACAATCGTTTGGTTCACTTTGCGGTTCCCCAAGGCGCTAAGGTCCGTCCCGGGGATTTTGTGACGGTCGGTGTGACCCACGGTGCGCCGCATCACCTCGTGGCGGATTCCGCCCTCACTCCAGGCGGCGTATTCACCGTTCGCCCCACTCGCGCCGGTGACTTGTGGGAAGCGGCGCATCTCGACAAACCTCGCGGCACCCTCTTGGGAATGCCCGGACTAAAGCCGGGACCAACGAGTTAGGGACCAAACCGTGATTGTTGCGATTGTGGGGCCGACCGCTACGGGAAAAAGCAACCTGGGGCTGGATTTTGCGCAGCGAGTGTCCCGCGACCCGGAGCTTAACGCTAGGTTTCCGGGCGGGGTAGAGATTATCAGCGCGGACGCTTTCCAGCTTTATCGGGGCATGGATGTGGGTACCGCGAAAACCCCGGAATCCCAACGCCGCGGGATTCCGCACCATCAGATAGACGTGCTGTGGCCCGATGCAGAAGCCTCGGTGGCGGCTTATCAGAAACGTGCCCGTTCTGACGTGGAGGCGATTGAAACACGTGGCGCTTTGCCCCTGGTAGTGGGGGGTAGTGGGCTGTACGTGCGGGCGATGCTGGATGTGTTGGAGTTCCCGCCCACCGACCCCGCGGTTCGCGCCCGGTGGGAGGCGCAGGCGGAGCAACTCGGAGCGGCACAACTGCACGAAATCTTGCAGCGCAAAGACCCGAAAGCGGCAGAAACCATCGAGCCGATGAACGCGCGTCGCCTGGTCAGAGCCTTGGAAGTCATGGAAATTACCGGTCGCCCATTTTCCGCGACTTTGCCCCGCGGAGAATACTGGCAACCGGACACCCACGTGTTTTACCTGACTCGAAACCTTGATGAACTGGACGAACGCATCAATGCCCGTTCACGCGAAATGTTTAGCCAAGGACTACTTGAGGAAACGGCACAACTCGCTGCCGACCGGGCTCACCCCTTGGGTATTACCGCGCAAAAGGCCACCGGATACAGCCAAGCGCTGGCGGTGCTGCGCGGTGAGATGACGGTAGAGGACGGTATCGCGGCCACCGCTTTGGCGACCCGGCAGCTGTCCCGGCGACAAATCAAGTGGTTCCGCCGTGACAAACGAGCAATGGAAGTCGCCTGGAGTCACACCGGCTTAGAGGAACAGGGTCGGAGCTTTTTTGCGCAGGCTCGCAGCCAGATTCTGGGTCACTGACAATCCCGCCACGATTTCCGTGTCTAACTGACGTTCGCTCAGACCTTCACCCACGGGAACCAGGTAATCAAAACGCAGGTAGGATTGGGTCCGCATCCCCAGAACCGAAGTTACACCCAAGGTGTTGAACGTATTTAACTCATTGATGGCATCAAACAAACTTTCGGCAGGAAACAGCTGTCCCAGCTCAACCAGCATAGAGGTGGATAGCCAGGTGTCTTCCCCGAATAGCCGCAGAACCATCAAGTCGTCTGAATCACGCAGGCGCAGTACCGTGCCGTCACGATATACTCGCAGGTTGAGTCGGTCTGCGGCCTGGGCAACCGACTCTACACTGACCGGCGCGGTGAGCGCATTATCCGAAAACCCTGGAACAATCTGGACAATGTGCTGTTTGGGCAGCAGGTCATGATGGGAAAAGTCCGTTTCCGCGTCTAGCTCACAGGGAAAATCGGCTTCTACGCTGGAAAAGAACCGTTCAGCCATAATCAAAGCCAGCAACAGATGGGCTTCCAACTGCTGGTCGCCCATACCGACAGTGACCTGGGCGTTCGTCTGGGCACAGAGATGATAGTGATTGCCGTGCAGATAAGTCACCACTCTTGGACCGACAGCCTCGCGATTGTGGTGCAGGACGTAGGGCAGCAGCCGAGAGCGTTCATGGACGGAAACCGTGGCGCGCCAGACCGAGCGCATGCGCAAGACCCCCGTCACCAAGTCAATGTAACTGGTGGCGGTTGCGCCAGGCATCATCACCGTGCGCCTAGAGTCGTAAACGTCCACAACATAGCTGCGAGAAGCACCATCGAGGGCTTCGCAGACGCGTTCCAGTGTCACCACCCGCGGACGCTGAGCAGTCAACTGCGGCATAATTTAATGTTACGGGGCGGGCTCGTGATTTGGGTGAAAACGGGGGGCCGAATAATTCAGCTACCCATAACGGCACTGTTCACAGGGAATTTGGCCGTTGTTTGTCGGTGACACTCGCAGCATGGTCGAAAACCCGCGGTTTTCATCTGTCCAGACTGTCCGGGGGGGCGCCCTCAAGCGGCGCCCCGGCGTAGCTGCAGCACCCGAAATCCTTTCGAGGAGGCGATTTTTTCCCCGGCCCAGCCGTGCTCGTTTAGATATGCCAGGAACGGATCGGATCCCAGGTTGCGGCCCATCACGAGGTAAGCGACTCCCTCCGGCTTTAAACGAGTTCGCCAGGCCTCCCACATCGCGTGCAGCGCCGCTTTGCCCACCCGTACCGGCGGGTTGGACCAAATGACATCCACAGAGTTTGGCCCCAGGGTCGCAAAAGCCTCAGCTTCGCTCAGTGCCTGAATATTAGTCAGACCGTTAGCGGCTGCGTTTGCACTGGTCAGCTCCAGGGCGCGGGTGTTTACGTCCACGGCGTAGACCTGGGCGGAGGGTCGCTCGGCGGCTAGAGTCAGCGCCAACGGCCCCCATCCGCAGCCCACATCGACCAAAACTCCTGACCCCCCCAGCTCTGACGAGGAGGGCAGGGAGGGAACTTTACGCAATAACACCTCAGTGCCCTTGTCCAAACCGTGACCAGAAAAAACCCCGTGAGCCGTCGTGACACGAAAATCACGACCGGCTATAGAAACGGTCAACTCCCGAGTGGAGCTCTCGGAATGGGGAGTGGCTGCGAAATAGTGCTCGCCGGCAGGCTGCGGACTCAACTGGTCTCCTAACTTGTCTCAGAAAAGTTTAGCGACCACGTGACTGATTAACGAAGTGAGCACACTGACAATCAGTCCCAGCAGGAACGCTCCCAAAATGCTGTGCGTAAAGAAAAATAAGCAAACGCCGGCGCCTAGGGCAGAAAGCACGAACTCAATCATCCACTCCAACAGTTGCGGAACTTTCACATGGAGCGCCACGGTTTGTACCGCTTCATCCAAAACGACTAAGACCACTGTGACCAGCAATGACAGGCCGAGGTAGGGCCAAAAGTCTTCAAAAATGATGGCAATTTCCTGCGGGCCCCAGCCGGAGAGCAGCAGCACGCACAGGGTGGGAATCGTCAGCACCAGAAGGTTTGCCAGCAGTCGTACTACGAGATTGGCGATTTCCGCAGGCGAGTGCGGCTCGGTCGGGGGACGGTTTGACGGGGCGTGGCGCTCCACGTGCTGCGAAATAAGCTGCGAATGACCCTGAATGATGGGTTTTTGTGCCGTTTTTGCGGAGTGGTCGGCCTGGGAAGCATCCGAAGCGTTCGCGGTTTTCCTCGTTTTCATCTCTGGGGGCGGTGCCGGATTGCTGGAGGTCGGGGTTCCGGGCTGAGGATAGACCGTTTCGTCCCCAGTCGTTTCCGTAGTCGCTGATAAAGTGGCATTTTCGGCGGCGGGTTGCGCCGGAGCTTCGATTTCGGCGGGTTGTGAGGGATTGGCGGTGGTTCTCTCGGGCTCGGAATCAATGACTTTCGACTTGTTTCGGCGCAGTTGTTCGGGAACCATAATGGTGGAATCGAGTTCGGCTGCTTCGAGGATGATTTCTTCTTCAGAGCGCCAGTCAGGCACGTTGTACAGGGCCTTGTGGCGATTCTTGAGGCGTTCATCGGCAGGACTGGGAACGGGTGCCGTGCGGGGAAGCGACTGGCCAAACGGGGACACGCGCCGCTCAGACGGAGCGTTAGAATTTTTGTCTCCGGGGTCCGTTGTATCCTTTAAAACCAAAGCTCAAACCTTTACTTGCATGGGCTGGGAGATACCCTAAATTCTAGGCGGAAGGAACGTAACTTGCAGGAAAACACGGAGGATTGCCCGAACTTGGGTGTCCTTTCGCCCGTTGCTGCCGTTGCGCCGCCAACGGGAGAGGAACCTGCGCCTGACAATCCGCACCGGTCTCAACACGATGCTGCCGAACAAGCCCAGCGGTGGGCCGATCGCTATGCCTTGGGGCGGGTGGAATCCATCGGTTCCGAGCTGCAGGACATCAGTGAGGTTGAGTACCGTGAAGTGCGGTTGGAAAAGGTCATTTTGGTGGGGATTTTCGCTGCCGACCGGGACGAGGCCGAATTGTCACTACAAGAGCTTGCTGCCCTAGCGAAAACGGCGGGGGCTGTCGTATTGGCCGGGCTGCTGCAGCGGCGCGAGAAACCGGACGTAGCGACTTTCCTGGGGCGGGGCAAAGCCCGTGAACTGCAAGCTCAGGTTGCCGCTCTGGGGGCGGATACGGTCATCGTCGATGATGAGTTAGCTCCCAGTCAACGTCGCGCCCTTGAGGACGTGGTAAAAGTCAAGGTAATAGACCGTACCGCCCTCATTTTGGATATTTTTGCCCAGCATGCCACTTCGAGAGAAGGCAAAGCCCAAGTGGAACTGGCTCAGTTGGAATACCTGCTGCCGCGACTGCGTGGCTGGGGCGAATCGATGAGCCGTCAAGCCGGGGGGCGTGCTGCCGCCGGTGAGGGTATTGGCGCACGCGGACCGGGTGAAACCAAGATTGAACTCGATCGGCGCCGGATTCGTTCCCGGATGGCTCGGCTGCGGCGCACCCTAAAATCTTTGGCTCCAACTCGTGAGGCGAAACGAGCCAGTCGTAGAGCTGTGGAGATTCCAGCGGTGGCGATTGTGGGATATACCAACGCCGGCAAGTCCTCGCTATTGAATCGGCTGGCGGGGGCCAATCTGCTGGTGCATGATGCCCTGTTTGCCACCCTTGACCCCAGCGTGCGCCGGACTCATACTCCGGAAGGGCGGGAATACACCCTGACAGATACGGTTGGGTTCGTGCGGCGCCTGCCTACTGAACTGGTGGAGGCTTTTCGTTCTACTTTGGAAGAAACCGCTATGGCTGATTTGATTTTGCACGTTGTGGATGGTTCTAACCCCAACCCGCTGGCTCAAATCGCGGCGGTGGATGCCACCCTGGAGGCTGTGGAGGGCATCGAGGATGTCCCGGTCATGATGGTGGTAAACAAAATCGATCAGGCTACGTCTCCCGCTCTTGCGCTGCTGCGTCATTCCCTACCGGAGGCATACTACGTTTCGGCCCGAACCGGGGAAGGCATTGCCGCTCTGCAGGATGCTATTGCCGACCGTCTGCCCTGGCCGGGGCAACGGGTTCGAGTCGTGGTGAAGTGGGAAAACACGGGTCTGCTGGAACGGATTTATCGTGACGGCAAACTCTTGACCCGCCAGAATCGTGAGGACGGCACGTTTGTAGATGCCTGGGTACCCCCGGCTTTGGGGGCAAAACTGCTTAATCAGGCTATGGAAGATAATCATGAAACGGGCGAGGGGTCCGACAGTGTCACAAACGATTGATGATAGCGCCGCGGTCAAACCTGCTGCTGGGGCGGGCGCTTTTGCGGACTATGTTCCCAGTTCAGAGCTGCAGAAGGTCCTGACTGAGGCGGTTTCTTTATTGGGCGGCAGCGAGCGTCCCGGTCAGGTGGCGATGGCGGCTGCGGTGGAACAGACGTTGCACTCAGATGGCAAATTAGCAGTTCAGGCGGGGACTGGAACCGGGAAATCCTTGGGATACTTACTGCCGGCGCTGCTGTATTGCCTGCACGAGGATGCCCGAGTGGTCATTTCAACCGCAACTTTGGCTCTGCAAAACCAAATCATCACAAAGGATGCCCCGCTGGCGGTGGAAGCGGTGAAAAACGTGACCGGTTCCGAGCTGCGCGTGGAGGTTCTCAAAGGCTGGCAAAACTACGTCTGCCTGCACAAATTGAACGGCGGTTACGAAGGCAGCGAGGACGATTTGTTCTCCGCTATGGAAGATTCCCTGAGTCCCACAGCTGACGGGAGTGGCGAGGCCGTATCGGGACAGGGGATGAAAGCCGCGCGGAAAATGCGGGGATTTGCTGCGGAAACGAAGAAACTCTACGAGTGGGCTCGAGAAACTCCGACCGGGGATCGGGACGAAGCCCCGCGCGGTATCGGCTCTCGGGCTTGGCGGCAAGTTTCCCTCTCCAGCTTGGAATGTGTCGGGGAAAAATGCCCGTTCCGTTCCGAGTGCTTCCAGGTCTCGGCTCGCGACAAGGCAGCGCAGGCGCAGGTGGTAGTGACAAACCACGCCATGATTGGGCTAGAAGCTGCCGGGAAACAGAATCCGTTGCCCCAGTGTGAGGCCATCATCATTGATGAGGCTCATGAACTTGCCGAACGGGTGCGTTCTCAGGCGTCTACTGAGTTCAGCGCCAATATGTTGGCAAATTGTGCCAAAGCGGCTGGCAGCTTGGGGGTTTCCGGTAGCGAGGAACTCGCCCAGCAAGCTATCTCACTGGGTGTGGCACTACAGAATCTGGAAGATGGCCGTTTCATACAAATGCCTGAGGCAGTGGCGGAATGCCGGTTGCTGTGCCTGCCGCCTTTGAAAGCCGCCCTGACGGAGTTGAGCGCGAAGGGTGGGGCCGATGCGGGTTCAGACGGCGAAAAAAAAGTGGACGCCGCGAGGACTGCCGTCGCGAAAGCCATTCTGACCAGCCTGTTAGATACGCTTGAGACGATGACCCCGGAATCGGTCGCGAACGGTGAAACGATTCTGTGGCTGAGTCGGGGACGCGATGCGGACCAGGAACCCCGGCTCTACACCGCTCCGCTGGATGTGGCCGGAAAGCTCGCGAATCGGTTGTGGAGCGAACACGCCATCATCGCTACCTCGGCCACGCTCAAGCTGGGGGGCACATTTGCTCCGCTCATGCAAAAGATGGGTCTGCAGCTTGATGAACCGCAGCCGGAAACCCTAGATGTCGGCTCCCCGTTTCGCCACGATCGGCAGGGCATTTTGTATCTGGCTCGGGACTTGCCTGCGCCCACTCGCGGGGAGCACCCCGAAGTGTTTTGGGATCGGCTGGTGGATCTGGTTGAGGCCTCGGGAGGCGGGGCGCTGGGGCTGTTCTCCTCGCGCAAAATGGCCGAGCGTGCGGGGGAAATACTTCGGGAACGCACCGATTTACCCATCATGGTTCAAGGTGAAGATTCCATGGCAGCCCTGGTCAAAGATATGCGCGAGGACACTTCCGCTTGCCTGATGGGGACTCTCTCGCTGTGGCAAGGGGTGGATCTACCAGGAAATACGTGTCGTTTGGTGCTGATTGACCGGATTCCTTTCCCGGTTCCCAGCGACCCCGTCATTGAGGCGCGCTGTGCCGCGGTCAAACGTGCCGGGGGCAGTGACTTTATGGAGGTCTCCCTGACTCATGCCGCCCTGTTGCTAGCACAGGGAACCGGGCGGCTGCTGCGTTCCGCCGCGGACCGCGGGGTGGTGGCGGTATTGGATTCGCGTCTGGCGACCGCGCGGTATGGGGGTTTTTTGCGAGCCTCCCTGCCGCCCTTGTGGCCTACCGAGGACGCGCAGGTGGTGTTGGACGCTTTGCGGCGCCTGCACCAGCAAGTTCCCTAGGGGTGGGCGCAACTCAAACGTTACAGGGAACGGATTACGGTGACGACCTTTCCTAAAATGGTGGCCGTATCGCCGGGAATGGGCGCGTAGTTATCGTTGTGGGGCAGCAGCCAAACGTGCCCGTCGGCGCGGGAAAACTCTTTCACTGTGGCCTCGCCGTCAATCATCGCCGCCACGATTTCACCGTTGCGGGCATCGCTTTGATGGCGCACTACTACCCAATCCCCGTCTAATATGCCGCCGTCTTGCATGGATTCACCCTTTACTGCGAGCATGAACAGTTCACCGGAACCGGTAAAGCGGCGGGGTAGGGCGAATGTGTCCTCGACCATTTCCTCCGCAGTGATGGGGGCGCCTGCTGCAATCTGTCCGACCAGGGGAACTGTGGTCGCCGCCGCGGTATCGGCGATACCCACCGGAATGGTGGTGATGGTGGCAGACGGTGTCGCGCCGGGTGCCGAGTCCGGCTGAGGAGTTTCCATCCCCTCGGGAAGTTTCACGAATTCCAAAGCGCGCGGCGTGTTGGGAGCCCTGCGCAGGTAGCCCTTTTTGGTCAGCACATCGAGGTGGTGTTTGACCGAGGAAGGGGAGGACAGCCCCATGGCCTCAGCGAGTTCGCGTACCGAGGGGGGGTAGGCGAGCTTTTGGCTGAGTTGGTACAAAGTCGTCAAAACTTCCTGTTGTCGTTTGGTCAGGTCGCTCACTGCTGCTCCTTTATCTGGGTATTTTGCGCGGGATAGCAGGCAAAAGTCCGTCTGACGTAACTCGCGGATTTTCGTCTCCGGGGTCCATGTCAGACTGGCAATTGTCAGGTTAACTGCGGTCAAAATTAATATTCGCACAAATGTTCGATTTTGACTCGACAACGCGCCGGCAATGGTTTATATTATACGTACAGATGTTCGAACGAACAAATGTTCGAATGAATGGAGGGATTACCATGACAGCAGTTTTGGCACCGAGTTTTGAGGTTAGCGAGCTGGCTCCGAACCACCCGGCGGTGCGTGCTTTCAGAGCCCGGCAGTCGCGTCCGGCTTACCTGCGTTTGGTTCCGAAGGCGCCGGAGTCCCCGGCTGTGGCTGTCCGTCCGGTCTTGTCGTGGGATGCCATGGCCCTGCGAGTGGGGATCTTTATTTTGGCTGCCCTCGTTATGGTGTTCCTGGGTATGGTGTTGGGGCTGGGGCTCAGTCCTGATTTCGTTCCCACGGATTTTATGCAACACACGGTCGTGCCGGGTGATACGCTGTGGGATATTGCCGCAGCTAATGCCGCCAGTGCGCCGACTGACGAGGTCTTGGCAGATATGATGGACGCAAATGCCTTAGACGCGGGTTCCGTGCTGAAAACTGGGCAAACGCTGTTAGTCCCGGTTTATTGAAATGATGGGTTTTAGCTCTGCATTCCAGCTTGCGAAAACTTCAGTTTGCACTTACGGTGAAACCTGTAGTCTTGCAGCGGTGAAGGAGGGCGACGTGCACTGTCCGTTTTGTCATCACGAAGATTCCCGCGTGATTGATTCACGTACTGCTGACGACGGTGCCTCCATTCGGCGGCGTCGCGAATGCCCCAGTTGCGGCCGGCGCTTCACCACTTTGGAAACCACACTGCTGCTGATTAAGAAACGTTCCGGAGCGACCGAGCCGTTCCGGCGCAGCAAGGTTATTGCCGGTTTGGCCAAAGCCACCCAAGGCCGTCCCATCAGCTCCGATCAGCTTGCGCTTATGGCTCAAGGCATTGAGGAAACCTTGCGGGCTTCCGGGAAAGCCGTTATTAACTCCGAGGAAGTCGGCAAAGCCATTTTGGAACCGCTAAAGGAATTGGACGAAGTCGCCTATCTGCGTTTCGCTTCGGTTTATTCAGATTTCAACTCCCTGGAGGACTTCGAGGATGCTATAGCCTCATTAAAGAGCCACTCGCAGAGTTAACCGCGGGAAGCGGGCCGGCAGCACTATCCAAGCTGCTAACCCTTACATACGGAAGCCTTCAGAGAGTCGTTCCAGAACGGATTGACGCACTTTGCGGCGTTGAATCTTGCCAAGTTCGTTATGTGCCAACTCCTCCGGGAAAGAGACCGAACGTGGAATTGCGTAACGGGGGAGGGAATCAGCAACCCAAGCCCGAATCTTGTCCAAGGTTAGGCTCGCTCCCGGATTTAGAACCACCGCCGCGTGTACCTGTTCACCCCGGGCCGAGTCAGTTTGATCGGGAATGCCGACCACGGCGACTTCCGCCACCTGGGGCATTGTGGCAATCGCCGCCTCCACCACCGAGGGGTATACATTGAAACCGGAAATGATGATGAGCTCTTTGCGCCGGTCACTCATCCGCAAGAAACCCTCGTGTTCCTCAACCAAATCGCCGGTGCGCAACCAATGATCGGGAGTGTACAGCAAATCGGTTTCGACCTGATCGCGCCAATAACCAGGGGAACACCCCGGTCCCTTCACCACGAGTTCCCCCACCTCGCCGGGTTCGACATCAACCAGGGTATCCGGATCGATGACCCGCACTTGGATAGAAGGGAACACGATGCCCATGCAGCCAAGTTTACGTTCGGGGCTCATGGGGGAGCCCAGTACCGTCGGTGAAGTCTCCGTCATGCCGTAGCCCTCGATGATGTAGCCGGAAGTGGCTTTTTCCCAGCGTTTTGCGACATCCTGCGTCAGCGGCATCGCTCCGGAAATTGCGTATCGGAAAGACGACAGGTCAATTTTCGGGTTTTCCTCGGCTGCTTTCGCCAGGCGGTCAAAAATCGGAGGCACTCCCACAATGAAAGTGCCCGGACGTCGGCGTTGAGCAGCCAGGGCGGCTCGGGTGCTGAATTTCGGGAATAATACCGCGGTGGCTCCCAAACCAATCGCCCCGTTCAGGGACAGTGTTAGACCAAAAGCGTGGAAGAACGGCAGAACGCAAAACCAGGTTTCTTTGCCGGGACGCAGCTTGGTCACCCAGGTCACATTGGCAAACAAGTTAGACACCAAGTTCCGGTTGGTCAAAATGACCGCTTTCGGCTTGCCGGTAGTTCCTCCCGTGTGGAGCATCACGGCCGGAACATCCGGGTCGACTCGCACGATGCGGTTATGTGGTTTCTGCTTTTCCAGCAGCGTATCGTAATCGGGCAAATCTTTGGCCTGCGGGTCGCAAAGCTGTTGGTACAACTCCTTGGCTTTCTTAATCGGCAGGTGCAAGGCGAAACGCAGCCGCCTGGGCAAAGCCGCAGAAACATCGAGGGAAATAACTTCGGTGTCCATGTCGCGCACCAGCTCGGTGACGCTTAAGGCGCTCTTTTGCCACACAAAGACCAGTTTCGATTCCGCATTTTCGATTTGCCACTTCAGCTCCACCGGGGCCGCCAGGGGGTTGTGCAACACGCACACCACCCCAAGCTGTAGGCAGGAATAGAGCAGATAGACGAACTGCGGGCAGTTCGGAGCCACAATGGAAACCCGGTCGCCACGCTTGACGCCGTGCTCAAGCAGCAGCGCTGAAGTACGCTGCACATTTTCGCCCAGCTGCCGGTAAGTCGTGGTGGCACCGAAAAAATCCAAGGCTACGCGGCGCGGATATTTATTGGATTGAGTGCGCAAAACGTCAATCATCAGCTGATCGGTGACGGGGATTTGGGCGGGAACATCGGGATTGTAAAGCTGACGCATTCGTTTGGTCAGCTCTGAATCTTGCTCGGGCGGAGTATGTACGTACCTGGGCAGGTGAATCCCCGCGGCGGGAGCGAGTTCCAACAAATCCACTGTTTCAGTCATATCTCAACCCTAACGCAAACCGGCCGGTAAAATCCTTTTCACCAGGATTTTGTCCGGTAAAACCGGCGCCCCCAGCGGCGGGCAATCCAGTGAAAGGCTGGCGAAAACCTAGTGACAGCTCAACAAAGGCCCAGCGAAAGCCCGGCAAAATCCTGGCGCGACGAAAATTCTGCCAGCTAAACGGCTCTTGACCCGGCGCCCAGTTGCCTCACAGAGGTGCCCGACCATCCGGCCTTTCCGGTTCGTCAGGGGAGTTAGTTAACCGCAGTCTCTTCGTCCCGAACGAAGCCCTCTATCGGAATGCAACGCAGGGACAGCGTGGATTCGAATTTAGAGATTTCATCGAGCGCCGCCTTGGGCATTTCGGAGGAAATATCGCCGATGACGTAACCGACTTCACCGTTGGTGCCCAGGACCTGACCTTCGATGTTCACTCCCGCGTCAGAGAACAACTGGTTGATTTTCGCCATCACGCCGGGGATGTTCTTGTGAATCAAAGTGATGCGGTACTTGGTATTGCCAGTCGTTTCCAGGCTCAAGTTCGGCATGTTTACACTCATCACGGTTTCGCCGGACTGTAGGTAAGTGCAGAGTTTTCCGGCCACGAACCAGCCGATGTCCTCCTGGGCCTCCAGCGTGGACCCGCCGATGTGTGGGGTGAGGATGGTGTTTTCTTTGCCCATAATCGGGGAGTGGAATTCCTCGCCATTTTTGCGCGGTTCATCGGGGAATACGTCAATGGCGCAACCCCCGATTTGGCCCGAATCCAAAGCCTCGGCCAAGTCATCGAGGTTGACGACAAAACCGCGGGACAAGTTCAACAGCTTCGCTCCGGGCTTCATCTGGTTCATTTGTACCCTGGTGAACATATTTTCATTAGAGGCGCGCCCGTCCACGTGCAGGGACACGAAATCGGCGCCCTGCAGAGCTTCCTCCAGCGAGTTACACTGTTTTGCGTTGCCAATGGGCAGCTTCTTTGCCAAGTCGTAGAACTGGACTTTCATGCCCATGGCCTCAGCCAGGATGGACAGTTGGGTACCGGTCGAAGAATAGCCGATAATTCCCAGGGTCTTGCCGCGCACCTCGTGAGAGCCTTTGGCGGTCTTTTGCCAGTCGGCATTTTGCAGGTGAGAGTTGCGCACCGGCAGCTGGCGGGCTAGCGCGATAATCTCGGCGATGGCCAGTTCCGCCACGGAACGCGTGTTGGAATAGGGGGCGTTGAACACTGCCACCCCGTGTTTTGCCGCTTCTGGCAGGTCGATTTGGTTCGTGCCAATCGTGAAAGTCCCGGCGCAGACCAGGTCCGGGCATTCATCAAAAACTCGCTTGTTCAGGTTCGTCTTGGAACGAATCCCGACCATCTGATAGCCCTGCAGAGCCTTGATCAGGTCATTTTCGTCCAGAGCGCCGTCTACCCGGTCGACTTGGACATTTGCGTCGCTAAATACTTTGTCGGCGACTTCGTGGGGGTTTTCAAGCAACAGTATCTTCGTCATAGCACCACTTTAGACCAAAAGAGCACGGTGCTGAAATCCCATGTCAGGGGTAGTCTCGCGGATTGGCGTCAATCCTTGGGGAAGGGAAAGTCCATTCCCGCGGGTAAATCGCTGGCCAAGACATGCATCCGTTTCGTACAGCGCGTCATCGCCACGTAGAGGTCTCCGGCTGACTGGCTGGCGATAACGGCTGGTTCCACCAAGATAACCGTGTCAAACTCGAGCCCTTTTGCTGCCCGCGAATCCAGACAACACACTTGGTCAACTACGACATCGGCCGTTTCTAAGCCCAAGGCCGAAGCGAGGTACGAACGCGCCACAGTAGGGACGATAATCGCTAGCTTGCCGACCCCCTGCCCGACTTCCGCTTCCAAACGTGCCGTTTCTGCCTGGAGAGTTTCTCTGAGAACGGGCACAAGGTTTCCCGCCCCGTGGGTCGGTTCGCACAGGTTGTCCCGTGGTTCGCCCTTCAGCCGGGTAAACGCCAGGGCTCCCGCCACATCTCGTGCCGACTGCAGCGGCACTACCGCACTCTCGGGACTGGCCGCCAGCACCTTTTGCGCCAAATCCATCACCGCACGAGGTGTGCGGTAGTTAATGGTGAGCTGCTCCATCACCGGAGCGGCGCGCATGGCTGGGCCCAGGAGGTCGGACCACGATGGTGCGTTCGACCAGTTTTGCGATGCTTGGTTGACGTCCCCAACCACGGTGAACGACCGGGAAGGACACCGGCGCAGCAGCAGATGCCAGTCCATCGGCGAAAGTTCCTGTGCCTCGTCCACAACGACATGCCCGTAAGCCCAAGAACGGTCCGCCCGGGCGCGCTGAGCTAGGGGAGAGAGGCTCACCTCACCGCGGGTTGACCGCGCCAGCATCCGCGCGTTGATGAGCCCTCCGCCCAAATCCATCGCTTCAATAGCCTCCGCCGCCCGCTCGATTTCACGCTGTTCGCGGGTACGGCGCTGTGCCGCCGAATCCGTCATTCCTGGTAGCGGCCCCAGCAGCTCCGCCAGTTCATCCAAAATCGGCACATCCGCGTCCGTGAAGGGGCTGGTCTTGGGACGTTGCAACGCGGCGATTTCCTCCGCGGTGAAAATCCCCGAGGCGATACGCTGCAAATAATCCGGATAGGCATAGAGGCGCGCCAGCAAATCGGGGGCGGCCGCGGGTAGGTAGCAGCGGTTGACCGCTCGGCGCACCTGAGCCGAGCCACGGATTTCCTCGGTCATCCACTCCATGTCCTCTTTGGTGGGGGTCTGCCCGGCATAGAGCTTAGTCAACTCGCGGACCAGGAATTTGGCGTAGGCAGCCCAGTGCTGATTGTGGGTGGAACCGCCGTGCGAACCGGCTTCCATCGCCTCACGCACCAAGGTGGCGCTCAGATTTAGCTGGACGTGGTCCAACTGCAGGATTTGGTCCTCGCGGGGAGGACGCTTCAAATCGGCCACGGCCGCGGCGGCGACTTTAATCCAGCGGGTATCACCTTTCAGAGCGCGCAGTTCTGGACGTTCCGCCACGGTGTGTACGCCGGGGAAACATTCCCCGATAGTCAGGCTGACCACTCCGGTCTCGCCCAGGGCAGGAAGCACCCGTTCGATGTAGCGTAAAAACGTGTGGTTGGGACCAATGACCAACACCCCTTGGGAATCCAGCTGATCCCGGTGGGCATAGAGCAGATAAGCGGCCCGATGTAGCGCCACGGCCGTCTTGCCGGTGCCGGGTCCGCCCTGCACCACCAAAAAAGCGTTCAGGTCAGAACGAATCACCCGGTCTTGTTCGGCCTGAATCGTCGAGACAATGTCGGACATCTGGCCGCTGCGCGCTCGTGACAGCGCTGCCATCAAAGCACCCTCACCCTGCAGCGACGCCGTCTGGGCGGCATCGGTGTCGGCACCGGAAGCTAACAGCTCATCCTCCACGCTCACCACTTCGCGCAAACTGGTAGCTACGTGCCGCCGCTTCCACACTCCCATCGGGGCTACTGCCGTGGCCTGATAGAACGGTTGGGCGACTTTCGCTCGCCAATCCACTAACAGTTGGCGAGACACGCCTTCACCAGGTTTTCCCTCAAGTGTTTCCGACGCGGCCGGTGGTTCCAGAGTGACGTCGGGAGGGTTTTCGGTGGGGGAAAGCGCCGGGGTGATACCGAGAGCCGGGGCTTCGGCATCGGTCGCATCAAAGTCTCGCAAACCCACGCGACCAATGTGGAAACTGGTGCCGTCCTCCAGGTCTAAAACGCCGAAAACCAGGCGATTTTCCACGCTCTCCAAGCGAGTGGCTTCGTCTCCATAATGAGCCGCCAAGGCATCGCGGTCAGCCCTGGCTGAGGGGTTAGAACTCATTTCCGCAGCGACTTCGTCTTGCCGCCGGCGGTAATAGACCCGCATTTCATCGAGGGTTTCATAGGCGCGGTCAACAAAAGTCTGCTCCTTAGCAATCTCGGACTGCCAAGACGACGGCACCGTTGCGTCAGCCAATTTATCTCTCCTCAAGGCATCAAAAGGGTAATCAATTATGCCCTAAAAGGGTTACGGGGAGCGAATTGGGGCTAAGTCTTGATAGCATTTAGGGGTTGAACTTTTCGAGGGAAAAATGGACGCAGACAAATTTGATACTTTATTAGCGCCCGGCGCGGACCTCAGTGGCCACGCCGACGTTATGCTACATCACCTCAACGGGGCGATGGATGCTGGGCATTCCGGGCGAGGCATGTTGGAGCATTTGGTGGAAGCCCTGCCGCATCAGACTATTGCGACATTTAACTCCGATGAATTGGTGGATTTTCGTTCCCATCGGCCCTGGCTGAGTTTTTCCGACTGGAAGTTTACTGAAGTGGAGATGCCGGAAATCCGCTTGGATTTGCTCAGCGATGACAACGACCGGAATTTCTTGGTGCTGCACGGACCAGAACCGGACGCCCAATGGAATCTGTTTTTGGACACTATCCAAGAAATTGTCCGACGCTTGGGAGTGCGCCAGACGGTAGGCGTGACCGGAATGCCAGCAGGGGTGCCTCACACGCGGCCCACTCCGGTGCATATGCACGGGGCACGTTCGGAGAGTTTGCCCAAACAGCCCAAGATGGTCGGTGAAATGCTGCTACCGGCGGGGATAGATCAGCTCATCGAATTCACCTTGGGACAAGCCGGTCTGGACGCGGTAGGAATCATTGCGGCGGTGCCGTATTACCTGGCAGAAGGGGACTATCCGCCGGCGGCCGCGGCGCTAATGTCCGCGGTGGCCGCCAAGACCGGATTGGCACTGCCCGTGGGAGACATCGAAGCCGCTTCCACCCTTACTTTGGGCCAAATCAACCAGATGGTGGAACAGTCTGAGGAAGCTGAACACATCGTTGAGATTCTGGAACAGCACTTTGACGAAGCCGAGCCGATGGCGATTATTGAGACTCCCGAAGAACCGCTGCCCACCGCCGAGGAACTGGGAGCTCGCCTCGAAGAATTTTTGAAGCGCACGGATCGGTTGAATCGCGGGGCGAAACTCTCAAATCTTGACGAAGAATTACCTCCTGTAGGCGATGCTTCCGGAATTTCGTCCCTGCGCGACACGCCTTACGAAAAACGCAACATCGAACAGTTCCGTCCTCGCCGGGGTCGGCATCGCCGCGATACCCCGGAGGATTAAACCTGCCCGAAACCCTTGGAATGCCGGACAATTAGCGAGTCCAGCCGCCCAGCGGCTGATCTCCGGAGGGGGCTTCGTAAACCGGGAACATAATGTTGGGATTGATAAATCCGAGCCATGCCACAGCCAACCCGGCCACCAAAGCAACGCAGAGCCAACCGATGCCCGGTCCAATCAGGTTCGAGCGATTCCCCGGATCCGTGCCGATTCCCACCAGGTTTACCCGCGAGGGGTTCATCGGGTAGTACCACGCCTGGGGACCCTGGGCGGCGACCTCATCGAGACTGTTCTCTTCATTACCGAGCTCTGCCCGGTTAGCTTCCTCGATCCGGGCTCGTGCCGTGGCTCGTTCAAAGGCTTCGCGCTGCGCCAACAGTTCGGCCTCGCGCTTCAGACGGGATTTTTCTGCCGCCGCGCGCACTTTCGGAGGGCGCGGGTCGAAGCGAGGATCGTTTGCTGGCAGGGCGGTGATTTTCACGGTCGTGGGCCCTTGGGGGGTGTGTAGCTCGGAAACTGCGGTGTGGGGTTTAGCCTGGTCCTGCTGGGTTCCCGGGGTGACGCGCCACACTCCTTTCGATTCTTCCTCCAGTTGGTTTCGCACCAGTTTTTGTAGCAGCAGGATGGTGCGGCGCTGGAAGCCGGGAATCCGCACTTTTCCGTACTGTGCTGGCATTCCCAGGGGAGCCCACATGAGGGACACTTCGAAACCACCGGGGTGACCGGCATGACTGTTGATGCGGCGGATTCCGCTGATAGACGCCGGTGCGGTGGCCGGGTCTGAGGCCACACGTACCCACACCCTGGCAGTTTGTCCGAAACGCATGAACCCATAGAGGGTAGCGAAGGCAAAGAACAGTATCGTGGGCGGGAACAGGAGCACGAAATAGGGGTCGGAATTCGTGATGAGTTCCATGTTGAACAGGCAGGTTCCCGTCATGATGAACTGTGCGACCAGGAGCAAGACCGCGTTGATGATGGTATCCGTGTTCCAAGAGTGAGAGTTCTCGAAACGTATGTCACGCGGATCAACGGCGGAAACCCACGCCGGGATCGGAAGATGGTAGCGAGCGCAGGTCCGGGCCCGACCGATGTGGAGGTCTTCCGGGTTCAACGTCAGGTAGTAGTACGTGTTGGCTTCGTTGGGATCCAAAAAGGGTAACAGTACGGTGACCTCGTAAGGCAGGGAGCGCATGGCGTCGTTCTCGGTGAGAGGCTCAACTTCTTTGATATACGCTTGAACGCGGTAGTACTCCACGCTGTTCTGAGGGCGCGCTCTGTAAATGAGGACCACAGCAATCACCAGTGCCACAATCCACCACAGGCCGATAATCAACGCTTGCATAACACAATTAAACCAGTAAAAAGTTCTGTTTATCGAGTTTCGGAGAAATCGTGCGCAGACCCATGTGGCGCGATGAGGGTAAAAACAGGTAAACTAGTTTGTGTTAACACGTTCGTTTTGTTTTGGGGTGCTTTCCTCGGCCGCGCACTGAAAGGACATGGTCATGGCATTGTCGGACTATGAAAAGCAAGTCCTGGCGCAGATGGAGGCCCAGCTCCACAACGAAGATCCCAAGATGGCCGATAGGATGCGCCAGACTTCCACAAAGGTCGGTGAATCCACGGCAAGCCGTCCGCGGCGGGTTGCTTTCGGGGTCGTTTTGGTTTTGATTGGGGCAGTAGTGCTGGTCGGAGGACTCATTGCCACGCCCTACCTGAAAGGCATGGAATTTTTGGGTACCGCTATCGGAGTACTGGGGTTCGTGGTTGTTGTCCTGGGGGTTCTAAAGATTTTCGGGGTAGGCTCAAAATCCCCTGCATCGAGACCGGCCCCTCATGGCCAGCCTGCTGGTGCGCCTGCCTCGCGAGGGTCCTTTATGGATCGTCAAAATGAGCGGTGGGAACGCCGTCAGCACGGCGAGTAGTCCTCTGATTCCTATCCCGAGTCTCTGACTCACCCGTCTCATCCGGTTACCGATTTTCGGTAGCCGGTTTTTTGTTTCTCGTCATCGCTTTCGTCAGCTTTAAAAGCCGCTCCTTGTAGAATCTTCCTCCACTTAAGAATTCTCTGAATTTCCAATAAATAATTTGCTAAAAATGCAAAATCTGTCACATTTTTGCAAATTTGTGGATGAAAGTGGAGTAAAGTGGGGTGTAACGAAAACCGTAAAGGTATCGGGTCAAAAATCAGCATCACGCTGAGGGTGAAAGGGAAGGTTGTGTTCTTAGGGACCTACGAGCCAAAGCTCGATGACAAGGGTCGCCTGATACTGCCTGCCCGTTTTCGGGAGCAACTCGCAGGCGGAGTGGTTTTGACCAAGGGTCAGGATCACTGCGTTTATGCGTTTGAGACTGGCGAGTTCCAAACCCTGTATACGGAACTTCGCCAGGCTCCCATCACCCACAAGCAGGCGCGAAACTTTTCGCGTGTGCTGCTGTCCGGGGCGAGCGATCAAATCCCGGATAAGCAAGGACGGATTAACATTCCGCCCGCCCTGCGTGAGTACGCCGGACTGGGCCGTGACCTGGCGGTTTTCGGAGCGGGTTCCCGTGTGGAGATTTGGGACCTTAAGACCTGGAACGAGTTCTTGGCTGCCGCCGAGGAGGACTTCTCGGAAGTCTCGGAAGAAATCCTTCCGGGACTGCTGTGAGGAAACTCGCGCATAACTTCATAAACCCGCGTGGGTTTGGTGTCCTACCGATTCTGAATGCTCTTCCCCGCAGGCAGACACGGTGGGAAACCTGGCTAACGCGGGAGTCGCTAGAAAAACGGGGGTTACCCCAAGAAAAAGGAAGAAACGTGAAATCAGTTGCCGAAATCCACCAGCCGGTGCTGGCTGAGGTGTGCGCTGATTTATTGGCGCCCGCCTTGGATTTCGTGCCGGACGCGGCCACACCGCTTCCCTCCACTGCTGATTTTCGCAGTATCCAGGGTCCCGTTTTGGTTGACGCCACTCTTGGCCTGGGGGGACACAGCGAATATCTGTTGGAGCGTCACCCGCAGCTGCGCATTATCGGTATCGACCGCGACCCGCAGGCGCGGCGTTTGGCGGCGTCCCGACTCGGTGCTTTTGCGAATCGCCTCAGCATCGCCGGCACAACTTATGGGGAACTGGATAGCGTATTGGCGCAGCACGGTCTGAGCCAAGTGGACGGAATTTTAGCGGATCTGGGGGTTTCGTCACTGCAGCTGGACGAGGCGGAGCGCGGTTTCGCTTATGCCCAACCCGAAGCACCGTTGGATATGCGGATGGACCAAACCGCAGGTTTCACCGCTGCCGACTTCCTGAACCTGGCTGAAGCGGAAGAAATCGCCGCGGTGCTCCATACCTACGGCGAAGAAAAGTTCTCGTGGCCCATCGCGAAAGCTATCGTGAAGGCCCGCCTGGATCAGCCGTTGCAAGTTTCGGGTCAGCTCGTGGAAATCATCCGCGACACGATTCCTGCCCCGGCCCGCCGCAGTGGAGGAAACCCGGCGAAGCGCACGTTCCAAGCCTTGCGGGTGGCGGTCAACGATGAGCTAGGCGACTTGGAGCGTTTCTTGACGAAGGCGCTGTCAACAGTCCGGGTCGGTGGACGCATCGTCATCGAAAGCTATCAGTCCCTGGAAGATCGCCTGGTCAAGAGGGCTTTTGCCGCGGGGATTCATCCTGCGACGCCCAAGGGGCTGCCCGTACTGCCTGAGCAGGCGCAGCCTTGGCTGCGCGACCTCACGCACGGCTCGCGTTTAGCTGAGGACTCTGAGGTCGCCGACAATCCGCGCGCCGCCTCACTACGGCTACGTGCCGTGGAAAAGACACGGGAATCCGACCTGGAAAACCTCGCGGGGACCCTTGTGAAAACAAAACAAAAACCGGTGGAGAAACGTTTTCCCACCTTGACGAAACTACGTGCCCAAAACCCTGTTCACCCCCTAACCGAAGGAGACTCACGTGACTAACGCAGCTACTTCCAACCTGGCATTGCGTAAACCCGGCAGCGTTGCCGGGATGCCGCTTCCTGCGCGGAACGCCCCCAGGCCGCAGCTTCAGCTGGTCCCGACTTTTCAGAAGCGCCGCATCACGTGGCCGATGTGGCTGACGGTGGCAGCGATGCTGGTCGCCGCGCTGGTCGTACCGGTCGTCGTCAACACCCAGTTGGCGATGACTTCCTACGATATGTACGCCATGCAAAACGAGTTGAACTTGCTGCTGGATCAGCAAGCCGACCTGGTGACCCAGGCGCGTGAAGCTCAGTCCCCGCAATACCTAGCAAAGAAAGCGCAGGAAATTGGATTGGTTCCGGCCGCCGAACAGGGCTACGTGACGTTGGCGACTGGAGAAATTATTCCAGGGAAAGCCGCGCAATAAGGGCTGGCGGGAAAAGCGACTGCGCTTAGCTAAACCCTTCGCGGTCACGGCGTGGGAGCGCGAAAACCTGGCAAAGCTGGGCGAAACTGGTCAAGTGAGTAGAGTCCGAAAAAACCTGTTGGTGGGGGCCATTATCGCGGTGCTGTTCATTTTTGCGGTCCGCTTGGTGGTGGTGCAACTGGTGCAGGGACCGGAACTTGCCGCGGCAGCCCAGGATCAGCGCAGTCGCACTCACATTATCAAGGCTCAGCGTGGCGATATCCTGGATGCTTCGGGCAGACCGATGGCGACCTCCGTGAAACGCTACAACATCGGGGTTAATCAGGTAAAAATCAATACTTATTTTCAGCCGAAAACCGCGGGGAAAGACGCGAAAGGCAAGCCGAAGATTATCTATGACGAATTCGATCGGCCCGAGGTCGCGGCTTATGGACCAGCAGCGGCGGCGAAAAAGCTGGCTCCGCTTTTGGACGCCGACCCCGCCGAACTGGGCGGGAAACTGACCGCGCAGCCCGGCAAAAAACCCTCGACCTTTGTGTATATCGCCAAAGAAGTGACTCCCGAGGTCTGGCGTAAAATCGCGAAGTTGGGGATTCCGGGCATTGAGCCGGAAGAAATCACGAAACGGATTTATCCCAACGGTAACGTGGCCGGCAACATCATCGGTTTCACCGATGTTGATGGAGTGGGTTTAGCTGGGCTGGAACTGAGCCAAAATAGCAAGCTCGCCGGAGTGGACGGCAAAGACTTCACCGAGATTGGTCGGCGGGGACAAACCATTCCGGTCCAGGACAACTATCGTAAAGATGCCATTGCGGGGCAAACCATTAAGACGACCATTCTGCTGGACCTGCAAAATACCTGTCAGCAGGTAGTAGACAATTCTAAAGCCCGGTTCGGGGCTCAATCCGTCATGGCGGAAGTTCAAGAGGTCGGCACTGGAAAGATCCTCGCCCTGTGCGAGACGGATACGGTCAACCCCTCAGAACCCACGAAAACCAGCGAACGGAATCGCGGCTCGAAAGCCGTTTCCACGGTTTACGAGCCGGGTTCTACCCTGAAAGTTCACACGATGGGAGCGGTCATCGAAGCTGGCAAAGTGGAGCCCACCAACACCTTTACCGTACCGGGTGAAATCACCATGTCTAACGGGCAAAGTTTTCGGGACTCGATTGCCCACGGTACCTATGCTTTGACCGCGGCGGGGATTATTGCCAAATCGTCGAACGTGGGGATTGTCCAGGTTGGCGACTTAATCACGGACACGGACAGGTATCAAAAGCTGAAACAACTTGGTTTTGGTAAACCTACCGGCGTCGAACTGCCCGGTGAGAGCGCCGGGCTGCTCTCTGCCCCCGAGAAATGGGACGGCCGCCAACGTTACACCATCATGTTCGGCCAAGGTATCGCGGCGACTATTCTCCAGGTCACCAACGGTATCGCCACCGTGGCAAACGGAGGAGTGGAAGTGCAACCCCACCTCATCGAATCGTGGACGAAGCCCGACGGCAGCGTAGAAAAGAAAGCTGTAGACGCGGGTACCAGGGTTTACACTAAGGACACTTCCCGGAAACTGCTGACCATGATGGAGGGGGTCGTCTCGGAAAAAGGCGGTGCTCCCGGTGCCCAAATCGAGGGTTATCCGGTGGCGGGGAAAACCGGTACCACCCAGATTATTGAGTCTAACGGCAGGCAAACCGGGACTGTCGGGTCATTTACCGGGGTGTTTCCCGCCGATAATCCCCGCGTGGTTATCACCGTAGTGGTGCATCGCCCTTCTGCCTCGATATACGGATCCGTGGTCGCGGTCCCGGCGTTTAAAGAGATTGCGGGGGCTACGATTAGAGAGCTGGGAATCCCGCCCACCGACACGAAGCCGCAGTTGTATCCGATTGGAGATTAGAGAAATATGACTCTGGAAGTTGCTTTTGACCCTTACGCGCCGGATTTGCTTCGCTTGCCCTGGGTCGAAGTTACGGATTTGGCAAAAGCCGTGGACGGTACGGTTTACGGTAACGGCGGCCGTGTGCGCGGTGCGGTTATTGATAACCGGGTCGTGCGCGGCGGAGAGCTGTTTGTGGCGATGCCGGGATTCCACGTACATGGCGCTAAGTTTGCGGCGGATGCCGCGGCGCGCGGAGCCGGGGCTGTATTGAGCGATCCGGCTGGGATGGCATTCCTCGCGAACTTGGATATCCCCGCTATCATCGTTCCCAATGTGGCTTCCGTAGCTGGTCGAGCCGCTTCTATCGCCTTTAATAATCCCTGCCAACAGTTGAGCGCGTGGGGCGTGACGGGCACGAACGGAAAGACCACCACCACCTACCTTTTGCGTCACATGCTGCATCGAGTCGGGCATCTGTCCTCCCTGGTGGGCACGGTAGAGGCTGCGGTGGGCAAAAAAACTGCCCCCGCTTTCATCACGACTCCCCAAGCCCCGCAGCTGCAAGCCTTTGCGGCCACGACGGTGCAAGAAAATGTGCATCACATGGTAGTGGAAGTATCTTCGCACGCCTTAGCGATGGGGCGGGTGGATCCGCTGCATTTCGCCTGCGCCGGATTTACGAACCTGTCCCAGGACCACTTGGATTACCACGGCACCATGGAGCAATACTTCCAGACCAAGGCCTCGCTGTTCTCTCCGCAGCGCAGTGATCGTCAGGTCATTATCATTGACGGCGTGTGGGGTCAACGCCTAGCTGAGCAGCTGGAACGCAGCGGGCAACATGATTATGTGACCCTGTCCCTAACGGGTCGGCCAGCTGATTGGCAAGGGAAAATCATCGAATTGGACGGGGGATTCACCGAACTGCGGCTGCGGGCTTTTGACGGTAAAGAGGCCTCTGTGCAGGTCCGAATGCCCGGCACGTTTAACGCAATCAATGCCGCCCTGGCCATTGTCATGGTCGTGACGGGATTGTCTCCGAGCCCGCGTCAGCTAGACGGGGACATTTTGCGCCACCTGACTGTGAATCCCATCCGTCTGGATGTGCCGGGACGTATGGAGCTGCTGTGCGAGGCACCCCGCGTGATTGTGGACTTCGCGCACAACCCGGATTCCACCAAGATTTTGCTCGACACCATGCGGATTTCGACCAAAGGCCGGTTGCTGCTGGTGATGGGCGCTGATGGGCAGCGCGATCCGGGCAAACGGCCGATTTTGGGTCAGATTGCCGCCGAGCTGGCGGATTTCACCTACCTTACGGACGGGGACATTCACGAGGAGGAACCGAGCGGGATTCGCCGGGACGTGATGGCGGGCATGAAGGGCTATGAAGATAAATTTGTGGAGGTCGCCCCCCGCGAGACGGCGATTGAGCGAGCAATTTTGGACGCTCGTCCAGAGGATACCGTTGTTATTACGGGGCGGGGTCACGAACCCATCATGTTCACGCCCGAAGGGCAGTATGACCTTGACGACCGGGTGGTCGCTCGCGAGGCTCTAGCGAAGCGGAGCTGACCCCTTTTCTGACCGGAGCCGGCGTGAGATAAGATTAAAGCCGATTTGTTGGCCTTTTGAAGGAGTCCACCTTTGATAGATATGACCCTTGACGCCCTATGTGAGGCGATTGGTTTAGAACCTGGGGAAAACTCGACTCGGATTCAAGGCAGGGCACACACCGATTCGCGGCTGGTCAGTACGGGTGATGTCTTTGTAGCGCTGCCCGGAGAAAATACTGACGGGCATCACTTCCTGGGGTCTGTGGCTCGCCGCGGAGGCAGAGTCGCCATCGTCAGCCGCGACCGCGCAGAGATTCTGGACCAGGGGTGGGCTACCGAGGACGAATTGAACCAATTGACGGTATTGCAGGTTTCCGACCCGCAGTATGCCCTGGGGCGATTGGCTCAGGCGCACCTGCGCCAACTGCGTGCCCAAGCTCGCGAGGGAACCGGCCAACTGAAACTTGTTATCGGAATCACCGGTTCTGCCGGCAAAACCACCACCAAGGACCTGACGAAACAGCTTTTATCCACCAAAGGCGCCACTGTCGCTCCCGTGGCATCGTTCAACAACGAGGTGGGCCTGCCGCTCACGGTTCTGGAAGCTGACGCCGCGACCGAGTACCTGGTATTGGAAATGGGCGCTTCGCAGCCCGGCGACATTGCTTACCTGACCGATATTGCTCCCCTGGATGTGGCTCTGGTTTTGATGGTGGGGGTGGCTCACCTGGAATCGTACTCTTCGGTTGAGGCCCTGGCAGCTGAGAAGGCTACCATCCTGGAAAACCTGGGGCCCTCAGGCATGGCCATTTTGAACGCGGACGACCCGCGTGTGGAAACGATGAGCGGGCGGACTTCGGGACGCCTCATGTACTTTTCGACAAAAAAGAATACCCCGGTGCGCATCACCGACTTGCGCCTGGACGAGGCTTCGCGGGGCAGCTTCCTGCTGCACACTCCCGCCGGTAGCGCCCCGGTTCAGCTGCAGCTCCTCGGTGCCCATCACGTCGCTAACGCCCTGGCGGCCGCGGCGATTGCGCATGTCGCGGGCATGACCCCCGCTGAGATTGCAGCCGTGTTGTCAAAAGCCACTCCGGTCAGCGAACACCGCATGAACCTGGTGCATTTGGCGGACGGAGTGGACCTCATCGACGATGCGTATAACGCGAACCCGGACTCGGTGCGTGCCGCTTTGGACGTCATTGCGAAATCGGGAGCCACCCGGCGTGTGGTCATCGTCCTGGGGGACATGCTGGAACTGGGCGAAACCGCCCCGCAGTTGCACGGAGAAATCGGGCGTTACGCCGCGAACCTCGGAATTTCGGTCCTGCTGACGGTCGGTCCCATGGCGAAACACATTGAAAGCGCCTATTCGGCACTGAAACGTGACGGGGAAAGCCATCAGGTGATGGATGCCACCGCTGCCGGTCGGTTGTTGCAGGAGATTGTGCGTCCCGGCGACTTGATTTTGGTCAAAGGTTCGCACGGTTCGGGACTGTGGAAACTGGCTCAAGAAATTGAAGAAAGGGGCCGCGTCCGATGACTGCGGTATTGACAGCTGGCTTTATCGCCCTGTTATTCTCGCTACTGGTCACCCCGTTCTACGCGAAGTGGCTGGTCAATAAGCAATTCGGTCAGTTTATTCGCCAGGACGGTCCGACCGCGCACTACACGAAGCGCGGCACGCCCACTATGGGCGGGGTCATCATTATCCTCGCCATCATTATCGGGTGGGGAGCGGGTCATATTCACCAAGCCATCACCAGCGGCAAAGGCCCCAGCGCTTCGTCCCTGATTCTCATATTTTTGCTGGTCGTGCTGGGGTTCATCGGCTGGCTGGACGACTGGATTAAAATATCTAAGCACCGTTCCTTGGGATTGAACCCAACCGGCAAAATCCTCGGTCAGCTAGCGGTGGGATCTATATTTTCCGGTCTGGCCTTGGGCTTTGAGAACTCGCGCGGCCTGAGCCCCGCCTCTACGAAGATTTCTGTCATCCGGGACACGAACCTGGATTTGGCTTTCGCCGGTTTCGGTCTGGGGGTCGTGCTGTTCCTGATTTGGGCGAACTTCCTGGTGGCAGCCTGGTCTAATGCGGTTAACCTGACGGATGGTCTGGACGGTTTAGCGACCGGCACTTCTATTTTCGTGTTTGGCGGCTATACCTTGATGTCCTACTGGCAGTTCTCGCAGCGCTGCGGCATCGAGGGGACCAGCGCCCCCGCGTGCTATTCCGAAATCCGTGACCCGCTCGATATTGCATTATTCTGCGCGGCTGTGGTCGGAGCCCTGATTGGATTTTTGTGGTGGAATGCCTCCCCGGCGCGTATTTTTATGGGCGACACCGGCTCGCTGGCACTGGGCGGCATCCTGGCGGGAGTGTCGATTTTCACCCACACCGAGTTCCTGGCAATCATTATCGGTGGCCTGTTCGTGATGGAAGTTATCAGCGACATTATTCAGGTCGGGTTCTTTAAAGCCACTCACAAGCGCGTGTTTAAGATGGCCCCAATTCATCACCACTTTGAACTGTTGGGCTGGAAAGAAATCACCGTGGTCGTGCGGTTTTGGATTATTGCCGGGCTGATGGCTGCCGCCGGGGTAGGACTGTTCTATTTCGATTGGGTGATGAAGCTGTGAAAGATACGCAATTTACCGGCGCCTCCATTGGCGTGTTGGGCCTGGGAAAGTCGGGGCGCGCCGCCGCCGCCGTACTGGCCACTCTCGGAGCGCACGTGACCTGCTACGATGCGAACCCAGATGCTGTGGAACAGGCCCGGGAGGAACTCGGCGACCGGGTCGACTATTGCACTGCCAGTGGCGAACAGTTCCAAGGTGAGGCGGCCGCCGGGAACGGCCACAAACTTTTCGTGGTCTCCCCGGGGATTGCCCCGCATAATCCCATGTATCGCCTCCCCGAGGCCAGCGCCCCCATGTGGTCAGAAGTCGAGCTAGCCTGGCAAATCCAGGAAGCCATCGGTAACCGTAACTGCAAGTGGATGTGCATTACGGGCACGAACGGGAAAACCACCACAACTGGGATGTTGGCGCAGATGCTCATCACCGGCGGTGTGGTGGCGACCGCGGTGGGTAACTACGGCACGCCCATAGTTGAAGTCGCGGCCGAAGGCGCTGTGGACGCGCTGGCGGTGGAGCTGTCTTCGGCACAGCTGCATTCTACGTACAGCCTGAAACCCTGGGCCTCCGTGTGGCTTAACTTTGCCCCCGATCACCTCGACTGGCACGGTAGCGCCGACGACTACGCTTGGGACAAGTCGAAGGTCTACAGCGGGGTGCAGCGTGCCGCTCTGTATCCCGCCACCGAGGAACTGCCGACCAAGGTACTCAGTAAACGTTTCGTCCAAGACGAGGGCTTTCCACCGGAAAAGTGCATTGGTTTGATTCCGGGCATTCCCGCTCCGGGTTTCCTGGGCGTGATTGAGGACGTCATCGTGGACCGGGCTTTTGGGGAACACAACGAAACTCAGGCACTGGAACTGGCAACGTTTGCCGACCTGGAACACTTGAGCGGAGCGAAAGTACCGACATCGGCACTGTTGGCGGATACTTTGGCCGCGACCGGACTGGCGCGGGCCTACGGTTTGCAGCCCGAATGGGTGCGCCGCGGAATTCTTGAGTTCGAGCTGGCGGAACATCGCCGCGCCGTGGTCGGCACGTTCGGAGGTGTGACCTATATCGACGACTCCAAAGCTACGAATACGCACGCAGCAGCTGCTTCGCTGCGTGACATTGACGATAAGCGCGCCGTGTGGATTGTCGGGGGAGACGCGAAAGGCCAAGACTTTCACTCTCTGGTGCAGGTGGCAGCCCCAAAAGTGAAAGCCGCTGTGCTGATTGGCCTGGACCCGGAGCCTTTTGAGA
Source organism: Mobiluncus sp. (assembly GCF_034180645.1). GTDB lineage: Bacteria > Actinomycetota > Actinomycetes > Actinomycetales > Actinomycetaceae > Mobiluncus. The sequence continues at coordinate 21,915 of NZ_JAXFNY010000005.1, read as the reverse complement.
GCGCATTTGCTGAAAACGGCGCGGGAATCCCGCTGAAACGGGTCGCTCCGGGGGACAATCTTATGGAAAGGACGCTTTTAGAGGCGCGAGCTTTAGCCGTTCCGGGGGATACCGTGCTACTGGCTCCGGCGTGTGCCTCGTGGGATCAGTTCAACAACTATCACGAGCGCGGCGACCAATTTGCTCAGGCGGCGCGGAAACTGGGGGAGAACCAAGATGGCGGGGAGGAACAAGGCTCCTGAGGCACCTCGGGACACGAAACTGGCAAAGTTTTCTCCGCGAAACTCAACGCCTACCTTGGTTGACGCCGATTCCACCCCGTCCGCAACGCCAAGCCAGGAAAAATCCGCTCTGCGTGCCCTGTCCGAAGGGTGGAAGAACCAACCGGTCCTGAGCTACTACCTCATTTTGGTCACCACCCTGCTGCTGTTCATCATCGGCTTTATCCTGGTGTTTTCCGCCTCGACCATCACTGCCTTGGAAAGCGAGGCGAATCCGTTTCTATCCTTCGGGAAACGTTCACTCATTTATGTGGCGGCGCTGCTGGTTTTGTTCATTGCCTCCAGGGTCCCGCTGTCTTTTTATCAAAAGTGGACCTGGTGGTTTTTGGGGGTGGCGTGGCTGCTGCAGATTATGGTGTTCGTTCCGGGCATGCACGGCACGTCCGCGGGTGGTAACACGAACTGGATTAACCTCGGTGGCGTCATTACCATTCAACCTTCCGAGTTCATGAAGCTAGCTTTGGCTGTCGCATTGGGGAGGGTCTTGGCAGATCCGGAACTGCGGGAGGCAAAGGACAAGAAACGTTGGCTCATCAACGCGGGCGTGCCAGCGGTGGGGTCGCTGGGATTGGTCATGATTGGGCGGGATCTGGGCACCGCGATGGTTATGGCAGCGCTCATTTTGTCAGCGATTTTCGTAGCGGGGATTCCCTGGCGCTACTTTTCTGGCATCGTCTTGCTAGGCATTTTTGGTGTCACTTTGGCAGTCATGAGTTCAGCTAACCGCCGCCGGCGGGTCTTTGGCTTTATGGACGCCTCCACCACCGACCCCACCGGCATCGGCTACCAGCGACAACATGGCTTGTGGTCCCTGGCCACCGGGGGATTGACCGGAGTCGGACCGGGTGCCAGCCGGGAGAAATGGTCCTACCTGCCCGAAGCGGATACGGACTACATTTTCGCTATTTTGGGCGAGGAATTCGGGATTTTGGGCACTTTCCTGGTTCTGGGTTTGTTCGTGGTGCTGTGCCTGACGATGATGCGGCTGATGAACTCGGAGACAAATCAATTCGTGAGCTACACCGTGGCCGGCATGATGGGCTGGATTTTTTCCCAAGCCATCATCAATATCGGAGCTGTCGTTGGCCTGCTCCCGATTATTGGGGTGCCCTTGCCGCTGATTTCTTCTGGAGGTTCCTCCCTGCTGTCCATCATGGCAGCGATGGGCATGATGATGTGTTTTGCACGCGCTGAACCTGGGGCGGACGCGGCGCTAAAAGCCCGGTTGCGTCCCCTGCGGCGCGGCGCAGCCGTTTTGCTGCCCGGACGGATGCACCGTTAAACGTTTGCTTCCCGAAGCTGGTGCGGCGCGGAAACCGAGGGAAAACTTTGCACACAACCGCCACAGCAACCGTGCTCCTGAAAATGTTCCCGGACAAAACACGCTAAAGTTGAGGGTGTGAGTGACATCTCGAAACCGGTCATTGTTTTCGCTGGCGGCGGTACCGCGGGACACGTGAACCCCTTGCTGGCGACTATTGCCGCACTACAGTCCACCGAATTGGACTTCGAGCCTCTGGTGGTAGGTACTTCCGAGGGGCTGGAAAGTGAGCTAGTTCCCGCCGCCGGTTATGAACTGTTGACCATTCCCCGCCTGCCGATGCCGCGACGCCCCAGTTCGGACCTAGTGCGTTTGCCGGTTCGGATGCGTCACGTGGTGGCGTCGCTGCGCGATACTTTCCAAGCCCGGGAGGTGCGGCTGGTAGTGGGCTTTGGCGGCTACGTTTCCACCCCCGTGTACTTTGCAGCACAACGCTTGGGCATTCCCATCGTCATTCATGAACAAAACGCTCGGCCAGGGCTCGCCAACCGGGTAGGGTCACGCTATGCGGCCGGGGTGGGCCTGACTTTTGAGGGAACCGGGTTGAAATCGAAACACGGCGAGACTCGCGTGGTCGGCCTGCCCTTGCGCCCCAGCATTCTCGAACTAGCGCGTCAGCTGGAAACGCCCCAGACCAGAGACGCGGCTCGATCTGAAGCTGCCGAATTTTTCGGTTTGCCGGCTTCCCGCCCCACGGTGCTAATCACCGGAGGCTCCCTGGGGGCGCAGCGTCTCAACGAAGTCTTGCCCGGCGCGCTTTTGCGGGTATTCCAGGAAAACCCTTCGGCCCAGGTCATTCACCTGACCGGGAAAGGTAAGGACAGTCCTGTCCAGGACTTTGTTGCTGAACATCACCTGGAGCAGCGTTACCAAGTGCGCGACTACCTCACCGAGATGCACTACGGTTTGGCTCTAGCTGACTGCGTGGTGTGTCGAGCGGGGGCGGCAACTGTCGCGGAAAACACCGCCCTGGCGATCCCCACCCTCTACGTGCCCCTGCCCATCGGCAACGGGGAACAAGCCCTGAACGCGCAAGGAGTCGTTAACGCCGCGGGGGCGTTCCTACTCGACCAAAAGAAACTGACTGAGCAGGCAGCCGCTGAACTGCTGATTCGTCTGCTTGACCCCGAGCAAAACGCGGCCATGCGGGCGGCGGCAGCCCAGGTCGGCACCACGCATGGCGCTGAAAACCTTTGCGCGCTCATTCTGACAGTTCTGGGCGAAACGACCGGGAAACCCGAGGAGGCCTAAACATGCCCGAGATTAGAGACAGTTCCACGAATTTGTCCAATGTCACTCAAGCCCACGAAGTCCCGTCCAACCAGGAGTTCTATCTGATTGGTATCGGCGGGGCCGGCATGAGCGTTCTCGCGCTACTGCTGCATGACCTGGGGTATCACGTGTCAGGTTCCGATCAGGTACAGGCCGATACACTGGGTCAGCTACGCGAGGCGGGCATCACCATTTTTGTGGGGCATCGGGAAGAACAGGTCCCCGCTAACGCTATTGTGGTGGTGACTTCAGCGGTGCATGAGGACAATCCCGAAGCGGCTCGTGCACAGGCTCTGGGCTTAGAAATCTGGCACCGTTCCCAGGCTTTAGATTTTTGCACCCGTTCTCACGATTTGGTGGCGGTGGCTGGGGCGCACGGTAAAACCAGCACGTCATCCATGATTGCCCACGCCCTGCTGAAAATCGGGGCGAATCCTTCATTTGCTATCGGGGGAGTCATCGCCGAGCTGGATACCGGCGCGCGTTTGGGATCGGGTTCCGCCTTTGTCATCGAGGCTGATGAATCCGACGGGTCTTTCCTGAACTATTCCCCCGCGGTGGAAGTCATCACCAATATAGAGCCTGACCACCTCGATCACTGGGGTAGCGCGGCGGCGTTCGAGCAGGCTTTCGTGGATTTCACGGGTCGGTTGCGCGAGGGCGGTGCGCTGGTGCTGTGCGCCGATGATGCCGGGGTCAAGCGGCTTGCCGCGCAGGTCTTAGCGCAGCGCGACGATGGTGGGCCGCGGGTTATTTCCTACGGTTTCGGAGTTCCCTTGGCCGGCGACGTGGTAGTTCAGTTAAGTGAGCCAGAGCTGGGGCCGGGCCAAGGACATTGCCAAGTCAGCGTTACCGATGCCGGTCAGCAGGTATTTCACGGTCAACTCAAGTTGCGGATTGGGGGCCAGCACATGCTGCTGAACGCGGGCGGGGCGCTGGGTGCCGCCTATGCCCTAGGCGTGGACTTGCCCCAGTTCATCACCGCGTTGGGGACTTTTTCGGGAGCCAGCCGCCGGATGCAGCGAGTCGGTGAACGCGATGGCGTGCGCATCTACGATGATTACGGGCACCATCCGACTGAAATCGCGGCCACTCTGCAGGCGGCCCGTGACTTAGCCGGTAGTGGCCGGCTGCTGGTGTGTTTCCAGCCGCATCTGTATTCCCGGACCTACCACAATGTTGACGCTTTTGCCCAGGTTTTTGCCGCCGTGGACGACCTGACCGTGTGCTCGGTTTATGCCGCCCGCGAAGCGCCGATTCCCGGAGTAAACGGCAACATCATCACCGAGCGCCTCAATCAGGGAACCTACGTGGCGGATATGTACGCGGCGGGACTGCGCGCATTTCACGCCGCACGTCCCGGCGACCTCCTGCTGTTCTTGGGGGCGGGCTCTATCACCCACGTGGGCCACGCTATCGCCGCGGGACATGACTATGCCTCGGTGGAACAGGCCGCCCAGGCGAAAGAGAGTCAGGCGTGAAACCGCCTCCCCGCCCCACCCTTGGGAAGTCCACAGAGAGCCACGACGCCGGTCGGGGGCGACACCGTCGACCCGTAGTCGACCCCAAAAGCGTTGACCTCGACAAGGACTCTCCGCGCCGCCCTCGTGACCGTGCCGACGCGACTGATACGGCGAACTCCGAAACGAGTCAACCGAAAACGAAATCGAAAAAGCTCACCCCGGCTCAACTCGATAAACAGGAACGTGACGAAAAGAAGGCCATCAAGAAAACCCAGAAGCGGGCTGCGAAAGCAAACCGTGAAGCCGTGAAAGCGGCCCAAAAGGTTTCTCAGCGCAAACACCATCCAAAAACGTCCCCCGCTGACGGTTCGCGCTACGAGGCGAGTTCCCCTTGGGATTCGCTGCGGGTGGCAAGCGTAGACAATACGCTGCTGGACCGGTTGGAGGAACAGGAGTTCATTCGCCGCCATCGGCTGCGGCTGCGGATTTCCAGTCTGATTGGGGTGTTGGCGGGAGTCCTCATCGTTTTGTACGTCGTGTTTTTTTCACCGCTGTTCACCTACCAGCTCGCACAGTGCCATGTCACGGGCGCGCGGAACGTAGACATTAAACAGGTTTGCCAAGCCACTCAGAGCTTCGAGGGGCGCTCTATCACCAGTTTGGCTACGGCGGGAGTGGCGAAGGCGGTGCTGCAGGAAGTCAGTGCCCTAAAGGATGCACAAGTCAAGCCCGCGTGGCCGCACGGGTTAGAGATTCACGTGGTGGAGCGCGTTCCGGTAGCCACCGTACGGCAAAACGGCAAAGTTGTGGGGGTGGACCGGTCCGGAGTGATTCTGGAGATTGCCCCTGGTGACGTGGCGGGGCTGCCGCAGCTGGACGTCGATATGGAAAAGCTCGGTGGGCAAACCCGCAAGCTGGTTGATGCGGCCTTGATTGCTTTTGGGGATATGCCTGAGGATTTGCGCTCCATGATTGCCTCGGTGACTTCCGACGACCCCGCTCAGTTGCAGTTTAAACTGCGTGACGGCCGAGCCCTGGTGTGGGGCAATTCGCGTGACTCGGTAGAAAAAGCCCAGGTAGCTAAACTTTTGTTTACGGTACAGGGTGTGAAAGTTGTAGACGTATCCAACCCGGAACGTCCCTCGACCCGCTAAGCGCAAGTGCGGGCTTTTGCCGGGTGAACAGCGTTCGCGATGGTGATTAGTCCGGGAGGGTGAGCGCGGAGAGCGCCGCCAAGTTGGGTCGCGATAGACGCACATCAGCAGCGGCTTGCAAGGCAGGTTTTGCCAGGTAGGCAACTCCCAATCCGGCCGCACGCACCATTTTCAGGTCGTTAGCCCCGTCTCCCATCGCCACGCAGCTCTCCACGCCGATTCCGAGTTCGGAGGCCCAGGAACGCAGGCAGGTTTCCTTAGTTTCAGCGGTGACAATGTCGCCCTCCGGCTCGCCGGTCAGCTGACCGTTGGCTACCTCGAAACTGTTTGCCTTGACAAAATCCAGCCCGATATCTGTGGCGTGCGGCGCTACCAGTTCTCTAAAACCACCGGAAACTACCCCGACTTTCACGCCGCGGCGATGAAAAGCCGACACCATTTGTGCCGCTCCTGGCGAAAAGTGGTAGTCCTGGCGCACCTGGTCCAAAACGCTGACCGAAAGCCCTCTGAGGGTTTCCATACGGCGTCGCAGGGACTGGGCAAAGTCGAGTTCCCCGCGCATGGCGGCAGCGGTGATGGCGGCGACTTCCTCCTGCGTACCGGCGTGAGCAGCCACCAGGTCGATGCCTTCCCCGGTAAACAGCGTAGAATCCCCGTCCAAAACCACCAGGGCGGGACCGTGCTGGGCCATTGCCCCTACCGTTATAGCTACAGACAGGCCCTCTGAGTCCAGGTCAGGCTCTAAAGCGCGGGTCCACGCGGCTCTCTGTTCACGAGTCGTGGGGGGTGCGGCGGGAACGTAGAGGGACACCCGGCTTAGCCCCTCTGACGAAGACCGGGTGGGGAGCGCGGTAGGGCTCAGTCCGGTTGCACGAACTACCGCGGACAAAAATGCCGCAGGCGTTACGCCCGCAGAGTCCCCCTCCCATACGCAGGTAAAGCGCAGGGGTAGCGTAGGTTCTGTCATGGGCTAGTGTTCGACGCGGGTATCTTTGGGGACGACCGTAATTCCGGAATCGGTCACCAGGAAACCGCGCGCCCGGTCTTGTTCGATGTCAACGCCGATAGTGACGCCGTCGCCAACGTAAACGTTCTTGTCCAAGATAGCCCGGTCGACTTTCGCGTGCCGCGCCAGCACCACGCCGTTCATCAAGACCGAGTCCGTCACTTCGGACCAAGAGTTCAGCCGGACTCCCGGGGAGAGAATCGAGTGAACACAACGGGCTCCGGAAATAATCGTGCCGCTGGAAACGAAAGAGTCGATAGCGTGTCCCATGCGCGAGTCGTCCCCATAGACGAACTTCGCGGGGGGTAGTTCGCCGTCCAAATTCGTCATAATCGGCCACTTCGGGTTGTAGAGGTTAAAGACGGGGTGAACCGCGATGAGGTCCATAGAGGCCTCATAGTAGGCATCGATAGTACCGACGTCACGCCAGTAATCCCGGTCCCGTTCGGTCGAGCCGGGGATTTCATTGCGGATAAAGTCGTAACAGTGAGCCTCCCCGCGAGACACAAAATACGGCACGATGTCCCCGCCCATATCGTGATGTGAATCCTCGTTTTGTGAATCCAGCCGCAGCGCATCGAGCAGGGCATCAGTATTGAACACATAGTTGCCCATCGACGCCAGTACCTGATTCGGGGCGTCGGGCAGCCCGACCGCGTCTTGGGGCTTTTCCCGGAAAGCTGCGATTTTACCCGTTGCGTCAGCTTCAATGACTCCGAAAGAAGATGCCAAGCTGAGCGGTTGACGGATTCCGGCCACGGTGGCGGGCAGACCGGACGCGATGTGTTCGTTCACCATCTGCGAGAAGTCCATCCGATAAATGTTGTCCGCGCCGATAATCAGCACGTAGTCGGGGCGCTCATCACTGATGATGTTCTCAGATTGGAAGATTGCGTCTGCCGAACCCATGTACCAGTGCTTTCCGGTGCGCTGCTGAGCCGGAACCGGTGCCACATAGTTGCCCAGAATGTGTGACATATGCCAAGCCGTGGCGATGTGTCGGTCCAGAGAATGGGACTTGTACTGGGTCAGGACGATGACGCGATGATAACCGGAGTTGACCACGTTCGATAGTGCGAAGTCAATCAGGCGGTAGTGTCCGCCGAAAGGTACCGCGGGTTTGGCGCGGTCTTCAGTGAGAGGCATCAGGCGTTTGCCTTCGCCGCCAGCAAGAATAATTGTCAAAACTTTTGGTAGAGCCACACATTAACCCTAAAAGTTTTTTTTAGCTTTTGTGGGGCTTTTGGGGCATCTTTCACCTGCGAATGGGATAAGTTAGAAGTGCAATCGCGGTTCGCTGGCCAGGGGTTTTTTCGAGGACGTTACGAACCGGGTTGTCCAGGGTACATTTTGTGTTGAAGCGAGGTTGCCATGCGTGTTGATTTAATGAGTCGGGAATACCCTCCGAAAGTTTACGGGGGTGCTGGGGTTCACGTCACTGAACTTGCCAAGGTTTTGCGTCAGCGGGCAGAAGTGAGGGTGCACTGTTTTGAGGGTCCGCGTGCCGCGGGTACGGAAGGCGGCGAGCCGGGGGTCACCGGTTACGACTATCTGGAGGGACTGGCTGACGCGAACGCTGCTATCCGCACTTTGGGAGTGGATTTAGAGTTTGTGGCTGGTGCCGAAGGTGCTGACGTGGTACATTCCCACACGTGGTACGCCAATATGGGTGGGCATTGGGCTTCCCTGATGTATGACATTCCGCACGTTATTTCCGCGCATTCCTTGGAACCGCTGCGTCCGTGGAAAGCTGAACAGCTGGGCGGGGGATACCGGATTTCCTCCTGGGCGGAAAAAACCGCTTACGAAGCCGCGGACGCCATCGTGGCGGTGTCTCGCGCCATGAAAGACGATATTCTGCGTTGCTATCCCACTATCGACCCTGACCGCGTCCACGTCATTCATAACGGCATTGACCTAGCAACCTGGGATTTCTCCAATATCACCCCCGAATTCCGCAGCCAGGTCTGGGCGGACTACGGACTGACAGAAGGGGCTCCCACGATAACTTTCGTCGGGCGTATTACCCGTCAAAAGGGCCTGCCCTACCTGCTGCGAGCCCTGCGCGACGTACCTCGTGACGCCCAAATCGTCTTGTGTGCGGGAGCTCCCGACACCCCGGAGATTATGGCGGAAGTCGAAAGCCTAGTGCGCGACCTGCAGCAGGAGCGTCCGGGTGTGGTGTGGATTGCGGACATGCTGGACCGCGCCCACATGATTGCCCTGTTGACCGGCTCAACCCTGTTTGTGACCCCCTCGATTTACGAACCGCTGGGAATCGTGAACCTAGAGGCCATGGCCTGCGGCTTGCCCGTAGTCGCCACCGACACCGGGGGCATTCCCGACGTGGTCGTCGATGGGGAAACCGGCTTTTTGGTGCCCATTGAACAGGTCAATGATGGTACTGGTAAGCCTCTGCGTCCCGAAGAGTTCGAGCAGGCGATGGCCCAGCGCATTACCGAGATGCTTGCAGACCCGTCTCGGGCTCAGGCGATGGGTGAGGCTGGACGCAAACGCGCCCAAGAACATTTCACCTGGGAGGCCATTGGGGATAAAACCGTGGCGTTGTACGAAAAAGTCATCGCCCAGCGTCACAATTAACCCAAAACCCTCAGCTGCGGATAGGAAAGAACAGTATGACTTTGGTCGCCCGGTGTGACAACGTCGAATTGTGGCGCGATTCCACCTCCATTTTGCAGGGACTCAATTGGCAGATTCACCTGGGACAGCATTGGGTGGTGCTGGGTCCTAACGGGGCAGGTAAGACCACGCTGGTTGATATGCTGGCGGGGCGGATTTACCCCTCGCGCGGACGGGTCGAAGTTTTGGACGAAGTCTTGGGGAAAACCGAAATCGCCGAGATTCGTCAGCGGGTGGGGTATGCCTCCCCAGCCCTAGCGGCGCAGATTCCTCCGCAGGAAACCGTGGAAAAGGCCGTGTTGTCTTCCATTTGGGGGGTGACGGCCTCCTGGCGGGAGAGCTACGAACCCGTTGACCTGCAGCGCGCCCAAGCCCTGATGGGTATGTTTGAAGTGGCTGACCTGAAAGACCGCGAGTTCGCCACCTTGAGCCAGGGCGAAAAACAGCGCGTTTTGGTGGCGCGGGCTCTCATGATTGACCCGGAGATGCTGATTTTGGACGAACCGGCGGCTGCCCTGGATCTCGGCGGGCGCGAGCTGCTGCTGAGCGGGTTGGCGGAACTGGCTCGTGACCCGAAAAGCCCGGTTATGGTCATGGTCACTCATCACCTGGAAGAGATTCCCCCCGGCTTTACCCACGCGCTGGCCCTTAAGGAGGGCCGCATATTCGCCTCGGGACCGCTAGAAAACGTGCTGACCAGTGCGACTTTGAGCGCCATGTACGGCCTGAACCTTGAGATAACCCACACGGAACAGGGCCGTTACACCGCCAGAATGAAACTTTAGACCAGGAACTGTGAGCCTCCGGGAAACCGCCGGAACGGACAATGGAAGGGAGAAATCGTGGATTCTCGCCAAGAAGACGTGATTCGCCAGGTGGGGGAACGTGACGTGAAGTATGTGCGCCTCATGTTCACCGATGTGTTGGGCGTATTGAAATCCGTCACAATCGCGCCGGTAGAACTGGAACGAGCCTTTACAGAAGGGGTGGCTTTCGATGGTTCCTCCGTGGAAGGCTTCACCCGCGTGGCGGAATCGGATATGCTGCTTTTCCCTGATGCTCAAACGTTCCAGATTATGCCCCAGCTTGCTGACATTCCGCAGGACACGATTGGTCGAATGTTCTGTGACGTGTACAACCCGGACGGGACCCGCTCCCACTCCGACCCCCGCTACGTGCTGGAACGCACCATGAAACGGGCGCAGTCGCTGGGATTCGTACCTTATGCACACCCCGAAATCGAGTTTTACCTGTTCAAACAGCCCGGCAGTCTGGAGGAGCGCCTGCGGCCAGTGGACCGGGGTGGTTACTTCGATCACGTTTCGGCAGGGCCGGGCAACGCGTTTCGCCGGTGGGCGGTGCAGATGCTGGAAGAGTACGGTATTTCGGTCGAGTTTTCCCATCACGAGGGGGGCCCCGGACAAAACGAAATCGACTTGCGTTCCGTAGACGCCCTGTCTTGTGCGGATAATCTGGTGACCACGCGTGAAGCGGTAGAGGACCTGGCCGAAGTGAAAGGTCTGCTGGCGACGTTTATGCCGAAACCGGATATTGATTTTCCCGGTAACGGAATGCACGTGCATTTTTCGCTGTGGGAGGGCGACCAAAACGCGTTCTATGATCCCGCTGCGGCCGACCACCTGTCTATTGTAGGACGCCAGTTCACCGCCGGTTTGTTGCATTATGCCAAGGAAATCTCGGCTATTGTCAATCAGCACGTGAACTCGTACAAGCGGCTGTGGGGCGGAGATGAGGCGCCGGCTTTCGTGTGCTGGGGTCACCACAATCCCTCCGCTCTGATTCGTGTGGCAGATCACAAGCCCGGTCTGCACACTTACACCAGGGTCGAGTACCGGGCTCCTGACCCCGCGATGAATCCGTATCTGGGGTTTGCCTTGATTATCGAGGCGGGTTTGAAAGGGATTGAACAGCGCCTGGAACTGCCCGAAGAAGCCGAAGACAACGTGTGGGAGATGAGCGACGCCGAACGGAAAGCCTACGGCATCGAGGCGCTGCCGCGCTCTTTGGAAGACGCGATTCGCCACCTGCAGGCCTCCGAGTTGGTGCCGGCGGTTCTGGGTGAAGAAGTCTTTGATTACGTTTTGCGCACCCGGCTGGCAGAGTGGATCGAATACCGCCACCAGGTGACAGAACAAGAGAAACGCTTGCTGCTGCATCTGCATTAGCCAATGCCGAAGGTTCCTGCCTCAGTTGGTGGTGGGACTGCGGTGCTGAAAGGGTAAAGAATGGCTCGAGAGTATTCCGAGACGGTGGCACTGTTGACCTCCGGGGTGGAAGACGTCGGGCGCACCAAGACCCTTTTGACCGCCATTATGCAGGCAGCCCCCCAGATTGAGATCCCGAGACTCATCGAGAACTTGGGCCAGACCGCGGACCCCGACCTGGTGCTGCTGAGCCTGAATCGGATTTTTTCCGAAGACGCCCGCCACCCGTCAGGCATTACCGCGACGCTGAGCGCCCGCCAAATCGGAAACCGCACGCTGCGCCTCCTGGGCGCCTCCGAATTCTTTGCCAGCTACCTGGTAACCCACCCGGCGGCCCTTGTGCCCCTGGAGCAGCAGCCCGAACCGGAAACTTACCTCACACGGCTACTGAACGCGGTGGGAGCAAAGAACCTGGGAAGCGACGAAAACCCGTGCTGGGTCGCTGACCCGCAAGCCCACGACATGGAGCTACGCCGGGTTTACTACGCGCTGCTGGCGCAGTTGGCGGCCGAGGACTTGGCTCACACCGGAACGGCTGGGGCTAAAGCCGAGTTTCAGGCGACCTCCCGGCGTATTAGCGACCTGGTCGACGCGGCTTTGGAGGCCAGTTTGGCCCTGGCTCGCCGCGACCACGATCCGGAGGGCCAGATTGCTTTCACCGTTGTGGCGATGGGGAAAACCGGGGCGCGGGAACTGAACTATATTTCTGACGTTGATGTCATTTACGTGGGACAAGCCCGGGACGGCGCCGACCTGGATAGCGCCGAGGCGAACCGGCGTGCCACCACGATGGCGCAGGCACTCGGCTCCTATTGCTCCGCGACCGGCCCGGAACCGGCGCTGTGGGTGCTGGACACCGCGTTGCGCCCCGAAGGCAAGGACGGCGCCCTGGTTCGTACCTTGGAGTCTCACCTGGACTATTACCAACGTTGGGCGAAAACTTGGGAGTTTCAGGCGCTGCTGAAAGCGCGTCCGGCCGCGGGGGACCGTGAACTGGGCGCCCGCTACTTGAGCACCATACGTCCTTTTGTGTGGTCCGCGGTGGAACGCGAAGGCTTTGTGGAAGATACGCGTGCTATGCGCCGGCGGGTGGAAAAGTTGCTGGATCCAAAGAAAGCCGGACGCGAAATCAAGCTCGGCGCCGGGGGGCTGCGTGACGTGGAGTTTACCGTGCAGCTGCTGCAGTTGGTTCACGGCCGGGTCGATGAGAGCCTGCGGGTGCGTGCGACCCTGGACGCTTTGCAAGCCCTCATCGCCGGCGGTTACATCGGCCGCGAGCAGGGCGAAGAAATGGCGGACTATTACCGTTTCTTGCGGGTCATTGAGCACCGCACCCAGCTGGACCGAATGCGCCGTACCCACCTGTTCCCCCAGGACGCCCAGCTGCGCAGGGTCGCGCGTTCCATCGATGTGACGCGGTTTTCTGAGGGGGAGAAGCTGACCCAGGCTTGGCAGGAAGTGCGTCAAAAGGTTCGGGGACTGCACGAAGAAATCTATTATCGCCCGCTGCTGCCCGCGATGGCGAAACTATCGGCGGGGGTAGCGGCCTTGGACAGCGCCGCCGCGCAGTCCCGGCTGCAAGCTATCGGATACCGCGATTCCAAACGAGCCTTGGAACACATCGAGGCTTTGACCACCGGGGTGAGTCGGAGGGCCGCGATTCAACGCCAGCTGTTGCCGGTGTTGCTGGATTGGCTGGCCGATGGGGTGGATCCGGACGGCGGTTTGTTGGCTTTCCGGCAAGTGTCTGACGCATTGGGGGACACGCATTGGTATCTGGGTTTGCTGCGCGATTCAGGTACGGCCGCCCGGAGTTTGACCCGGCTGCTGTCGTCTTCACCGCTGGTGGCGGGGTTGTTGCCCGCTAATCCCGATGCTATTAAGTGGCTTGACGATGAGTCGCAGTTGCGCGGGCGGACTCGCGAGGAGCTGGAGCGTGAAATCCTGGCGTCTTTTGAGCGCCAACCCGATCTGGACAAGCAAGCCGTGCGGCTGCGAGCGGTGCGGGGTCGGGAGCTGTTGCGGGCGGCTATGGTGGACGTGCTGCAAGGCATTGACCCGCTGCGAACTGCTCAGCGTTTGACCGATGTTGGTGAAGCGGTCCTCGCCGGGGCTCTCGATTTGGCGTTGCGAAAGCTCAACGTGCAGCAGCCCCCGACTGCTCCTGGTCACCAGGATGGTGGGGAGCCGCAGTCCTCGCAGGTTGCGCCTGCGACTCTCGCGACGCCCTCGACGCGCGCCCTAGCGTCCGGGGGGTATTATGCCGACCACTTAGTTGTGGGGATGGGTCGGTTCGGCGGCGGTGAATCCGGCTACGCTTCGGACGCCGACGTGGTGTTTTACTATCGTCCCTGGCGAGAGCCGGGCAATCCGGCGGCGGGGTATTTGCCGACCGCGCCGGTGGCGGAATCCCCGGCAGCGGGTACAGAGACCGACCCCGCGGCGTCAGAAATTCGCAAACGAGCTGCTGCGGAAGCGGCGAGCTTGGTTAATGCCGTCAGCTCAATCTTGAACGGAGCCCAAGCTGGGGCCTGGCGCGTCGACACTGATTTACGTCCCGAGGGTCGCTCCGGGCCGGTGTCCAAGGACTTGGGGCTGCTGGAGGATTATTTTGCCCGGTGGGCTAGCGCTTGGGAGCGTCAGGCTCTGCTGCGGGCTCGTCCCGTGGTGGGTTCGCCGGCCTTGCGCACGGATTTTGCTGCGATAGTGGATCCGGTGCGGTTTGACACCCCGCCGGAGGCGAAAGAGCTGAAAGAAATCCGTCGCTTGAAAGCCCGCATGGAGGCCGAACGGATTGGCGGAGGACAGGTCAGCGGTGCGGGCAAGACCGCAGCGGCGGTCCGCCATGTCAAGCTGGGTCCTGGGGGATTATCTGATGTGGAATGGTCGGTACAATTGTTGCAGATGTGCCATGCCAGTGACGTGCCGGGGTTGCGCTGTGTGTCTACCGGAGACGCCCTGCGGTCGGCTGTGAGCGCGGGGCTGATTCCCGCCCCGGACGCGGAAAAGCTGCGCACCGCGTGGATGATGGCCATGTCGATTCGCGCCGCCAATGTGTTGGGTTCGGGACGGACTACCGGGAAAAAGCTCGACGTGCTGCCCGTCGATCGCCTCTTGGTGACCACCGCGGCGCTGCTGGGCTATGCGGAGGGCGCTCACCAGGACTTGACCGACGACTGGATGCGCACCGCGCGCTTGGCTCGCGGGGTAGTGGAGCAGATTTTTTACGATTAACCTGCCCTTCACGGCGACCCGAGAACCATCTGGTACACCCTGTTGAGAGCCAATCAGCAAAAAAAGCCTGGGACAGGAAAACGCGCTAAGGTGGGATGGGTACAGAAAGGAACAACGTTGCGACTGGTATTGATTCGTCATGGGCAAACCGACTCCAACCTCTCGGGGGCTTTGGATACGGCTTGGCCGGGGCGTCCTTTAAACGCCACGGGGCGCGAGCAGGCGGCGGCTTTGGTCGATAAATATCACCAGCTAGTGGGGGCGGCTCCACAGCGTTTGGCCAGCTCTTTTATCCTCCGGGCGCGCCAAACTGCCGAACCGTTGGCTCAAGAATTTGGTCTTCCCGTACAGGTAGACCCCGATTTGCGCGAAGTGCGAGCCGGACTGCTGGAAATGTCCACGACCCAACAGGACACCAGAGAATACCTCTATACCGCTATCGACTGGGGGACCGGCAACCTTGACCGGTCGATGCCCGGAGCGGAAACCGGGGTCCAAACTTTGGCGCGCTTCGACCGGGGTATTGCGCGGCTGTGCGCCGGCTTGGAGGACGATCCGCAGGCCACTGTGGTGGTCATCATCCACGGCGCGATTATGCGCGTGTGGGGTGCAAACCGCATTGAGGGCCTGACCCTTGATCTGCTATCGCAGTTCCCCTGCCAAAACTGCTCCCTCACAATGGCCACCGGCAGCCCGACCGCCGGTTGGAAAGCCGAGCTGTGGTCGGATCGTAAAGTGGAGGATTGGCCGGTGGTGCCCGGAGCTCAGCCGCGCACCTCCAAAGAAGCCCGCGAACAACTGGAAGCCGTGCTGTTCAGCTGAGCTCACCGGCCAGTATCAACGACACGACACCGCCTCGGAAACCTGCAGGACAGAAGACCTTAGAACCGTGAATACCCTAACCAAGTTGATAATTATTCAGGCCGTTATCCTGGTGATTCAGATTATCCTGTACTTCGGCTCGGAGCGTTTTCAGCACGTGTTTCATAATCCTCAACGCCGGCTGGATCAGCATATCCCGCGCATTCCCGCTTTTGTCTATCCGTATGTACTGTGGTTTCCGCTCATCGTAATATTCCCGATTGGGTTGTACTATTTTTCACCAGGCAACTGGGTGGCGCTCCAGATAGCGTGGATATTTTGCGTGGTCATCTCGGTTATAGCCTACCTGGCGTATCCCACGACTTTTCAGCGTGAAAAGCTGGGGCAGGGCAGGACCGAGCGTGTGTTAGCGCTGGTCTACAAGACGAGTTATCGCGGGGTCAATTGCGCCCCCAGCCTGCACTGTTCCACGTCGATGATGATTGCTTTCGTGGCTGTGGTGACCAATCAAATGCCCTGGTGGCTACGAGTCATTTCGGTGCTGGTGTCCCTGGCCATTATCCTGGCTACCCAGTTCACCAAGCAACACGTGCTGCTGGATTTGCTGACAGCTATTCCGGTTGCAGCGGTTTCCTTGTCAATAGGTTTCCCGCTCGCGTTTTCGGGTGCGGGCGCGTCAATCTTGGGTTGGCTCGGGCTGGCATTCTGAACCGTCGGTTCATTTTTTGAAAGTGCGTAAAAATGGCTCAAACGCGGCCTCAGCCACGCCGCCTACCAACGTCCCGACGGGGTAATTTTCGTCCCCGTCACAGCTCTAAAACCCTAGAGCACTTTCGAGACGAACTCGCGGGTGCGGGCCTCGCGGGGATTATCCAAAACCTCGGCGGGACTGCCGATTTCCATGATTTGTCCCTCGTCCATGAAAGCCAGGGTGTGACCGACTTCGCGGGCGAAACCGATTTCGTGGGTCACCACCATCATGGTCATGCCGTCGCGAGCCAAATCTTTCATGACCTGCAGTACTTCTCCGACCAGTTCGGGGTCAAGGGCGGAGGTCGGTTCGTCGAACAGCATCAGTTCGGGGTCCATCGCCAAAGCGCGGGCAATCGCCACCCGCTGCTGCTGGCCGCCGGACAGCTGAGACGGGTAGTGCTCCATTCGGTCGCCCAGACCGACCCGATCGAGCAACTGCTTGGCCTGTTCGGTGGCTTCGTCCCGGGACTTCCGCAAAACGTGGACAGGGGCTTCCATGACGTTTTCAAGGGCGGTCTTGTGAGGAAACAGGTTGAAACGCTGGAATACCATGCCGATGCGTTCCCGTTGGGCGGATACGACTTTATCGGGTAGTTCGCGCAGGACCGTGTTCCGTTCCGTCAAAGCGCCGGTTTTCAGATACCACGAGCGTCTCCGACCCGGTAGCGGGGCCTTTTCCTCGGACATACCCAACAGTTGACCGTCCAAGTAAATCCGTCCCGAAGTGATGGTTTCCAGCTGGTTAATACAGCGCAAAACTGTAGATTTACCCGAACCGGAGGGTCCAATGAGAACGCACACCTCGCCCTTGTGAATGTCTAAGTCAATGCCTTTCAACACGTGCAGGTGACCGAAGTACTTGTGGACATTGCGCAAAGCCACCATGGTGCCTGCCACATCAGCGGGGGCGGGAATGAGTTCCCCCGGATGCAAATCCGGGAAAGCATCGACGATACCCCCGAGGTCTGCAGTGTCCAGAGGACTGTTCGTCATCAGGTCGTTACTCAAGATTTCACATCCAATAGCGTTTTCGTTTCCGTGGCTGCGCTCAAGGTTTTGTTGCGCGGCGAGGTGGCGGCTTGTTGAGTGTTGAAGCCCTTGCCAAAGTATTTCTCAAGGTAGTATTGGCCCACCATCAGGATTGAGGTGATGAGCAGGTACCAGATGGCGGCGCAAATCATCATCGGCACCGGCATGAAAGTCAGGCGTCCGAGGTTTTGGGCCTGGAAGTTTAGCTCCAAGGTAAACGGCACCACCGAGACTAGGGAAGTCGTTTTCAGCATGGAAATCGTTTCGTTGCCGGTGGGCGGGACAATGACGCGCATGGCTTGGGGAATGATGATGCGGCGCAAAATCATGCCGCGTTTCATGCCCAGTGCGGTCGCCGCCTCCCACTGTCCGGGATTGACCGAGTTCAACCCGGCGCGCACGATTTCAGCCAGGTAGGCGCCCTCGTTCAAGCCCAGTCCCAGCATGGCTGACCAGAACATGTTTAGCACCAGCTTCGTTTCCACCGCAAACAGTTGAGGTCCGAAAGGAATCCCCAGGGTAATCATCGGGTAGAGCGTCGGCAGCAAGCCCCAAAAAATCAACTGGGTGTAGATTGGGGTGCCGCGGAAGAACCAGATATAGAACCAGGCAACGCCTTTCAGTACCGGGTTCGGAGACTGGCGCATGACCGCCATGGTAATAGCGAGGGTGACGCCGATAGTCATTGCTCCTACCGTCAGCGCCAGGGTGAAACCGATACCTTTAATCAAGTTCGGGTGCGTCAAGTATGCCCACACCATTTCCCAGTGGTAGTTGGGGTTGGTAAAAAGGGAGTTGACCAGTCCTAACACCACCAGTGCGACCACCGCCACGCTGACCCACCTGCCCAAACGGAACACCGGTCGGGGGTGATTGAATTCTAGGTTGTCTTCGCTCATGCGTTTTCTTCCTTCGATTCGTTTACTTTGTGCAGTCTCACCGATGCGGTTTTCGTTCAGAAGCCCGGGGCGGAAAGTGCGACGTCACAAGGTTGGGGCTGCCGGTCTACTTTCCTACGGAAGTTTTCAGTTCCACCGCGTCGTACAGGCCAGCGCCAGCGCCGTAGTTATCCATAATTTCGCGCAGTTTGCCCGAGGCCAGCAGGGAATCCATCGCTGCTTTGATTGCGGCGGACAGCTGTTGATTTTTGTTGTCCACCACAATCCCGATGGGGCTCGAATCCAGAATCTGGCCAATTTGCTCCATCTGGCCGCGGGTCTGTTTCACGTAATAGGTCGTGACCGGATCATCGGCGAGCATCGCCTGATACTGTCCCGAAATGACTTTCGGGAATACATTAGACAGCAGCTCTTCCTTTTGAATTACGACTGGCGGTTTGCCGCTGTCTTCGCACTGTTTGCTCATTTTCGGCAGCAGTTCCGTTTCCTGCAGCGTACCGGTCTGTACCCCGATGGTTTTGCCGCAAACGTCCTGGGGGTCGAAGCCCTGCGGGTTGCCTTTCGCCACCGCGAACAGGGAACCCATATCCATATAAGCCAGCATGTCGTAGTTAGCAACGCGTTCTGGCGTGACCGTAAACGACGACGCCCCCAAATCGTAAGTCGTACCAATCTTGGGCAGCAGCGCGCCAAACGCTTCGGTAGTGGTGGTGCCGTCCTCGAGACCCATTGTCAGGGCAATGGCTTTTACCATGTCCACTTCGTAGCCGGTGGGGGTAGTGCCGTCCTCCATCAAGAATTCCGCCGGGGCATAGCTGGTAGAAGCGCCGTTGCGCAGCACCCCGCGTTCCTTCACGTCGGCGGGAACCAGTTCCTCAACCTTGGGGTCGGGCTTAATCGTCGAAAAATCAAAAGCGGCGGTGGAATTGGATTGCGGATTAGCAACATCGTCGCTACCTGCGTTTCCGGTGGAAGCAGTGGAGCATCCGGCTAAGCCCAGAGATGCTGCAGCTAGAAGCATGGCAACGGTAAGACGACGCATGAGATTCTCCTTGTTGACGGTCGTGTAAACGAACTACCGGTATAAATTTACAGAGCCGTGCAATTTTATGCAAGTCTTAGCGCATAAAAATAGAGAAATTGCAATAATTTTTCATCCCGCATATCCGGGACAGCTGTGGAAAATTTTATCCGTACAAAGCGCGCCGATTAGGGCGAACCCGGTAGGGATCAATCCCTTTGGGGATGGGCAGCCCCTGATTGCGGTGAATCGCCAGCAGTCGTTTTTGCACCGCGGGAATCTCGTTTCGATTCAAAGCGCGTGGCGCTTTATACATGGCTTTCATCACGTGTTCCAAGCGAACCTGGCCGTCTTCAGTACCGCATTCCACGGCATGTACCGGCACCTGAGCAACGACCCGCGTGGTCTTTTTCATCTCATCGTTGAGCAGTTTGCTGGCGCGAGTGTGCGGTCCCTCACTGACCAGGAAAATCCCGCGAGGCCCTACGAAACGCCACACCAAGTCCTGATCCTTGTTAACCGCAACGGGCTCTTCCTCGGCAAACCAGGACCGGCGCAGCAGCTGGCGCAGCGCCCCGACACAGCCCTTCATGCCTTCAATCTGGCGCAGCATAGCCCGGGACAAAAACGCGGAAATCCAGGCCATCGGCACAACCATCAGCACTAGAACAATGGTGATTGCCCCCATAATCCAGTGCTTGCCCGCAATCATGTACCACACGGTCAAGGCTTCCGCCACGACCAGAGTCGCCAAAATCGCCCACACAATCCACGGGAAAGATCGCCTCACAATGGTGAAGGAGTCCTTTAAGTTTTGGAATATATTGCGTTTCTTCCCGGAGGTGTCGCCCCCGGTCGCGGTGTTGTTTTTCTTAGCCATCGCCTTTATCTTAGGGGATTTTTGCTCTCGGGGTAAACCGAGTTCTGCCGCCGTGTCCAAAGTTATCCACAGGTTTGAAAATGTCTGTTGATTTTAGTTGATGTCGTTAGATATATATTGAGCTATGGAACTTGTTGGCTATGTCTTATATGAACCGGTTGGGTTTGGTAAAAACGGTCCCATGTGGCGGGTGGTAGATGACCAGGGCGGAACCCACGCGCTGCAGCTGTTAGGCGGCACGCTGTCGGCTCAGCTGGAATCCCGGCTGCGGAAGTTGCGCAAGGTGTCGTGCCCGAACCTGCTGAAACTCCATGAGTTGCGCAAACTGACCGATGGCCGCTACGTGGCTATTTTTGAGTATCTGGACGGGCAAGACCTGGAAGTGTTGCGAGCGGGA
The DNA here is from genome assembly GCF_034180645.1 of Mobiluncus sp. Classification (GTDB taxonomy): domain Bacteria; phylum Actinomycetota; class Actinomycetes; order Actinomycetales; family Actinomycetaceae; genus Mobiluncus. The sequence continues at coordinate 1,518 of NZ_JAXFNY010000005.1, read as the reverse complement.
CGCGAGTTCAGTACGCCGCAGGTCAACTTCATCGCGCTGTCCCTGGCGCGGGGGTTGGCGGCGCTGCACGAGGTCGGTTTGAGTCACGGGGACGTTTCGGCGGCGAATCTCATGGTGACGGCACAAGGCCGGGTGGTCCTGGTGGATTTGCTCGGTGACGTGGGGACGACGCGGGCGTTTAGCGCGCCGGAGACGGAAGGGCTCACCTGGAGCGTCGCGGCGGGAGAATCCTCTGGACCGGCGGCGGTATCCGCCGTTGCTGCCGGAGGGTCTATGGCGGCGAATCAAGCCGGTGATGTGTATGCGATGGCGCAGGTGCTGCTGGCATTGGGGATGGACGCGGGTCTATTGAAAGCTGCGTTGAACCCGGTGGCGAGCGCGCGACCCAGCGCGGGGGAACTTGCCGAGGCGTGGGAGAGTCTGCCGTGCTGTGGCATTGACCTGCTGGGCGGGTCGGAGCTGATGGCGGCACGGATGCGGGCAGCGGGACGAGACGTTGCTACTGAACTGGTTTCGCGGCCGCGCCGTCCGGTGCCAGCGCGGCGCCAACGCCACGAAACTCGCCCGCCCAGCCCGATATTGCGCTGGGGACTGCCGGCTTTGGCGGGAGCGGCGCTGGCGCTGGGAGCGGTCTTGTTTCCGCGACTGGCAGAGCTTCCCAGCACAGCCCAAGCGTTGCCCGCACAGTCCGCAAAACCGAGCGCGGCGGCGCTTTTGACGGATAACACCTCGTCCGGCCCCGGTGCGATTCAAAAAGGCCGCTCCAACACGCCAAAATCGGCTCACCACACTGCTGCGTCCCCGCCCGATGCGACGACGCCCTCCGAAAGCCTCGCGGAACCGGCAACTCCCGCAGTCACGTCACTAGCTACACCACCGGCTGACCTGCTGCCTAATTCACAGGATAGTCAAGCGAAAACCCCGAACTTGCGCGATCCCATCACAGACGATGCTTCGGCCCAGGAAATCCTGCAGCTGTTGCTGACCAAACGCGATGCGGCCCTGACACGCCAGGACCGGGCGGCTTTAGAGAAACTCAGTGTCGAGGATTCGATAGCTGGGGCTGCCGACGCGAGTTTGCTGGCCGCTTTGCAAGCCAGCAAAGCCCAAATTGAGGGCTTGTCCACCGCGGTGAAGTCGGCGACTATAGTGGCGGGTAACAAAGGCGGCGCCGGCAAGAATACGCGTTCAGTGCGTTTGCAGGTGACTTTGACGCAAGGCGCTTACACCCAAATTGACCGTATCGGGAATCGCCACCAAATCGCGGCGATTCCCGATACGGAATCAGAGATTCTGTTATCCGGCAACCCGTGGAAGATTGCTTCGGTGATCCGACTCAATTGAGCTGGTTATTTCGTGAATCCGGCTCTAGCCCACGTAGGCCAGTACGGTGCCGACGTCTACGGTTTCGTCTTCGGTGACGACGATTTGGGTGATGGTGCCGGCTATGGGGGAGGGGATCTCGGTGTCGACTTTGTCGGTGGAGACTTCCAGGAGAGGTTCATCCAACGTGACAGT
>NZ_JAXFNY010000003.1:0-161833 GCF_034180645.1 Mobiluncus sp. | reverse complement strand
AGCCGCGCCACAACCCGGTTCCGCACGTCTTCAACATCACTGACACGTTCAGCAAATAAGCCACCGGCCGCCCGCAGCTGGGCCGCCATCTCACCGGCTGATTCCCACACGGCCGAGGCCGCGTCCGCAAGCTGCTTGCGGACGCGGCGCTCGGCTCCACTGCGCAGCGTCGGATCGGCGGCAAAAGCCGCCGTAGCGTTAAGAATTTCGCGCACTTGGCCGCTGGCAGCTGCGGCTTGTTGCTTATAAGCCGCGGCGGTCTTACTCAAGGCAGCATCCAAACGGGCGACTTCGTCCTCGACGGCACTGGCCTGTATCGTTACTGCATCTGGCTTCACGGCCACCGGCGCCAACTTTCGGACGACACCCACCGCCCGGCCGGGGCTTACGCCCAGGTGCCGCGGCCCTGCTTGGCCGCGGTCGGGCTGGGATGAAGAACCCGACCCACCGCCATCCGCAGCTGTCGAACCAAGTCCGGCGATCTGAGTATTGACCCCGTCCGCGCCCCCGGGAGCACCAGCCGCCCCGGGAACCGCACCGGCACCAGCGCCCACACCGGCAACCCCCGGCGCAAGCTCCTCCCCAAAACCCGAATCAATCAGCGCCACAATCGCTTCGACCACCTCCGCGGCACCCTCGCCGCGAGCCCGGACCCACACGGTATCCCCTGCCGAGGCGCTCAGGGTTGCAATCTCCACCGGGCTCTTCGCGTTGACCTGGCGCCCGGCCTTTTCCAAAACCACCTCGGCTTCGGCGAAACCGCCCGCGACCTCGGCAATCGTCGCGGCCGGGCGAGCGTGGAGCCCAACCTTGTTGATGACCACGGTCGAATCCGCCGCGTCCCAGTCGGCGGTCGCGTTCTCGGTCGAGTCCGGGCCAGCGCCGCCAATAGCCGCGTCAGCCCCGGCGCCCAAATCGCCCGCAGCCGCACCGTCGCCGACCTCCCCGTCACCCCCCACCAACTCCAGCTTCGGCGCCAAACTCCCGTTGGCCTCGCCCACAATCGCGTCAATACCGGCGCCCGCCGCCGCCAGCACCACCGCCGCATTGAGCCCCTCGACAAAGGGCGCCGACAGCACCCGAACGTCAATCTCTTCCCCCTTGTCAGCAAGCATTTCAACAGCCATATCCGTCGAAGTAATCGCCGAACCCAGGTCAACGAAGACCACTACCCCGTCGCCATCGTTCGCGCTCATAATGGCTTCCATGACCGCCACCGCGTCGGTGCCAAAACCCCCGTCATCCGTCCCGGCCGCGATCTCAATCGGAGGCCGATCCCCATGAACCATAATCAATGCCAGCTCCACCGCCGCTTCAGCCAACGGCCGCGAATGCGACACCACCACCAAACCAACACTCATCCTAAAAACTCCTCACTTCGAAAAAACCCGCACAAAAGCAGGCGACCCGGGCGGCGCAATACCGCCCGGGTGCCCAACCACAAAGGGAATCACTTAATAACCGCAGCCAAGGCTTGCAGTAAATATTGCGAAGATGTCGCACCCGGGTCACGGTGACCGATGGAGCGTTCGCCCAGGTAGGAAGCCCGCCCCTTCTTAGCCAGCATGTCCACGGTCGCGTCGGCGCCCTTCTCGGCCGCCTCGGCCGCCGCCGCAGCAGCCCCAGCCAAACCGCCGCCGACCGCCGCGTCGAACGCATCCAGAGCCGGAGTCAAGGCATCGACCATGGTCTTATCCTCCAACTCGGCCTTGCCGCGCTCGATCACGCCCTGCAGCCCGGCACGCAAAACCGCGCCGAAAGCGGCGTCCTCGATCTCAGTCGAAGCACCCGCCTCTTTCCCGGCGCGCATAAAGAACGTGCCGTACAGCGGGCCGGAGGTACCGCCGACCTTGGACACCAAGGTCATGCCGACCTTCTTGAACAGGGCGCCCAAGTCAGGCTGATCCAGCGCCTCGGGTTCGACCGCGGCCGCCATGCCGCGGGCCATGTTCGTCCCGTGGTCGGCGTCTCCAATCGGGGAATCCAACTCGGTCAGGTATTCCTTGTTTTCCCCGACAATCCGGGAATATTCCTGCATCCAGGCTTTCGCGTTATCAAGTGTAAACATCACATACCCCAGCGCAGTCCGGCCGTGTCCACCGGCGCATCAAACAGCTTCAACAGTTCATCGTCGGCCGCCAACAAGGTCACGGAGCAGCCAGCCATATCCAGCGAGGTGATGTAGTTGCCGACCATCACGCGAGCGACCTTGACCCCGCGCGCATCCAGCAAAGCCTTAACGTCGGCGTAGATCAGGTACAGCTCGGACAGCGGCGTGCCACCCATACCGTTCATCATCACGATGACCGGGTCGCCGGTGAAATCACGATCCTCCAAGATCGGCTCAACCAGGCGCTTCGCAATGGAAGCAGCGCTTTCGATCTTGAAACGTTCACGCCCGGGCTCACCGTGGATGCCGATACCGATTTCCATCTCATCCTCGGGCAGGTCGAAGGTCGGGTGACCCACAGCCGGCACGGTACAAGACGTCAAGGCCATACCCATGGAACGCCCGCGGTCGCACACCTTTTGAGCCAGCGCCTCACAACCGGCCAGGTCGCGGCCCTCTTCGGCGGCGGCACCGACGATCTTTTCAACCAAAACCGTCAAGCCCACGCCGCGACGTCCCGCCGTGTACAGCGAATCCTGGACGGCCACGTCGTCAGCCACCACCACGGCCTTCACTTCGACACCGTCGGCCATCTCGGCCGCCATCTCGAAGTTCATCACGTCGCCGGTGTAGTTCTTAACAATGTGCAACACGCCAGCGCCCTGGTTGGCCAGCTCGGTAGCGCGCAGAACCTGTTCGGGCGTCGGGGAGGTAAAGACCTCGCCGGCGGCAGCCGCATCCAACATGCCATACCCCACATAGCCACCGTGCAGCGGCTCGTGACCCGAACCACCACCGGACACCAGGCCCACCTTGCCCGGCTTCATATTCTTGCGGTAAACAACCTTCTGATCGTGGTCCACACTGACCCGCGGATCGGCGGCTTCAACACCTTTCAAAGCGTCGCTAACAGCATCGTCAACAGCGTTAATGAGTTTCTTCACCGTGCCCCCCTCTTAGAGCTAGAAAATGAACAATTCCTGTGCCGGGCTCGCACCCAACAAGTTGGGTAAGCCACCCAACAATCCAAGTCTATCGACCCCTTCCCAACCTGTCAGCGCAGTGAAAAACCAAAAAACGCGACCCTCCCGGAAAGCCCGGAAGGGTCGACTATTGCACTGAAAAAATGGCCGCGAAAACCGCGCCGTAATCACCAATAGAAACGCTGGATAATGGCGTCCGCGAAGTGGTCCACCGCCTCCCGGGAGGAATCCAGGTACAGGTTGCCTTCTACCAGCGATATTTCCATGACATAGTACGAGCCTTTGCCGTCAGCCACCAGGTCAACCCGGCCATAAAGTACCTGGGTATCATGAACTGAGACCTGCTTAATGTAGTCGTGAATGTAACTGCGTACCCGTTCGCCCCAACCCCACTCTTGCTGGCTGGGATAACGCGCGGTGACGATTTGTTCCGGCTCCGGGCCCTCGCAGGCGGCGTGCAGCATAGCGGTCTTTTGCACCGTGTGGGAAATGACTCCGTTGTAGTACACCAGAGAGACTTCGCCTTGCGTATCGACTTCCTCCAAGTAGCGCTGAATCATCACACCCGAACCGCTCGCCAACAGGTCCATAGCGTGTTCGATAGCTTCACGTCGGGAATCGGCGGAGGTCGAAGTGTAGCGCCCCACGCCGCGCCCCCCGCTAGAGATGGTCGGCTTTACCACGAAGTCGCCAAAGGCGGGGAAACGGGAGTGGACCTGGTGTTTAGTGAGATTCCGTTCAGGTTCCAGCCAAGTCGTCGGAATGATGGGCATTCCTAGCTTTTGCAGCTCGCGCAGATAGTGTTTATCTATGTTCCATTCCAAGATTTCGGGAGTATTGAGCAACTTTGGCACGGAATGAGCCCACTTCATGAATTCCTGGTAGCGGTGAGAATAGTTCGGAGTCGAACGCAACACCGCAAAACGACCCTCCGACCAATCCACGCTGGGGTCGTCCCAGCTGCGCATGACCGGTTCGATTCCGTGGTCGCGCAAAGCATCACATAAGTCCTGGTCACCTACCAATCCTTGCGGAGTTTCGGAGCTCATCACCAAAATGACTTTATTATCTGACATCGTTGTCCTTTCGATTCACATTCATTCTATCTGTAGTTTCGGCTGACGGGTCCGCTCCGGGCGGGACGATAGCTGCGTCCGCTTCACCGTAACCCTTGCGGGTGAGCCAAAGCCAGCTCAATGAGTTCGGTAACCAGGTCGGTGTAGGACAGTCCCACGTTCTCCCACATTCCCGGATACAGGGAATAGGGCGTCATTCCGGGCATGGTGTTGACCTCGTTGAGGATGATTTCCCCGGTATCGGGCACATAGAAAAAGTCCACTCGGCTCAGGCCCTCCCCACCTAAAAGCTGGAAAGCCTGGCGCGCATAGTTTTGAATCTGCGTTGCGACACCGGCGGGAATCTGGGCTGGAATCTGCAATCGCACAGCCTCGTTAGCAAAATATTTGGATTGGAAATCGTACATTCCGGGGGTGGAAACCATCACGACTTCTCCCGGCGGGGTGGTTCGGGGGGCTCCCCCGGCGCGGCCCTCCAAAACTGCACACTCGATTTCACGAGCGCCCTGCACCGCGGCCTCCACGATAACTTTCGGGTCGTGGCGGCGAGCGGCGACGACCGCAGCCTCAAAGTCCTGCCACGAATCCACTCTGGTGACACCGAGGGATGACCCGGCACGCGCCGGTTTCACAAAGACCGGCAAACCCCACGCCAGAATCGGAGCCGGAACTTCGTCCGCGCGGTGGCGCCAATCGAAGTCCGTAATGACGTGGTAGCGTCCCACGGGAATCCCCCCGTGTTCCAACAGAACTTTCGCACACCCCTTGTCCATACCGTTAGAGGAAGCGCCCACCCCGCAACCGGTATAGGGCACGCCAACCATCTCACACAGACCCTGTATCGTCCCGTCCTCTCCGTAAGGTCCGTGCAGCAGCGGCATCACCACGTCCACACGGCCCAGGTCCTTGATCGGAGCGCTTGGGGTGCGGGAATCCCAAAAGAATAAATGCTGGTTTTGCGGCACCAACGCCACGAAAGTCCCGTTATCCTCAATCTCGGCACCCTGGCCGTCCTGGAGACGCAGCGAATCGGACTCGTCAGGCATCAGCACCCACGCTCCGGCCTTGGTGATTCCGATTGGTATCGGTTCAAAACGCGTGCGGTCGATATGGTCGAGCACACCCGCTGCCGTGGCGCAAGAAATCGAGTGTTCCCCACTGCGCCCGCCGAAAATAACCGCTACCCGGGTCTTTTGTTCGCCTTCACTCATGGGTAAAACTTTAGTCCTTTCGGGGGTTTTTCTTGAATTCCTTTAGGCTGGCTCGGTTACCGTAGGCGTAGGAGCCGGTTTGGGGGCAAAGTTTTCCAGCCATCCATCCAGTTTCGATTCCTGTTCGGGACACAGAGACATCGCTGCGGATTGCTCCACCCCAATCCAGAATTGCACCTGGGTGGCCGGCATCGGCAACTTGTCTGACCCCGAGCCATTGTCGCTTTCGGCAATGAATGCCAGCACCCGAGTGGGATCCCAGCCGGATTCCAGCTTTCCACACGCCCGCCATCCCATTTTGGTGACTTCTTTGCGCAGTTCAGCGGGGAAACCGGGGTTCAGGAAAGTAATCTGTTTCCAATAGGTTTCCTCGCGAGCGGTCGCGTCGGCGGGACGCTGCTCCGGATTATTACCGTTGATATTGCCAAATTCCCACGCCAGGAACAATCCGGCAGCAAAGAAAATGAAAGCGCCAATCACGGTTTTTTTGGTTCTCTTGTCCCAGATGCCGGTGTCTTCGGCATCATCGTCGAAGTCTCGCAACGCTCGCCCCCTTTCTGTTCTGGGTATTTCTCAGGTCTAGCGTGGTTTCTCACCGCTGTTGGGACGCTTCCGCTGGCGTCCGTAGCGGTCGCCATCGACTTTCATGTCCCACACTTTCGCGGGGGGTTCTTCACCAGGTCGCAGACCCCGCAAAAGTTTGGTCAGGTCAGCCATAATCCGCCGGGTTGCCTCCGTCACGGCCTCGTGATCGTCCTGTTTCCCATAGAGGTCACTCAAGTCGACGGGGGGACCGGCCACCAGCGAAACCCGACCACGAGGCGGCCAGTGCAGTTTTCCGTAGGGTGGCAAGGTTTTGTGGGCTCCCCACTGGGCGACGGGTATCACCGGAACCTGGGTTTCCAACGCCAATCGTGCCGCGCCGGTGTGGGCTTTCATCGGCCACAGGTCGGGGTCACGAGTGAGGGTCCCTTCCGGAAACATTCCCACGCACTCCCCGACTTTCAGGGCGGCTTTGGCGACAATCAGGGAATCGGCCGCGTGTGTGGTCTCCCGAAACACCGGAATCATTCGCGAGCGCCGCGCACAGAAACCCACCACCGGCCAGTGCATCATTTCTTCTTTCATGAGCATTCGCGGGGAATAGTGGTTAGATATCAGGAAGTGAGTAAACGTGACCGAATCCAGTTCCGTAACATGATTGGACACGGCGATGAATCCGCCGCTTTCAGGCAGGTGTTCCACTCCAGAATAATGCCGCTTCACCAGCGCGATTAGCACCGCGCGCACCGGTAGCGAAGCCCAGAAATATACCCCGCCCATCGCGGGACGTCCCGCCCGGTTCAACCGAAAGGGACGGGAAAACTGCGCGACCAGCCTGGTACGGTCAGGACCAGAAAATGTCGTCATGAGTGCAGCTCCACCTGCGCATCCAAAGCCTTTAGCTTGTTCATGAAGTTTTCATAGCCGCGGTTGATGATGTCCACTCCGGAAACGTTCGATACGCCCTGCGCCGCCAAAGCCGCGATGAGGTGCGAAAAACCGCCGCGCAAATCCGGAACCTCGATGTCCGTACCGTGCAGCGGGGTCGGCCCGGAAACGACTGCGGAATGATAAAAGTTCCGCGCCCCGAAACGGCACCGCAGTCCGCCCAAGCACTCGCGATAAACCTGAATATGCGCCCCCATCCGGCGCAGGGCCTCAGTGAAACCGAAACGATTTTCGTACACGGTCTCGTGCACAATCGACAAGCCTTGAGCCTGCGTCAACGCCACCACCAGGGGCTGCTGCCAGTCGGTCATAAAACCGGGGTGAACATTGGTTTCCAGCACAATCGATTTCAAATCGCCCTGAGTGCCGCGCCGGAACCGAATCGAGTCCTCGGTGATGTCGAAATCCCCGCCGACCTTGCGGAACGTGTTGAGGAACGTCATCATGTCAGCCTGACGAGCGCCCTTGACCGTGATATCCCCGCCGGTCACCAGCGCCGCCGAAGCCCACGATGCCGCCTCAATCCGATCCGGCAGGGCGGTATGGGTAAATCCGCGCAGTTCATCGACACCTTCAATCCGAATCACCCGGTCGGTGTCCACGGAAATAATCGCGCCCATCTTTTGCAGGATAGCGACCAAATCCATGATTTCGGGTTCCACTGCAGCCCCGCGCAGCTCGGTGATGCCCCGCGCCCGTACCGCGGTCAGCAGGGTTTGTTCCGTGGCTCCCACGCTCGGATACGGCAGTTCAACTTTGGTGCCTTCCAGCCCGTTTGGTGCGGAAATATGGATGCCATTGGGGAGTTTGTCGACTTCCGCGCCGAAAGCCCGCAAAGTATTGAGGTGAAAATCGATGGGCCGCCCGCCAATATTGCAGCCGCCCAGATTCGGAATGATCGCCTGACCCAACCGGTGTAGCAGCGGCCCGCACAGCAGGATGGGAATACGCGACGAGCCGGCGTGTCGGTCGACGTCTTGCACCGCAGCCGCCGCAACCTTGGCGGGGTTCATCGTCAGCACGCCCTCGGTTTTGTCGAAATCGACCTCGACCCCGTGCAGGTTCAACAGTTTCGTGACCACTTCAACATCGCGTATGTCCGGCACGGACGCCAGCTGGGATGTTTCCGGGGAAAGCAACGACGCCACCATGGCTTTGGGGACAAGGTTCTTGGCTCCCCGCACGGTTATCTCGCCCTGCAGCGGTCGCCCGCCATTCACCTGCAAAACCGACATCGGCTTCCTTCCGTCAACTCAATAGGTTCCTCCCATTCTACCCCGTGGCGCTCGCCCACCGCGTAGGGTCGCCGCGCCCGGCTCTAGTTCACGGGACGAGCGGATTGAACCGGCTGGGGCGGCAAGTGTCTGGCCGGTAGCGTCTTCGGTTTGAAAGATGGGCGGCGAGCTTCGTAGGCGGCGATGGCCTCCTCATCGCGCAGGGTCAACGAAATATCGTCCAACCCTTCCATTAAACGCCAGCGCGTGTAATCATCGATGGCAAAACTGCAGGTGAAATCCCCTACACTGGCGGTCCGCGCCTCCAAATCCACGCAAACTTGTGCCCCCGGGTGAGCCTGCAGAATCTCCCAGAGTCGGTCACAGTCGGCCTGGCTGATGACCCCGGTCACCAAGCCCTGTTTCCCGGCGTTACCCCGGAAAATGTCGGCGAATTTCGGCGAGAGAATGACTTTGAAACCGTAGTCGCGCAACGCCCACACCGCGTGTTCACGACTCGATCCGGTGCCAAAGTCCTTACCCGCCACCAAAACGGTACCCGACCGGTAAGCCTCTTGATTTAGTACGAACTTCGGGTCCGTGCGCCAAGCGGCAAACAACGCGTCATCGAACCCGGTCTTTGTCACGCGTTTCAAATAAACCGCGGGGATAATCTGGTCGGTATCCACGTTCGTGACCTGCAGCGGAACCCCCACGCCGGTGTGTTTCGTAAACTTTTCCATTTGTTTTCCTTTTCTTAAGCTGAATCTATAGGTCATTGGGACTGCTGAGGGTGCCGCGAATCGCCGTTGCGGCGGCGACCAGCGGACTGACCAGGTGGGTGCGCCCGCCCTTGCCCTGACGACCCTCAAAATTGCGGTTGGACGTCGAAGCTGAACGCTCGCCGGGAGCGAGTTTGTCCGGGTTCATCGCCAGGCACATGGAACACCCGGCGTTGCGCCACTCGGCACCGAAATCGCGGAAAATCTGATCGAGGCCTTCCCGTTCCGCTGCCAAACGCACCCGCGCGGACCCCGGCACCACCAGAACTCGCACGTCCGGACTCTTGTGACGGCCCTTCACGACCTCGGCGGCGGCACGCAGATCCTCCAAACGCCCGTTCGTACACGAGCCAATAAACACCGTGTCCACTTTTATGTCACGCATTTTTGTGCCCGGCTGCAAATCCATGTATGCCAGGGCTTTCTCTGCAGTCAGGCGTGCGGTTTCATCGCTGAGCGTGGTGGGATCGGGCACTTCACCACTCAACGCCACCCCCATGCCCGGGTTGGTACCCCAGGTCACGAATGGTTCCAGGGCATCGGCATCGATATCGACCTCAGCATCGTAGACAGCGTCAGCGTCGGTTGGCAGGGTTCGCCAGTACGCCACGGCGGCGTCCCAATCCGCTCCCTCGGGCGCGTGCGGACGGCCTTTTAAGTACGCAAAGGTCGTGTCGTCCGGGGCAATCATGCCGGCGCGCGCTCCGGCCTCGATGGACATATTGCAAATCGTCATCCGCGCTTCCATCGACAAGTCCTCAACGGCTGAGCCGCGGTATTCCAGGACGTAACCTTGCCCGCCGTTGGTGCCGATTTTCGCAATAATCGCCAAAATCAGGTCTTTCGAGGTCACGCCCGGTTTCAAATGCCCAGAAACGTTGATTGCCATCGTTTTGAAAGGAGCCAGCGGCAGGGTTTGGGTCGCCAACACGTGTTCGACTTCCGAAGTGCCAATTCCGAAGGCCAGCGCCCCAAAAGCCCCGTGGGTAGACGTGTGCGAGTCGCCGCAGACGACGGTCATTCCTGGTTGGGTCAGCCCCAGCTGCGGCCCGACCACGTGGACGATGCCCTGGTCGGCGTCGCCCAGGGAGTGGAGTCGGAGTCCGAAGTCCGCGGCATTTTTTCGCAGAGTTTCAATCTGTAGCGCAGAGGTCGGGTCGGCGATGGGACGGTCAATGTCTGTTGTCGGGGTGTTGTGGTCCTCTGTAGCCAGCGTCAGTTCGGGGCGGCGCACCTTCCGCCCGGCTTGGCGCAGCCCGTCAAAGGCTTGCGGACTGGTCACTTCGTGGCACAGCTGCAGGTCGATATAGAGCAAATCCGGTGCTCCGTTTTCCCCTTTTTTCACCACGTGGTCGCGCCATACTTTTTCTGCAAGCGTCTGGCCCATTTTTGCCTCTTTTCATTGCGCAGTCGGAACGTTCGCCCGTTGGGGACGGTGCGGAGTTCCGCGGGTTTTCCTGTTGTTATCAATGTTTACCCGATATTACCAGCCAACTTGCATTTCACATTGTGAGATGGCAATATCAAGTTATGGACAAGTCTAGCGCAAATTCCGGTGTAGGGGTACTCGACAAAGCCGTACTGATTCTCTCGACCTTGGAGGCCGGTCCCGCGACCCTGGCTCAACTGGTGGACACCACACATTTGGCCCGACCCACCATTTACCGCCTAGCGGTGGCTTTGGAACATCATCGTTTCCTGACCCGGGACTCCCAAGGTCGCTTCACGTTGGGGCCCCGCCTAGCGGAACTGGCCGGAGCAGCCGGGGACGACAGACTTTTGAGTGTCGCCGCGCCGGTGCTGGCTGCCCTGCGCGACCATACTCACGAGTCTTGCCAACTGTATCGCCGTCAAGGCGACCAGCGGATTTGTGTGGCTACCGCCGAACGACCCATCGGTTTGCGCGATTCGATTCCAGTGGGGGCGACCCTGACTATGCATGCCGGATCTGCCGCCCAAATCCTGCTCGCGTGGGAGGAACCAGAACGCCTGCACCGGGGGCTACGCGGGGCGGCCTTCAACGCCACTATGCTTTCAGAAGTGCGTCGGCGCGGTTGGGCACAATCAGTTGGGGAGCGCGAACCCGGCGTCGCCTCCGTGTCCGCCCCGGTCCGCGGCGCGACCGGCCGTGTGGTCGCTGCCGTATCTGTCTCGGGACCAATCGAACGCTTGGGACGCCAGCCCGGCCGCGCCCACGGTACCGCCGTCGTCGCCGCCGCCAACCGCTTGAGCGAATTCCTGCGCCGCGACGAGGAGTAACCCGGCCGGTCTACCCTACACCCTTGCGATCCCGTCACAATCCGATTATCTTTTGTCGATTCGGATACGGCACGCCGGTACGAATTTATAGTTTTCAACCATTTTTCCGGTTCCAGCATCTGGGGCAGCCGGAGGGAAGTAACCAAAAAACTGCGCGAGAACCGCGCAGCTTGGCAAACATACATGAAGTTTGAAGACCTCTTTCTAGAGGTGGTACCCCCAACCGGATTTGAACCGGTGTTACCGCCGTGAGAGGGCGATGTCCTAGGCCGCTAGACGATAGGGGCGCTGGGGTACCAGGATTCGAACCTAGACTGAGTGAACCAGAATCACTAGTGCTGCCGTTACACCATACCCCATAACACTCGGCGCAAAAATCACTGACGAGATTTTCGCACCGAGTGTCAAGGCTACCCTAATAGCTAGGCATTTGGCAAGTTTTCAGAGTTGCCTTTCTTTTCGTAAACCAGCATCGAGATATTATCAAACATCTCTTTCGAGGCCTCGACCAATTCGTCCGAGGCATGCTGGAGAGTTTCCACACCCTTGCCGGCTTCCTGGGCAATCTCTCGATATTGAGAAATGGTTTCCGCAATCGAAGCCGAACCGGTCGCCGCTTCAGCCACAGAACGGCTCATCTCGTTGGTCGTAGCGGTCTGTTCCTCCACGGCCGCCGCAATAGTGGTCTGGTAGTTGTTGATCTGGTTGATGATGTCAGAAATCTTTTCGATTGCTGCCACCGCGCCATCCGTATCAGCTTGGATAGCCGTAATCTTGGCAGTGATGTCATCGGTTGCTTTACCGGTTTCCTGAGCCAGGTCCTTGACCTCACCAGCCACCACCGCGAAGCCTTTACCGGCATCCCCGGCACGAGCCGCCTCAATGGTGGCGTTCAGGGCCAGCAAGTTGGTTTGCTCGGCAATAGCGGTAATGGTGTTGACCACATCGCCAATTTCGCGCGAGGAAACCCCCAGCTTAGAAACAGTTTCACTGGTTCGCTGCGCAACTTCGGTAGCCTCCCCAGCCACCCTGGCAGCTTCGTTAGCGTTGGAAGAAATCTCGCGAATCGAGGCGCCCATTTCTTCCGCACCAGCAGCCACGGTCTGAATCGACTGCGTCACATCGCCGGCCGCGCCAGCCACAACCTGAGTCTGGGCGATAACTTCCTCAGTTTCCTTGTAACCCTCATCGATGCCGTCCCCGACCTCCTTTGCCACGGAATTAACCTTTCGTGCCGTTGTGGCAGCTGAACCAACAACTTGACGCAGGGTTGCCAAACTCTCGTTGAGCTTCATCGCCACGTCGCCCAGCTCATCGTTCATTAGCATCTCGGCTTCATCTGTCATGTCACCCTTAGACAGCGACTCGATGGAATCGCCTGTGTTCGCCACGGTCTTGCGCAGCACACGACGCACAAAGAAACCAATGAGCAGAGCGAGAATCAGCACCACCAGGTAAACGACGCACATAACAATCATGACAATCGTTGACACCGCTTCAGACTGCTCGGTTGCCGCGTCCATCTTGGATTCCAACGCGTTGACAATCTGCGGGACCAGGTCGCTGAGCTGATTAGCCAAGTCTAGGACGTCGATAGCCGCGGCTTCTTCGCCCTTGCCCTGGTTGACCAGTTCGGTAATCTGGTTGACTTCAGCTTCAAACTTCTTCATCACATCTGTAGCCTGAGCCACTAGCGGCGCGATAGTCTGATCGTCAATCTTTGACATTTCCTCCAAGCGCTGATTCGTCAGCTCTATGAAGTGCTTAACATTCTCGGTGGCCACCTTCATCGAGGCATCATGAGCTTCAGAACTGATGGTCTGGGACGTGCCAATCCGTTTGAGCTCGCTTTCCGAGGCAATCAAACGTGTCATGTCATAGTGCATGGCCTGAGCCGCCTCGACCTGACTCTGTTCAACTTCATAACTCTCCGTGGAGTTGCCATAGATGCGTACACCCACCACGAATAGCAGCAGCATCACCAGCAGACCGACAACACCGGCAGCCCCGATGGCGCCTATCTGAACTACCAGGGGCAGCCGCCGCATCTTCTTGCCTTTGGCGTTAACCCGCGCTTTACCAGCATTCTTCGCCGCCGCATCACTCATTGTCTTTTCTCCAGTATTCGCGCTCACTGTACTTTGTAAATCCGTAGTCACGATCGTCCTCCCTAGTACTTGAACTCATTGAGGCGGGTAACCAGGTCGTTCGACTCTGTAGCCAGTACGCCCATCTTTTGATCCACATCAGCAAATCTCTCAGCCAAGTTTGTGGTGTTACGAGCAATATCAGCCACATTTTCCGCGATGGTGGTAGAACCATCAGCAGCCTCCGAAACCGACCGGCTCATTTCGTTGGTCGTGGCGGTCTGTTCCTCAACCGCGGCCGCAATAGTGGTCTGGTAATCGTTGATGGAGGCGATGATGTTGGATATTTCTTCGATGGCAGCAACTGCGGCCTCCGTATCGGTCTGGATCTGTTCGACCTTGACAGCGACTTCCTCAGTAGCGCGTCCCGTCTCCGCCGCCAAGTCCTTGACCTCGCTAGCAACCACGGCAAAACCTCGTCCGGCATCTCCCGCCCGTGCGGCTTCAATAGTCGCGTTCAGGGCCAGCAGGTTCGTCTGTTCCGCTACCGCCGTAATCGTCTCGATGACTTCACCAACCTCGCGGGAAGACTCGCCAAGTTTAGCCACGGTTTCGTTCGTTTGCTGGGCGACTTCCGAGGCTTCCTTGGCCACTCCAGCGGCCGCGTTAGCGTTGGAAGAAATCTCTTTAATCGAGACGCTCATTTCCTCCGCACCAGCAGCGACGGTTTGAATAGAGCGAGAAACTTGCTCGGCTGCCGCCGCCCCGCTGTTGATGTAGTCGGTAGCTTTCTGGGTGGCGCCTACTGCTTCGCGAGAGCCTTCCCCAATTCCTGCGGTAATCTTGCCGACGTTCTCTGCCGCGCCGATGGTTTCGGCGAGGCTTTGACGTAAGCCACCCATAGCATCGTTGAAGTGGTCGCCCATATCGCCGACCTCATCTCTGCTGTGACGCTGCACCTCAGCGGTAAGGTCGCCTTCCGTGAGTTTGTCCATCCCCGCGGAAAGGGCGCGGACCGACTTGATCATGGGCGCTACCAACAGACTAACAATCAGGAAAACCAACACTGCCGCGATAACGAGAATAACGATTGAAATAATGATGGTCGTGCCTTCGGTTGTCGCGCGGGCATGTGCGGCAGCTTCGCGTTCAACGTCGTAAGTGTCCAGCAGGGCGCGGGACTTGTCCGCAAAAACGAAACCGTTTTCTTCCTCGAACTGACCAAAGACGTTTGAAGCCTCCAAAGCCCGGGCGTTGTTCCCCGCTGCGTTCTGGGTGAACTCACCCCAAGCGGCGGAATAGCTGTCATGAGCGGCGCGCATATCCGCAACCAAGGCTTTTTGTTCACTGCTCAGAGGGGCTTTTTCCAAGTTACTGAGACCATCACTAACTTTCCCCAGCAGCTCATTAACCTCGTTGACTGCATCGCCCGAGCTGTTCAGGTTTCCAATCTTTCCAGATTGCAGCTGGGTGAGCAGCATAATGTCCTGGGAACGGAGGTTAGACCAGTCAATCCTGGCATCTTCCACCATTTCTACTTCATCGAAACTGGCAACCTCTGTTTGGAATATTCCTCGGTACGCCTGTAACGATATAATCATGTAGATTAGCATCAGACCCAACAGTACTGCCACGAGCAGCACTATAATGTGGGTCTTCATAGCGACAGAAAGCTTCTTCGTTTTCACTTGTAACTCCTGATTATTCACATCTGTGTCAATCGAATTGTGTCGGACTATCGGAGTTAATTATATTAAAATATCAAGGAAAAATAGGGCTTTTTGGAAAATTATCAAGAAAAACTCCCCCTGCAGGGAAAGTTACCCTAAGAATTCGATAAATTTCTTTATTCTCCGCAGGGTTTCTTCCTTCCCTAGGATACGCATGGAATCAAAAACCGGGATGGATACGTTCGTCCCGGTAACGGCCACGAACAGCGGCGCAAAAGCTACGCGCGGTTTGACTCCCAAACCGTCAATGAGCGCCGCGTTCAAGACCTCGTGAATCGCCTCAGTTTCAGCAAACGCCTGGTCACCAGCGGTTTCCAGCGCCTTGGCGGCCGCCTCAAGAATCGCGGCGGGCTCACCTTTCAGCTTCGCGACGGCCTTTTCGTCATATTCCACGTCATCACGGAACAGGAACCCAATCAGTCCCGGGAGCTGATCCAGTTGCTGGACGCGGGTTTGCGCCAACGGTGCCGCCTGATCCAGTACGGCGCGTTGCGTGGGGCTCAGGGAATCGTATTCCTTCGCCTCGACAAAACCGGCTGCCGCCAGGAAAGGCACAGTCCGATGGGTAAAATCGGACGCGTCCAGTAAGCGGATATGCTCGGCATTGATCGCGTTGCATTTCTTAAGGTCAAACCGGGCCGGATTCGGGTTTACCGCGCGAATGTCGAAAGCCTGAGCCATTTGTTCGCGGCTGAAAATATCGTTGTCCGCGGCGTAGGCCCAACCCAGCAGCGCCAGGTAGTTGACCAGGCCTTCGGGAATAATGCCGTGCTGTTTATGCAGCAGCAAGTTCGATTCCGGATCACGCTTGGAGAGCTTTTTGTTCCCTTCGCCCATCACGTAAGGCAGATGTCCGAAATAGGGCATGAACTTCGCCACCCCCAGGGCGTAAAGCGCCCGGTAAAGTACGATTTGGCGCGGGGTGGAGGACAGCAGGTCCTCGCCGCGCAGGACGTGGGTAATTTCCATCAGCGCATCGTCCACCGGATTCACCAGGGTGTAAAGCGGCTCGCCGTTGGCGCGCACGATGACGTAGTCGGGTACAGAACCGGCCTTAAAGGTAATGTCGCCGCGCACCAGGTCGGTAAAAGTGATGTCCTCGTCCGGCATTCGCAGACGCAGCACAGGTTTACGGCCTTCCTTTATATAGGCCTCGCGCTGAGCGGCAGTGAGGTCACGGTCAAAGCCGTCGTAGCCCAGCTTCGGGTCCTCGCCGCGTTCCCGGTGACGCGCTTCCACTTCCTCGGGGGTCGAGAAAGATTCGTAAGCATAGCCGGCTTCCAGGAGCTGACCAGCCACTTCGCGATAGATATCCATACGCTCTGATTGGCGATAGGGGCCGTGCGGACCGCCCACGTTGATGCCTTCGTCCCAATCCAAGCCCAGCCAGTCCAGCGATTCCAGAATCTGGTTAAACGATTCTTCGGAGTCGCGCGCCGAGTCGGTGTCCTCAATGCGGAACACGAAAGTTCCCCCCTGGGAACGCGCATAAGCCCAGTTGAACAGGCAAGTGCGCACCATGCCGACGTGGGGAGTACCGGTCGGGGAAGGACAGAACCGCACACGGGTTTTTGGACCGTCCGCGGGCGGCACAGGTATTGCAGAGACTTCAGGCAATTCGGTATGTATCACAGAGTCAATCATATATCCCCGCCTCAACGCTTTTTCAGCACTGCGCCCACGCCGCAGACTTTGGTAGCGCAAGCTCGCTTGCGCTACCAAAGTCCCCGAAGCGGCACAGCGCAGCATTCCAAGTACTTCTGCGACTGAGAGGCCCCCGAACACCGCCAAACCTCGCTACCCAACAGTTCGTAATCGAAATCGGTGATTCAACACGGGTACGTGACCATATAGACCAGCAACCCCGTTTTAATCACCAAATAGCAACAACACCAGCCCGAACCCCACCAGTACTCGCGCATTCACCGGATGGGACGCGCTGTTCCGCGGTTGATAAACTGACCCCATGCGAGTTATACGTTTTGATAAAGGCGACGATACCTACGGTTTTGGCGTGATGGAGGACGACACGGACCGGATTACGGTCTTGGCGGAAAACCCCCTGTACAGCCCTGACAAAATCACTCCGACCGGGCAAATCCTGCAGCTGGAGGACGTGCGCCTGGTCGCCCCGGTCATTCCCGCCTCGAAAGTCGTGTGCGTGGGAAAGAACTACCTGGAACATATCCGCGAATTCGGCTCGGCCGTGCCTGATGCCCCGATTCTGTTCATCAAACCCAACACTTCGGTCATTGGCCCTGGCGCGCCTATCGTCCTGCCGAAGTGGTCCAACCATGTCGATCATGAAGTCGAACTCGGCGTGGTCATCAAGCACGTCACGAAGGACATTAACCCCGAAAACTGGAAAGACTATGTGTTTGGCTACACCATCGGCAATGACGTCTCCGCTCGTGACGCCCAGAAAGCCGACAAACAGTGGACGCGTGCCAAAGGTTTTGACACTGCTTGCCCGCTCGGGCCGTGGATTACCGTGAACCCTGACCTCGATGTGCAAAACCTGCGCATCCGCAGCGAAGTGGACGGCGAGGCCCGCCAAGACGACACGACCGCCAATATGATGCACCCGGTGGGCGAACTGGTGACCTACATTTCCCAAGCCATGACCCTGCTACCCGGCGACGTCATCCTCACCGGCACCCCCGCCGGTGTCGGCCCGCTCACCGCAGGCTGCACTGTGACCTGCGAAATCGAGGGCTTGGGGCAACTGAGCAACCCGGTGCGCCGCTGATGGAGGCTCTCAATCAACTGCTGGACGACCTGGAAGATCGCGGCGCGCTCACGGACCCTGTCGAGGTCCTGCTCGCGTTTCAGGAATGGGCCGAATCAACCGGCCGCCCGCTTTATCCGCACCAGCAGGAGGCTGCCGAGCGCCTGATTCTGGAGGATAAGCACCTCATCGCTCCCACCCCCACCGGTTCGGGCAAGTCCCTGATTGGGGTGGCCGCGATTTTGTGGTCACTAGCCCGGGGTGGCGTTTCCTACTACACCGCACCTTTAAAGGCGCTGGTCAGCGAGAAGTTCTTTGACCTGGTGGACCTGTTTGGCGCCGCTAACGTGGGTATGGTTACGGGCGATGGTTCGGTCAACGCCGATGCGCCGATTATCTGCGCTACGGCGGAAATCCTCGCGAATCAGGCGCTGCGCTGGGGAGATGACCTCAACGTCGATACCGTGGTGATGGACGAGTTTCACTACTATGCTGACCCGGAGCGCGGCTGGGCGTGGCAGGCTCCCCTGCTGACTCTGACGAAAACTCGGTTTGTGCTGATGAGCGCCACTTTGGGGGATACCTCGTGGTTTGCAAAGAACCTGTGGGAAGTCACCGGGCGTGAAGTCGCGGTCCTCGATTCCGCGAAACGTCCCGTGCCGCTAGAAATGTCCTACGCGGCCGAACCTCTGGAGAAAATCCTGCAGGGACTGGCTAATCAAGACCGACTGCCGGCCTACGTGGTTCATCCCAGTCAACGCGCCGCGGTGGAAGAAGCCGAGCGAATCGCCAGCCTGGATTTGCGTCTGGGACTGGACCCCGACACTGCCGCCCAGCTAAAAGACCAGGTAAACACCGTACAGTTTCGTTCCTCTTTTGGGAAAACCTTGAAGCCGCTGCTGCTGAAGGGCATCGGGATTCACCACGCGGGTATGCTGCCCCGCTACCGCAGGCTGGTTGAAAAACTCGCTCAAGCGGGTCTGCTCCGGGTCATTTCCGGGACCGACACCCTCGGGGTCGGCATTAACGTTCCCATCCGCACCGTCGTCATGACCTCCCTGGTGAAGTTCGATGGGAACAAGGAACGTCACCTGAATTCTCGCGAATTCCACCAGGTTGCCGGGCGTGCGGGGCGTGCCGGGTTTGACACCGTGGGATACGTGGTGGCTCAAGCCCCGGAGTGGGAAATCGACAACGCTATCGCCATCGCCCGAGCGGACGGGAATGCGAAACAGCTTGAGAAAATCAAGAAAAAGAAAGCTCCGGAAGGCCGCACGTCCTGGACAGAAGGGACGTTCAACCGTCTGGCACAAAGCGCCCCCGAAGCAATGGTGCCACGGTGGAAGATTACGCACGCGATGGTGCTGAACACCCTGCAAAGGCCCGGCAACCAGGCGGAAAACCTCAACACTTTGGTCTACCGCAACCACAACGTGCTACGCGCCACCGGACCGGCGAAGGACCACAATCCCTTTGCCGATACCCTGCAGCACATCTTGGAATCCCTAGAGGATTCCGGGGTCATTTCCGGGAGGCAGCCCGGTCGGGGTGACAGCGCCGGTTCCGACTCCGCTGGCGATAAGGGGCGCCCGCAGGGCGGGCACTGGACTTTGACAGCGGACCTGCCCGAGACTTTCGCCCTAAATCAAGACTTGGCGCCGTTTGCCTTGGATTATTTGCAGGCCTTTACGGACCACGCGGACTCCCCCAGCGCGGAGGCGCCCGCTGCCGGGGGCGCGTTCGGGGACACTCTCGATGTTATTTCCGTGGTGGAGTCCGTTTTGGACGACCCCAACGCTATCTTGCGCGCCCAGGAACGCGCCGCGAAAGACCGGGTATTTGCGGAACTGAAAGCGAGCGGGGCGGACTATGACGAACGGCAAACCGCCTTGGAACGGACTACTTACCCCAAACCCTTGAGCCAGGAGCTGGAGGCCGCTTTTGAGACCTACATCAAAGCGAACCCGTGGGCGCGCGGATACTTCATTTCCCCGAAATCCATCATTCGTGAGATGGTGGAAACGGGTCAGACTTTCCAGGCTTTTGAGGCCAGCCTGAAGATTGAGTTTTCCGAGGGGGTTTTGCTGCGCTACCTGTCCGATGCGTGGCGCGCACTGACCCAGATTGTGCCCGAACCGTTGAAAACTGAACGGTTTATCGAGGTGCTGGATTGGCTCAACGACACTATCGACAAGGTTGACTCGTCCCTGCTGGATGAATGGAAGTTCCTGGAGAATCCGGAACTGCGCAAAACGGCGAACTTGGACGGCACCACCTCAGCTGGCGGGCCGGACGAAACGGAACTGGCTTTCGGCGAGCGCCCGGACGGAACTTTTGACTACCGCCTCAACCCCGCCAAACTTGGCACCGAACTGCACCGGGAGTTGTTCAGCTGGCTCGATATGCTGGGCGGGGACGAGTTCGAGCGGCTCAGCGCAATGGAAACAAAACTGCGCTCTGACCAGGGCGGAGTGTCCCGGCCTCTGGCGGAAATCCCCCCGATTACGGAATCCGGCTGGGACAAACAACTCGGCGCCTACTGGGACGCCCACGACTTCATGGAAACGGTCGGAGAGGCCCGCCACCAGCGCAATTTCCGCGTCATCACGCAGCCCACCGAGGCCGACCTGCCGGCTAGTATCGGCATCTCGCCCGAGGCTATCTCGGAAAATCTGTGGCTGGCAGAGCTGACCATCGTTGACGGAGATGGCGACCTGGACTTTGGTTTTTATGCGCTGTTGGACCCCGAAGCCTCCAACGAGGCGTTTCACCCCATCTGGACGCCACTGGGGCTGTGTGAACGGCTCTGAACGGTTGATAGCGCCGTAAGCGCCAAACCCGCCCTAGAAAAGTGCCGGACTCAGGGGAAAGCGCGGAACTAACGCCGCGAACTACCGCTTGTTGTCGTACTCACTGAGCTGACCGATGCGGCGCTGATGGCGTTCTTCACCAGAAAAGTCCGTGGTCAGGAACACTTCCACGAAACGTTCGCATTCCTCAACGGAGTGCTGGCGAGCACCTATGGAAATCACGTTGGCATTGTTGTGCAGACGGGCGAGGCTCGCGATTTCTTCGTTCCACACCAGTGCCGCGCGAATTCCGCGCACCTTGTTGGCGGCGATTTGCTCGCCGTTGCCCGAGCCGCCCAGCACGATGCCCAAAGAACCCGCGTCCTCCATCACGCCCTGAGCGCAGGCAATGCAAAAGCCCGGGTAGTCGTCATTTGGGTCATAGGCAGCAGGTCCGTGGTCAACGACTTCATAGCCGCGGTCCCGCAGCCAAGTTACCAAATGCTGTTTCAATTCGAAGCCGGCATGGTCTGTACCGATGTGAACACGCATGATCTTCCTTTCGTGTCGAATCTGGCCCGCCCGGGCACAGCCAAGAACATTTATATCCTAGCGAGATTCTCTGGGCGCGGCATAAATAGGCTCAATTCGTCCACAAACCCCCTAATCGACAACGTTTTCCTACAACTCCAGGTAAAATTGTCTGTTGAAGTGTGTATGCGCAAAACCCGACTCTGCTTGAAAGCAGCCGGCCGCGCTGCTGACGACGAAGAATGGAAAGGACCGGCACATGAGCGAGGACGCCACGCAATTGCTGACCAGTGAAGACATCTTTTCGGCTCAGTTCCCTGCGACAAAGTTCCGCGATGGGTACGACCAGAATCAGATAGACGACTACCTTGATGAAGTGGTTCGCGTCCTCTCATATTACGAAGCGCTGAATGCTTCGCCCGAGGCCGAGGTGGATTTGGCATATATTACAGTCCGCGGCCGGGACGTGCGCGAGGTCGAATTCGATTACACCCGAATGCGGGTGGGCTACGACCAAGACGCCGTGGACGACTACTTGGACCAGGTCGCCGCCACTTTGGAGGCTTACGAAAAGCTGTACGGCATCCCCCCTTCCGACCAGCGCTACCAGGTATTGCAGGTGGACGGGGCAGCGCTGGAAGCCGAGGCCGCCGAACAAGCCGCTGCCTCCGGCGAGTTGCCCAGCAACCCCGAGCCCGCTGGCGAGGAAACCGTAACCCCGATTGACCTTTCGTCAGAGGCTCAGTTTGAGGCTCCCGCTGTGGAAAACGCGCCGGAAACCGCTGATTCCGCGCCGTCTGTTCCTTCCGCTGGCGAGCCCGAACCCGCCACTGAATCTGAGGTGCGTTCTTCCGTTTTAGGCACTCCCACCGGGTCGATTCCCGCTGTTCAACCCGTTTCCTTTGAACAAGCGGTGTTCACCGATTATGGGGATGGTTCGCCTCATAACGGTGATTTAAGCGGGGATAGTTCTCTCGTTTCCCCCAGTTTTCCTCCGCTCAACTCGCCGGTGTCCCCCGTGTCCCAGACTCCGGAGACGGATTCGTCCCCGATTGAGGGCGGTGCTGCTCAGACCTTTGCCAGTGAGGCGTTACCGGGTGTCGAGACTCCGGCAGAACCGGTCGCCGAGCCTGGTATCGAATCTGCCGCGGCCGAAGCCGCTGCGGGACTGAGCGATGAATGGGGCGAAGTCCCGCAATATCCCGTAGACGCACAGCTGCCGGAAGGTACGGATTCGACCGCCGCTCAGCCGCATCCTGAGGCCGGATATGACCCTTACCAGCCCTATGGTTATGACGCTTATGGCCAGCCGATGACCGTAAATCCGGCGGAAAGTCAGGGAAATGCTGAGCAATATCCGGGTTATCCCGCCGAGGCCGGATACGCCTCGCCCTACGGCATGGAGATGCCGGAGGGCTACGGCTATGTGCCTGAGACTGAGGGCGAAAACCAGTCGTTTATTCCCGAAGACACCACGATGGTCATGCCGGTCACTCCTGCCGCACCGATGGACACCCAGAGTCCCGATGAAACCCCCTCCGAGTACGTTCAGGGCTATGAACAGGCAGGATACCCGCAAGGTTACGAGGCTTCCCCAACTGAGGCAACTCCGGATTACGACTCGACCTTTGACGCTGACCAGGAAAAGTCCTACGACCTGGAAGATTCTCTGGGCGATGATTATCCAGACGAAATCAATCTGGACGACACCCCTGAACTACCGGTTGAGACGACCGATGCCCAGGCTGATTCCGCGGCCTTGCAGGAGGATTTTTACGCTCCCACTGCCCCGGAAGAAGCTCCAGCCTACCCCGATTCAACAGAACCTGGCGGATACTATTCCCCGGAATCTGTCCCCGAGTCGACGCCTCAGTCCTACGCCGACTTCCCGCAACCCCCTTATGCGTTCCCGGAATCACCCGCGGCCGCCCCGCTACCTTATGGAATGCCAGAGCAACCCGCAGCCGACTCCTGGCAGACACCAAACCCCTACCAGCCAGAGGGCTTGGCACCAAACGATTGGGGCGGCACACCGGCATCGCTATCTGCCGAACCGCCGGCAGTCCCCCCGGCAGATCAGCCCGTCACCCCGGACTTTTCGGAATACGAACCTGTACCGGACTTTTCGACTCCTCGCCCTGAAACCCCGATAGAACCCGCAACAGAACAGCCTCAGCCGATGAGCGACGTTTCCGCTACCCCGGCGGAACCTGCCGAGCCTAGCCCGTCGACTTTCCAGATGCCAAAGCTGGAGACGGTGGAACTGGGTCAGACCGAGCCGGCCCCCGCAGAAGTCAACGATTTGGGCAGCGCCGCAACTAACTACGGCATCCCTGGTGAATACCGAAAAGCTCCGCTGACTGACGTAGTGGCTCCCCCGCTGCCGACTCCCGGAGTGGGGATGGATTTGGGCCAAATTCGCGAAAAACTCGAACACGCACAGGCGGTCTCCCCGGCAGAATCCGAGCCAAAGCTGGCTGATTTGCCGAGTGTGCTGATGACGCCGACCCGTAGTAACGCGGATTTCCCGCCCCCCGAGACTCCCACCCCGGCCACGCCGAGCGAGCCGACCCAGCCAGACACTGCTTCAGAGCATCTTTCGGCGACACAGCTGGAGGAACTGGCGGCTCAGAATACCGCGTCCGTTCCCGATACCACGCCGGACGCTCCGATGGTTGATACCCAGTCCGCAGACGGTGAAGCTGCGAAAGGTCAGCCGGCTCCGATTTTCCCGGAGGATTCCAACCCGCGGCCCATGCTGCAGGGCGAGGAGCCTTTGGCTGAGGTCGATCCGGACGGGCGTTTCATCCCGCATTTCTTGGCTGGATACCGTTCGAATTTGGATACCTTCACTTCCGTGTACGGGGCTCTCGATGAGAGTGGCTCGCGGGTGAAACCGGCTTCGATTGCGAAACTCGAAGCCCAGCAGCACCGTAAGTCGATTACCACGGGATACCTGGTGACAGTAGCCACGTCACGGCCGCTAGGTGCCGACGATCAGGTATTCGTATGTCTTCCGGACGGGCGTGAAGTCCCGGTGACCTCGGCTTCCTCTGACTTTGACGGTGTTCATTTGACCATTCCAAAAATTTGAGAGTTTGCCAGTCTGATGTCTTACACTCCGAAACATAACAATCCCTACTATGATGCCGCTGGTGAGAAGCACCGCCGGGTGCGGCGCGGCTTGGTGGCTCTAGGGGTAACCCTGCTGGCGGGAGGCCTGGTAGCGGGGGCGGTAGCCGTAGGCATTACCCAGCCGGCTCGCCAGCCTCTGGTGAGCGCCTCGCCCAGTCCTTCCCTCACCTCGCAACGGACGGGGGATTCTGCCGGTACGAACGCGAAGTCTCCGACAGCTACTCCCGACAGTTCCGTTTCGCCTTCCAACCAGGCTACGAGACCGAGCGATTCTCCCACCCCCCAGGCTCCTGCTGCTGCCCAAGTGCAGGGCTGTGACGGCACGGCGCTGACATCTCCCGCCGCCGGACAGCTCAGCAGCCAGGAATTACGTGCGACATTTGAAAAAGTCGGCCGAGACACAGGGGCCACTATTTCCGTTGCCTGGTTTGATCCGGTCAGCTCCAAGATTGAAACCGCCGGGTCTGGGCAAGCCTGGGTGGCGTGGTCGACGTCAAAGGTTCCGGTTTCTGTGGCGATTTCCCAGGCCGGGAAGGCGGGGGCTATGGCTGGCTCCATGTCGGCGGCTTTGCGCCAGTCGGATAACGCTGCCGCCGAAGCGCTGTGGCAGTCCTTGGGCACAAGTGATGCCGCTCGAGCCCAGGCCGTCACCCAAGTTTTACGTCAGGCTGGGGATAACTCGACGACAGTCCCGTCTGTGCGGCTGCGTTCCGGGTTCACAGTTTTCGGACAAACTCCTTGGACTACCGCGTCCCAAGTGGGGTTCATGATGAAACTGCCCTGTTTAGCAGGTTCAGGTCCGGTGGTGTCCAATATGGGACAAGTCAGCGGCGGCCAACGCTGGGGAATGGGCAGTCTACCCGGCGCCACGTTCAAGGGCGGTTGGGGGCCGGGCGTGAGTGGAGGCTACCTGGTGCGTCAAATGGGCTGGTATCAAAACAGTGAAGGCAAACGGGTGCCTCTAGCTATAGCCGCCCAAGCCGGCTCTTTTGACGGCGGTATCGGTGTATTGAACCAGCTTATCGCCACCCTAGGCTAGATTTTCAGTTCGAAACCTGCGTTCAGAGCCCAAGTTTTTCCAGGAGGCTTTTCACGTCACGAGCTGCCCCTTTGTCGGCTGATAGGGCGGTGGCGCCGTAGAGTTTCAGGGCATCGGAGACTTCACGGTCGCGGTGCGGCTGCCAGGGGTGTGGGCTTGCCTCCATCGCCTGGCGGCGCCGCGCGATTTCATCATCCGGCACATCCAGGGTGATTTCCTCGCGGTTTACATCGATGATGATTTTGTCCCCGTCCTCAATCAGGCCAATCAGCCCGCCCGCGGCCGCTTCGGGGGAAATGTGACCGATAGAAATCCCGGAAGTACCACCGGAGAATCGTCCATCAGTAATTAGCGCGCAGGTTTTGCCCAAGCCTCGGCCTTTCAGGAAAGACGTGGGATAGAGCATCTCTTGCATTCCCGGTCCGCCCGCGGGTCCTTCGTAGCGGATCACGACCACGTCCCCGGCCTGCACGGTCTTGTCGAGGATTTTTTCCACCGCTTCTTCCTGAGATTCCATCACGATAGCGCGGCCTTCAAAGTGGAACAGTTCGGGGTCAATGCCCGCCGCTTTTACGATGGCGCCGTCAGG
This sequence comes from Mobiluncus sp., assembly GCF_034180645.1. Taxonomy (GTDB): domain Bacteria; phylum Actinomycetota; class Actinomycetes; order Actinomycetales; family Actinomycetaceae; genus Mobiluncus. Next base: position 136,079 of record NZ_JAXFNY010000003.1, on the reverse strand, counting down.
AGCCAGGTTTCCGCGCAGCACGGTCAGCCCGCCTTTCGCCACGTAGGCGTGGGCCACGTCACGGATACAGCCCGCCGCCGCGTCCGTGTCCAGCGTGTCAAAGCGGGCAGTGGCGGAAAAGGCGTGAATGGTGCGCTGGTTGCCGGGCGCGGCGTGGAACAGGTCGAGAGCCTCCGTACTGGGTGCGCCGCCGCGCACGTCCCAGTCCGCCAGCCAGGTAGCCAGGTCGGGATAGCACACGGAGTGCACGTTTCTGTTCAGCAGTCCGGCGCGGTCGAGTTCGCCCAGCAGCGCCGGTACTCCCCCGGCCCGGTGGACGTCCTCCATGTGATAGTCGTTGTGGTTAGGTGCGACTTTTGCCAGGGTCGGCACGGTGCGTCCAATCTGGGCGATGTCGGCCAACGTAAAGTCGAGTTCGGCAGCTTGGGCGGCCGCCAGCAGGTGCAGCACCGTGTTCGAGGAACCGCCCATCGCCATATCCAGGCTCATTGCGTTGGCGAAAGCCTCCCGGGTCGCAATGGCGCGCGGCAGCACGGAGTCATCCTCGTCATCGTAGTAACGCTTTGCCAGAGCCACTACCAGCTGGCCGGCTCGCGCAAAAAGTCCGCGCCGCGCCACGTGGGTCGCCAGGGTGGAACCGTTGCCCGGGAGTGCCAGGCCCAGCGCTTCGGTCAGGCAGTTCATCGAGTTCGCGGTGAACATTCCCGAACAAGATCCGCAGGTCGGACAGGACAGTTCCTCGACTCGCTGCAGTTCCGCGTCGTCAATGTCGTCGTTGGCGGTAGCGTTCATAACCGTAATGAGGTTGCCCCGCCCGCCTTGTGACGGCCCGACAATGTCCTCGGCCGGAATGCCTTTGCCGGCTTCCATCGGGCCGCCCGAGACAAACACGGTGGGAATGTTGAGTTTCAACGCGGCGTTGAGCATTCCAGGAGTGATTTTGTCGCAGTTAGAGATGCACACCAGGGCATCAGCGGTGTGGGCGCGCACCATGTATTCCACCGAGTCGGTAATGATTTCACGGCTGGGCAGCGAATACAGCATGCCCCCGTGCCCCATCGCGATGCCGTCGTCGATGGCGATCGTGTTGAATTCGCGCGGCACACCCCCGGCCGCCCGGACCGCGTCGGAGACGACTTTGCCGACTTCCCGCAGGTGAATGTGCCCGGGCACAAATTCCGTGAACGAGTTGGCGATGGCGATAATCGGCTTGCCGAAATCCTCGTCGGTCATGCCGGTCGCCCGCCACAGGGACCGCGCCCCCGCCATATTCCGCCCGGTAGTGGACGTTGCACTGATAAGTTTGCGTGTCATTGGTCTCTCCTTCACGGGTCGGTCCCGTTTGACCCATTCTAATTCCCTTTCAATAGGTTCCCCCAACCGTGGAAAGGTGAGCTCACGTTCCCGGTCCGGTAGGGGAGCCTATTGAATAGGTAAAAATTGAAAAAAGCCCTATAAATTCCACACAAACTCCCTGATATCCCCGTAAATTGTAACAATGGATTTATATCCGTCAGTTTCTTAGATTAAGGAGTTTGAACTTTGGCAACACGAAAATTGTCAGGTATCGGCTTGAAAGTGGGCGTCGTCTCGACCGTCGCGGCAGTTATTGCGGTAATCCTTTTGGTTTATATGCTACTTGCAATGTTTGGCCTGAGCTCAACGGTGGTCCAGCAAAAAGTCGACACGGAACAACGTAAAACTGTACAGGAAGCCCGCATGGACTGGGCTTTGGCTCTGGCCGATATTACCGGCATGATGGACAAAGGAATTGCCCCCAGCTTGGAATCCGCTACGGCGAACCTGGATAAGGTCAAGGGAGACATCGACACTCTGAAGTCGATGGATTTGCCGAGCGAGACCATCAACGGTGACGAAGGTAAGACCTATGTGGAAACGGACTTGCTGAAGCAGCTGGATGCCAGCTACACCGCATTCCGTCCCAAGTTTGATGCCTTCGTGGCCGAGGTTGAGGCGGCACCGGCCGATCAGCAGACAGCCATTGCCTTGCCGTTCATTGACTATGCAGTCGTGGAAAGCGGCGAAGGCGAGGACAAGTTCCTGGGTCAGACCCGCTTGATGTTGGAAGGCTACACGGCGATGGCGGCCACGGATATTACCGACCTGGATAGTCAGGCCAATAAGGCGCTGATTATCGGCATCATCTTTACCGCGCTGTCCTCGATTATCCTGATTATCGTGCCCGGTCCGGTGGCCAAGCCAATCGCTCGCGGGTTGAAGTCCATGCAGGCAGATGTGGGCGATTACCAAAGCTTGAACTTCTTGAAGCGAATCAAGCGTCAATCCAATGACGAGATTGGCGACATGGCCGAGGACCTGGAAATCGCGTTTGCCAACGTGTCGAAGTCCTTGCATGACATCAAGTACAACCTTAAGAATGGCGCGGACGCGATTACAGAAGTGCTGGCTACCGCACAGGCTGGTGAAGCGATGGTCGGCAAGGGTCTTGACTTCATCAACAACGGTGCTGCGGCCGCCGAACAGGTGTCCTCGAACATTTCGACTGTGGCGGCGGGCGCCGAGGAAATGGGTGCCTCCATCCGCGAGATTTCCTCGAACGCCAACGAGGCTGCCAAGATTGCGGCCGAGGCGACCGAGGTGGCGGCCCGCACGAACGAGACCGTTGCCAAGCTGGGTGAATCGTCCCAGGAAATCGGCGCGGTGATCGAGACGATTACGGCCGTGGCTGAACAGACGAACCTGCTGGCTTTGAACGCGACCATCGAGGCCGCCCGCGCTGGCGAGGCCGGTCGTGGTTTCGCGGTCGTGGCCAGCGAGGTGAAAGACCTGGCGGCCGAAACGTCGACGGCGACCCAAGACGTGGCCGCGCGCATCGAACAGATCCAAAAGGACACCGAGGAAGCCGTGGCGGCCATTGAGGAAATCAGCGGCATCATTGCTTCCATCAACGACTACCAGACGACCATTGCCGCGGCTGTGGAGGAACAGACCGCGACCACGGCCGAGATGGCGCGTTCCGTCCAGGAGGCCTCTGACGGCTCGACCACCATTGCCGAGAACGTCAACGACATTGCCCGCAAAACCCGCGACCTGAGCGAGATTTACGAACAGGGTGGCCAGGTTGTACGCGGCATGGGCGCATCCATCAACGAGCTGCTGGGAGACTTTGACAGCATGAAGCTCAGAGAGTCCCGCGGGAAACAGGAGGTGGCCCAATGAGTGAAAACATGAAAGAAACCCCCGAAGAAATGACCCCCGTGGAGGAAACCGTGATGGAAGAAACGACACCGGCTCCGACACCCGCACCAGCGGCACCGGCCCCGGAAGGCGACCAGGGGAACCTATTGAAGGAAACAACGGCAGCACCGGCTGTAAAGGGTGCCTTGACCAACGTGGATTTGGATGCGAAGCCGAAGCCGACCTTCCATTTCCAGGTGAGCCTCATTTCCCTGGTGTCGGGCCTGGGTATGGTTTTGATGCTGTTCATGTTCCTGATCGGAGTGAGGGTATTCGACTCTTATCAGGAAACTTACGACACGGATAAGGTCAACGTGAACGCGGCTTGGTCCTTGCGTTACAACTTCAACTACATGCATTCGCTGGAATTGAACCTGGCGTTGCAGGCTCACAATGGCGCTGATCCCGCCCTGATTCAGCAGCTCGCCGACGGCGTTACGGCTCAGATGGGTGGCAAGAAAGCCCAAAAGCGTGTGAACGATCTGGACAACGTGACCGATCCTGCTTTGACGCCGATTTCCACAAACCTGAAGGAAATCGCGCAAAAGACCTTGGACGATATGGCTGCCGCCAATGAGCTGATTGTCAAGGGCGACATGGCCGGGGCGGATGCGATGCTGCCGGGCATTATGGAGTCCTTCGTGACCGTGGATACGGAAGCTAATAAGCTGCTGGAGGCCTCGCGCCAGGTCATGAACGAAAAGGGCGATATGGCTGACAAGGTCATGAAAACAATACCTGTGCTGACGATTATCGAGTTCCTGGTTGTTGTGGCACTCATGCTGTTCGTGGCCTTCCGCCTGATTGGCAAGACCAAGAAGCGCGTGAACTCGATTACCTCCACGATGCTGAAGTCGTCGCAGGGTGACTGGAGGGCGCGCGCCGAAGTTACCTCCCGCGATGAGCTGGGTCAGCTGGCGCAAGCCCTGAACAACGCCCAGGATACCGGCCAAGAGCACTTCGTTGGCTTCGGCAAGACCGCTGACGAGCTGGAGGAAAACACCAAGATGGTGGTTGGCGCCACCGTTGCGGCCCTGGATAGCATCAACGAGCTGGTGGCTCAGACTTCGGTCGTGTCCGGCGCGGCAGGCGATGTGTCCTCCTCGATCCAGACCGTGGCGGCGGGCGCCGAGGAAATGGGCGCCTCCATCCGCGAGATTTCCTCGAACGCGAACGAAGCGTCCCGCGTGGCTCAGGAAGCCACCCAGACAGCGGCTCGCACGAAGGAAACCGTGTCCGCCTTGGCGGTATCGTCGCGTGAGATTGGAGAAGTCGTCAAGACCATCACCGGGATTTCCGAGCAGACGAACCTGTTGGCTTTGAATGCGACCATCGAGGCCGCCCGCGCGGGTGACGCCGGTAAGGGCTTCGCGGTTGTGGCCGGCGAGGTCAAGGACTTGGCGGGCGAAACCGGCAAGGCCACGGACGAGATTTCGACCAAGATCTCGGCCATTCAGGAAGACACTGCCGGCGCGGTCGCGGCTATCGAGCGGATCACGGACATCATTAATCAGATTAATGATTACCAGTCCACCATCGCCGCCGCCGTCGAGGAGCAATCCGCGACGACGAACGAGATGTCGCACTCCGTCCAAGAGGCAGCGGAAGGCGCCAACTCGATTGCCGCCACCGTTGGCGAGTTCGAGCAGATGGCTGAGGAAATCCGCGAGAACGTCAGCAAGATCAGCGATAGGACTCAGATTGTGAGGGATGAGACGTCCAAGATGCAGGCGTCCGTCCACCGCTTCAGCTTCTGAGGCTTATTGACTAAGCGCAATCCCGGGTGGGTTCGTCCCGCCCGGGATTCGCTTTTAATTCAATAGTCTTCTTTGGTCGGGCGGGCATCGCTCGCGGGGTATTCTGTTTGGCGCTCCGGCGGCGCGATGCCCACAGGGCATCGCCTTTGCGCCGCCTTCGCCGTTTACGCGATGGCTCACGCGCTTTCGCGCTGCCATCGCGCACAAAGACCTAGGGGGGCAGAGCCCCCCTCACGTTTCGTTCCTAAAGGAACGAAACGCACACCCCCTAGTCTTTTTCTGAGCATCCCCGCCTTCGCTCAGCCCGCCCTTGCGCACAGGTAAAGTTGCGTTCCCGGGTGGGGCGCAGATGGCGGGATAGCGTATGCAAAAGCCTCAGGCTGAGACGCCGTGGACTTATTTCGGTGTGGGCTTTGCGGCGATTTGTTTGGCAACTAGAGCCCGAGGCGGTTGAGCATCTTCGGGTCTTTTTGCCATTCCTTGGCCGTGCGCACGTGCAGGTCCAGGAAGACGTGGTGGCCGATCAGCTCCTCGATTTGAGGGCGGGCGCGCATGCCGATGTCCTTCAGGCGGGCGCCTTTCTTACCAATCACGATGGATTTTTGGCTGTCGCGTTCGACAAACATATTGACGTGGATGTGCCAGGTCTCTTGGCCGTTTTTGCCCGGTTTCTTGATGATTTCCTCGACCTGAACCGCCAGGGAATGCGGCAGTTCCTGACCCAATCCCTCCAGCGCGGCCTCACGAATCAGCTCGGCCATCATGGCCGTGTCGTCTTCGTCCGTGTCCTGATCCCGCGGATACAGCGGCGGGGATTCCGGCATCAGCTCGCCCAGCAGGTCGATAAGTTCCTCGACCTGTTTGTTCTTGGCCGCGCTGACCGGGATGATGTCGGCGAAATCGTACAGCTCGGAAACGGCCAACAGTTGCGCGGCGGTTTGTTCCCGGCTGGCGGCGTCGGTTTTCGTGACGACCGCAATAGTGGGGTAGTGCGCGTTTTTCAGTTGGGTTTCGACAATGCGCCGGTCGCCGGGCCCAATAGGTTGGTCGGCGGGGACACAGAAAACCGCCACGTCGACTTCGGAAAACGCGTCCTCCACCATGTCGTTCAGCCGCTGCCCCAGTAGGGTGCGCGGTCGGTGAATGCCGGGGGTGTCAACCAAAACCAGTTGAAAATCCGGACGGTGCACGATGCCGCGCACCACGCGACGCGTGGTTTCCGGTCGGGCGGATGTGATGGCGATTTTGCGGCCAACCATGGCGTTTATCAGCGTGGATTTCCCCACGTTGGGCCGCCCTATGACGGCGGCGAACCCGGCACGAAAGTCCTCGGGCCAATCGCGGGTGAACAGCCCCGCCGACCCCGCCGCCAAGTCTGGCGACCCCTCGTCGCCCGCAGCATCCAACGCATCCATATCCGGAAAATTCACGCTCTCCATTGTGTAAATCCTACTGTATTTCGAGTGTTCTGTCCGTGACCGCTAATCCTCATCTAACACCGGCGGAACCACCCGGACCGAGATGGCCGAAACCTGGCGGCGGCGCCCTTCTGCCTCTACCGCTCGCAGTTCCAGTCCGTCCACCGATGCAAAAGCCCCCACCAGCGGCACCACCCCGACTGCTTTCGTCAACAGGCCACCCACGGTATCCACGTCCTCATCGTCAATCTCGGTGTCCAGCAAATCGTTGAGGTCGACCAGAGGAAACCGCGCCGGAACGATCCAACTGCCATCGGGCTGCAACTCAGGCTCTTTCTCGGCGTGGTCGTGTTCATCCGAGACTTCCCCGATAACCTGCTCGACCAGGTCCTCCAGGGTAACCAGCCCGGCGATGAGGCCATACTCGTCCACCAGTACTGCCATGTGGTAGCTGTTCTGTTGCATATCCCGCAAGGTGTCGTCGACCAGGTTCATCTCCGGGATGAACTTGGCTTCTCGCATGGCCTGTTCCGCGGTCATCTGGCGCGCGGCAGGATCGGAGTTGACGCGCCGTAATACATCTTTAAGGTATAGGATTCCGCGGATGTCGTCGGCATCTTCGCCTATGACCGGCACCCGGGAATAGCTGGAACGGACGAATAAAGTCAACGCCTTGTCCAGGGTCTTTTCGGACTCAATCGTGACCATATCTACGCGCGGCACCATGACTTCGCGTACCAAGGTTCGCCCCATTTCAAAAACGGACCAAATCATCTCGCGGTCCGCGTCCTCGATGGTGTCCGGCTCTCCCATCTGGTCCACCATTTCACGCAGGTCCTCGGCGACTTCATCGCGAGCTTCCTGGTCAGTCTGGCTCGATGGCCCCCGCGCGGTGCGCAGCAGCATCCCGAACGGTTTGCCCGCATTCCAGGCCGTCATCAGGAACGGTGCCAGGTAACGCACCGTCGTGTTCGGGTAGCGCCGCCCCAAACGGTTCCACGGCAAAGTCAATACCACCAGCAAAAACGTCCCTACAGCGACGACCAGAATCGCCACTAGCCACCAGCTGAGAGGTAGCTGCGACCCCAGCAGCGCCCCGCACCCCACCGCCGCGGTCGTCACGAAAGTACGGCAGGCGCGCAAGCTCGCGAGTACCAAACGCCGATTCTCGGCTAACTGAGAAATTTTGCGGGCATGTTTCGCGCCTTCTTCGGCTAAGTCTTCCGCCGAGGCGACACTCAGCCGCGACACGGCGCCTTCTCCCAGGCTCAGCGGTACCGCCAGCCCGAAAGACACTGTCGCGATGAGCGTGAGGACCGCACCAGCCACGTCGGAAAACTGCATGCGTACCCCTATCGATTCGCCAGGAAATTCAGCAGCAATTTGCGCTGCAAGGTAAACATGGCTTTTTCTTCTTCCGGTTCAGCGTGATCGAATCCCAGCAGGTGCAACAGTCCGTGTACCGTCAGCAGCAGCATTTCTTCAATAGGGGCATGTCCGGCATCGCGGGCCTGTTCAGCGGCAATGTCAGGGCACAGCACGATATCCCCCAGCACCCCGGCTTCGCTAGGCATCCCCTCGCGTCCCGGTGTCAACTCGTCCATCGGAAAGCTCAAGACGTCGGTGGGTCCTGGCAAATCCATCCACTTTACGTGCAGGTCAGTCATGGTTTTAATATCCACGAACATTATGTTGACCTCGGCGGCGGGAGATACATAGAGCTGTTCCAGGCAATAGGACACCAGGTCGACGAACTCGCTCATCTCCAGTTCCCACTCGGTTTCGTTATTGATTTCCACACTCATGGTTATTCCCTTCCATAGCTCTGGGGGCGGCGCGATACGGTTTGGCTTTCGTAGGAATCATAAGCGTTGATAATTTCTCCGACCAGCGAGTGACGCACCACATCTGCCGCACTCAAATAGCTGAACGCTATGTCGGGAACATCGCTGAGGATTTCGCTGACTTGTTTCAGCCCAGAGGGCTGCCGGGACGGCAGGTCTATCTGAGTGATGTCGCCGGTCACGACCATCTTGGAGCCAAAGCCCAAGCGGGTCAGGAACATCTTCATCTGTTCGCTGGTCGTGTTTTGTGCCTCGTCCAGGATGATGAAACTGCCGTTCAAGGTGCGTCCACGCATATACGCCAGGGCGGCGACCTCGATGGTGCCGTCGCTCATCATGCGGCTAATGGTGCCGGTATCCAGCATCTCCCGCAGGGCGTCATAGAGCGGGCGCAGGTAGGGGTCGATTTTATCCGTTAAGGTGCCGGGCAGAAATCCCAGGGTTTCTCCCGCTTCAACGGCCGGACGGGTCAAGATGAGTCGGGTCACTTCCCCTTCTAGCAACGCTTTTACGGCACGAGCCATCGCGAGGTAGGTTTTGCCGGTTCCGGCCGGTCCGATTGCAAAAGTGATGGTGTGGGAGTTGATGTCGTTAACGTAGCGGGCTTGGCCCTCCGTTTGGGGACGAATGACTTTTTCGCGGCTGACGAACACGGCCCGATACCGGGAGTCAGCAGCCCGGGTGGGCGGTTCCACCAGCGCGCGAGGGCCGGGGGCATGCCGGTTCGTTCGTAAACCATAATCCGATATATTTTGTTTTTTGGGGTGCGGCTTCGTGAACAGCGCCTGTACGGCTCGGGCAGCAGGCTCCAGGTCCGTGTCAGGGCCTTGAATGAAAATCTGGTTCCCGGACACCCAAAAGTTGAGAGTGGGGAAGTCATTTTCCCATCGGTGCAGGTTGGCATCGTTGACCCCGAGGACTTCAATCATCGGGATTTCGTCAGGGACCTCAACAGCAGCGCGTTTCTGGGACATGGTCACCTACTCTCCGTATCCCGCCAAGAGCCCAACCAGGATTGAATGACGGCCAGCGCGGCGGGACCGGCGGAAGAACAGCGCAACACAGTCGGACCTAGCAACGCCGGACGCGCCCCCGCTTCTACGAAAGCCGCCAGCTCGGGTCCCGTAATCCCGCCTTCTGGCCCCACAATCACCACGATTTCACCGGGGGTTTGTCCCGGCTGTGCCAAGGGAACCAGCATATCAGCCAGATGTTCCTCGGCGACCTCGTGCAGGACGAAAACCGCGGCCCCACCGCGCACCATCGCCTCAACCTCAGAGAAAACCGTTTTCACCACAGGACGAGCCCACCGCGCTTCTGACCCGTGCTGTCCCGGGGAAATATCCACGCCGCTTTCCAGGTACTCCGACACTTCCGCCAGCCTCGCCTGACGCGACTGCTTCATCGCAGAAACCGCTAGGTTTCGCCACTTTTCCCGCCCTTTGGCACGTTTTGGCACGGTATCCCAGCGGGAGACCGAACGCGTGGCTCCCCAGGGGATGACTCGCCATGCCCCCATTTCAACCGCCGATTCCAGCGCCTGCATATCGCGTTTTTCCTTGGCTAACGCCTGAATCAGGGTGATGCGCAGAGCCGGTTCCGGATCCGAAACCGCGTCCTCAATGAGCCGCAACTGCAACCCCGAGTTCGCCGCCGCGATGACTTCCGCCCCGGCACACCGGCCCAACCCGTCGACGACATCAACAACCTCACCCAACCGCAGCCGCTTGACCGTGGCATGATGCGCCTCCGCGCCGCCTATGGAAACTTCCTCGCCCTCGCGATAACCGTCCAAACCCGTAAAATTCGCGGCCAGCGAACCGCCAGTTTCCCCAGCGGTTTCACCGGAAAACCAAAACACTTGCCGGGTCATTGCCGACCCTTACGGTGTGCTCCGCCAGTGTTGCCAGACGAGCTCTCGGTGGGAGCCGGGGATTCCTCGCCGCGCAGCCGCGCCAGTTCGCGGAGCAGCTCGCGCTGACGCTGGTCCAGGCCGGTGGGAACTTCGACATTGAGGTGTACATACAGGTCGCCGCGACCCTGGCGGCGCAGCCGACCGACCCCCAGACCCTTCATGACGATGACCGACTCGGGCTGAGAGCCGGCATCGACATTGATTTTCTTGGTTCCATCGAGGGTTTCCAGGGAAAACTCCATCCCCAGCGCCGCCGCGGTCATAGGAATTCGCAAGGAAGTGTGCAGGTCGTCGCCGCGACGCTGCAGAACTTCGTGGGGTAGCTCGTGAATCTCGACATACAAGTCGCCCGCCGCGCCCCCGGCAGGTCCCGCCTCGCCCTCGCCGGACAAGCGAATTCGGGTTCCGTTTTCTACCCCGGGGGGGATTTCCACCTTGATGTTACGCGTGGCGCGCACCCGGCCTTCCCCGGAGCAATCCGTACAAGGGCGCTCGATGATGGTGCCGTGGCCCTTGCAGGTCCCGCACGGGGCGGTCGTCATGACCTGGCCCAGGAAAGACCGCGCCATGCGTTGCACGGAACCGGTCCCGCCGCAGGTAGAACAGGTTTTCGGGCGAGTCCCGACCGCACAGCAGCTGCCTTTGCAGGTCTTGCACTTCACGAAGGTGTTAATCTTTATTTCCCGCTCGGTGCCGAACGTGACGTCTTTCAGCTCCACGTCAATCGTGGTCAAGATGTCTTGGCCGCGTCCGCCGCGCGGCGTGGGGCCGCTGGTTGATGATGCGGCGCTAAAGAATTCGTTGAGAATATCGGCAAAACCAAATCCGGCGGCGTTCGCCCCGTTGAATCCGCTGAAGCCGCCCGAGCCGAACCCGGAACCGCCCAGGTCGTATTGTTGGCGTTTCTCCGGGTTACCCAGCACGTCATAGGCGGCACTGACTTCTTTGAATTCTTCCTCGTGTTCGGGACCAGCCACGTCAGGGTGCAATTTGCGCGCCAACTTGCGGTAGGCGTTCTTAATTTCGTCCTGCGTAGCGTTACGGCTCACACCGAGGGTTTCATAGTAGTCGCTCAAGGTTTTTCTTTCCTATTTGTCTCATTTGTCTGGCCGAGTCTCCCGGTCGTTTCCCCGGGTGGCTCTGGATTTACTGGTTTAAGATTCGTGACAGGTACCTCGCCACCGCCCGCACCGAACTCATCGAGCCGGGATAGTCCATACGGGTGGGTCCGATGACTCCCACATGGGCTTGACCGGCACCGGCCGGAGCGTAGCTGGAGGATACGATGGCGGTTTCTTTCAGCACCTCGTGGCCGGATTCCTCACCGATAATGACGTTTACCGGCTCGGCTTCGCGCATTTCACCGAATAGTTTCAGCAGCACGACCTGTTCTTCCAACGCTTCCACCAGGGCGGTCAGGGTTTCGGTAAACGCCCCGGAACGCGACAGGTTCGCCATTCCCGCCATCACAATCCGCGTCTCGGCCGCGCCTTGTTCCAGGGCGGCGGCAATGTTTTGCGCCAAGATGGTGGCGTTTTCCCGCAGGGCTTGATTGCCCACGGTCGCCAGCCATTCCTGCAAAGCCGCCCGTTGCGCAGGAATATCTGACTGGGAAAACACCGCGGTGAGCGGGGTGCCGATAGAACTGAGATCTGACTCGCTGACCTCGTGGGGCAGACTCACCAGAATCTGATCCACCCGCCCGGTTTCGGAAATAATGATGGCCAGCACTTTGCAGTCCGGCCCCGCCCCCAACCGCACCAGTTCCAGGTGCCGCAGCCCGGAGGGGTTGAACGCCGGGAACTCCACCACTGCCGTCTGGTGCGTCATCTGGGCCAAGAGGCGCACGGTGCGTTCCATCACGTCCTCCAGCCCCACCGCAGAGGTAAAGAATTCGGTAATGGCCTTTCTCTCCGGGGCGGAAAGCGGCTTGATAGCCTCAATTTGGTCCACGAAGTAGCGGTATCCCTTGTCGGTGGGGATACGTCCGGCCGATGTGTGGGGCTGGCGAATCAGTCCTTCTTCCTCCAGCTGGGCCATGTCGTTGCGGATAGTCGCCGCGGAAACTCCCAGCGAGTGCCGCTCTACCAGGGACATTGAGCCGACCGGTTCTTGGGTTTCGACATAGTCGGAAACGATGGCCCGCAGCACCCCGAGACGTCGATTCGCCGCCTTGTCTGCCATCGTTCCTCCTGTTCCTATCCCTGAGATTGCCCAACCGTTAGCTTCCCGGCTAACCCGCGTTAGCACTCACAACCTCCGATTGCTAATCTTACCCCGCTTCGGCGCAAAACTCCCACCGCACGCCCCAAAAGACCGGCAAGCCTCGCGGTTTTCCCCGCGCTTGTCCACACTTGCCCCCCTTTGTCCTTGTAAAATCTAAACATGAGCCCAGATTTTTCATCTTCCTCACGTCCTATACCGAGTGCGTCCCGTCCCGCAGCAAGCCAACAGAACGAAGCGAACGAGACCCCTTCGGCCAGTTCTCCTGCTGTCAGTTCCGCTGATGCCGCGACCTCATCGCAAAACGTCTGGTTGAACTACACCGGGCTGGCCATGATGGTTCTGTCGGCGCTGGCTGCAGTTTTGGCCATTATTCACGGCGTGACCCGCTGGGCCCATTTGGGAAAGGGCGGGCTGTTTCTGGCTGCTCCGGAAACCTGGTTGAACCATCAGAATTCGCCGGCTTTAAAGCTCATGTTGGCGGTGGAACAGTACGCGGCGGTGCTGGCGGTATGGGCGGCTGTGGCCGCAATTATTGGGGCTTATCTGGCCTGGGGATTGCCCCACCTGGCTTTTTCGGGCGCGCAGCCCCGATTCAGTGTGCTCCTGGAATCGCTGGCCACGATACTGTTTTCCCTGGTCATCCTATTCCTCGGCGGTTACGCCTGCTTTGTGTCGGGTGGGCAGCCGCTGATGATTGTCGGGATTCCCCTGGCTATTCAATTCATTCCAATACTGATTTTAGGTATAACTTTATTGGTCTTGGGGATTCGTTCGCTAGTCCTCCTGCTGAAGGCACTTTCCGATGATTCCGTCAGCTTGCCTTCACCTCGGCCGGTAATGAGCACTCGACCCAGCCAGACAACCCGAACCACCACGAAACCAAAACCTTCGGCACGGACTGCGGCAAAATCTGCAGCAAAGACCGCGGCGAAAAACGCGGGAGCTTCCCGCGGCACGCAACCTGCCCCGCAGCGCTTGAAAGTCACCTCCGTGAAACCGGGGACTACCGGAAAGCCCACTATCGTCCCCAAAGGGAAAACCCCGCGGAAAGGAGGCACCAAATGACCGGAACTATTGCCGCCCTGATTGTCATCATCCTGGCTGCGGTCCTGCTGCTGGCCCGGGTGCCCGTCATTTTTGCCCTTGGCCTGCCGTCTCTGGTCGGCACCCTCATCGTTACCGCAAGCCCTGACTCACTGCTTTCGGCCAGTTTGAGCGTGGTCACGCCCTTCGCTAACTTCAATTTTGTGGGCCTCATCATCTGGGGCGGCGTGGCCGGAACTCTCATAGAGTCCGGGCTGATGGAGAAGTATTTCACCGCCCTGCACATCGTCTGCGGACGCCAAGTCACCCAGGCTCGGCGCGAGGCTTGGCGCAACTCGATTCAAGGACTGCCGATGACTACGGTGGCTCTGCTGATTACGGCCGGAACTATCGTCTATGCTGACAACCATTTCCTGTTGTTCCAGATGCTGTTGGTGCTGATACCGACGGCGTTGCTGGCCGGGAGCGCGGCGGTATTCTCAGCTCCAAAAATCAGCCAGATGACCCTTAAGAAAATGCGTTCCACGGACGGGGAATCCTGGAAGACGACCGCCAAAGCGACCGCGGAGGTCTCGGAGGACGGCTCTACCCGCCGTTCGTCCTCACGCGCCCAATCCTTGCGTCAACTCATATTTCCGATTGTGATGGTTGTGGTTACTTTCTTGCTGCTGCTGATTTCGCCGTGGGGAATCGTGGAGCTGGGCGCTGTGGTCTGGGTTGCAGTACTGGTCGCGGCCTTTCTGAGCGCGCCTCGTCCGCACTGGCTACAGGACGCCGGAGTGCGGACGCTGCTGATTGTCGCTTACGTGGCTTCGACCGTAGCCGGAGCCTGGTGGCTGGCGGGATTCCTGAAAGTCGCCCTGCCGGCTCCCCGCAACTTCCTGGCCGGAGGCGGGGCCTCCATGATGATACTGCTGGCTTTTACCCTGGTCCTGTCCATAGTGGCCGGGGAAATCATTGGTTCCGAAGCGGGGGCGACCCTGGCTGTAGGGGTGACGGCGCCATTCCTGCTGGTGGCTTTTGATGCGGACGCGGCTATGCGAACGGCCTCCGCCATCCTGACTTCCCTGTTGGTGGCCACGGCCATCCTGGGCGGGATTCTGGCCCGCATTTTGCCGCCTCACAACTCGCCGTTCCCACTCACTCCCTCTCCCCTCACCAAGGACTAAACGCTCGGCTACAACGCGTACTCGTCTACAGCGCACGCTCGGCTACCACACGAAACCGGGAGCGAACCAACTACCAGCATTCCGGTCTTGTGACCCCTAATGATGGCAAATGCAATCCGGCCGGATGGTTGCCCACCCGGCCGGATAATCTGTCTCATCAGGAGAATGTCGGATTAGGATACGGCATGCTCGCCGAGGTTGGAGAACCCGTGCTTATCAGGTGCGCCAACTGGCTGATGGAACTCACGCCCATCTTGTTGAACACGTCCTGCATCGAGTTTCCGGACCTCAGCAGGCTCTGGACATAATCCAGAGAGTTGTTCGTTCCAGCACTGGCCGGAGTGCGCATCCCACCGGCCGCCCGGCTCGGAGTGCTGTAGCGACTCAAAACGCTTTGAGCCTTCTGGTTCTCCTTCTCTATTTCGGCCAGAGCGTCCCAATCGCCCTTCTTAATGGCTTCGAGTTTCCGTTCTTGCAACTCGGCCAGTTTCGCCGCCGCAGCCGCCTTCACTTCCTCGCGTTCCTTCAGTGTTCCGGTCACGTTGACGGAATCCGGGTTTTCCAGAGCCGCGCCGTTAACCAGTTCGGCCACCTTCGCACTGACCGCTCCCGGACCACCGACCACGATGGTCTTATTGGAGCCGTAGCGCTGCAACGCCTGGTAGGAGGACGGAGGCAGTTCTTCGGTCTTGGTCAACACCAAAGCCGCATTTTGATCCACGGCCAAAGCACCGCCGGACAAAGCATCCGGGAAGTCCTGGCCGGTGACCAGCACCGCCGCGGTGGTTCCCGCCTGCGTACCCGCAGTCATAGCAGCTGTTTCGTAACGATCCTTGCCCATAATCGGTTTAATATTCACCGACATGGTCGTAGGCCACGGGGTGTTCTGGACGGCGTGCACCGCCGGACCACCAACCGCCGTAATCGTCAACGGGCGGGTCTGACCCAACGCCGAGATATAGCCGAAGATGTTCGGGTCCAAAGTGTTACCCTTGCTCAACAGCATCAGGGAACCGGTGCGTCCGGCAGCCGCCCCGGCAACCAAAGCATCCGGGAAACCGACACCGTCAGCGATGTACAGGTTCAACGGCTTCTGCGGAGCCGCTCCCACCAGCGGTTCGGTCATCTGGTTTACAGTCACAGCGGTGCTGAATCGATCCGGCCCGGCAATGCGGTGTACCGTCATCCCCGCCTCGTTCAGTTCGAACTCGTCGTAGGGGTTCATCGGCACCTGACCGCCGACCAGATAGATGTTCTTCTTGCCAGAGACCTTCAGCTGATCCAGCAGCGCCGGTTCCAGGCCGGTCTTCCACGTGGTCAACAGGACCGGGGCGTGCAGAGCCGCGGCCAACGGGGTGGCGGACAAGCCGTCAGCATGAACGTTGCCATCCACCAGGACTACCGAGTCGCCGGGGAAATTACCCATCTTCCAAGCGGCAATAGCCGTCAGCACCCGGTCGGAACCATCGGCACGCAACGTGTTCTTGGACAACGCCCGAGCCAGACGCTCCTTGTCCTGTTCGTCCTTCTTCTTGTCCTTTTCGGACTTGTCTTTTTCTTCAGCCTTCTTCTTGGCTTCTTCGGCGGCCTTCTTCTTATCGGCTTCTGCCTTCTCTAAGGCGGCAGCCTTTTCTTCAGCGGCCTTCTGCTTCGCCAAAGCCTCCTCGTAGGCCTTCTTTTGTGTCTCGGTCATGCCCCAAGTCGGGTCGGGATCTTTATCCTTTGGCACGTTGCCATCCACCACAGCTTGACCGTAGTTATTAATCTTGTCCAGCGCATTCGTGGCATCTTCCAAGGAACGCAGAATGTCGGTCAAATTAGCGTAAGCGTTGCTGGCCTTCTTTAACAGGGACTCCATCTTGGCGGCGGTATTTGCGTCAGCCAAGTCATTTTGAACTTCAGCCAGGTTAGCCAAATCGGATTCGGCACCCCCATAGGACAGCTTGGCGTCGTTGTACTTCTTGACAGCCTCTTTGTAGCCCTTCTTGTCCATTTGGATTTTAACTTCCTGAGGCAGGGACGCATAGAGCTTTTCCAATTCGTTCCACGACTCTTGCATCTTGCCGTGCTGGCTACGAATCTTGGTTCCCAGGTCAGTCTGTTTCTTCAGGATATCGATGATTTCCTGCTGCATCTGCTGTTTGTCGGCATCGTTCAGGCTTTCGCCTTTCTGCAGCATTTCTGTCATGCGCTTCATATTCCAGATTTGGTAACGCGACTCCAGCATGATGGGTACTGACTTGTTCAGGTAATCCTTAATCCCCGCCAGGTCACGTTTCATCTCGGAATCAGCGGCACCGGGTTTAAGGTAGGAGTCCTTCGGATCTATCTTGAGGATTTCCTCCTCTGCAGCGCTCAGCTTGTTCTCCGGCACTCTGGCCTTGGGATAGCCTGGCGCATCGCAAATCATCTGGGTAGGCTGGGTGGGATTGGGGTGACAATGTGTGGCATTCTCAGCGTCTATGTCAGCGTTGGCAGCTTTGGCCTGTTCATATTCATACAGCTTTTTCTTGGCCTGAAGGTATTTGTCCAGGGCATCAGCGAACGCTTTCTGCTTCGCAGTGTCCTCACCAATCCACTTGTCCTGAGCAGCTTTAACCATGCTGGCCGTATTTGCCAGGCCATTCTTGGTAGCGTTCTCGGCATCCAAAATCACCGGATCGAGACCCTTGACAATCTGGTCTTCTAGGTCTTTCAGCACTTCCCAAGCCGAAGTCTTTGCGTCAGCTTCCTGCTTGGCTACCTTCGTGGCAGCCTGCGCATCTTCGTACTCTTTCTTGGCCTGTTGATCAGCAATATCAACATTGAAGAGCTGACGTTTCTTTTCTTCCAGTTTTTTAGCCTTATCTAATTCCTGGTCGGCCAAGTTCTTTTCCTGCTCAGCTTGCTTGACACGCTGGGTAATCTTGTCCTTTTCGGCCTGATATGCCGCCCGGTCAGCCACGGAACGCTTGAACAGCATCGACATATCCAGGGTATCGACACCTTCTGTTGACTGGCAGTATTGTGACCATGTGATTGGGTCAGTGGCCATATTCGGGAAATACAGGGGATCGTCTACAGTCGTAAGGCTGTAAACCGGCGCATGCATGGGGTCAAGCGTTGACGGAATGGTGTAAATCCAGGATGCGTCGTTTTTCACCGCCTCATTGTAGCTTTTGACCAAATTTGCCGTGTCGGTGGCTGCTTCAGCCGAGCGCTTGTCCAACTTATCCAGAATAGGGGTTCTCTTCCCGGTGGAATTATATTCATTTTCTGCTTTTTGCCAAGCATTTTGGGCAGCTTCATAGTCTTTCTCGGCTGCCTCATAAGCCTCTTTAAGAGGTTTGAAATTCGACTCAGCCCTACCCCAAGCAGCTTTCTCTGTCTTGAAAGTGTCTTCCGCCTGCTTCCACACAGTCCGAGCCGCGCTATAGGCGGCCAACGCGGCCTGCTTTGCAGTTTCGTCGATTAAGCCATCGTCAAAGTCTTTCTGAGCTTTAGCCCAATCTTCCTCAGCTTTTTGCCAAACTAACGCAGCTGCGTCATGTGTTGCTTTGGCTGCCTCATACTTCGCTTTGGCCGTGTCATAAGTTGGCTTCTCTTTGTCGTACTTTGCTTTGGCACCATCGGGCGCTAAATATTTTTCTACAGCTTCGTCAAAATCGGCCTTAGCAGCGTCGTAAACAGCGGTCTCTACATCGTTGGCGGGAGCGGAACACAGCATATCCCGCAAATTCTTGTATTGAGTCGCCAAAGCCGACTCGGTTTCAGCATCCTTCGCATTGACCAAAACAGGCGGGGTGTGGTCGCGGAAAATCTGATCCGCAATGCTCGGTTCGCCGGCATCCAGGAACACCGCGTCGCCTGCGACATCGTAGCCCACCAGGATACCCCGGAGTTTACCGTCCCCCGTCAGTACAGGCGTACCGAGTTCCTTATTGACTTCTTTTGCCGGACGCCATCCCGCTAGGGCAAAAGCCGGAACCACCCCGTTTTTATCGTTAACTCCGGGCATATCCAGTTTCGGGATAGTCATGTTTTGATCCAAGAAAGTCTGCCACGACTGGGGAGAACTGTAGTAGCTCTTCCCACCACCGGGATGGTAGGCAATGCGCAAATCAGAACTGGTGATGTTCTTGGTGAACGAACCGGGATGGGGCACAAAGTCGGTCGATTCCCAACCCACCATGTTCAAGCCGTCGCCATCTTTGGCCATTCCCTCAGCTTTCGTCACCGGAGTGATTCCCTCTACTGGACGATCCAGCTGTACCACTGCCAAGCCCAGAGTGGTGGGGTTGAACGGTTCGACACGCACGGAGAAATACACGCGCTTATCCGCATTCGTATTGCTCACGGCATCCTTACCGAAGGTGATGCGCGCGGTCCGTTGAGCTAATGCCTCCATAGTAGAGTTTTTGCGATTAAACACGTCCTTGTACGGGTCATTCGAGAACGAGAAACAGTCGTTCGAAGTCAGCACTTCGTCAGGCTTCGTCAACACGCCTGCACAGCTCCGATACGCCAACACAGGAGAACCGGGGATAGGTACCTGCAGCAAGGCCACCGCCTGACCATTTTGACCCAAATCCTGGGTTTGAAAGTTCCCCCCACTAATAGCATTGGCCGGGGCGACACCCGTAAAAGCTAAACCAACCGCGAACAGACTCACAATGCCCGCGCGGCGCATCTTCTTCACTACAACGTGGCTGTATGTCTCCACTTTATCCTCCTCGAATACCATCCATGGATTCGCGCACTGCCCCTTCCGGACGGGGTCAGCACAGTGTTCCGAACACTCAAGTAATTTGTTCGGCTACACACGTCCAATTCTGAGCCTTTTGGCTTCATTTCAGCGAAACCTCGCATACATTCCAGTGATTTTCCATAATTGCAGGTCAGTGCCTCAAAGCGCTGGTCACAGGGCCGCTAACGAGCAAATCTTTTTTTTGCTTTACCAAATCTTGACCACCATGTCCGAACAATCCTCCCCGCTGCCCCGCTCTCCACCAAGCGGGGCTTAGTTTCGCAGAGCCGAAAGCGGAACGACCATCACCCCGTTCGCCCGGGTGTACGTGACCTAGCCATACAGAGTTTTTCGCCAGTTTTATACAGAGTTTTTCGCCGAACACTGTGAGGACGTTCTGCCGACCGCGCCCCTTTGCGCCTGGTACTTAACCCGAACTTCCCACTTAACTTAACACTTGGGGAAGTTAAGTGGGAAGTAGGTGGGAAGTTCGGCTGCGGTGTGTCGCGAACGTTCGCAGCCCGGACACTTCTATGACACCCCCGCCAGGCGTTGAATGACCGTGTCAGCCAGCAGGCGTCCGCGCCGGGTCAGCACCGCTCGACCCGCGCCGCTGGTCAGAGCGTCGGGTGCCGACCCGTCCTGATGCAAAAGCTCGTCCCCCCGGGGCAGCCCGTCCGCCTGCGGCAGCTCGCCCACCTGTGAAAGCTGTCCGACCGGCAGTGAACCGCCCTTTTGCATCAACTCGCAGTCCGGCAGCGAGTCACCACCGGGTAGCAGCGCGCCGTCCAGCAAGCCCTCCCCAGCCAACTCGTGCGCCTCACAAAGCAAAGCCGCCGCGTCAACCCCGAACTCTCGGGCATATTCACCCAAATCCAAACCCTGACGCAGACGCAGATTCAGCAGGAGTTTTTCCAGGCGGGCGCTTTCACCGGTGATGAATTCCTGGTCGTCAACAGGCCGGTGGCCCGCCTGCAGGGACTGCGCCCACTTCGCGGGGTGGCGCAGGTTCCAATAGCGCGTGCTGCCCAGGTGAGAGTGGGCGCCAGGCCCGAAACCGTACCAATCTTGGTTTTGCCAATAGGCCAGGTTGTGACGGCATTCGTGGCCCGGGCGCGCCCAGTTGGAAATCTCGTACCATTCCAGACCCGCCGCGCTGAGCGTCTCATCAGCCAGCTCGTATTTATCCGCCTGGTCGTCGGGATCCACCGGGGGGATTTCACCCTGCGCGAGGGCGCGTCCCAGCGCGGTGCCCGGCTCGATGACCAGGGCGTAGCAGGACACGTGGTCTACCCCAAGTTCCAGCGCGGCATTCAGGGAGGACCGCCAATCCGCCAAGCTCTCTGTCGGCGTGCCATAGATGAGGTCCACGCTGACCTCCAGTCCCTGCGCGCGCGCTGCCCGCACGCCTGCCACCAGGTGCTTTTGCTGATGCGTCCGGTCCAAAGTCGCTAACACGGCGGGAATGGCCGACTGCATTCCAAAGGACACCCGCGTAAAACCGCCCGCCGCCAGGGCTTCCAAATACTGCGGCGTCACTGTGTCGGGGTTTGCCTCGGTCGTTACTTCCGCGCCCGGCACCAGCCCGAAAGTTTCGCTCAGGCCGCGCAAGACTCGCACCAAATCGGCCGCCGGTAAGACTGTCGGGGTTCCCCCGCCAAAGAACACGCTGGCCAAGGCGCGACAGTCCTGGCAACCAGCACCAGCATGACCAGCACCAACGCCACCGGCACCGCCCTCGTGAACAGCACCGACCTTGTGACCGCCGCCCTGGCACGCCGCATCAGCGCCGGAAAAAACCGGCGCATACAGGCCGACTTCCTGGAGTAACGCCGCCGCGTATCCCCCCACGCCGGGCCCCAGCAACAAATTCGAGTACGTATTGAAATCGCAGTAGCCGCAACGCCGCAGGCAGTACGGCACATGCACGTAAGCACAGAGCGTGCGCGGCGAACCCATCAGGCTTCGCCCGCCCCGTACCACGGCTCGCTGGGCGTAAACCCGGACTCGGCGGGCTTCTCGGTGGCGCTAACCCGCCCTAAACGGGCCGTTACCTGGAACGACGCCGCCTGTTCACGTTCTTCTGACGACCCGCGCGCCAGGCGCACCGCGCACAAATCATGGACGTCACGGCCTTCTCGGGCGGCCCGACGCTCGAACGCCGTCACCACCCGACCGTCGAAACGCGGCGCAAAACCGCCGCGCTGCCCTTGTGGATCGTTGACATCGGGACGCTGGCCAACGTGCGGGTTAGACAATCCGAGGGTGGACTCAACCACGTCACGTTGCTGCCAAGCGTAGTCGTCCCAATCGGTCGCCAGGCGCCACCGCCCCCCGTCTTCCAGCAGCCGGGCGACAATGGCCGCAAACTCCGGCGCCACCAGACGCCGCTTGTGATGGCGAGTTTTCGGCCATGGATCAGCGAAAAACGTCCACATCTCGTGTACCGTCGCCTCACCGAGCAGAATGGGTAGGGCTTGCAGGGCGTCGACGTCCGCGACTTTCAGGTTGGGCAAGCCGTCGTAGTTACGCACGGCGGAGGACACGATTTTCGCCACCCCCGGCAGCCACACTTCAAATCCCAAGTAATTATTTTCCGGGTGCAGCGCGGCAGCGTGAGTGATTTGCTCGCCGTTACCGCAGCCAACCTCGACAATGAGCGGAGCCTCGCGGCCAAACACGACGCGGGGGTCCAAGCGCTCCCCCTCGGCCGCCATCGTCGGCCCCGCCCCGCGTTTCACGTCCAACAGGTAGGCGTCTTTGTACTTTTCAAACGTCTTTTCCAGAGTTTGGCCCATGCGGTCCCCGCGCCGGGCAAAAGTTCTGACCCGCGGGTAAGGGCGCTGGCGGTCAGGGGTTTCATCGTCCCCGCCGGACTGGGCGTCGGCTCGAATCGTTTTGCCCATTACTTTTTCGGCTCCTCGTTGGAAAGCGCGGCGATGAAAGCCTCCTGGGGAACCTCAACGCGCCCGATGGCTTTCATGCGTTTCTTGCCGGCCTTTTGCTTTTCCAGCAGTTTGCGTTTCCGGCTGATGTCGCCGCCGTAGCACTTGGCGAGCATATCCTTGCGCAGCGCCCGGATATTTTCCCGGGCGATGATGCGAGTGCCAATAGCGGCCTGGATAGGCACCTCGAACTGTTGGCGCGGAATGAGTTTGCGCAGCTTCGTCGCCATCGCCGTCCCGTAACTGTAGGCATTGTCCTTGTGAACGATGGCGGAAAACGCGTCAACCTGTTCCCCGTTCAGCAAAATGTCCACCCGCACCAGGTCGGCCGGAGCCATCCCGTCCAGGTGGTAGTCCAGCGAGGCGTAGCCTTTGGTGCGGGACTTCAGCTGATCAAAGAAGTCGTAAACGATCTCGCCCAAGGGCAGGGTGTAGTGCAGTTCTACCCGGTCCGAGCTCAGGTACTCCATGTTCTTCATGGCGCCGCGCCGATTCTGGCACAGCTCCATAACCGGACCGACAAAGTCCGAGGGGGTCAGGATGGTCGCGGCCACTACCGGCTCGCGCACTTCCTTGACCTTGCCATCGGGGAACTCAGAAGGGTTCATGACGTGAGTTTCCGTGCCGTCCTCCGCCATCACCACGTATTCCACGTTCGGGGCAGTGGAAATCAGCACCAGGTCAAACTCGCGCTCCAGACGCTCGCGAATAATCTCGAGGTGCAGCAAACCCAAGAAACCGCAACGGAAACCCGACCCCAGGGCGGCTGACGATTCCGGTTCAAAAGTCAGTGACGCATCATTGAGCTTCAGCTTGTCCAGCGCGTCACGCAACACCGGAAAATCGGTCCCGTCAATCGGGTACAGTCCCGAAAACACCATCGGCATCGGGTCGCGGTAGCCCGGCAAAGGTTCGCGAGCGCCCTTTTCCGCAGAAGTGACGGTATCGCCCACGCGGGATTGGCGCACGTCCTTCACCCCGGTAATGAGGTAGCCGACTTCGCCCGCCCCGATACCTTTCGTGGGGTTCGGTTCGGGGCTGATGACACCGAGTTCCAGAAGTTCGTGGGTAGTGCCGGTGGACATCATGTTGATTCGCTGGCGGGCATTGAGCGTTCCGTCCATGACGCGCACGTAGGTCACGACCCCGCGATACGTGTCATAAACCGAGTCAAAAATAAGTGCGCGGGTCGGGGCGTCGGGCTGTCCGGAGGGCGGCGGCACCTGGGAGACGATTTCATCCAGCAGGGCCTGTACGCCCTGACCGGTCTTGCCTGAAACTCGCAAGCAGTCCTCGGGCTGGCACCCGATGAGGTTCGCCAGTTCTTCAGCGTGCTTTTCCGGCATCGCGCCGGGCAGGTCAATCTTGTTCAGCACCGGGATAATGGTCAAGTCCCCCTCCAAGGCGAGGTAGAGGTTCGCCAGGGTTTGCGCCTCGATGCCTTGGGAGGCGTCCACCAGCAGGACCGCCCCTTCACAAGCCGCCAGGGAACGTGAGACTTCATAGGTGAAGTCCACGTGACCAGGGGTGTCAATCATGTTCAGAGCGTAGGCTTTGTCGCCAACCTGCCAGGGCATCCGCACGGCTTGGGATTTAATGGTGATGCCGCGTTCGCGTTCAATGTCCATCCGGTCCAGGTATTGGGCACGCATCTCACGGTCCGAGACGACCCCGGTTAGCTGCAGCATTCGATCCGCCAGCGTCGACTTGCCGTGGTCGATGTGGGCGATAATCGAAAAGTTACGAATCAGGGACGGGTCGGTGGCGGCGGGCGCAATCGACTGTAACAGGGCATCATCAGGAATGGGCATGGACTTCCTTATTTCTCTCGCTAGACATTCCATTTTGTCATTTTTCCCCCGTTTGCCCAATCTACTTTATTACTCATGGTGCCAAGCCTGTTAGGCTCAAGGCTGCCGGCTGGGGTGAGGTGTCCGTAATGCTGACGCTGCAACCGCCGATTTGCGGATGAGGCGCAAAATGGCGTAGGATATTTCCTTGTGTGTCGCCAAAACCGGCGAAAATCAATACTTTTGAGGGAAGAACATTGGCAAATATTAAGTCTCAGATAAAGCGGATTCGCACCAACGAAAAGGCGCGCCAGCGCAACTTGGCCGTGCGCTCCGAGCTAAAGACCCTGGTGCGCAAGACCCGCGAGGCTATCGAGGCCGGGGATAAGGCCGCGGCCGAGGCCAACTTGAAGGTGGCCACCCGCCGCCTCGACGTGGCAGCTTCCAAGGGTGTCATCCACAAGAACCAGGCGGCTCAGCGCAAGTCCAAGCTGGCCACCCGCGTTGCTGCTATGCAGTAATCGGTTTCTCTAAGCTATTTGAAAACGTCCACCTTTTGGTGGACGTTTTCTTTTTGCCCGCTCCCACAAGTCAGGGGATACCCGCTGGGTTGCAAATAACGGGGGAGAATAGCCGGGTAGCTGCCCATAATGGCAGCTACCCGGCTCTTCTCCCCTTATAATCCACGCGCGCCCCGGAACCCCGCCACAAAAATGCTGCAAACGCGTTAGTTCGCACCCAACACAGCGCGCAAACTAATCGGTTTAAGTCGCGTATATCATTCTGGTCTAAACTAGGTACATTGATTGTCGGAAAGAAGAGGAATAATGGCTGAAAACACCCCGGAAACCCCAGACACCCCGCAATACCGCTACACGGCTGAGATGGCGGGGGACCTGGAAGCGAAGTGGCAACGGATTTGGGACGAAACCGGCGCATTTAACGCTGATAACCCCAGCGGCTCCCTGGCTGGTGACCTGGCAAAACACGAAAAATACTTCATCCTCGACATGTTCCCCTACCCCTCCGGCAAAGGTCTGCACGTGGGACACCCGCTGGGCTATATCGCCACCGACGTAGTGGCCCGCTACCAGCGCGCCCAGGGCAAAAACGTGCTCTACACCATGGGTTACGATGCGTTTGGCCTGCCCGCCGAGCAATACGCCCTGCAAACCGGCCAGCATCCGGCCATCACCACGCACGACAATATCGCCAACATGAGCAAACAGCTGGCCCGCATTGGCTTGTCCCACGACCGGCGGCGCTCTTTCGCCACGACCGACCCGGACTATTTCAAGTGGACCCAGTGGATTTTCCTGCAAATTTTCAACTCCTGGTATGACCCCGAAGCTCCGCGCCGCGACGGCTCCGGAAAGGGCGCGGCCCGGCCGATTACCACCCTTGTGAAGCAGTACGAGGACGGCACCCGCCCCACTCCGGACGGGCGGGCTTGGGCCGAACTTTCCGCAGTGGAACAGGCGGAACTCATTGATGCCGAGCGCCTGGCTTACGTGGCATACGCGCCGGTGAACTGGGCACCGGGCTTAGGCACGGTGCTGGCGGATGAAGAAGTCACCGCCGAGGGACGTTCCGAACGCGGCAACTTCCCCGTGTTTAAGACGAAACTGCGCCAGTGGATGATGCGCATCACCCGCTACGCGGACCGGCTGGACGCGGACCTGGCCACGATTGACTGGCCCGATAAGGTCCGCACCATGCAGCACAACTGGATTGGCAAGTCCTTTGGCGCCACCGTAAACTTCCAGGTCGAGGCCGGTCAAGGGCCACAGCCGCAAACTTTGCAGGTCTTCACGACCCGGCCCGACACCCTATTCGGCGCGACTTTCATGGTCATTTCCCCGGAGCATCCGCTGGTGGGTGCCGAGGACTGTGCGGACGCGGAGTTGCAGGTGCCGGACGCTTGGCCGGAGGGGACCCGCCCGGAGTGGACCGGCGGTTACGCGACCCCGCGCGCAGCGGTGGCGGCCTACCGGGCGCAAGCCAGCGCAAAGAGCGACAGCGAACGGACTGCGGAAACCGACTTCACCGAAAAGACCGGCGTGTTTACCGGCATTTTTGGGACGAATCCGGTCAATAGTTCCCTGGTGCCGATTTTCGTGGCGGATTACGTTTTGATGGGGTACGGCACCGGCGCGATTATGGCTGTGCCCGCCCACGACGAGCGCGATCACGCCTTTGCTCGGAAGTTCAACCTGGATATTATCCAAACTATTTCCGGCCCGGACGGCCTGGATGTACAGACGGAACCTTGGACCGGCGACGGTGTCATCGAAAACTCCGCCAACAGTGAAATCAGCCTGAACGGCCTGGGCAAAGCCGAGGCTATCGCGAAAATCAGCGACTGGCTGGCTCAGACCGGGCGGGGCGAAAAGACCGTGACCTACCGCCTGCGTGACTGGCTGTTTTCCCGGCAACGCTACTGGGGCGAGCCTTTCCCCGTGGTTTACGGCTCTGACGGGCGGGTTCACGCCCTGCCGGAAGAGATGCTGCCCCTGGAACTGCCCGAAGTGTCGGACTTCCGGCCCCGGACTTTTGACCCCGACGACGGCCACTCCACCCCGGAGTCCCCGCTGGGCCGCGCTACGGACTGGATGACCGTCGAGCTGGACCTGGGCGAAGGCAAGCAGACCTACACTCGTGACCAAAACACCATGCCGAACTGGGCGGGCTCGTGCTGGTACGAGCTGCGCTACACGGACCCGGACAACCCCACGGCTTTTGCCAGCCCCGACAACGAAGCCTACTGGATGGGCCCACGTCCCGAAGCGGGCAACCTCAGCGGCGGCACGGATTTGTACGTGGGCGGCGTGGAACACGCGGTGCTGCACCTGCTGTACGCGCGTTTTTGGCACAAGGTGCTCTATGACTTGGGATATGTGTCCAGTTCCGAGCCGTTCCATCGCCTGTTCAACCAGGGCATGATTGAGGCCTACGCCTACACGGATTCGCGCGGGCAATACGTTCCGGCTGACGAGGTGGAGGGTAGCGAAGATGACGGCTTTACCTGGCAGGGCCAGCCCGTCAACCGCGAGTTCGGCAAGATGGGCAAGTCGCTAAAGAACATCGTCACCCCTGATCAGATGTGTGCAGATTACGGCGCGGACACATTCCGGGTCTACGAAATGTCAATGGGGCCGCTGGATATGTCCCGTCCGTGGGACACTCGCGCGGTGGTCGGCTCTCAGCGTTTCCTGCAGCGGCTGTGGCGCAATATCGTCGATGAAAACACTGGTAAGCTCACCGTCAGCGACGATGCCCCGGACTTGGCGACCGCAAAAGTGCTGGCTCGCACCATTCACGATGTCACCGTGGAGTATGACAATCTGCGCGTGAACACGGCTATCGCCAAGATGATTGTGCTGAATAATCACTTGACCGGGTTGCCCCAGGTGCCGCGTGAGGCCGCAGAAGCGCTGGTCGTGATGGTCGCCCCCATCGCTCCGCACATTGCGGAGGAACTGTGGGAACGTTTAGGTCACCAGGGTGGTATCGCCCGGGCCGCGTTCCCGGTCGTGACCGATGAGTCGCTGTTGGCGGCTGAGGAGGTCACTTGCGTGGTGCAGGTGGCGGGTAAGGTGCGCGCGAAAGTTTCGGTGGACCCCGAGATTTCCGAGGCGGATTTGCAGGCGAAAGTCCTGGCGGAACCGGCCGTGGTGAAGTTGCTGGACGGGCGCGAACCGAAGCGGATTATCGTGCGCGCCCCAAAGCTCGTGTCCCTGGTTTTGTAATCGGTCCAACTTTTTCGGGGCGTAAGCGCCCTAGAGGCGCTACGTCGCGACAGCAAATCGTTGCTGTCACATAATCGGCTTCGCCGTCTGTCGAGGCAGCTCACACGCTTCGCGCTACCGCCCGCGCACCCAAGCTAGTTTCGCTGGTTCTGTGATTCCCTTCAATAGTTTCCCTGGTTACGTTTTCGATATGCTTACGTTTCCGCTTGGCTAGCAAAAACTTTCTGCGGTTTCTTCGGCTTTCTGGGATTCACTCCACGTTGCCGTCGGCAAGGCCAAGCTTAACCATTTCCATCAGAAGCTCTCCACGCCGGTGGCCTAACAAATTCAAAGCTTCTTTAATATAGGAGTTTACGGTATGGGGCTTCAGCCCACTTGCAGCTACAATCTCCTTGTTCGAGTAGGCCATGCCGATATAGTTAACAATTTGACGCAGATGAGGAGGCAAGGCAGCAATCTCTGCCGCCCGTTGTTTGTCTCCAGAATCCTCATTCTTGGTCACAAAAGAATCCATAACCATGGATAAAAGTTTATCGTCAAGAGCATTGCGGCCCTCGTGTACATTCTGAATCGCGCTAGCAACTTCACGGAAATCCGTTTCCTTGGTCAGGAAACCTTTTGCTCCAGCAGACAGCGAATCACGCAGGCTGGTTGGTTGTTCAAATGCAGTTAGTACGACAATTTTTTCATCGGGATTTACTTCAGGACTGCCTTTATCGTATCGATACTGTCAAGGCCGGGCATCTGCACATCTAAAAGTAAAACATCATGCCCAACTTGTTGCACCATTTCGATAACTTCCAAGCCTCTTGTTGCCGTCCCAACCACTTCGATAGTTCCTAGCCGACCTAGCAAATCCGCCATAGCATTCAAATACACAGCATCGTCATCAGCAAGGATTACGCGAACCTTGGTTTGGGCATCACCCACATCGCCTCCTCCCCCTTCAGTGGTGAAACTGATGTACACATAAAAATCCCAGCCGCTACAATTTGCATAGTCTATCCGCATCATTGCATCTGTGGAACCCCCTAAAAATAGGGTCTTCTATACCTTCGCTCTCAATGATAATTTGAGGTTGAGGGGTTCTACAGCATCTAAAAAGGAAGTTAACATGCATGTTAAACGTACAATTTTCTCCGCAATAGTCACTTCTTTGGTCCTCACGCTTGGCACAATTGGAGTTGCGAATGCTTATGAGTGTCAATACGACGCCAGGCCAACGCGCCAGTTCAATGTCCGATATGCCTCATTGAGCCCGCAATGGACAAACGTCATGGACTCAGCCCGCAGCTACTGGAACGCCTCAGGCGCTGGAACCTCAATTGGAACTACGCCAGGATCTAGCGCGGTAATGGAAGCCGGAAATTACAACACAAATTGGTACGGACTTTACACCTGGAATCCCGCTATCAGCTCTTTCAACATTAAGATAAATGGTCAGCTGCTCAGCAGTAACGCTCCTTCAGGCCAGTTTTGGACATGGGCTAAAAGCACAGCGACACATGAACTTGGTCACGCCCTCCGTCTAACAGATAAAAATCAAGTTTCATTCCTGACCTTGATGGATTGGTCTCGAAACAGATCTCAAGTTTTCAGACCGCAATCTTATGATGTTGCTAATGTACGATATTGTTACTAAACAAATAAACAAATAAACAAATAAAATATAGGGAACAATCATGAATAAGAAATTCCGATTAACAGCCACACTAGCTGCCCTCTCCATCGCACTTACAGCCTGCTCTGCGAGCACCGGCAATGATGCCAAATCCGCCTCGGAGTTACCCTCTACAGGCAGCAACGATGTAAAAAAAGTCCGCCTTTTCAAGGCCGATTATCCAAGTTATCCAAGTCTCGGGACCCTAGTAGACAAGGCTGATTTAGTTGTTGAGGCCACTTTTGAATCATCGAAGGACTCCTTACTCCTTCCTGAGTCCCCAGTTCCCGGTGACACAACTAATCCACTTTCAGGAACGGAAGTCAGCAAGGAATCGTTGGAAGCTGCTGGCGTACCCGTCACCTTGTCTACCATGTCGGTTACGCAAACGTTCAAAGGCAACCTCAAAGCCGGTGATTCATTTGTTCTTTCTCAGACCTGAGGAAAAAGCTCAGACGGAATAATAATGCTAGAATCCGACACCGCTTCAGTACCAGAAGTAATCGAGGACACCAATACAAAGGCCTTCATCTTGGTTCTTAGCGAGCAACCTAACGACACTTTCACGCTTTTGACCCCAGATTTGGGCTACTGGGCCGTTGACAAACAGGGAAACCTGATGAAGGTAAATCGGGATGCAACTGATGCAACGAAAGTTGTTCTCGAAAAATCTGACCAGACCATCGACTTAGTTTCTGGTACAGTGAAGTAGCGTATCTCTGCCTTGGAGCCTTCCCCTCCGGATAGCTCTGATTCACAGCTAGCGGCGACGCGAGCCGAAACGGATTATCGTACGCGCTCCAAAGCTCGTGTCCTTGGTTTTGTAGGATTTGTCAGTACAAAAAATTCGCTAAATTACGGGATTTCAACGGTTTCGGGCTTGCAAACTTAGGTATGCCTAACTTAGGATATATCCATGAAGAGAGTTAAAAACAAGCAAATTAAAGAAACCTTGACCGTAGCTGCGCTTTTGTGCCTGGGAGCCTCTCTCAGCGCGTGCAGCGGGACTCCCAGCTCCAGCTCGGATTCAGCCGCACCAGGCAAGCCCCTGGTCCTCACCACATTTACCGTGTTGCAGGACATGGCTCAAAACGTCGCCGGAGACCACCTGGAAGTCCGCTCTATCACCAAACCTGGGGCGGAAATTCACGATTACCAACCCACACCCTCGGACTTAAAGTCGGCGCAGAAAGCGAAACTGTTTTTAAATAACGGGCTAGATTTGGAACGCTGGTTCACGAAGTTTACCGCCAATCTGGATGCCAAAAAGGTCAATGTTTCGCAGGGCGTAGAGCCTATTCCGATTACCGAAGGTGACTACAAGAGTAAGCCCAATCCCCACGCTTGGATGAGCCCGAAAAATGGCGCCCTCTACGTGAAAAATATGGCAAAAGCCTTCTGCGATTTAGATGCAAAGAACTGCTCCGAGTACCAGGAAAATGCCAAACAGTATGGCGCCAAGATTGAAAAAGTCGGCGAGGACATCACTTCCACACTTTCTCAGCTCGACCCGTCACAACGTACTTTGGTCAGCTGTGAGGGAGCATTCTCGTATCTGACTCGTGACTATAACCTCAACGAGAAATTCCTGTGGGGCGTAAATGCCGAAGGAGCCCTCACTCCCTCTCGCGTAGCGGAAGTGGAAGACTACGTGAAGCAAAACCACGTTCCCGCAGTTTTCTGCGAATCCACCGTGGGAGACAAAATGCGACCCGTTGTGGAAGCCACAGGGGCGAAATTTGGTGGGGAATTGTATGTTGATTCCTTGACAGACGCAGATGGAGACGTTCCAACCTATCTGGATCTGTTGCGCTACGACGCAGATTTGATTACCCGAGGATTGACTCAGAAATGAGTGATGCTCTCGACAACCGCATAGAGCCAGGCGGGGTTGAAGCTGAACCCAGCCCAAATTCAGCCCCGCCTATATTAGAAGTCTCAGATTTGCATGTTCGTTACGGAGCTAATGTGGCACTGGAAGGTGCCAGTTTAACCGTGCCGCGCGGTCAAATATGTGGTCTGGTAGGGATGAACGGATCGGGAAAAACAACGCTGTTCAAATCCATCACCAACAGCGTTTCGTATCAAAAGGGCAGCATTAAAGTTGCCGGAATTGACGCGAATCAAGCCCGGAAACAGCGACTGATTGGTTACGTTGCACAAAACGAGGAAATCGATTGGGACTTCCCGGTTAACGTAAACCAAGTCGTCATGATGGGGCGGTATGGATTCATGGGACCTACCCGTCATCCCAAATCTGCAGACGTGGCAGCAGTGCAAGCCGCGTTAGAAATGGTGGAATTGCAAGATTTGCAGCAGCGCCAAGTTGGGGCGTTGAGTGGCGGCCAAAAGAAAAGGGTGTTTATCGCCCGCGCGATTGCCCAAGGTGCACCGCTCCTGCTCCTCGATGAACCGTTTGCCGGAGTAGACAAATACTCCGAAACCAATATCGTCGATTTGCTGCGCAAAATCTCGGCAAAAGGCACCACGGTGGTGGTTTCAACCCACGATTTGGCTTCTTTGGAAAAGCTCTGCGATGAAGTAGTTTTGCTGTATCGCCGCGTAGTTTATCAAGGTAATCCCGCTGGCGCCTTAGACCCGCAGAACCTCGCGAAAGCGTTTGGATTAAATCCCGCCGCGTCAGGAGGTGGAAAGTGAATTTTTATGAAGCCTTCATCGAAATGTGGACACAGCAGTTTATGCTCCGCGGCATCATCGTCACCGGAGTCGCGGCGGCAGTTTGTGCCGTGTTGTCCTGCTGGCTGGTTTTAATTGGCTGGTCATTGTTAGGCGATGCCCTGTCCCACGCAATTCTTCCCGGAATCGTCGTGTCCTACCTTTTGGGAACGCCCTTCGCAATAGGAGCCCTCGTGGCAGCTTTGCTGGTGGTGGGATTGATTGGCGCAGTGCGGGGGCGCGGACGGGTCAAAGAAGACACAGCTATTGGCGTGGTATTCACGACAATGTTTGCCTCCGGTCTGGTCTTAATCAGCCTGTTCCCCAGTCATATCGATTTGCACCATATTTTGTTTGGCGACATGCTCGGTATCACCAGAGCCGATATGTGGCAGGTCTTGATATTGAGCCCACTCGCTCTGGTGCTGTTGTTATACAAAAAGCGG
Organism: Mobiluncus sp.; assembly: GCF_034180645.1. GTDB lineage: Bacteria > Actinomycetota > Actinomycetes > Actinomycetales > Actinomycetaceae > Mobiluncus. Next base: position 103,495 of record NZ_JAXFNY010000003.1, on the reverse strand, counting down.
GATTTGGTGCTGTATGCCTTCGACAAGACTCATGCCCACACTATCGGCATCTCTACAACCTGGTTGGCGACTCTGTTGCTGGTAGCTCTCTCTTTGACAGTCGTGGTGGCGATGCAGGCAGTGGGCGCAATCCTCATCGTGGCACTGGTGATTACCCCTGGCGCAACCGCTCGGCTGCTCACAAACCGGTTCAACGCTATGCTATGGATAGCTCCTTTGTTTTCCGTATTCTGCGTCGTGCTGGGAGCCTATATTTCCTACTGGTTCGATACAGCGTCAGGAGCCACGGTCGTGCTGCTTGAAGGCGTATTGTTCCTGATCGTTTGGCTGGTGGATTTTCTTCGGCAACAGCGTCTGCAGCGCTATCACGGCGCGCAGTCTGTCACCCCCGGCCCCGACCCGGAACCTCAACAGGTTGCTTCTTGAGGCAACCCCCTACGGTAGAGTGAGGTAACGCAACACGGCCTTGGCGCTGCCCTTGTCGAGGTCGCCCAGCTGTGCCAACTGACCCAACCCAGACCCAAAAACAAACATATCCCCGCTGGTGGTAGCGTCTTTCAAGGGTGGGGCGACGCCTTCCCAGAGGAATTTTCCGTCGACGACTCCGTAGCTCAAAAGCCCGCCGTTACCCTCGGTGAACACGGCTTTTGTCCCGTCAGAGGCCAGCGGAGCCCCCGGAGCTTTCAGATTGATGGTGACGCCCTCCCCGGTAGTCCAAGTTTTGGCCGCACAACCAGGCCAGGACGCACAGGTTTCCCCGGTCGCACCCAGGAAATACGTCCGGTCGGGCATAATCACGGGAACTTTCCCGGATTTCAAGGCGGCCAGAGCACTGTCAGTATCCAGCCGCAGCCCGGCGCGCAGTTGGTCGTGCAGAGCTTGGGCGGCTAGCGAGGGACACTGGCCCTCCCCCACTACACCACCGTCAGAACCGTGAATTTGCCAATGAACCTCAGCGGCGCTCTGCGAGTCAGCGGAAGCAAAAAAACCGGCTTCCAACATGGAAATCTGGGGGGCAGACCCCAGTTTCGAGGTGTCGAGAGAACCGATTTTCATGTTGATAATTTGGGAATAGCTCCAGGTATTTTGCCGGTTAGACCCGTCTTGATTGGAAGTCGTCACTCCCAGCAAAGTCACTGACCCCCGAGTTTGCACCGATAGAGGCTGGGCAGCCTGGGCGTTTGGCACCATGAGCGGAAACTTGCCTTTCCACGCAAAGTCCGGCGTGACGTACACCGCCTGTACTCCAGCCGAATTTCCTTCCGCAACCGCGATAGGAACCACCAGGAACTGGTCAAAAATGGCTCCCAAAACGTGCTCGCCGGTCGCTAAATCCCAAATACCCTGCGGCAAGTCCCCCACCGCAACATTGCCGCTGGGATCGATCCGCACCACCTTTTTCGCGGCATCCGATTCGCAGGTAATCGAGCTCTGCCACAGCTGTTTCAGGCAATAGTCCAGGGGCAGGTCATCGTAGGTTTTCGACCATTTCTCGGTGCCAGTCGTTTCGTCTATCAGCGCAATAGCCTGGGTTTGAGCCTTGCCATCAGTGCCTTTGACCAGCACGAGCTGCTCGTTTTCGGCCAGTTTAGCGGTCACGCCGGTAGCGGCGTCCTGGGCCGCCAAAGAGTCTTGGGAATCGGCGTAATCCCACACCTGCACCGTGCGCGGATCCTTCATCTTCGCGGGCATTGCCAGGGTCCAGGCTTCTTTCAACGGGGCGACCGTGGTGATTTTCTTCACTTCCGCGTTGCTGCGAATCCGGGCGGTATCACCAACCCACTGTGTCGTGGCAGTCGCCAACACCACCACCGCCAGGGCCAGAATGATGGCGCCAATGATGCGTTCGACCAAGCGGGGTTGGCGCACCGCGGCCGCAGAATCGCTTAAAACCGGTTTCTGTTTTTTCACTGCTTCAGTTTATCCCGGCTATAGCAACGAAAAACTGCCTTTCGAGAAGTTTTCCACAGGGGAGGGCAATTCCGGGTTTTCCACAGGTAAAACATTTTCGACTTTCCGCACCGGTGGGTCGCGATTAGTTTCACAAGCAGGGGGAGGACAGTTCCCGGCACGATAGAGGAGGCAGCTAGGATGCTAAATAAGTTTGGACAAACGGACCACGACCGGCTCACTGCCAGTGTTTTTGAGCGGGCCAGAGCCGCGGGGGTGGGCTATCTGGACGATGCCGAGCCGGATTACCGAACCGCGCGCCATCCTGCGCTGCCCCCCGATTTTGGCGCGGATGGGAACCCGCCGACTCGCGGTAACCTGGCTGGGCGGGCTGAGGACCTGGTTCAGGGCTTTGAAAGCAGTCTCCAGGTCAGGCCCGTCGCCGAGCGCGAGCAGCGGTTGCGCCTGGCGCCCAGCCCGCGGGTAGCGACTCTAATTGCGGCGTTCATGCTGGTGAGCGGGCTTTTGGTGGTGGGTTGGCAGGTGTTTGCCGCCCCACCCACACCACCTCCAGACGGGGTGCTGTCCGGAGACGCCACGGGGAAAACGGATTCCAAAACGGGCAGTTCCGCAGGTCCGGGTGCCGCGCTGGCAGCCGCTGAGGGGAAAGCCGGCAATACCGCGGCGGGTCAGGCCGGTGCTTCGCCCTCGCCGGATGCCGCCCCGCGCCTGTTTCTGCCCGGTGCAAACGGCGCCGAAGTCATAGTTCACGTGGCCGGAGCGGTGAGCCACCCCGGAGTGGTTCACCTGGCGGACCCGTCTCGCGTGGCCGACGCTTTGGAGGCGGCGGGCGGAGCCCTTCCCGAGGGGGATCTGAGCACCCTGAACCTAGCCCGTCCTCTCACGGACGGAGAAATGATTTATGTGGCTCGACCCGGGGAAACTCCCCCGCCGAGCGCGGGTGGAAGCACTGGCAACGCACCGGGCTTGGGCACAAAGTCAGCGGGAACTGATGGCGAAAAAGTGAACCTGAACACCGCGGACTTGGGAACTCTACAGACCTTGTCCGGCATCGGCCCGGCCCTGGCCCAACGCATTGTGGATTACCGCGAGTCCAACGGGCGTTTCGCTTCGGTGGATCAGCTGGACGAAGTTAGCGGGATTGGCCCGGCGCTGATGGCGCGCCTGCGCGACCACGTGTGCGTGTGAGGATTCGTGATGACTGCACAGGGCGAAACAGCGTTCATTGTCCGGCGGCTGCGTACCGACCGGGACTATCGCCCCGCCCCGCTGGATTTGCGCTTGGCGATTCCGGCGGTGAGTCTGTGGGGGGCGCTGTTGGTGGCGGGAAGCCGCGGGGAGCGTGTCGCGCTGGTGGTGTGCGTCGGGTTCGCCCTGGTCGCGGCCGTAGCGGGGGGAGTGCTGGGGTGGTTGTACCGGTCACAAGCCCGTGGGGACAGGCGTAGCACGCTCACGCCCGTCCACGTGGGGAAACGCGACGTTGAAATGCCTGGTTGCGCGCTAAATCGCTACCCGGAAATGCCCGCCCGCCGACGCCATCGTCTGTTTCCGCGTGGATCCGGGCTGGCTACGCTGCTGATTACCGCCCTGGTCATTGCCATCGTTTTTGGGACGCTGGCGCTACGTCTGGAACTCGGTTCGCGCGATGCTCTGGCCGTGATTGGCGCTCACCCAACCGCCCGCTTCGACGTGAAAGCCCAGGTCGTCTCGACTCCGAAACAGAGCTGGGGGGACAGTTACCGCGTTGACTTGAGAGCGACCCGCCTGACTTGGCACGGCTCAACCTACCCCACTCGCGCCCTGTTGCAGGTCAAGGGGGCTGGCTGGGAAGGTATCCCCCTCGGTTCGTGGGTACGTCTGCGCAGTGGCCTGGCCAGTCGGGACCTGTCCACTCAATACCTGGGCTATGCGAAATCTCCGACCGCTCCTGAAATTATTGGGCCTCCGACCGGGCGTTTTGTGTTTGTCAATGCGGTGCGCCAGCGCCTGCGCGAGGCCACGGCGGAGCTTTCGGAATCAACGGCGGGAATGATTATGGCGATGAGCCTGGGGCTGACTGCCGTCCAAGACCCCCTGGACCGCGAATCTATGCAGGTGGCGGGACTATCACACCTGACTGCCGTGTCTGGAATGCATCTCAGCGTTGTACTGGCCGTGGCGCTGGGACTGACCGCTCGGAAACGCCGCGGGGTGCAAGTCATGGCGGCGGCGGGGATTATGGGGATTTTCCTGGCCATGCTGGAAGGCTCCGCCTCCGTCACCCGCGCGGCGGCAATGGGGGCGTTGACGCTGGTAGGGCTGGGGATAGCCCGCCCCTCCCGCTCGGTGTCCTCCCTGTCCGCGGCCATCATCGGAATGCTGCTGGTGCAGCCATTCCAGGCGACTTCCTGGGGCTTTGCCCTGTCGGTAGTAGCGACCGGCGCCATCGTGACCGGCGGGCCATACTTGGCTGCCTGGTGTGCGCGATTTTTGCCGCGCCTGATTGCTCTGCCGCTGGCTGTTTCCCTCAGTGCGCAGCTGGCTTGTGCGCCGTTAATGCTGGTCATGCGGGGGAAGTTGCAAGTTTACTCCCTGCCGGCGAACCTGTTGACCGGGGCGGTGTCCTCCATAGTGACCGTGGGAGGTCTGGGGCTGGTCGCACTAGCGGCCGTGGCGAGGCTCCCGGTGGCATCATTTGCCGCTATTGCGATGCCGGTGCGGTTATTGGAACAGGGCACGGCGCACGTCACCGGGTGGGCTGCCGCGTGGATTGCCGGCGTGGCCAGGTTCTTTGCTAGTCGACCGGGAGCGGAAGTCGACTGGTTGGAAAACCCAGCGGCGGGCGTGACCGGGCTTTTGATTGTTGCGCTCAGTTTCGCGTGGGTGGCCTCCCAACTGGCTTGCGCACGCCGCTGGCGTATCGGCACACGTCCAAAACCATGGCTTCCAGGGCGTATTCGGGATCCCGCGAAGCCCCTTTTACCGCTTCGTCCGCGCGGGCAACCGCCAGGATGGCTAAGCCCAGCCGCTCATCGTCCCAGCGCGGCGCAACGGCGCGGATTCCCTGGGCAATCCGTCCGAACAGAGGCTTAGGCGGGTCCACCAGATCCATCTGCGCCACCGCGGGGGGTAACTGGGGGGAAAACGAGGTCAAAATCTGGCGGAGTTTCGTGGCCATCGCCGAAACAATCAACACCGGCGCTACCCCGGTGGCCAAAGCGTGGCGCAACAGGCGCAACGCTTCGCCAACGTTGCCGGTCACAGCCGCATCGGCGACATTAAACCCAGTGGCCTCCACCCGCCCTTGCAGGTACTGATCGACCTCAGCCAAGCTCAACGGCTGAGCGGGATCCCCTACAGTTTGCAACAGCTGGATCGTCACAGAGAGTAATTCCTCGAATTCGTCGCCCAGCGCCGCCACCAGCGCCGCTACTGCGTCCTGGCTGATAGGACGCCCTAACCGGCCAGCCTCGGCCTGAAGGAACTGGGCTTTCTCATCCGGCCAGCGCAGCTCATCGCAGGCATAAACCTTTGCGGTTCCCCCCTTGCACAGGTCCAAGACCTTTTTCCCGTGGTTTCCCCCCGCATGCCACAGCACCAGGTAGGCGTCCGAGGAAGGGTTTACCAGGTAGGTTTCCAAATCCTGGAGCAACTCGGCGTTAGCCTGTTCCAGTCCGGGAACGATGACCAGCGGCATTCCCCCGAAAAGGGAGGGGGAAGTCAGTTGGCTCAGGCTGGACGATTCATAAGTCCGGGCGTTGACCTCGGTGATTTCCGGGGGTTCCATCGCCCCGGCTTTTTCTGCCGCGTCCAGGGCCGCAGCGCGCAAGCTGGCTATGGCGCGCTGGGCGAAAACCCGTTGTTTACCCAGCAGCAGCACCACCGGAGCCAGCTCCGCGCGCGACCACGGCTCGAAACCAGCCCGGGAGCCTCTCTGAGCATTCTTCTTTGTTGCCACGCTTTAACTCTACATGCCCCCGGAGAGACAAAAATTCCCCTACTATAAAAGCGGAGCGACACCGGGAGGGTTATCCGCCCCCACCTGATGCGCTCACTCAACACAAAATCCGCCCGACCGGACTTCTGCGAACGAAAGGAACACCTCATGGCCAGCGTATTTACGAAAATTATCAACGGCGAAATCCCCGGAAACTTTGTCTGGCAAGATGAGCAGTGTGTCGTTTTCGCCACCATCGAACCACGCAGTGACGGTCATATGCTGGTGGTGCCGCGTGAGGAAGTCGACAACTATCTGGACGCCGACCCGGCTTTGATTGCGCACCTGTCCCAGGTGGCTCAGATTATTGGACAAGCCGGGCGCGATGCGTTCAATGTGTCGCGTGCCTTGATTGTCGTCGCCGGTTTTGATGTGCCCCACCTGCATATTCATGTCATTCCGACCGATTCCATGCGGGTGCTGCATCCCGATGCCAAAACGGCGGGCTCTGCGGACACTATCAAAGCCAGCTGCGACAAACTGCGCGGCGCTCTGATTGAACTAGGCTTTGGCGCGAACGTCCCGGAATCTTTGGACTCCCTGGGATAGTCGGGCCGCACGGGAAAGCGGACTGGCGTCAGCGCGCCAAATCTGTGTAAGCTAAACCCCGGGTTGGGACACATTCAATTTGTCAATCTCCGCCCATAGCGTTAGCATAGTTAACCGCGCCTAGAGCGCATGCACCACTAGCTCAATTGGCAGAGCAACTGACTCTTAATCAGTGGGTTCAGGGTTCGAGTCCCTGGTGGTGTACTGATAAATCCCGAAGGAAACCATTAGAGCAGGCAATCAGCCTAGATACGCTCCCGTCCCTGTCCCGATTATGAGTGGATAGTTCCCCGATGTTGCTGGAATTGAGCCGATATTTTACCACAACGAATTGTGTTAGGGTAAAAGTATTAGCACCAATCATATCGAGGAGGATTATCTAATGGGTGTTTATGTTGTCACAGGCGTCGCTTCCGGTATGGGAAAGGCCACGGCTAATGAACTGCGCTGGCGCGGTCATAGGGTCATTGGTATCGACATTCACCACGCTGACATCTGCGCTGATTTGTCCACTGTAGAGGGACGGCAAAAGGCTATTGACGAAGTCCATGAGCAAAGTGGCGGTCGTCTGGAGGGCGCAGTTTTCGCTGCCGGACTGGGGCCAGTTCCCGGCAAAGAGGAGCTCATCGCCAAAGTCAACTATTTAGGAACTGTAGAGCTCGCCGAAGGCGTTCGTGATTTGCTGGCCAATGGAAACGAGTCCAAAGTCGTTATCTTTTCCTCCAACTCCACCACTACCGCCCCAGGCGTTACCCCCGAGATTGTGAAAGCTTTTTGGGATCGCGATATCGACACGGTTCTAGAGATTGCCAACCAGAGCGAGGCTCCAGCCACGTCAGTTTATGCCGGTTCAAAAACTTCACTGGCTCACTGGGTTCGCCAAACTGCAACGTCTCTAGACTGGGCAGGCGCCGGTATTCGCATGAATGCCATCGCTCCCGGAGCCATTCGCACCCCCATGATTCAAAAACAGTTAGATATCCCCGAATACGCCGAAAAAATCAAATCCTACCCCGTACCTTTGGGAGGATTCGGCGACCCGGCAGATATCGCTCAATGGGTATTGTTCATGCTCTCACCAGCAGCAAACTTTTTATGCGGATCGGTTATCTTCATGGATGGCGGCACGGATGCCTGGTTCCGAGCTAACGATTTCCCGCTGCCGCTAGCTCCCGAACAGATGGCTCATTACCAAGAGCGCTACCAGGAGTACCAAGAATTCCGTCGGCAAAGAGACGGAAAGTAGCTGCCTCAACCCCTGATTATCGCGGTCAGTCTCACACGTCCTGACCACCATCTGGGTCAGGATGGGCAGGGTGGTCACGAGGAGCACGAAGGCTAGAAACGAAAGCGGGCGCGGAATCAAAGTTCCGCGCCCGCAATCAAGCCTGAAAAATCAGTCGATTTTGGTGACTTGGTTAAAGTTCAACTCGACCGGGGTCTCGCGCTCAAAGATCGTGACCAAAACGGTCAGCTTCTGAGTTTCGGCATTGACCTCGGCAATCGTCGCGGAAAGCGTCTCAAAAGGACCGGAGGTAATAGTCACCGACTGACCCACCTCGAAATCCGTCGCCACCGGAGCAGTCCGCTGTGTCGCTTGTAAAATCTCGACTTGACCGTCTTCCACCGCCACTTTCGCGGCCTCCTTGGCGGTCGGGGCCAGCATATTGACCACTTCTGCCAACGTCAGCGGCACGGGATCCTGCTGGTTGCCCACAAAACCAGTCACGGCCGGGGTGTCCTTAACCAGACGCCACGAGTTCTCATCCATGTCCATGCGTACCAAGACATACCCGGGAATGCGCGGACGCTGCACGACCTTGCGGCTCTTGGCCTTGACTTCGACATGTTCTTCCATCGGAATCTCGACCTGGTAGACATAATCTTCCATGCCGGGATTATTCGCCACGCGCTGTTCAATGTTCTGTTTCACACGTTTTTCGTAAGAAGAGTACGTGTGTACCACGTACCACCGGCCTGGCAACGCGCGCAGCTCGACTTCGAGGGCCTGCTTCGGGTCGAGTTCCTCAGTCTCGGTTTCCGCAGCATCCGCGGTGTCCTCGATGATTTCACCAGTTGCGGGGTCCACGTTCGCGGGGATTTCCTCTAGGTCCGGTTCAGCCGTAGAAGCGTCCTCGGCGGGCTGGGCGGCCTCGGCGGCTTGGTTAGGCTCCAGCTGGGCTTCCTCAGCCACAGCAGCGTTTTCTTGCAATTCGTTCTCGTCTGACATTACTGATATTCCTCGTGGGGCAATGATGTTGAAAAGACCAAACAGGTCTAGCTAAAGATAAGGTCGGTCAGGGCTCCGAAGCCCAAATCCATCAACCCGACCGCGGTCATGATGATAGCAACGAAAACAATCACGACCAAGAAGTAGCGCCACAGTTCTTCTCTGGTGGGATAGACGACTTTTTTCATCTCATCCACGACTTGGCGGAAAAACTGCGCGATACGCGCGAAAAAGCCAAGGTCTTGATCAGCGCTAGGGGTAGCTTCGGCTTTTTTCGCCGGCTGAATGGCACCTTCGGTTTCTGCCATTATTTGTTCCTCCTGTAGGCAATTTATTTCCCCGCCGCGGGCACACTTCACCCTAAACAAATTAACGGGGGGATGTGTCAAATCATAGCCTAAACGGGAGCCTATATCCAATCGAGAACTGTGGCTCATCACGTGTTCACCACCCACCGAGACTCGCGAATCAGGCATCCCGTACAGCTCTGGGGATTTATATAGGGGGATGAGTTGGCGCAACTCGGATTATCGACTGAATCGACTCGGTTTATCCACTGGCAGGGAAGACAGGACTCGAACCTGCAACCTACGGTTTTGGAGACCGTTGCGCTACCAATTGCGCCACTTCCCTAGTTTTGCGCACGCCCCGCCGGGCGGAAACGAAAAACGCAGCGTCCTCAATGATAAGGCAAATCCGCCATAACTTTCAAGCGCGCTAATACCGAGCCGAATCAAAACATTTCACCGGGGGCAACGCACCCACGCGCCGCCCCCGGTGAAATCCAAAATCTACTTCACTTTTGCCAGCAAATCCTGCACCCGGCTAACTCCTTCGACCAGGTCAGCATCGGACAGGGCGTAGGACATGCGGATAAAGCCGCTGGGACCGAAGGCTTCGCCGGGAACGACCGCGACTTCGGCCTTATCCAAAATCATGGCCGCCAGCTGGGAGGAGGACTCGATGCGCTCCCCGTCCAAGCTACGCCCAAACAAGCCCGTGACGTCGGGATATACATAGAACGCGCCGCGTGGCACCGGTACCTGCAAACCGTCAATCTCACGCAACATCCGCACGATGGTCTGACGGCGCTGGTCAAAGGCTTGACGCATCTGTTCCACCGCGTCCAACGGCCCGTTCAAAGCCGCGATGGCGGCCCGCTGGGCAATGTTGCACACGTTGGAAGTCAGGTGGGACTGGAAGTTCGTGGCGGCCTTGATGACGTCAGTCGGTCCGTTCATCCAGCCCAAACGCCACCCGGTCATGGCGTAGGACTTCGCCACGCCGTTGACAATGACGCAGGTATCCGCCAGTTCCGGAACCAGCTTCAAAATGTGGGCAGGCTTAGCATCGTCGTAAAGCAGGTGTTCATAGATTTCATCACTGATGACCCACACGCCCTTTTCCACAGCCCACTGGCCGATGGCGGTCAGCTCCTCGGGGGTGTAGACCGTGCCGGTCGGGTTGGACGGCGAACACATCAGCAGGACTTTGGTCCGCTCGCTGCGTTTCGCTTCCAAGTCCTCCGGGGTGACTTTGTAGTCCCGGTCAGCACCGGCGAAAACTTCCACCGGAACGCCGCCAGCCAGGCGAATCGCCTCGGGGTAGGTAGTCCAATAGGGCGCGGGCAGCAGCACTTCGTCGCCGGGGTCGACGGTGGCGGCAAAAGCCTGGAACACGGATTGTTTCCCGCCGTTGGTGACGATGACGTTGTTCGGGTCGATTTCGTAGCCGGAGTCGCGCAAGGTCTTGGCGGCGATGGCTTCGCGGGTGACCAGCATCCCTTTGCCTTGGGTGTAGTGGTGGTTCGCGGGGTCTTTACAGGCCGCCACGGCGGCTTCCACTATGTAATCGGGGGTCGGGAAATCCGGTTCACCAGCGCCGAAGCCGATGACAGGCTTTCCGGCAGCTTTCAGTTCTTTCGCTTTACTATCGACAGCGAGGGTCGCGGACGGGGCAATGGCGGCAAGGCGCGCAGAAACACGATTTTTACTCATACCCCCATTCTTGCACTTTTCGCCAGGGCAGCGCACCGTTTTCGCGGGGTCCAGCCTAGGTGAGCCATGGGACGGCCGCGACCGCGAAAAACCCTATTCCCCCGGTTCAGGGCCGGCATCGAGATCCCGCTTCACCGCTCGGGTCGTCCTGACGTAATAGAACACAGCCGCCGCCACCATCACGATGCTGACCACGATGGAGGGATAGTCCCGGTGCGCCGTGAGAGCAATGACTATCAGCGTCGCCGCCGCCACTACCGTGAATCCCAACACGACCCGCGCCAGGAAAACGACACGGTTGTATTCTTCACTGCTGGTAGAGGGCCGCCCCGGCGGGCTACCCGCGCCATGCTCGGGACACTCTCCGGTCACCGGCTGATCATCAGGCAGCCCGCTGGTGCCCGCCAAAGGTTCGTTCATGTCTTCAGCCTATCAAAGCCAGCCTAGGTAAACGGGACGAAAACCCGTCCCCCTGCGCACAGTTTCCACAAGTTATCCACAGGTGTTGGGGACAGTTTTGCAGAGTTTACTGGGGAAATCGCGCATCGGTTTGTATTAACAAACCCGTCACCGCCTTCAGGGTTCTGAACTGGGTATTTGCAGCAATTCACCTGATATTACGCCATTTTTTCACCCCTTTATTAACCTGGAGTTTACCTGCACTTTTCCGCCGGAAACTCCTTCATCCACATTTTTTCCACAGGGCATGTGTATAACTCGTTCGCACTAGGCGGCAGCCCGGCGCAGAGTCGTTTGCCGCATCCGGCTCAACGCCCCGGCGACATCGCCCAAGTCCGGTTCAAACAAGTCCGCATAGACATCAAGGGTCAGCGAAGCCGAGGAATGCCCCAGCATGCGCTGCACCGCTTTCACGTTAGCCCCCGCCGACACAGCCAAAGTGGCGGCGGTGTGGCGCAGGTCGTGTATGTGCAGTCCGGCCTGTCCGACCGCGAGCGCCGCCATGTCGAAGTGTAAGCGCAGGTTGGAGGCTCGCAGGGGGGTGCCGTGTTTCGTGGCGAACAGGAAATCGTCGCCTCCGCACGCCGCCCGAGTCAATACCCGCAAGTCGCGGCGCAAGAAATCCGGTATCGGCACGACCCGGGTGCGCCCGTTCTTGGGAGTACCGAATACTTGCCGCCCCGACACCTCCGACACCGCCCGTTCAATCCGAATCACGCGGCGTTCCAAGTCGACCACAGCGGGGGTCAACGCCAGGGCTTCCCCGATGCGTAAACCGGTGTACCCCAGCAAACGCACCAAAATTTCCAGTTGGTTGCCGTCCGGCGCAGGGGCTTGCCCACCGCGCGCCCGAGCCAGCGAGGCCAACCCCGCGTCTATCGACCCCGCCCGGGACTTGCGCCGAGTCAGGTACCCGCCGCGACCTTTCTTGCGCAAAAACACCACATTCTGTCCCAAACCGCTGGGCAAAATAACCCCCGAGGGTTCGCGGGTCAACCGCCACCACCCAATCTCTAAAGCCAGGGATTCCAGCTGCAGCACAGTCAAGTAGCGGTGGCGTCCGGTGTGGCACACAGTCGGCAGCGGCACCCCGGCCGCAACGTTGCTCTCTATCGCCCCCAACCGGTTGGCCAACGCCAGTACCTGCCCCACGATTTGATAGGCCTGACGCACTCCGGTGGAACTGACGCCCCGTTCCGCGAGTTTCGCGACCCAGGAGACGACCTGCAGATAACTGACCTGTTTCGGATCCTGACCCCCAAATTCCAGGTTGACCGTGTTAAGCATCGAACGATAACTTGCCCGAGTGGTCGGCTTGAGGTCGACCCGGCTTTCCAGCCAAATCCGGCCAAAATCGGCGAAAGTCCGCGGTCCGAAGTCAGCGCGTGAGTCGGTGGTTGTCAGTTCTTCCATTGTGTTTCCTTTCAAGTAGGCAAATTCCCGAGGTCTCGGGGCTGGCGTGAGCCAGCACAATGGGAAACGGTAGAATGTGAGGTCACTGAGGAGGAATAACTTGGCGAAAATATTAGTGGGATTATCCGGCGGGGTGGATTCGGCCGTGGCGACCGCACGCTTGCAAGCAGCCGGTCACGAAGTTTCAGGGTTCTTTATGCAGTTGGAGTCCCCCTCCCGCCCGTGGTCGCGTCCTGTCGCTTCTGGCGAGCCGGTGGATGCCCTGGCTGATGCGCGCCGAGTCGCGGATTTCCTGGGGATTGAACTGCAGGTGTGGGACTTGGCCGAGCGGTTCAACCGGGTCGTGATGGATTCGTTTGTGCGGGCTTATCGCGAGGGGCTGACCCCCAATCCATGCGTGCATTGCAATCGTTTCATCAAGTTCGGTTACGTCGTCGAACGCGCCCTGCGGGAAGGTTTCGATTATGTCGCGACCGGCCACTATGCCCGACTGTGGCGGCCCGGTCAGGCAGGGTTGATTCCGGCCGAAGTTCCCCAGCCCGGTGCTCACGGCGCGTTCCCGGACTTCGCCCTGCTACGCGGGTCGGCAATGGGCAAGGACCAAAGTTACGTTTTGGCAGGGGCACGAGCCGCAGCGTTGGCACGAGCCGTGTTCCCGCTGGGGGACGTGACGGACAAGGCCGCCACCCGCGCTGAAGCTCAGGCACTGGGGATTCCGGTGGCGGGCAAGCGGGATTCTTTCGACATTTGTTTCCTCCCGGACGGGGATACGCGCGGCTTTTTGCGGGGCTGTATCGGGGCGGCGCCGGGTCCCATTGTGGACGAGGACGGAGCGGTGGTGGGCTCGCATGACGGCGCTTTCCAATACACGGTTGGGCAGCGCCGTGGCCTGCACATTCCCCGGCCTCACGCAGACGGCGCTCCCCGCTACGTACAGGGTACGGATCCGGAAACGAACACGGTGTTCGTAGCTCCCCGCCAGGCGCTCACGGTCACGGAAATTCACGCCGGGCCGGCGGTGAACTGGCTGGTGGACCCCACCAGCCTGGGGCTCGGCGCAACGGGTGAGGGCGAGTTGGACCCGGCCGGGTTGACTATCCAGTTCCGTGCCCACGGCAAACCCGTCACCCCGCAGGGGGTGTATCTGGAAACCGGGGATGGCGGAATCGAACTGCGGGTGGCGCTACAGCCCGCCGATGGGGTTACCGGAGTAGCGCCAGGTCAATCCCTGGTGCTTTACCAGGACAGTCCCCCGGGGAACCGCGTCATCGCCCAAGCGACCATCACCGCTACAGACAGCGGACCACACTTGTGACCCCGGAACTCATTTACGAAAAACCTCAGTGACTGAAATCGGGCGACGGCGGAGAACTCGCGACCGGAAAAAGCCAGAATTACCCGCCACAAGTTAGGCCAAGCTCACAAAGCCCCCCGCGCGAGACGTTTTCCCGCTAATGTCGAACCTATGACTGTCGAGAAGAAGGGGACGACACCGACATTTGCCCCCACTGACGTGGTCGCGGAGGAACCAAAACTCGACCCACACCACTTGGGACCCACTATTACAGAATCCGGGGTCGCCTTTTCCGTTTATTCCCACCAAGCCACGGCGGTAGAGGTGTGCCTGTTCGACTCTCCGGACGAAAACGGGCGCTACCAGTCCGAACGGCGAATTCGGCTGCGCGGACCGTTCCGCGGGATTTGGCACGGCAACATTCGCGGCGTACGCCCCGGCCAAGTGTACGGTTATCGGGTTTATGGGCCGTGGGATCCTGACGCGGGAGTGTTCTATAACCCGCAAAAGGTTCTGCTCGACCCCTACGCGAAAGCGATTACGCAGCCCCCCGTTCTCAGCCCGCAGCTTTACGCCCATCAGGTCGATGCTGAGCTGAAGCCCGTGACCCGCGAACTCACTATGGATCCGCTGGATTCCGCGGACTACAACGCGCTGTCGGTCGTGGTGAACACGCATTCTTTCCCGGTGGCGGATCGGCCGCGCACGTCTTGGCGACGCACCGTCATTTATGAAGCGCATGTCAAAGGTTTGACCCGGCAACTGCCCGGAATTCCCCCGGAATTGCAGGGTACCTACGCCGGCTTGGCAAACCCGGTCACCATTGATTACCTGAAAAACTTGGGCGTGACCGCTATCGAGCTGCTGCCGATTCACGCCAAGATGCCCGAACCATTCCTGGCGGAACGAAACCTGAACAACTATTGGGGCTACTCGACTCTGAGCTATTTCGCCCCCGAACCGACCTACGCAACCGAAGCTGCTCAGCGCCAAGGTCCCCAGGCCGTCCTGGATGAGGTCCGCGGCATGGTTTCGCTGCTGCACCAAGCCGGTATCGAGATTCTGTTGGACGTGGTTTATAACCATACCGCCGAAGGCGGCACCCTGGGGCCCTCCCTCAGTTTGCGCGGCTTGGATCCGCAACGCTACTACGTTTGGAATCATAACTACCCCAACGAAATGGTGGACTATACCGGCTGTGGTAACACGGTCGATTTCACGTCTACCGAGTCGGTGGCGCTGCTGTTGGATTCCTTACGGTATTGGGCCGGAGAAGTCGGGGTGGACGGTTTCCGTTTCGACTTGGGGGTAACGCTGGGGCGCAACCGGGAACAGTACGCCCTGCGCCATCCTTCTTTTGTGGGCATGGCGACCGACCCGGTTCTGGCTGGCTGCAAACTCATTGCCGAGCCGTGGGACATGGGTCCGAACGGGTGGCAAACCGGGAACTTCCCCTCGCCTTTTGCGGACTGGAACGACCGCTACCGCGACGGCATCAGGGGTTTTTGGCTCACCGATGCGGCGGCGCTGGCCCACGGTCGTCACGCCCACGGCCCGCACGAGCTGGCGACACGCGTCTCCGGGTCGGCTGACCTGTACGGTTCCAACATCGCCGAATACAACCGCGGTCCGGGAGCGTCCATCAACTTTGTCGCGGCCCACGACGGCTTTACCCTGGCTGACCTGGTAACTTTCGACCACAAACACAACGAAGCAAACCTGGAAGGCAACCGGGACGGGACGAATAACAATAACTCGTGGAATCACGGTCACGAAGGCCACGTGCTGAGCGGCAAGGCACTGGGGGACGAGGACCTACCCAGCGCTGCCGCGGAAATCGGCCCCGACCCGCAGTCTGGTGAAGGTTTCTCCCGCCGGTTTAGCCGCATGGATCCCACCACGCCTTTCCACGGCGACCCGCTGAACCGCACCAAGATGGTCAAAGTCGCCACAAACCGGCTGAAAACCTTGCGAAACTTGTGGGGAACCCTGGCGATTAGCTCCGGCACCCCCATGATCTTGGCGGGGGACGAGTTCGGGAACTCACAGAACGGCAACAATAACGCCTATTGTCAGGACGGGCCGATTTCCTGGTTGGATTGGCGCTGGCAACCCTGGCAAAAGGGACTGTTTGAAACTGCCCGCTACCTGCTGCATCTGCGCGCCGAACACCCGGTCATGCGCCCCGATGAATTCGCCTCCGGGATGCCCCAGGCCGGGGATAAACTCCAAGACCTGTCGTGGTACAACCGCGAAGGCGAACATTTGACCCCCGGAGCCTGGCACGATCCCGCCAACCGCGTGCTCCAGATGCTACGTTCCGGAGCGCCCTGGGACGACGTGGATTTGCTGGTCATGATTAACGGGACCAATGACGAAGTCCAAATTAACCCCCCACGGGCGCGTTCCCGCGTGTTTCGGCTGGTGTGGGACTCCACCTGGCCCGATCCGAGCGCTCGCGAAGGCAGCGCGGGGGAAAAGCTGCAGCTGTTGACCGGTTTAAACTCCGCTACACCCTCTGCCCGGCATCAAGACACGAACGACCCGGTCGCGCAGTTTGCCGAGGAAGTCGGGGTCACCCCCGGTTCGGGAATCCGTTTGGCGGAAGTCATTTCCGAGATGCCCGTGACGGTGCGCGGCATGAGGTCCAAGATGGCGCCGTTCTCGATGCGGATTTTCTTTGCCGAAGTGCCGGACAATCCCTCCGGGGACGAGAAAATCGATTTGCTGAACACCTTGCGCAAAGTCCAAAAGCACTAGGGCGTTGCGTCGGGGTGTGGCGTGTACGGCAAGCCGCCGAACGCGCTCGCGACCCGCGCTAGTGAACGCGCCTACTCGTCTAACAAATAGTCGCGGCGCCCCAGACTTTTGGGATTGGCCTTCGCGGGCGAGGACGGATAGGGCTTGTTCTCCCCTGCCGCCCCGGGACGCCCTTTGAACTCCCCGGCGCGGAAAGAATCTTCCCCGACCTCATAAGCCCATTCCAGCAGCATATCCGTCGTCTCATCCACCAGCTCATCGCGGGTTTCCGGGCTCACTGACGCGTCTTGATTATCCAAGTTGATAATCCACAGGGCACGTTCCACCATCCGATCCGCCACGGCCTGAGCATGGTCGCGGCGCCGAATCAAATCCTCTGGCTTCTTGTCGTCCTGTTCCATCACACCCCGTAGTTCATTCCCATAGCGGCCTTCATTTCGCGCAGCACATCGCTGGCTTCGTCGCGGACTTTTTCGTTACCGCGAGCCAACACGCTCCACAAGTAGCCTTCGTCTTGCATCAGTTCGGCGCGCCGCTGGCGCAGCGGGCGCAAGTGTTCGTTCAGCGCCTGAGTCACCAGGGATTTCAGCGCCCCGCCGCCGCCCGCTCCGATTTCCGCGGCGATGTCCTCGGGCGCCTGCCCGGTACAAAGCGAGGCAATGAGCAGCAGGTTCGACACTTCGGGACGGTGCACGGGATCGAAAGTAATCTGGCGATCCGAATCGGTCACGGCCTTTTTCAGGATTTTTGCGGTGTCGTCCTCGCTGGCGCGCAGCTCCACCGTGTTGTGCCGCGACTTGCTCATCTTTTGGCCATCAGTGCCGAGGATCATTGCGCCCTGCCCCAGCAGGCCCTGCGCCATCGGCAGCACGCCGCGCCCGGTCTTTTTGCCGGTCTGGGGGTCGCGCTGGGGATAACGTTTGTTGAACCGCTTGGCCACCACGCGGGTTTGCTCCAGGTGCGGCAGCTGGTCTTGACCGACGGGCACCAGATTCGCCTTGGCACACAGGATATCCGCGGCCTGATGCACCGGGTAGGTCAGCAGCAGCCCGGACATGGGACGCGCGGCGGCTTCCAGCTCGGCCTTCACGGTTGGATTGCGGTGCAGCTCCGCTTCGGTCACCAGGGACAGGAAAATGACCAACATTTCGTGAATGGCCGGAATCTGAGAATGGCAGAAAATCGTGGATTTTTCGGGGTCAATCCCCGCCGCCAAGTAATCCGCCACCAGGTTTAATACGTATTCGCGCACGTTGCCGAGGTTGTCCCGGTCGGTGATGACCTGATAGTCCGCGATGAGCACGGTCGTGTCAATGCCGAGGTTTTGCAGGTCCACCCGGGTTTTCAAGGTGCCGAAATAGTGCCCGATGTGCAAGAATCCGGTGGGCCGGTCCCCCGTCAGAATGCGGTACTTTCCTACGTTTCCCGCCGCGATGTCGGCCTCAATCGCTTTCGAGGTTTCCTGAGCAGCTTTCAAGGTGGCGCGGATTTCCGTCTCGCCGGCTGCCAGGTTTTCGTCTTTCGTCGTTTCTTCACTCACCGTTTAAGTCTAACCCACCGCAGCCGGTTGACCTGTTTCAAAAACCAGACGTGATACCGTTAATGACGCCTGTCAGAAACTGGGATTCTGAAACGTCTAAAGGGTGTGGGAGGCTTACCATCCCCTGCGAGATATCGAAGTTATCAATAGGATGAGTACGGAATTCATCCGACCAACAAGTTAGGAAATACAAACATGAAGAAGTCTGTTTTGACTCTGAGCGCGGCCGCGGCTGCTTTTGCCATGACCGTGCCGATGAGCGCGGTGGCGGCGACGGAAGCTGACCGTTACGCCGGTTCGGATCGCTATAACACCGCCATTTCGGTGGCCAGCGCTTTTGGCACCTCTGACGTGGTTTACCTCTCCCGCGGCGACTCCCAAGCTGACGCGGTCGCCGGCGGTAAACTGCCCGGCGGTCCCCTGTTGCTGGTCAACGATTCGCCCACTGTGCAAAAGAACGTTGCCGAAGCTATCACCAAGTTGAAGGCCACCAAGGTCGTGGTGTTGGGTGGCACCGGCGCGGTCAGCGATGCGGCGGTAAAGGCGGTAGCTGGCAATGCCCTGGTCACTCGTCTAGCGGGCGCAAACCGTTTCGAGACGGCAGCAGAAATTTCCAAGAACTTGTTCCCCTCGGGCAAGACCAGCGCCAAGGTGTACCTGGCTAACGGCATGACCTTGGTTGATGCCCTGGTCGGTGGCACCATGACCGATGGCGCTCCGATTCTGTTGACCGACGGTTCCGGTACCCTGCCCGCCGCGACCCTAAGAGAAATCAAGCGGTTGAAGCCCTCCGAGGTCGTTGCTCTGGGTGGCGAAGGTGCTGTTCTGCCCGCAGAATTGAGCGCGGCGGCTAGCGCCAACGGTGCTGGCGGCGGCTCTGGATTAACCCCGGATCAGGCGAAGGCTAAGGCTCAGGCGGATTTGGATAAAGCTGTGCGCGACATTGAGATGAAGCAACACGGCTGGTACACCGTTGCTGACGGTAAGACCTTGGATGATTTCTTGAATGCAGCCAACAAGTGTGGGGTTGCTCTTCCCGCAGACGATGCGAAAAGAGCCGCCAAAAAAGCAGCTATGAGCGCCACATTCCCGCGCGTGCTACCCGACGAGGTTTTGTCTGATAATGCCTGCAACCTGCTGAAGGTTGATGGTGAAAATACCCCGTCTAACAAGGCTGCAGCTGATGCGAAAGCCAAGGCCATCGAAACCGGCACCGACGGCAAGCTCGTGATGACCTACAAAGGTTTGACCGCAGTGCAGGGCCTGGCTAGCACCCGGGACGCTAAAGTTAAGGATCAAAAGGACCTGCCAGCGGACGCTACTGAGGCACAAAAGACTGCTGCGAAAACCGCCGTTGATGATGCCACCAAAGCCATGGATGGTCTGACCCTAACCGAGGCTAAGGTTAATGAAATGCTTGCTCAGCTCAACGCGGATTTGGTTAAGGCTCAAAACCTCCTCAATGCTGGTCCGACCGATGCTGCCATCCAGACTTACTTGGGTGGAGCGGGCGCCAAGGCCTCCCGTATCGCTGGTGCGGATCGCTACCAGACCGCCCTGGAAATCGCCAAGGCGCAGTACCCGAACGGCGCTAAAGCTAAGGCTCTCTACGCCGCTAACGGCACGGCCTCCGCTGATGCCACCGTGGCTGGTTTCCTCGACAACAAGGCCGAGTTGGCTGGCCCGGTTCTGCTGGTTCAGGCCGGTTCCGCTCCCGCGGCAGTGACCGATTATGCCAAGGCGGCTCGCGCTGCGAATGCGGCTCTGGCAGGCAAGTTCAAGGGACTGGGCGGCTTCGGCGTAGTCTCTGATTCCCTGGTTGACCAATTCAAGGACTTGCTGAAGTAAGTTCTTCTGAGAAGTTTGGGGGGCGGCTGCGGCCGCCCCCCCCTTTTTATCCCCGTCTCGAACCTCGATGGCTCCCAAAGCAATCGAAATCCGCGATTTAATCGGGGTAGCTGGCCCATATAACCACCAACCCCGATTTAAACGCCAAATAGCAACGTCCCAGGCTCGTGACCCCGCTCGTGAGACACGAAAAACCGGCGTCACCGTAATGGCGACGCCGGGAAACCTATGAAAAACCGCTTAGCGGGTTTCCTTATGCGACGTGGATTTCTTGCAACGCGGGCAGTACTTGTTCAGCTCCAAGCGATCCGGGGTGTTGCGCCGGTTCTTCTTGGTGATGTAGTTGCGCTCCTTACATTCAGAGCACGCCAACGTAATCTTCGGGCGAATGTCTTTCGATTTTGCAGCCACTGTTTTACTTCTTTCTAATCGCTTATCCCCTGCGGTTACCCGTTTCGGGTTCGTAGCGGGGGAGGGATTCGAACCCTCGACCTCACGATTATGAGTCGTGCGCTCTCACCAACTGAGCTACCCCGCCTCGCTGCTCAGCGGCGCGAACCGTCAAGCGTGAAGCGAGCCCCGGCAGAGAATCGAACTCTGGACCTTCTCCTTACCATGGAGACGCTCTGCCGACTGAGCTACCGGGGCAACGAAAGTTTAGTTTACAGGATTCTGGCGCCCGTGACAAACTGAACTCGGCAAACGTCTCGACCCGGATTTTGGTGGGGTTGTCGGCTAAACCCGTCATGAGTTCGTTGGGTTCGGGCGCACAAGTGAGTTGTGGGAGTTTCGGCGCTTTTGTGGCGGTTCCAGGTGTGTGGTTAGGGCCGCGACATTTCCCGGGCGGTGTTGTAGGCGCCATTGTTGCTGCCCTATTTCAGCGCTGTTCAGGAACACTAGGTCCGGTGAGCGGACATAAAAGTTAGAATAATCCTCATGAAGCAAGAACCCGATGAGGCGACGTCCCCGGATTCCCCCCGCTCGCCGAGCCCAGCAGAACAGCTAGAACCGGCAGGCGCGGCGACCCCGACCTCCCTTGTGACCTCGGCAGACCCGGAAACCCCGGCCGATTTGGAAACCCCGGAAGCCCGCGACACCCGTCCCGGCGTCCCCACCCTCGTGCTGCTGATTGTGCTGGCGGCCATCGCGATGGCGGCGAGCGCGGAGCTGGTACTGTCCGAAATTCAGACACTGAAACAGCCCACGGCGCATCTCGGATGCGATTTGAACCCGCTGATTGGCTGTTCGACTTCGCTGACGACCTGGCAGGCTCACCTGCTGTTTGGCATCCCGAACGCGCTGGTCGGAGTCGGTTTGTTCGCCGGTTTGGCCGGCGTGTTCCTGGCTTGGTGCGGCGGGCGGGTGTCGCGCTGGCTGGTACTGCTGATTGAGGCGGGTCTGACCGCAGGGATGGTGCTGATTGTGTTTTTCCTGCACCAATCCATTTTCGAGTTCACGAAGCTGTGCCCGTTCTGTTTTATCGTCTGGACGTGCACGATTGTCCTGTGGGTGCAGCTCGGGGCAACGCTAATGCGGCTCGGATGGCTGTTTCCCGACACCGGATTTGCCCACATTTGGGCGGCGCAGCGCTGGCTTATTACCGCGATTATCTTGCTTTTGATAGTCTTGATGGTAGCAGTGACGCTATCAGACAAACTTGTTTACTTATTCTGACCGAAAGGCGAAGCGGTGCGGAGAGAACTGACCGACGAAGAGGAACAATTTCTAGAGACCATCCGCACGATGCTCTTGGCGCGGCCGCGCGCATCCGCCGATGCCAGCAGGGAAAATATGCATCGGCTGGCGCGTTTTGCCCAGGCTTTCCTGGCGGCACCGACGTCGCTAAACACGCTGGTGGGACCCGTTTGTCGGACCGGTAACGTTTGCGACTGGCTGGGGGTGTCTCGCCAAGCGATTATGAAAGCGGTGCGGGACGGGCGCTTGTTGGGGTTTCGGACTTTGGACCGGAAGTGGGTTTACCCGACCTGGCAGTTTTCCTCGCCCCAGGCTTACGCGAACTGCGTGCGGATGCTACCGCCGATTTTGGATATTTTGGAGTCGCGCGGCTTGAATGATTTTGACCGGGCCAAGTGGTGTTTCGCGCCGAACGCGCTGTTGGCAAAGGCTGCGGCTGGTTCGGATCAGCCCGGTCCGCAAGCCGATTCGCCCTCGCCCGAGGGTTGGATTCGTAACGACAAACCGCTGGAGGATTTGATTTCTGCCGCCAAGAAGGCGACCCCGGATTTCCCCCAAGCCTTGCCGACCCCGCGCCTAACTGATATCGCACTCACGGATTTAGCTTGAAATCCGCTGCACTATAGGGGCGCCCGGGCGAGTGGCGGAACCGCTGAAAACCGCAGTGACTGGTGATTTGCTCTCTCTAGGAAGTGGCGCCGACTCGTTTAGGTAACGCCGACACGCCTCGGCATCATTCAAAGCGCGGAGGCAGACTTTGTCTCTACCGGCACTTCTGAGGCGGACGCTGCTGCATGAGACACATCAGGTGCGGATGGCGATGTCGCGATTTTTTCTCGTATCAATGCACAGAAGCAGGCGAAAGCACCAGCAATACAGGCACACATACTTGGCAGGACAATAGTGGGAAAATTCAACTCGTTTTCGAGTACCGCGAGCAACACCGGTATAGCCAGGCAAAACCCGGCTTGAACCCATGCAGTGATGAATGCGAAGCGCAATAACCCATCTAAATTGCGTTTTAATACGAAAACTATCACTCCAATCAGCACGGCGATAAGCGGAGCAGGCTGGGCCGCCATAGCTAAAGCCAGCACCGACTTGTAATGCAGACCCTCACCCCAGCGGTCATACATATCGCTGACGCTGACCCACAATGTCAACATCGAGACAAGCAATCCCGGAATGGACAAAACACTGAAAACAATCAACGCTTTTTGAATCTTGCTCATGGTTTTTCTCCATCGTTGTAAGAATTATCTCCGGTTATCCGACCAGACCGGGATCAACGCTGTAATAATCGTAAGTGAACTGCGTTTTTGGGGCACTCGGATTGGGAGTATCTGTCATCCAGACTGTACCGACTTCTCCAGGTTTCCACGTATTATTCTTAAACACCGCATTAGAAACTGCAGTTTGTACGTTGGTATCTCTCTTATACGTAAGAGATGTTTGGATAATACGCTTTCCATTATAGACGTTTCCGCCTGCCTGAGTCGTGCCTCTGTAGTGTAAGTAACCGATTTCTTGATTTCTCACCCAGCTGATGCCCCAATTAACATACGTATCATAATATGGCATCCACCCTTGCAGTTGAGGCTGGGAAATAACATGACTGAAATACCCTGAAACCCGGTGCTTTTCCAAACCATCCTGAACTGTGAATACTTTCCCGTTTACCACTATTGGCTCGGGATTATAATTAACAATTTCCAGGCAATCATTCAATCCGAGAGTTGCACATGAGAGAGGCTGGGTTGAGTCAAGGCTGGTCTCATCAGCATATGCCGGATTGAAAGTAACACTAAGAGCTAGGGACGTGACAGCCGCGGCCAGTAGCTAGGTGGAATGTGATGACATGATGTCTCCTTTGACAGTGCTATCGGTACATTTAATCCTACCACGCGTTTTTCCGAGGGACAAGGGTTTTTCTGTCGTATCGAGATGACGCATTACTATCGATATCTAAGCCGGATAGAAAATCCGTTACACTAGATAGGCGCCTGGGCGAGTGGCGGAATTGGTAGACGCGCAGGATTTAGGTTCCTGTGTCTTTGACGTGGGGGTTCGAGTCCCCTCTCGCCCACTTTTGTTTTCGCAGGGGCGCCCAAGTGGCGCCCATGCGTAAACATACAGTCAGCAGAGCGACTCGAACCCCGTGAGGGCTAGGGCGTTAAGAAAACGCGCGAGCGTTTTCAGCCCTAGCGCGAGCATCTACGATGCGAGCGTGACGCGGTTTTGCACCGCAAAAACGCGGAGTCCCCTCTCGCCCACTACTGTTTGTTACCTGCCGCTTTTGTGACATCCGGGATGCCCGCGAGGTCTGGCGGCGTTCGGGGGCTCTGAGTCGCAGAAATACTTGGAATGCTGCGCTGTACCGCTTTCTGGACTTTGGCGGCGCAAGCGAGCTTGCTCGCGTATCAGGACGAGCGAGCCAAGGGACGCAATCTCGCAGAGATTGCAAGTACCCATATGCTCCTTCAAAGCCCTCCACCGCCCTCGCGTATCTGAGCAAGTACGTAAATGCCGGCAAAATCCGGGAACAGACGGACGAAAGGATACTGGGCTACACGCTGGGGTGCGGATAATATAATCCACGCACGACGCGATACCCGCCAGATACCCGCAGGGAAATGCTTACCTGAGGGCGGCTTTTTCTTGGGTCTTGAACTGATTGAATCGGGGCAAGAATTTATCCCAATCGATGGCGTGTCCGTCCAGCTCGGGGCCGTCAATACAGGCGTGTTTGCGCACCAGCTTGCCGGTTTCCGGGTCGTTGAAAGGCACCATGCAGGCTCCGCACATCCCGGTCGCATCAACCATAATCGAGTTCAGCGACGCCACGGTGGGCACGCCGTACTTCGCGGTCAGCAGGCAGACAAACTTCATCATAATCGGCGGGCCGATAGTGGTGATTTCCGCAATCTGGCGCCCGTCGCCGCGGCCGTCCCGCAGCATCTCTTCCAGCGGCAACGTCACCACGCCCTGACGCCCAAACGACCCATCGTCCGAGGTCAGCACCACATCTAGCAAATCCGGGTACTGGCGACGCAGCACTTCGACCCGCTCCGGGCTATCCCCGGTCGGGTCCCCGTCCGGGTCAGTCCAGAACAGCAGGTCGCGATTACGCGCCCCCAGCACCAGAGTCACGTGATTACCAAGCTCCAAGTGCTTACGCACAATCGGATAGGCGGGCGCTAATCCGACTCCACCAGCCACGAAGCACACGCTTTGGGTGGCCGGGTCGAAATGTTCCATCTTTGACGCCAAGCCCAGCGGCCCGGCAATCCCGTAAAACGCCTGGCCAACTTCCATCGCGCACATAATCTGGGTCGATTTGCCCACCGCTTGCACCACTATAGAAATCCAGCCTTGCTCCCGGTCGAAATCGGCTACGGTCAGGGGAATCAGCTCGCCTTTTTCGTGGGTCATGAACCGGGCGAACTGTCCGGGCTGCACCGCGCGGGCGACCGCCGGGGCGTGCAGTTTCATTTCCCAAGTCCGTTCCGACAGTTGGCGTTTCTCCAAGATTCGGTAGGCCGAGGCGGCGCTTTGCGTGTATTCCAAAGCGCGTTGCACCCGCTGGCGGACTTCCTCCGGTTCCAGGTGCACGGCCAGGTCCCCCATCTGGCGGGCGGCCGCTTGGCCGTCTCCGGCTGCCTTAATCGCGGTCGAGCCACCACGAGAAGCGTCTCCGCCGGAGTAAATCCCCTCCAGATTAGTGGCTTGCGAGGGGGTTTCGCCCGCCCCATCACCACCATCCGCTCCAGACGCGTCCGTACCAGCACCGCCGGCAGCCTCTTTCCCGACCTTGATAGCGCCCCACTGCTGCACCGCTAGGTCAGGCTGCGAATCACGAATAATCGGGTTGGAACTGTTACCGAGCGCCATAATCACCAGGTCAGCGTCCATTTCCAGGATTTCCCCGGTCGGCTGAGGCCGGCGCCGCCCGGACTCGTCAGGCTCCCCCAGCTCCATCACCCCCACGCTCGCTCCCGCGACATGGTGGTTTTCGTCCTCGTGGAACTCGGTGGGCGAGCGCAGCTCAGCCACGACAATGCCCTCTTCCAAAGCGTGATGCAGTTCCTCCACACGGGCCGGCATCTCGGCCTTGGTGCGCCGGTACACGATAGTGACGTGACCGCCCAAGCGCCGGGCGGTGCGTGCCGCGTCCATCGCCGTGTTTCCTCCGCCAATGACCAGGATTTCTTTCCCGGCGACTTCGGGTAGGGGCGTGTCATAGTCGGGCAGGTTCGCGTGCATCAGGTTTACGCGGGTCAGGAACTCGTTGGCGCTCATGACCCCGTTGAGGTGCTCGCCGGGCACGTTCATGAACTTCGGCAGCCCCGCGCCCGTACCGACGAAAATACGCCAAAAACCGGCCGCTTTCAGGTCGTCTAAGGTCGCGGTCTTGCCCACCACAAAGTTCGTCACGAAACGCCCTCCCAGCAGGCGAATCTTGTCCACCACGTCGTCGACCAGCTCGTTGGGCAGGCGGAACTCGGGAATCCCGTACTTCAACACCCCGCCCAGGGTGTGGAACGCCTCGAACACGGTGACCGGGAAACCCTGGTTCGCCAGCAAGAACGCGTTAATCAACCCGGAAGGACCCGAACCGACGATAGCAATCGGGGGCTTTTCCGCGGTCTGCCACGGGTCGGGACGGCCCTCGAAACGCTTGAGAATCGCCTCGTTGCCATGCACGATTTTCTCTCGCTGGGGCAAAAACCACTCCAACTGACCAATCTCGATCGGGCGCGCCTTGTGCACACACACCCCTTGACACTGCAGCTCCTGGGGACAAACCCGCCCGGTCACGTTCGGCAGCGGGTTCGACTCCTCTACGATGCGCAGCGCCCGGTCAAAATCGCCCTCCGCGATGGCCTGCATGACGTCGGGGATGTGGATCTGAACCGGGCAGCCGCCGACCTTCTTGTTCTTCAGGAACTCGCCCAGCTCGCACGGCCGGTCGGCGCAGTGCTTGTCGCGCACGGCCTCGAGCCAGACAAACAAATCGACCTCGCGCTGGGAATAGCCCTGGTTCAGATACCCCAAATACCCTTGCGTGACCAGGTCAAAGTCGTGTACCCGCTGGGAGGCCGGCCGCACGTAGGGGGCGACATGGTTAGCGGCGGGCCAGTTTTCGCTCAGCCCCGCAAACATCGGGTAGCGCTCGGACAGCCAGGTGTCAATCGCGCGGATAAACACCCGTTTCTTGCCCAGCGGCAGATTCCACAAGAAACGCATCATGATGCGCCCCACCGTGTCCTCGCGTTCCAGCAGCTCCCAAATTTTCAAGGTCATGGCCTCGGGCAGTTCCCCGGCGTCAAAAGCCGCGTGCAACTGAGCCAGGCCCTCGGCCACAAACATGGATTGAAACAGTTTCGGGTCGGCGTTAAACCGGCGTTCCAAAATGTTTAGCTGGACCGTGTTCGTCGTGTCAAGCATCGTTTTCCCCCTCCCTGGTTACAAGATGATTTCCGCGTCACAGTTCGCGACAACTTTCGCAATCCGGGCGCGCAGTTCGTCAGTCACTTCCACGCTTTCCAGCGAGCCGGGAATGAGCCGCGCCACCGGGGTGGGTTTGCCGTCAATGATTTCCGTGGACGCCTCGAAGTACTCAGGAATCTCTTGGTAGCAGGTCTTGCAGTCCGTGCACTGGGCGATTGTCGCTATGTCGTAGCGAAAGGGCGCGCCCGAGTCTGCCGGGGCGGCATCAGTCGCGGTTGCCCCGGAGGTGCCCCCTGCCGTGCTCGCTCCCCCGCCGAATCCGCCCAAGAACGGTAGCGGCGTCGTGGTCGTGCCGGTCGCGGCGACTTCTGCCATCGCTTTCGCGATGAGTTCAATGGTTTCTTCCTGCGACTTCGCGGCGGCGTCACGAGCTTCGGTCAGCTCCTTTTCCAGGTCGGTGTGCGCCTTGCGGGCCTCCGCCAGGTCTTGTCCGGCCAGGTATTGCAGGAAAGTCCAGTGTTCCCGGCACTGCTCGGTCAGTTTCACGATGGAGGGCGACACTTGGATTTTCGCCAAGCCTCCGTCCGCGCCGGTGGTATAGATAAACGGTGTAGCGGTTTCACGAGCGGCCGCGTCCATCTCTACATAGTCCGCCACCGTCGTCGGGTTTTCGGCGCTGTCCGGCAGCGGCCTAAAGTGTTTCTTAAACCGCAGCTCAGAGTAGGCAAAATCTGCCGGCGTGTAGGGCAGATCCATCAGCTGGGCGTTGCCGTCCGCGTCATGGTAGCTGAGCTTGTAGCTCGACCACAGCTTTTTCACATCCGGGTTTCCGTCAATGATGAAGCGGTCGCTGAACTCGCCGTGTGCCGGTTCGTGGACAAACAGCGGGCTGACACGCGATTTCACCGCCAAGCGGCTGTGTTCACTAGCCATGTCGTCCCCGATACCGTGTTCGGGCTGGCAGGGCGTGTACACGTCTATCAGCGCCGGGTAGTCGACCTGGGCCAGGGCGTGCGACACGTTCTTAAGGAAGTGTCCCTGGTAAGCCGTGGAGGTGGACACCACCAGGACGTTGGGGTGCATGGCCGCCAGCAGGCCCAGCTCTTTGCGCTGCTCAGACTTGCCTTTCAAGTATTTGCCGTAGCGGGACAGGTCCGCGTCCTGGCCTTCCAGGGAGGCCGTGGAGGCTTGGCCGCCCGTGTTGGAGTAGGCTCCCGTGTTCAACACCAGCATCTTCACCGGGGTGCCGGATGCCAGGATACGGCTCATCGCCCCGAAGCCGATGTCATAGGACGCACCGTCGCCGCCGATGGACATGACCGCGGGCATCAACGCGAGTTCCTCATCCGTGAACTGTTTCCATTCTGGAGCATCATTCGGAATGGCCGCGCCGGTCGCGCCAGCCAAAATGGCCCGGGCTTGCCGCAGCGCCAAAACGTCCATCGACAAATCGGCCGCCAGACCCTCGTAAATGCCTTTCGCCAGGGGCTGCGCGTCTTGGAACAGGCCGTTAACCCACGGCTGCTGGTAAGGATTGAACGGCGCGGTCGAGGCATAAACCGAGGAACACCCGGTCGAGTTTGCGACCACCGCGGCCGCCGGGCCCCGCCCTCCTGCCGGCCCTTCGTAACGGTACAGACGCTGCTCCAAACGCCCGCGCACCTGGTCAATCAGGGCACCCAGCTCAGCATCAGTGACGGTTTGGCGCTTTTCCTCCAGGGCCGCCACCAATTCCTCGAGTTCCTGGCGGTGGCGCGAAACCCGGCCGTTATTAATATCGTTGGCCAAAGCCATAGTTTGGCGCACGGCCGTGACTTCGCCACACCCGCGGCACGCCCCGTGCCCGCCGATGGTCGCGTAATAGTTGTCGCGGTCCAAGAAAATGCGCTTCAAATCCAGGCTGGGCCCGCCGTTCGGGTCGCTGAATTCAGCGGGAGAATTCGGCAGTTTTGTCAGGAATGCGAACCGCTGCTGGGCCTTGTCCAGCACCTCGTCGTCCTGGTCGGTGCCAATCAGGGCGTTCGGGCCGCACACCGCCACGCATTCCAAACAGCCGGTACACTTCCACGGGTCTACGGTCGCGCTAAACAGGACTCCCGCGCCGGGTTGGCGTTTTTCGGTGGAGTCAAAGAACGGTCGGGTGCGCGACACCGGGAAGGTCCGTAATGTGTCGGCCACCGCCGCCACCGCCGCGGGGTCGGCGTTTTGCGAGGTCGCAGCCGCGGTAAAGACGTCAGCGATTTCCGGGCGGTCCTTCGTGTCCAGCAACGCGGCACGCATCGCCCCGGCAATGGCGTCCACCTGCGATTTCAGGCTGGCACCGGCCTCGCCCGACTGATCTATCGCCGTCTGAAGCAAGGTGTCGATACCAAACACCGTGTTAGGGATCGCCCCGTCAGGGCAGGCCAGGGCACATTCCATACAGCCGGTACACAAGCTCGCCTCGAACACCGGGATGGTCCGGCGGAACAGACCCTTGTCCTTTGTAGCCGAGGACGCCGGGGGCAGGAAGTAGCCGGTGCCGGGGTAAACCGGAGCTTCGCTGATGGTGCCCTGGGCAAATGGTTCCGCCACGACCCGGTGGAAATAATCCCGGTCAAACAGCCCGGCAGTCAGCGCGCAACCGGTGGAGCCACGCTGGCACATCATGGCTGACAGGGAGGCGTCCAAAACTGGGCGAGCCTGGGCAGATTCGCCGCCCTGAGCCGCGCCCGCGTCACCAGACACACCCGGGTCGGCGTCGAGCTGTTCCCAATCGACCTTTTGCGTCGCGGCCGCCCCGTCCTTGACCACCGCCATATTCGCTTCCACAATCGCCGGGCCTTTCGCCCCGAACTTGTGCTCAATCTGTTCGCGAATCTTGGCCAACATATCCGCTTCGCTGGCCCCGGAAGCAATCCGGTCGACCTTGGTGGCGATAGCCCCGATGAAAGCCACGCCCATCATGCGGGTTTGCAGGCCCGGATCCGGGGCGTGCTTCAGCGCGACCCCGAACGCGTCGAGGATAAACAGGTTAATGTGCCGATCCCGAATGATTTGTTTCGCCCGGCGCGGCAGGCTCGCCCACAGCTCGGCGGGAGTTTTGTCAGACTGCAAGATGAACGTCCCGCCCTCGGCCAGACCCTTCAACGGGTTCGTGTGGGCAAACACCATATGATCCGGGCTGACCACAATCTCTACGTCCTCCAGCTCGGCGTTCGTAATCCTGATGGTTTCCGGGCTCAACGTGATGTAGTAGTTCGTGGCCGCCCCCGATTTTTCCGAACCGTACTTCGGGGCGGCTTTGCTGTGCAAGTGCAGCATTTCAGCCAAAATGTCGGCCAGCAGTTTGCCGGTCGCAATCGTGCCGTAGCCGCCCACCGAGTGGAATCGAATCCGCATCGCTTCCTTGGGCAGCAGGTCTTTCGGGTTTTCTTCCAGGTGAAGGGCCATTTTGGCGGTTTCCGGGTAGGCTTCGCGCAGCCGGTCCTGCATCGCCTTTTGTTCCCCGGTTGCGTCATCGGCAAAGAAGGTCGAGCCGATATAGAACTCGGGAGCCAGATCGCCGGCCTGCATCGCTTTGAACGTGGCGATGAGGTGGCGCGGCTGGACATCGTGGCCACCCAAGCCAAAGAATCCGGTGGACAGCTGGGGCATTTCCCCGGTTTTCACCGCCGGAATATTGGGGTAGCGCGCGGGCAGGTCACGCTTGGCGGCCCCCGCGTTTTGCCCGGCTTTCACCAGGGCGCCGTTGACGAACTTAGTCAAGGCCGCCTGGTCGGAACGCTCCAACACCGTCACGGCTTTCGCGCCCTTGAGAGCCGCCACCAACTCGGCCTCCGGGAACGGCTGCAACATGACAATCTGGACCAGACCGACCTTGAGACCCCGTTCCCGCAAGTACGGCAGTACCGCCCGCACGTCCTCGCAAATCGAGCCGACACCGACCATGATGAAGTCGGCGTCCTCGCAGTTAAAGGTTTTCACCGGGGCGTAATCGCTGCCGGTCAGGGCGTTATATTCGTCCATCGCCTGACGCACTAGGCGCGGCACGTCCGCCACAAAGTGGGTGCGGTGGTCGGCCACCCCGGCTTGGAAATCCGGCTGGTTTTGCACCGGCCCGGTCAAGCCCGGATTGTCCACATCCACCAGGGAGGGGATAAGTTTGCGGGTGCCTCGCGCCGGAGCGTTGACCCACTGGCGGCGCCACTTGGCGACTTCCGCCGCGGGCAGATGCCCCGCGATTTCTCGGTCAAATAGCTCCCCGCAGCAGTCATTTTCGATGGCGTCGGCGTTATCGGCGCAGTTCAGGAACGACCGCAGCGCCTCGAGGGAGGCAGGCGCCAGCACCGACCTTTTGCTCTCCAGGAACTGACCAAACTGGAAAACCCGACCTTTGGCACCAAACAAGATTTCCTGAGCGGCAGTGGGGCAGGGAATGTAGCCCTTGGGGTCGCCCAAGTATTCCTTAACCAGGTCGGCTTCCGGCAGGCGCGCTTCGCTCATCATGTGGGAAGTCGCGAAACCGTCCATGCAGTTCGCCACGGGAATCAAGGACAGCGACGAGGCGCGGTAAGAAATCAGCGCCAGGTTCGCGGCCTCCTCCGGGTTCGCCCCAAACAGGACCGTGTAACCGGCTGGGAGCAGGGCATATACGTCGTCGTGGCCGCCCATCACGTTCAGCGAGTGGCGGGAGACAACGCGCGCCGCGACCTGCAGCACGAAACCGCCGATGCGCTTGCCGACAGTGACATAATGTGACTCCAAGCCATAGAGGATACCTTGCGAGCTGGAGGCGTTCGAGATGAACTTACCGCCGGTCAGGGCCGCACCCATCGCCCCGGACTGGGCGGAGTGCTCGCCCTCCGGCTCAAAGAAGAAGGGGTGCTGGCCCCACACGTTCTTTTGACCTGCCGCCACCGCGGCTTCGAAGGTCTCTGAGATTTCCGTTGAAGGCGTGATGGGATAGCCGATGACACCCCCGCACACCATGTTCATTACGCGGGCAACCGCACCATTGCCGTTGATAACTTCCACTTTGCCGGGATATTTCGGCTGGTCTACCATTACAGATTCCTCTCCGATGGGGTGATTTAGGGATTGCGTGGCCGTGGCCCAGTGATTCGAATCCTACCCCGATTTTAGTAACATCTCTTTACCCGCGAGGCGACTCGGGGGGAGAGATTTTTTGCCCGTGGCCCCGGAAGTGTTCGGAATGCAAGGGTTGACGTGAATTGGCATTTAGGAAAGGTAGGAAACCAGGTATTTCACAAAGAACTCGGGGGAGGTACTTTCGGTGACGATGTCGCCGGGAATTTCCTGAGGCGCGCCTTTCCCAATAGCCCAGGTGCCCCGCCAGTGAATCCGGCAGGTAATCGCATAGCGGCCGACATGTTGATATTTGTGGGTGACCGTGCCGTTCGGCCAGGGCGCGCCCGCATCTGCGCCGGAATCCGTGGTTTCGCCGTCACCCCAATCCCACTCGAAGCTCGCGGGTTCAACTGAGATATTGACATCCTGGCCCGCTACGTTTTCCTGGAACTGTTGGGGGTCGACCTCGACATGGGCGTAGACATCCTTGCCCACAGCCACGTTGGCCGAAGGCGGCTCCATCGCCGGAGTCGGAGGCTCGATTTTTTCCTGGATTGATTCGGTCAGGGTTTCTTGGTCAATGGCCGCGGTGGCATTGCTCAAAAAGTCCAGGTCGTCGAAATAAATCGTATCCACGACTTTTTTTGTTTTCGGATCCGTCACCGTCAACGTGCTGAACTCCGGGTCATACTTGGTTTCCATGTCGACAATGTTGTAAGTGGGCTTCGGGGAGGAATAAGCGTAAGAGTCAGAACCGTAAGAATACGATGAACTGTGAGAACTGGTGGATCTGGTTTGGCCGGAAGAATCGGAGCCTGTTGCGCTCGAGTCGGTACCGGTGCTGGGGGAACTCGTCGACGTGAGAATCCCGGTGATAATGCTTCCAACCCCGCTGAAATCCCCGGTGAGCGCCTCTGCCGTGGTGACCCCAAAAATGGGGGTCGCCAGTACAAATGCCAGTGCAATCTTTTGTTTCCGCCTCACTTTTCCAAGCTACCGCGCGGGAAACGAGGTTTCCAAGCCGGTGCCCCGAGGGACTGGCGGCATCGGCCTGGGGATTTAGGGAAGGACAGGAAAACGAGGTGGGATTTGCCAAGTATTTTGCCAAGGTAAATTTTTAATTGGATTTATACGGGGAGAATCGCCGGGTAGCTGCCAATACTGGCAGCTACCCGGCTATTCTCCCCCTTTAGGCACAGGGTTGTGGGAAACAGGGTTTTCCACAGGTAATCTGAATCGGCGTTGATTTCGTTCCCAGCCGCACCGCAAGGTGGGGTTATGAAAACGAAAAACTATGGGGTTTACACGGCAAAACAGCTGCTCACAGGGTACACGAAGCGGCAAATTAAGGCTTTGGTTAAGGCCGGAAACCTGCGGCGAATTATGCGCGGCTGGTATGCCGGGCCGGATGCCGACCCGGATGTCGTCCGCGCGCTGGAACTCGGAGGTAGGCTGGGATGTCTATCCGGGTGCGCAAAGTATGGCCTCTGGGTTCCCTACCAAGCCAAAACACACGTAATCTTGCCGGGCAACGCCACTCTGCCCGCCGCGGAATTCACCGAATTCCACCGCTGCGCCACTCACCCGCACTCCCCCGTGTTTGACTTGGAAGACTGCCTGTACCAAGCCATGCGCCATCACGATGCCGAAACGGGGTTGATTGTGCTGGAATCGGCTCTGCAGCTGGGGCATATCGGCTACGACCAGGCGAAACATCTGGCATCGCGAGTACAAAAGGACAAAATGGCGACCTACCGGTTCCTCGACCGCGGGGCACAGTCTGGCAGCGAAACTCGGGTCAGGTTATTTTTCCAGCGCCGCGGAGTCAGCGTGCATACCCAGAACCGGACTGCGCCCGGATGGGTAGACTTGCTGGTCGGCAACTCGTGGATAGTGGAATGCGACGGGAGGGAGTTTCATGACAAACCCAACGCATTTGAGGTTGACCGCGAACGGGATTTGTCGAACACCGCCGCTGGATATCTGACTACCAGGCTGAGCTACCACCAGATTTGGCACGAATGGGAGAGCACGAGACAGAGGCTGAGCGCTATTTTGCACAGGCGCCGACACCGCGTTCCACCCAAGGTTTAAGGGCATCCCGGCGATTGGCAGGTGAATGTGTCGAAGGGTTGCAATACCGCTTGCAACTGGGTTGATGCTGGCAAAGGAGCTAGGAGCGGAGTCTGAGTCAGTTCTGGAGTTGGCGGTGGGGTTGACAATGGAGCCGGTGCTGTAATCGGCGCTCGAGTAGGCGCGGTCGAGCTGGAGTCGGCGCGGTCGAGCTGGAATACCAGGTGTCCGATAAAGTTAGCTGGGATTTCTCGATGTCGCTGGATTCCCTAGGATGCAAAGCCTTCAAAAAAGCTGGAATCCAGGGGTTTTACAGCGGTGCCAGCCGAAACTTCACAAGTGTAATTTTGGACATTTGGGGTATCGCGGCTGGAATTCTCGATTCCAGCCCTACTCGTCCGCGGCGGCACAGTGCCACAACCCTTGGAAATACGCCACATTTTTTCAGTCATACCGGTCCTCGGAACAGCGTTTCGAAGCGTCGAGATTTAGAAAAATGGCCAAAAATCACCCGCAGAATACCCATTTACAATAACGCACGGTTTTAATCTGGGATTATATGGGGAGAATAGCCGGGTAGCTGCCATTATTGGCAGCTACCCGGCTATTCTCCCCCTTTAGGCACATACCTGATGGTCAATACCCGCGTTTAAGTCCCGGCCACACCCCTCGCGAAGCTGCTCCCAGAGCCCTCAAAACGTCCAATGAGCCCCGAGTAGAATTGAAACTGACGCCGCCATACTGCCCCGCAATCGTTGAATCTGCGAGGTTTTTCAACGTGCCCCAGCGGCACTTTTCAACTCATCTGACCAAAATTCCACCCTTTATTACCCAGAAGAAGGGTTTTTTTGAAGATGAATTTGAAGAAGAAGTTTGTGATTGGTGCTGCTTCGGTGGCGCTGGTTGCTGGCATGGGTGGCGTGGCTGCTCCGGCGGCTGTGGCTGCTCCGTCTTTGCCTGGCTCGATTTCCGTGCTGGGTCGTTTGGCGGGCATGGATCGTGTGTCTACCTCCCTGGAAGTTGCGGCGCACGAGTTCGGCAAGCGTGATGGCAAGATTAACTCTGGCGACGTGTCTACCATGCGTTTCTATGATGATAAGCGTCCTACCCGTTTGTACATTGTGTCTGCGGCGGATGCGAACATGGTTGACGCGGCTGCGGCTGGTATGTTGAATGATGGCCCGATTGCTTTCGTGTACAACAACTCTTACGTGGCTTCCGCGGTTGGCCAGTTCTTTAGCAACCCGAAGCATGAGAACAATGGTTTCAATGCTATTGAGGAGGTTGTGGCTATCGGTGGCGAGGGTGTTATCAGCGATAACACACTGAAGGCTGTAAAGGATCAGATTCCTACGGTGACCACGACTTCCCGCTTGGGTGGCAAGGATCGTTACGAGACTTCCGTGGCTATCGCCGACTATATTTACAATCAGGATGTCGTGAAGAAGAACCCGGTTTACATGAACCGCGCATCTGACAGTGGTGTTCTGGGTACCATGTACATCGCTAACGGCGCGAATGACCACGTGGTTGATTCCATGGTGGCTGGCACCCTGGATGATGGTGTTATCGTGCTGGTAAATGCTGATGGGACTATCCCTGAGGTCGTGGCGGAGTTCATTAAGAAGACTTTGCCGGCTCAGTTCTCTGCTTTGGGTGGGGCTGCCACGGTTCCGGATAAGGCCATTCAGGACGCTTGGGTGATTAAGGCTCTGGCTAACAAGTGGGATTCGTCTTCTACGATTCCTAACCTGGACGAGAAGGTTAAGAAGCTGGACTGGCTGGTTAATGGTGGTGATAATGCAAAGACGAGCCCGACCATTGACATGGACGACAAGGTGAACTTCGGCGGTTTGAACTTTGTGGTAAAGATGGCTTCGACCCAGACTGCCCAGTGGAATCTGCATCTGTCCAACGCGCAGGCTCCGATTAAGACCTGGATGGCTGCTAAGGGTTACTCTTTCACTTCTGCTGATTTCAAGCACGATCAGCTGCAGAATCTGCAGAAGGTTTACGGCAAGACTGTGATTCCCGATGGAATTTCTGACGCGGACTTGGAAGGCTTCTTAAAGGCTGACAACGAGTCGAACGGTAAATTCACGGATGTAAACTGGGCGGCCATTGCTAACTCGACGGCTTACCAGAATCTGTTGAAGCCTGCCAAGAAGGACCTGGTTGATTTGTGGACTACTATCAAGCAGGATCCCACCTTGCACGCACAGTTGACTAACAAGGCGGCTATCGCTTCCCAGGTTTCCCCGTCTGATCCGGCTGGTCCTGACAACGCTACCTCTGTCGAGGATGCAGATGTTTACAAGGCCGTTCCGTTGGCTATGGTGGCTGAACTGGCTAAGTTCACTTATGACACTGATATGGAATGGCTCAAGCAGTCTCAGGCTCAGTTGGCTGAACTGCAGGGCAAGTTGAACAATGAGTTGGACAAGATTGCTCCGAAGACCGAACTGCGTCTGGGTGGTAAGGATCGTTTCGAGACCGCTCAACTGATCGCGAACAAGTGGGCCAAGAACTACGGCGCTCAGCTGTACAGCCGGGTCGGCACTACAAATAAGGTCAAGGATTGGCGTTTCTTTGAAGCATACGTAGCTAACGGTACTCGCCTGGCTGACTCCCTGGCCGCTGGCCAGTTGACTCAGGGCCCGATCTTGTTGGTGCGTGGTAACGAGGCTTCTGCCAAGGATCTGCCGGACTTCACCAAGGCTGTGGCTTCTAACCTGGTTTGCTGGTCTGACAAGACCCACAACCTGTCCGTGTACGGTATCGGCGGCACCGGTGTGCTAACTGACGCTGCCCTTACCTCCATCGTGGATCAGGCTGTGACCGGCGCTAACTGCGCTGTCGGCAAAGATAGCAAGATTGCTACCACTGCTGCCAAACTGAGTCTCGATACCGCTGATGCGGACATCACGACTGGCACCACGGATACCGCGAAGATCAAGATTGATAACTACGATGCTGACGTAAACTACACGGTCACCGTGTACCCGGCTTCCTTGAATGCGACGGGTACTCACGCTACCGAAGGGTTGACCTTCACCGTGGCTCAGACCGGCGACACCATCACTGTTACTGCTGCCGAAGGAACTGGCGATCCTGCCACTCCGACTACCGGTGCAGTAATCAAGGGTGCAGTGACTGTGACTGTAGTCGCGTCTAAGGCTGGAACCATTTCCGGCACGACCACTCAGCAGGTCGAGGTTGACGTTACCAAGCCCTAACAGGTTTCGTTAGGTAAAACTTCATAAAAGTCTGGCCCCGGTAGGTAACTACCGGGGCCAGACTTTTATGAAGTTATCTTTGAAACCGTAAAGGTTTCAGTTAGGTTAGTTAGCCTTCACGGTAACGTCGACGGTCTTATCGGCGTAACCGGGCGCGCTCATCTTAACCTTCCAGGTGTAAGTACCAGCGTTAGCCGCACCAGCGCCGTTGCCGCCGGTCAGAGTAATCGTGCCAGCATTGCTATCAATGGCGGCGGTCACGTTAGCAGCAGTGGCACTACCGGTGTAAGACGGGGTATTAGAGACCAAGGCGTAGGTAACGCCGGAGGTCGGATCGGTCGGAGCAGCGAACTGAATATTCGCAGTGCTGAATGCTGCGGAATCAGCAACCTCAGCCTGAGCCGTCCAGGTACCACCCACGATGGTCTTAGCATCAGGGGTCTTGACCTTGCATACGGACTTGGTGCCGATGAGGTCGACCATGGTGGACAGGACGTCGTCGGAGACTACGCCTTCACCACCGATAGCGGAAACCTTGATCGGTTTACCGTTCCAGCACAGCAGGTGGGTAGCCACGTTAGTGGTGAACTCAGGAATCTTGGTGTCGTTACGCACCAGAAGGATCGGGCCACCAGTCAGCTGACCAGCCGCGAGGGAGTCAGCCAGACGAGTACCGTTAGCCACGTAAGCCGCCTCGACCACATGGTACTTAGAGAACCAGTTAGCAATCAGCTGAGCGGTCTCGAAACGATCCGCACCACCGAAACGCTGCACGGTCTTCGGGGCAATCTTATCGAACTCGGTACGCCATTCAGCCTTCAGAGACGCACGCTGCTTTTCTACCGTGTCCAACCACTTCTTGTCATTGTCCAAAGTGTACTTAGCAACTTCCGCAATCTGAGCAAACTGATTAGTCACACCCGAGGCAGCCGTCTTGTGCTTTTGGGAAGCTACCGCAATCGCATCGGCGATAGTGCCCTGATGCTTCTCATCAGCCCAAACCTTGTCCAGCTCATCGGTAGCCTTCTTGACAGCATCCTTGTAAGTCTGGGTCGCCTCGATAGCCTCGTAGTTCACGCTCTTAGCCTTCTTATTAGCATCAAGGTTATAGAACTTCGGGTCATCTGTAACGACACCGGTACCGTACAAGTTCTCCAGGTTAGTCTGGATTCCGGCGTAAGCCTCCGCAGGGGTTTTACCCGTGTTGTTCACAAACCAGTTAGAAATCTGCTGTTTCTCATTAGAAACTGCGTTAGCCCAAGAATCGTAGTTAGCCGAAGCAGCCTCAACTACGTGCTTCAAACCACCGAAAGTAGCCTTATCAGACAGGTTAGTGCCGGTCTGATCCTTCACGCCATCAATCAGGAAGTTCAGCTCGTCAATCTTTTCACGCAAGTTAGGAATGCTGTAAGAGGTCTCCCACTTGTTACCCAAAGCCTTGATAACCCAGGCCTCGTTCACGGTCGCGTCACTCACAGCACCGGTACCACCCAGAGCAGAGAACTGAGTCGGCAAAGCCTTCTTAATGAACTCAGCCACGACCTCAGGAATCTTACCATCAGGCTGAACCAGCAGGATAGCGCCATCGTCCAGAGTGCCAGCCACCATCGAGTCAACCACGTGCTCGTTAGCGCCGTTAGCCAGGTAAGCATTCATCAAGAAGTTACCAGAACCAGAGGTACGGTCAGCGAAGCTCTTATCACCCTTGATGGACTGGGTGTAAATGTAGTCAGCAATCGCCACGGAAGTCTCGTAACGATCCTTACCAGCCAAACGAGAAGTCTTCTTAACCTTCATCGCGTCCTTGACCGCGTTCAAAGTGCTATCCGAGATAACACCATCGCCGCCAATAGCCACAACCTCTTTAATCCCAGCAATATTCGCCGCGACGTCCTTACCAACAGCAGTAGCCACGTAAGAGTTATTGTAAACAAACACAATCGGGCCATCAGTCAACATACCAGCCGTAGCCGCGTCAACCATGTTCCCATCAGCAGCGGAAACAATGTACAAACGTTCCGGAGCCTTCGTGCCAAACTCAGCCTTAGCAACCTTCAACGAAGTCTGAACACGATCCAAACCACCGAGACGCTCCAACTTCATGATGGAACCCGGCAAAGAGGTATCAGCCACAGC
The DNA here is from genome assembly GCF_034180645.1 of Mobiluncus sp. GTDB lineage: Bacteria > Actinomycetota > Actinomycetes > Actinomycetales > Actinomycetaceae > Mobiluncus. The sequence continues at coordinate 63,857 of NZ_JAXFNY010000003.1, read as the reverse complement.
CGCCGGAGCAGCTACGCCACCCATGCCAGCAACCAGCGCCACCGAAGCAGCACCAATCACAAACTTCTTCTTCAAATTCATCTTCAAAAAAACCCTTCTTCTGGGTAATAAAGGGTGGAATTTTTTAAACCACCCAGGTGATCCAGGACGGAAGCACCCGGGAAAAGTTTACACCACCCAAGTGTTCTGTCAATAATGCGAGAGGCCTTGAGTCGCGTTTTTACGCCACTTTCGAGCCTCACGCTTCCGGGATTTCCCGGAACCAAGGAACCATCCGCACCTCATGACTGTTTGTCTCGAGCCACGTTGGCACCTTGCTAACACCCTGTATATGTAAAGGCTTCGAGCAATCTTACACGAAACCTCGAAAATCGAGTGTGATTTAGGTCACATATGTGGGTTCAGAGCAGGGCTACCCGACACGAGTGACCAATTTCACCGCCTACGTGACCTGGCTCCCGGACCGAAAAACGCCGCTACCTGCGACTTTGTCGAAACCCCTGCGGGCAATCACCCGAAATCCCAGGCGAAATCGGTCATTCGTGCAACCCCCTGACTAAGTAACGCTGTATTGGTTCCAAGAACCGACCGCTTATCACGTCGTTATACGTAAAACGCATGGTGTTGAAACCGCGCAGCAATGCTTCTCGGGATCGAGCGCGATCTTTGTCAAACTCGGCACGACCGCAGTGGTATTCGTAGCCATCAAATTCCACGATTAGGTTCCCGATTAAAAAATCCACCTCACCTATGCCTTTTAACGTCACCCCCGTTTTAACTTCCGCGTCGAGCCGCTCCCGCAACTGTAAACGGCCGACTGTTTCCAGTGGCGACCGGGCTGCGGCATCGCAATCCTTTAGGGCTGCCTGAATCGCTGAGCGACGAAGGTGAGCGGCGGCATTTTCCAGAATCTCGCGATTTACCAGGCGTTTGTTTAAAACCGAATCCAGTAGCACCACTCTCTCCAGATGGGTTTGCACACATTGTAAAGCTCGGAGAGTCGCGTGAATCGGGCTCGATAAATACGGGCTGGAATAACAATCTTCCGCATGGGGTTCTCGGCAGTCCGCCGGCAAGACCTGCCAGTATCTACTTTGCGGGGAATTCAGCCATTTCTCGCGATGCAACACGACCTTGCTGGAATGGCGACTGTGGTAGTCCTTACTCACTGCCAAGTGAATATGCTCAGGATGCTCCCAAAGACCAACCCCCATTATTTCTAAGGCGCTCACACAAGTCAGACAGCCTCCATGAACAAATGCCGCAACGACTCGAGAATCAACAGACGGTAGAAATAGCGTGCTGCGTCCTTGGCGCAGAACCAGTTCCGACTCTAACGCACGTTTGACTTTCTGCCTGCTGGTGGCTTTGATTGCTGCACCCATCGTGGTTACCCCACCCTGGTCTTTCAAATAATCCTGCACCGTGTCACTCATGCATTTGATGATGGTACATATTGTTAGATTATGCAAGTAAGTTTTTGCTACTTGTGGATAACTTATATTATGGGCAGATTAGCGATTTCCTCGCAGCTTTCAATGGCAAGCAACGCCCGATTTGCACTGTTGCTTGCACAAACGACCGATTTCACCGCCCTCGTGACCTGGCTCCCGGACCGCAAATCGCTACTAACTGCGACTTTGGTGAAACCCACGCGGGCAATCATCGAAATTTCCCAGCGAAATCGGTCATTCGTGCACCTACCTCGAGAATCGAGGCTTCACATTCCCCGGAGAACCGAACGGGAGGCCCGACGTGTAAAACAGTTTTACACGTCAGAAAAACGTGTAAAGAAATTCGGAAATTCTTTACACGTTGCTCCAAACGCACTGGTAGTACCCCACAACCACTGCGCACGCACAACGCCGGCCCGCCGCTATCGCTCATATTTCAACAAAAAGTCCCAATTTTATTGACGGATCTGACACTTTGATATAGCCTTGTTGTATAGTTCCCCGTCGTCTTCGGACTGGCGGGGTTTACTCTTATCGCAGGGGAATCAGATGAAATCTATGGCCGTAGTAATTGATTACCAAAACGTCCACATGACGGCCGCTGATGTTTTTCTTCCCAATAGTCCAAAAGAGGACGCGCTGATTTCACCTTTGAAATTTGGACAACGACTCGCTGCGGTCAAAAACGCTTCACTGCAAGACCCTAATGATCATGTCAGACTAGCGCGTGTAGACGTGTTTCGTGGTCTGCCCCTAAGGGAAGATCCCAAAGAGGGCTATCGGCGCAACCAGGCACAAAAATATTACTGGGAGCAAGAGGGTAACGGAATCGTTCAAGTGACCTTAAGGCCACTGAAATACAAGAATGAGTACATTGACGGTAAGAAGCGGCCAATATGGAGTTCAGCACAAGAAAAAGGTGTAGACGTGCTGTGCGCTCTCACGCTTTGCCGACTGGCACGAAGCGGCAACTACGATGTGGTCGTGCTCGCTTCACGAGATACAGACCTAGCTCCGGCGGTTGACGAAGCGTACTCTTATGGGATGGCAAAGATAGAAACCGTCAAATGGTTTTCACCTACAGTCAAATGGACACAGGGGTCAATCCGCACCGAACACCGGATTTGGACCACCTCTATGAATGAAGATGACTTCCGGGCTTCCCTCGATACACGGACGTATCAATAGCCACACCGCTCATTGGTGTACACGGAGTTTCCCGGCGCAACACTCTCGTGAAACGAAAACCTACCGCGGGCGAGCGGAATTCCAATCATTCGGCTCCCACGATGGTCGCCGCAACGCCCTTGTGAACTGAACCCCTAGCGCGGGCGGTACGGGTTATCCTCGGCGGGGCGCAGAATCACGACCCCCAGCGGGGGAATGCGCAAAGACACAGAACAGGGCCGGTTGTTCCAGGGAATCTCTTCGGCCGTGACCTGGCCCAAGTTGCCCACGCCGGAACCGCCGTAAACTTCGGCGTCCGTGTTTAGCACCTCGTCCCACTTGCCGGCAAACGGCAGGCCGACCCGGAACGGATCGTGGGGGTTGCCGCTAAAGTTCGCCACTACCGCCAACAGATGGCCCGAATCAATCCCCGAGGGGTCCGATTCCGCCACGGAGCGGCGCAGATAGGTAATCAAATTGTGGTCGGCATCGCTGGGCTCAATCCACTCGAACCCGCGATAATCATCACACCACAGCGCCGGGTTGGACACATACAGGTGGTTCAAATCGGTGACCAGCTGGCGAATCCCCTGATGCTCGGGAATGTCCAAGTGCCACCAATCCAGGGACGCCCCCGAATTCCATTCCGCGCCCTGGCCAAACTCGGAGCCCATGAAGATGAGCTGCTTGCCCGGATGCGTCCACTGGTAAGCAAACAGCAGGCGCAATCCGGCCAGCTGGCGCCAGTAATCGCCGGGCATCTTTGACAGCAGGGAGCCTTTGCCATGCACGACCTCATCGTGGGACAGCGGCAGGACAAAGTTTTCTGAAAACGCGTAGACCAGGCTAAACGTCAGCTCGTTGTGGTGCCACTTGCGGTTGACCGGGTCCTCCGCCAAGTAGCGCAGAGTGTCGTTCATCCAGCCCATGTTCCACTTGAAACCAAAGCCCAGGCCGCCCTCGGAAGTCGGCTGGGTGACGCCGGGCCACGCGGTCGATTCCTCGGCAATCATGACGGTACCTGGGCAAACCCGATAGCAGGTCGCGGTCACTTCTTGCAGCAGGCTGATGGCCTCGAGGTTTTCCCGCCCGCCATACTGGTTCGGGTGCCACTGGCCCTCTTTGCGTGAATAATCCAGGTAGAGCATCGACGCCACCGCGTCCACCCGCAGGCCGTCGATATGGAACTCCTCCATCCAGTACAGGGCGTTGGCGACCAGGAAGTTCTTCACTTCGCGCCGACCGTAGTTGAACACCAGCGTCCCCCAGTCGGGGTGCTGGCCGCGCTGCGGATCGGGATCCTCATACAGGGCCGTGCCATCAAACCCGGCCAGCGCCCAGTCGTCCTTGGGGAAGTGCGCCGGAACCCAGTCCAAAATGACGCCAATCCCGTTCTGGTGCAGCACATCGACCAGGTAGCGGAAGTCGTCAGGCGTGCCGAAGCGGGCGGTCGGAGCGAAGTATGACGTGCACTGATACCCCCAGGACGGTCCGAACGGGTGTTCCGCCACGGGCATGAACTCCACGTGGGTAAAGCCCATTTCCTTAACGTAAGGCACCAGGTGTTCGGCCAGGTCACGGTAGCCGTAGCCCTCTTTCCAAGACCCGACATGGCATTCGTAGATACTCATCGGCTGGGCGTGAATCGGGTGTTCCTCCACGTTGGCGGCGCGCTGTTCCATCCATTCGTCGTCGCTCCAGGTGTGGAATTTGTCGGTAACGACCGAGGCGGTAGCGGGGGGGATTTCAGTAGCGCGAGCCATCGGGTCGGCCTTTTGCCGCCAGTTCCCGTCCGGGCCTTTGATGTCGTACTTGTAGCGCGCCCCAATCTCGACACCGGGAATGAACAGCTCCCACACACCTGACGCGCCGAGGCTGCGCATCGCGCACCCCGACCCGTCCCAAAAGTTGAAGTCCCCCACGACCTTCACCGCTTGTGCGTTCGGCGCCCACACCGCGAACGCCACGCCCTTTACGACCCCGAGCGGACCCTCGTACTCCTTAATATGTGCACCCAAAACGTCCCACAGACGCTCGTGACGGCCTTCGGAGATGAGGTAGGTGTCCATTTCGCCCAAGGTCGGCAGGAAGCGGTAGGGGTCGTCCCCCAGCACTTCTTGGTCGCCGTAGGTCACTTTCACACGGTAGTCTTCGACTTCGGCGTGCGGGATGACGGCCACCCACACCCCGTCCTGTTCGTGTTCAGCAGGGAATTCGCCGTGCTCGGTGACGATGGTGACGCTTTGCGCCATGTGACGCACGGTGCGGATGGTGACGTCCTCACCGTCCGAGTGCGGTCCCAGCACCGAGTGCGGGGAGTAGTAATTCGCGTAGGCGACCTGGTTCAAAAGTTCCGGGGAAACGGTGATTTTAGCCATGGGGTAATTCTTTCATATTTTGCTAGGCGATGTTTTGGGTTCAGTCGGGAATGGGGCTGAAGCTGAGAATATGTCCGGGGCCGGTATAGGGATTGAGCTGGACAAAATTATCCCGTCCCCAGGTATATTCCCCGCCGGTCAGTTCATCGCGCACCACGAACAGGCGCTGCCCCTCGCTGGGCGCGGCCAGCTCCGGGAACTCCTCCGGGCACAACCCTAGTGACGGCAAATCCAGGTGCACCCAGCCGGTTTGGGTGTTATGCGGGTCGAGGTTCACGATGACCAGCACCGTATCCGCCCGGCCGGTCGGGGAATGCGCGGCATCAATATGCTTGGAAAAAGCGATGATGGCATCGTTTTCAACAGCGTGGAACTTGATGTTGCGCAGCTGCAGCAGCGCCGGGTGAGAGGATCGAGCCGCGTTCAAGGTGCGCAGCAGGGAGGCGATGCCGTACTTGTCACGCGCCGCCCAGTCATAGACTTTCACCTCGTACTTCGGGTTGTCGATGACTTCCTCGACCCCGGGACGCTGCACGTGTTCGCAAAACTCGTAGCTACCCCCGAGGATTCCCCAGGTCGGAGCGGCCGTGGCCGCCAGCAGGGCGCGGGCTTTGAACGCCCCTACCCCGGCCGTCATGTAGTCGGTCAAAATGTCTGGGGTCATGGGGAACAGCGCCGGGCGCAACACGTGGGCCGTTTCATAAGCGAGTTCCTCAAAGTATTTGGTCAGCTCGGTCTTGGAGTTGCGCCACGTAAAGTACGTGTAAGACAGGTGGAACCCCGCTTTTGCCAGCCCGCGCATCACCGCCGGAGCGGTGAACGCCTCGGAGAGCATGACCACTTCGGGATGGGTTTGGTGCAGGTCAGCCGCCAAGCGCTGCCAGAACCGCACCGGCTTCGTGTGCGGGTTATCCATGCGGAAAATCGTGACCCCGTGGTCAATCCAAAACTCGATCACCCGCCGGATTTCGGTATACAGCCCGTCCGGGTCGTAATCAAAGTTCAGGGGATAAATGTCCTGGTATTTCTTTGGCGGGTTCTCGGCGTAGGCAATCGAGCCGTCAGCCCGGGCCGAAAACCACTCGGGGTGCGACTTTACCCACGGGTGATCCGGGGAACACTGCAGGGCGAAGTCCAAGGCAATCTCCAGGTGATTACGTTTCGCCTCCGCCGCAAACTCGTCAAACGCCTCAATCCCGCCCAAAGCCGGGTCGACCGCGTCATGCCCGCCGTCCTCGTTACCAATCGCCCAAGGCGAGCCGGGATCGTTTGGTCCGGCCTCAAGGGCGTTGTTGCGCCCTTTGCGGAAAGCATGCCCAATCGGGTGGACGGGAGTGAGGTAAATGACATCGAAACCGTCAGCGGCAACCTCGGGCAGAATCTCGGCGGCCGTGCGCAAAGTCCCCGGCACGATCTGGCCGTCCGACCCGTAATAGGACCCGATGGAACGTGGGAAGATTTCGTACCACGCTCCGGCCACCGAACGCGCCCGGTCCACCCGCAGCGGGCACAGTTTCGTGCGCGTCACCAAATCCCGCAGCGGATTTTCCGCCAAAATGTTTGCGACCAGCTCATTTGTGGCGGCCGACAGACGCACCTTGGGACGGCGCTTTTTCTCGCGCAAGCCCGCAATCGCACCCTGTAGCACCGCCGCGTCAGCCGCGGGCAGCGGGGCGGCGGGAGCGGCCGTGTCACGAGCCGAACCGTAGGCCGGTTTCGCCTCACCCGCAATCGCACGTTCGAGCAGGCGGGCGCCTTCCTCCAGGGTCAGTTCCACGTCAATGCCCGCCGAGATTTTCACGTTGGCGTCATGCACCCAGGTTCCATAAGGGTCAATCCAAGACTCGACCGCAAACGCGTAACGTCCCACGGTGCCGGGTTGGAGCCAGGCTTCAAACTGGTTTTCACCAGTGCCGATTTCATACATCCGGGCGCGGTCCACGACTTCCCAAGCGGCCGGATCCCCCGGGTCGGGAGCGCCCTCGGGGCTGCCCGCCGGAGCATAGAGGTCATAGCCCCCTTCGCCGCGGCGTTTCGGGTCGGTGGGGCGCAGCAGCACCGCGTCGGCGCCGAAGTGGGAATGCCCGTCGACAAACACGGTGGCGTGGACTGGGAACAGCTCGCCGACCGCGGCTTTTGCCGGGAATAGCCCGTCCTCTACGGTGGGACGCAGTTCGGTGACTGACACGCGGTTTAGTTCCGCGTCCGCAGGCAGGTGGTAGAGGTTCGCGAGGGTTGCCGGGGTTGCCGGAGTTTTGGCTGCGGCGGCTGGGGTTTCGGGGGTTTTAGCGGCCGCCGCGGGAGCCGGTTTCTTCGTTGATTTCGCGGAGCTTCCCGAGGACTTTGCCGCGGGTTTTGTGCCAGAAGTCCGGGTCTTGCGGGCGGCAGTCGGCTTACTCGGCTTGTCAGCCGGGGGCTTCGCCGCCGGCTTCGTGGCCGGACGAGTGTTAGCAGTGGAATGACGCCCGGGTTTCTTGGCGTCGGAATTGCCCGTAGAGTTCGTCGTTTCGCTCACGTCTAAATCTTAAAGCATAACCACAGAATTTATATTCATTGAATGTGGGGCATTTACAGCTTTAGTAAAGCCCAAGGTAGCACTCGGGTCGAACCAGCGCACCGGCACCCAAAGAGACTGAATCACCCGGGAAACCCGGCGCAACACGCTTGTGAACCCGGCGAAAACCCAACTCACCGACTTCATGAGCTAACCGAAAATCCCACCGCCACTCCCTTGTGACCCTAAACAGTGACTCCCAAGAAGTGGCCGACCCCGCCGGTGATAATCATCGCCAGGGCGCCCCCGACCATGACCCGGATGACCGCGCGCAGCCGCGGGGCCTCGCCGCGCCACGCCGAAAGCCAGCCGACCAGCGCTAACGCGACCATCACCATGACGAATGTGGCTTGGATTTTCCACGAGCCGCTGAACAGCAGAATCGCCAGCAGCGGCACCAGCGCGCCGACCGTGAAGGACACCGCCGAGGAAAACGCCGCCGCCCAGGGGGAAGTGAACTCCTCGGAACTCAGGCCGTAATGGGCCTGGACGTGGGCCTCTACCGGATCGTGGGCGGAGTATTCCTGGGCGACCAGGGTTGCGGTCTGGCGGGTCAGGCCCTTTTCGATGTAGTTTTCCACCAGGCCCTGGAATTCTTTTTCCGGGTCCTCGGCAATCAGGCGGCGTTCCTTTTCCACCACTGCTTTTTCCGTGTCGCGCTGGGTGGAGACCGAGACATATTCGCCCGCCGCCATCGACAGCGCCCCCGCGACCACGGCCGCGATGCCGGCGGTCGCGATGGCGGTCGTGTTTTCCGGGTTCGCCGCCGCCACGCCCACAACCACGCCCGCGGTCGAAACAATGCCGTCATTGGCGCCTAAGACTGCAGCTCGAAGCCAGTTTAGGCGCGAGGAAGTCGCCGCCGACTTGTCGTGTTTTGCGTCCGGTTCGTTCGGGTTATCAATCGGGTTATCGATTGGGTCTTCGATTGGGTCTTGGCCCGGGTTTTGGCTCGACTGTTCGCTCAAGGTGCGTCGCCTCCCTTGTCCCGTTCGGTGCTGAGTTTACTGTTTCAAGTTACGAGGTTTTCGGCTATATTTCAACGAATCTAAGGCTTGCCTTGGTTAGGCGCGGCTATGTCTAGGAGGGTTCGAGGGGACGCGCCGAGGGCTACGGGGAATGCCGGGCAGGGCGACCCCGGGCCGAGCGGACGAGGCGGGCCACACCGGTCAGGCGCGGCGGCGAACCCAACCAAAGCCCCTCACTTGTGACAAATGTCGCGGCTCTGGGGCACAGACGCGCAAACCCCAATTGTCACAGCCAGCGCCGGGGGCGGTTTTAAGCGCTGGGCGATTTTTCCCCGCTTGGATTTGATACAGTCCAGACTTAACAGGTTAAATAACAGCATACGGCCATTGTTGGCACCGCTCGGATTTAGGAAAGATGAGGCATCACCATGATAGCTCCCGAAGAACTGCACGATATTCCCGCTGGTCAAGGGAGCGAAGCTGGTGCGGGCGGTTTCGCTGGAGGCGCAGATGCGGGCGGGACGGCTGCCGCGCAAACTATTCCGGGGCCGCTGGTGCGCGACGTCACTGACGACACGTTTGCCCAGCTCCTGGAGCTTTCCCAGACTGTCCCGTTCATTTTGGACATGTGGGCGCCCTGGTGCGGCCCGTGCCGCCAGCTCGGTCCCGTCCTGGAAAATGCCGTAGCGAAGGCGGGCGGGCGAGTGGCTTTAGCAAAGGTCAACATAGACGAAAACCCCGCCATCGGCCAAGCGTTTCGAGTCCAAAGCATTCCCGCCGTGTTCTTGCTGATGAACGGGCAACCCGCGCCTTTGTTTAACGGCGCTCTGCCCGCTTCGGCTGTGCAGGAAGTCATCAGCAAGGTTATCGAGTTAGCTGAGCAGGAAGGCGTGACGGGTCGCGTGCAGACCGATGAGGCCGGGGCTGCTGGGGCTGCTGACGGAGCAGCCGGTGCGGCCGGTACGCCTGCCCCAGACGCGCCGCCCGCGGTAGCCGAGGAAATCGAAACCGCGGTGAAACTTCAGGCCAAAGGCGAATACGACCAGGCCATCGAGACTTTGGAGAACTACCTCAAAGCCAACCCCGGCGAATCCAGCAAAGTGGAGCAACTGCTGGCGAAAGTTCGGTTGCAGGCACGCTCAGCGGCGGAGCCTGCCGGTGACCAGGCTGGACAGGGCGCTCAGGCTGCTACCGGCGAGATAGCCGCGCAGCTCGAGGCCGCTGATGCCCAGATGAATGCGGGAGATGCCGCCGGGGCGATGTCTCGGCTGCTGGGTGTCGTGGCGGAAACCAGTGGCGAGGACCGCGACGCGGCCCGGACACGTTTAGTGGAATATTTCTCGATTTTGGGCGACGATCCGCTAGTTCCGGCGATGCGCTCGAAGCTGGCTACTTTGCTTTACTAGCCTTCTTTGACGCAGATTTCGCGGCAGATTTTCGCGGGGCTCGGTTCGCGGGTTTAGCGGTCGACTCAGCGGCGGGTTTCCCAGTGGGTTTCTGGGAGCGCGCCAGACGCCCCGCTGAACCGGTTGCAGACCCGCTAGCTGCAGAGATGGCATTCGTGACCTCAGCCGACATAGTGCGCAGGCCGCGGGAAAGCGCGCCCGCATCATCAAAACCGGCCGCCAAGGTGAGCGTCCCCTCTACCCCGGACAGAGTGCGTTCGGACAGAGAAGCTGCCAAGCCGCGATCCACTCCCAGGCTGAGCAGGGCTTTCGTCAGTGCTGCTCGCCACGTGTTGAAATGCTCCTGCACCTCGGGGGCAAAGTCGCGGGCCGCGGCATCATGGACCAGCTTGCCCCAGATGCTCTGTTTCTCGCCGTGGTCAAAGAACGTCAGGATTCCGGCGAACATCCCGGCAATGTCACCCGATTCCAGCGGCGCGACCACGGCGGCTTGAAAGTCGTGTTCCACGGCCGCCAGGACTTCGCGCATCATCTGAGCTTTACCATCGGGAAAGAGGTGGTACAGCGAGCCGCGCCCCAATCCGGTCGTCGCTGAAATCTCGGCCATGCCAGCGCCGGTGTAGCCCCGGGCCTGAAACAGCTCCGCCAGTTTCCCTACTATTTCCACGCGATTTGGTTTCCCCACCGCCGGTCCTTTCCGCGAATCAATCCATCTAACTGACAGTATGGCGAATTTTTGACCGTTCGTTCCATTGCCGCGCCGACTGGCCCGGTTTTCGCGAAAAATCCCGCACCTGGCCGCAATTCCCCGGAATCTGAGCGTTAATCCTATTAATTTGGCTCGGTGTGCCATATATGGCACACCGAGCCGTTTAAATAGGGTTTATTGCGGGTTATCCGAGGAATTTCGGGGCTGTTTGTTACCGGGTTTCGGGGCGCGAGTGGATTAAAAGGGGAGAATAGCCGGGTAGCTGCCATTATTGGCAGCTACCCGGCTATTCTCCACCTTTAGGCGCAACCCGGCGAGTAGCCCGCCAACAAACAGCGGCGCAAACGCCCGCAGCCATAGAGAAAGCCCGGTCGGCTGGGAATCCCAGCCGACCGGGCAAAAAGCGGGCAAAACCCGGCGAACTTAGCTGCCGAAGAAGTAGTGCGTCTCCGGGTTATCGGCGGCACGCTCGGCGTTGGTGACCAGGCCCAGTTCGGTGTAACCGGCCATCAGCGGATGGTTCGGCACCACGCGAACTTGGTAACCCAGCGGACCGGCGTTGTTCAGGTGCGTCTCCAAGCGGTAGGACACCACGCCGTTTTCTTCGCGTTCTGCCTGCATCGCCAGGACCTCAAAGCCGGACAGGTCGTCGTTGGTCGTGACACGGCCCAGCAGCAGCTGTACCTCAACATCCTCGGGACGCAGGTTCCCCAGCTGGACATCAGCAAAGAATGAGGCGCTATCCCCCACGGTCGCCACGTCACCAACCTTGGAGACGACATGCTTCACCGCGACCTGATTCCAGCCCGAACGTACCCGCGCCTTGTAAGCCGCCAGTTCACGAGCCTCTTGATGACCAGCGCTGTTCAGCACCCGGCTGGAAGCAGCAATCGGGGTGTAGAGGTTTTCTACGTACTCGCTAACCATGCGCTGCGCCTGCACACGCGGACCCAAGGTCGCCAGCGTGTGGCGCACCATTTCCATCCAGTTGCGCGGAATTCCGTTCGCGTCTCGATCGTAGAAGCGCGGGGCGACCGTGTTCTCGATGAGGTTGTACAGGCCTTCGGCCTCGATAGCGTCGCGGCGCTCCGGGTCGTCGACTCCGTCAGCAGTGGGGATGGCCCAGCCATTGCGGCCGTCATACATTTCGTCCCACCAGCCGTCCAGGATGGACAGGTTTAAAGCGCCGTTGATGGCGCACTTCATGCCGGAAGTCCCGGAGGCCTCCAAGGGACGCAGCGGGTTGTTCAGCCACACGTCCACGCCGGGCATCAGGGTTTGGGCCATGTCCATGTCGTAGTTGGGCAGGAAAGCGATGCGGTCGCGCACATCGTACTGGTCAGCGAAAGCCACCAGGCGCTGAATCAGGCTGACGCCCTGTTCATCGTCCGGGTGGGATTTCCCAGCCACGATGATTTGCACCGGACGTTCTTTATTCGTCAAAATGGCCGCCATCCGCTCCGGGTTATTAATCATCAGCGTCAGACGCTTGTAAGTCGGCACGCGGCGGGCAAAACCAATGGTCAAGACGTCAGGGTCGAGGATTTTATTCGTCCAATCCAGCTCAGCCGGGGATGCCCCGCGTTCCAGCCAGGATTCGCGCACCCGCCGGCGAGCATCGAGAACCAGCTGTTCGCGCAGTTCACGGCGCAGTTCCCAGAGTTCCTCATCGCTGACGCCGCCTTCCTCGGGCGGACGCACCCACCGGTAGGTGTTGACGTGCTCGCCAGGATCCTGGTGACCGCGAGCCAACTGCGCCAAACGACCATCAGTCCAGGTCGGGCCATGTACACCGTTGGTGATAGAGGTGATGGGCACCTCGGAGACATCAAATCCAGGCCATAGCTGGTGGAACATGCCGCGCGAAACGTTGCCGTGCAGCTGGGCCACGCCGTTGGCCATCCGCGCCATGCGCAAACCCAAAACCGCCATGTTGAATACGTTGGGATCCCCACCCTCGTACGTTTCCGCACCCAGAGCCAGCAGCTGGTCGGTCGTCACACCGGGAATCTCGATTGGCGCCAGGTAACGTTGCACCAAGGACCGGTCGAAACGGTCGATACCGGCGGGAACCGGCGTGTGGGTGGTGAACAGCGTGCCGGAACGCACCGCTTCGATAGCCGTGCCGAAGTCGAGGTGTTCCTCGCCGGTCATCAGCTCGCGGATACGTTCCACCGCCATGAATCCGGCGTGGCCTTCGTTGCAGTGATAGACCTCGGGGGTCGGCGCGCCGGTCAAACGGCTGTAGGCGCGCAGGGCCTTCACCCCGCCCACACCGAGCAACAGTTCCTGTTCCATCCGATGATCTTTCGACCCGCCGTAAAGGCGGTCGGTCACCAGGCGGGCGGCCTCATCGTTCTTGGCCACGTCAGAGTCCATCATCAGCAGGGCGATGCGGCCGACTTTTGCGACCCACACTTGGGCATACAGGGTGCGGTGGTCGGGCAAAGGCACTTCCACCAGCGCGGGGGTGCCGTCGTCTTCGCGCAACAGAGTCAGCGGCATGTTATCCGGGTCGATGACCGGGTAGGATTCGCGCTGCCAGCCTTCGCGGGTCAGGGATTGACGGAAGTAGCCAGCCTGGTAGAGCAGGCCCACGCCGATAATAGGAACGCCCAGGTCAGAGGCGGACTTCAGGTGGTCGCCAGCCAAAATCCCCAGGCCGCCGGAGTACTGCGGCAAAACGGCCGTCACGCCGAATTCAGCCGAGAAATACCCAATCGCGCTGGGCTTGTCGGCATTGTTGAACTGGGACTGGAACCACTGCGGCTTTTCCAGGTAATCGCCCAGGTCGCGTTCCAAAGCCGCAGCCTGGTTCACAATGTCCTGGTTTGCCGAGAGCTCGTCCAGTTTCTGGACGGAAACCGAACCGAGGAAAGCCGCCGGGTCGTGGCCGACTTCCTCCCAGACTTGCGGATCTAAGGACGCGAAGAAATCGCGGGAGGGCCGGTGCCAGGACCAGCGCAGATTTTGAGCCAAAGTACCAATTGGCTTCAAATTTTCGGGAAGGACGGAGCGAACAGTAAATCGTCGTATTGCTTTCACAGTACCATCCTACGTGGTGGTCGTGGCATTTAGGTAAAAATGTGCGCAAAATGTAGTTTTGGCGGCCCCGCAGGACCGCCAAAACTTGGGGGTGTCATGAAAAAGGTTATTCGCTGGCTTCTTCCGGCAGGGCGTAAGCGTCCACATCGGCCGGCAACTCTACCGGTTCGCGGGTTTCTTCGTCCTCTTCCAAAGCCTGCAAGCCTGAGATGGCATCGGCGGCACGCGACCCCAGCAGGCCACGCATTTCGTCGAGGTAGGCCGCCACGGATTCGCGCTGACGTTCCAGCTTTTCGACCGTGCGCTGGGCGGCGGCACGTTCGGCTTGAGCTTCGGCACGAGCAGCTTCGCGCAGCTGTTGCGCTTCGACTTCCGCAGCCGAGATGGTGGCCTCAGCAGTACGGCGGGCATCCTCTTGACGGCGACGCACCACGGCATCGGTATCGGTCAGCAGGCGCTCGGCACGCTGCAAGGTCTCGCCGAGGTGCTTCTCAGCGTCAGCGACCTGCGCCTTCGCGGTGGCAACCATCGCGGAGGTTTCGGCCCGAGCCTGTTCGTGAGCCTGTGCGTCGGCTTCACGAGCGGCCGCACGCGCGGAAGCAATCTCAGTTTCGGTGTCTTGGCGAGCCTGTTCGGACTCGGCACGCAGACGCTCGGCTTCGGCGCGAGCGTTGGAGATAATCTTGTCGGCTTCGGCGCGGGTTTCCACCAGCAGCTTCTCAGCCATTTGCTGAGCCTGTTCGCGCACCTGGGTGGCTTCGGCAGTCGCGGTTTCGCGCAGTTCCTGAATCTCGGTCGCCGCTTCGTTGCGCAGAGCCGTGGTTTCCTGTTCAGCCTTAACCCGGGCTTCTACGTAATCCTTTTCGGCTTGGGCGCGCTGCAGTTCGGTTTCGCGGTCAGCAGTGGCGCGCAGGTCGTTGACCTGAGTGTTCACTTCGGCGCGCAGCGAGGCCGCTTCGCGTTCCGCCGCGGCTACCAGTTCATCAGCGCGGTGCTGCGCGTTGGTGAGCACGGTTTCCGCTTCGGTTTCCGCCTGGGTGGTGCGTTCCTCAGCTTCGCGGCGAGCCTCAGCCAGCATGGAAGCCGCTTCGGCTTCGGCGCGCTGAGTCAGGCGCTGCGTGTTAGAACGGGTCTTTTCCAGCAAGGATTCCGCGTCAGCGTTCGCCTTATTAATAACGGTGGTGGACTGTTCCTCAGCGGAACGCAGCAACTGTTCGATGCGTTCGCCCAGACCGGTATAACTCGACTTGTCGCTTTCCTTTAGACGGCGCTGAGCTTCACCCAAATCCCCTGCCAGGGTTGCGTTACGCGCGTCAAGGGTCTCTACCTCACGACGTGCCTCGGCCAAAGCCGTCATTAAAGTTTGAATCTGCAGGTCAACCTGAACGCGGTCGTACCCGCGCATCACGATTGGAAAATCTGTCTGCTCTTCGGTCACTTGTGAGTCCTCCTAAAGACGTCAACCAACGGGCAAATTAACCTGCCCCGCCAAACTTAGTATAACGATACCCTAAGTCTATAACGAAAAAATCTCTGATTAACCATTTACACGAACCTTTATGACATGGCTAAGTCGCTGTGAACCGCCAATCTCGCTAAAGTAAATGGTAGCCGGTTCCAAAATTCTCAAGGAGACCCATGTCATCGAATCGCACCACCCGCTATCTCAGCATTGCCCTGCTGATTGTCTCACTTTTGGTGGCCTTTGTTGGAATATCTCGCCTGACTTTCCTGCGTCCCAGTGCCAACGTGGAGTTTCACAGCGAACCGACCAAGTCGGCAATCGTCCTGACGGGAGAGAATCTGTTGGAATCCACCGGGGAAAAGGTCACGATTCGCGCTACCGGGCCGGCAAAACAGGAAGTTTTTTTAGGAATCGCCCTGACCACAGATGCAATGGATTTTGCCAAATCGGTCAATCACTTGGAACTGACCGGTTTCAAAGCCGATAATCTGCTCACCTCCCGCAGCGTCGAGGCGAAAAAAACTAATTCTGCTCCTGGCGAACAAACTTTGCCGGGTGGTTTGCAACAGTTGGCGTCCCCCGCCCAAAACGACGCGGCAGATCTAACGTCCTTAGACATTTGGAAACAAAGCGCTCGCGGCACCGGTCACGCCTCTCTGAACTGGCAACTGAGCGATAACCGATGGAGCGCGGTCGCTTTCGTGGTCAACCCCCCGGACAAAGCGGCGGGACCACAGTTGGAACTGAAGTGGAAACTGAAAAATGAGCCCTCCAGCATCTCGGCTATCCTCATGACCATCGTGGGGATTATCGCCGCTGGAGCTATCGGGACTTACCTGGCCTTGCTGGTGCTGTCCGAACGGCGTTCGCGCGCCAAACGTTTGGATACGTTGGAAAAGGATCAGGCACGCCAGCTCGCCAGTCAGGTCACTTCCGCGGTCACCGGCGATGCCCCCACGGACACCGGCGTCATTCCGGCAGTCCACCCCACACGCCGCTCATTGCGCATGGCTGAAGAAGCATCTGACCAGCCTAAACGTGGCAAAAAATGGCGGCACCAACCGGAGAGCGACGACGCAACAGACCCAGAAACGGAGGCCTCCCATGACGAATAAGCTGACGACCCTCCTTGCGGCCGGAGCGACCGCCCTGGCCCTGAGCGCTTGCGCCTACACCCCCACCCTCGTGACCTCCCCCAACGGCGGCAACGAACCGCCCGCTATCGACCAGCAACGCTTCACCGCAATCACCGCCGAAGCCAACGCCGTGGCCCAAACCGGGGACGGCGTTCGCGACTGGCAACAGCTGACCAGCCGTTTTACGAACCCGGCCCTGGGTATGCGCAACGGAGAATACCTGATGACGAACACGACTCGCGGCGCCAACCTGGGGGCGCTTCCACTGGCGAATCCGCAGGTCACAGTCGTGCAGCAGGCTACGGATTGGCCGCGCTACGCCTACACGGTTTCCCCCACAGTCGAAGGCCAGCCGCTCTACGTGTTCGGTTTTGTCCAGTCCTCGCCGCGCGCTAACTACGCGGTGTGGGGCTACGCGAAACTGTTCCCCAAAGCCAACTTCCCCGCGACTTTCAAGCCCGAAGTCGGCTCGCCCACGCCCCGGGCAGATTCCAAAGACTTTGTGGTTTCGCCGGGAGCCTTGGCGAAAACTTACGCGGACTTCCTCAACGACCCCAACAACGCCAAGGACGTTTTTGACACCGCGATTGATTCTTTTGCCGCAACTTTCGCCCAGCGGCGCACGGACTATTCCGCCCTCGCCCAGCAAAACCGCGGTTTGGAAGTCACTATGACCGCGCGGCCGGGCGCTGACGGCTGTATCGCCCTGGGCACTACGGACGGCGGAGCCCTGGTCATGGCCGCTCTGAACTACGACTTGACCATGAAGTCTCCCCGGAAACTCCAGCTCTCCCCCCTGGCTCAGGCTTACACCGGGAAAACGGCTGCGGCCTCGACCTTGACCGAAACGCACACGGTCGTGGTGCTATTTAACCTGCCGAACAAACCCAGCCAAAACCAAAAGATTTCGGTCTTGGGCGCCTCCGATGCCGTCACGGCGATGAGCGCGGACTAGGGCGTTGCGGTCGCGTTTCGAGTTACGCTACCGATAGCGTTCACAAGGGCGTTGCCGCAGGTTGGAGGGGTTTCGCGCGGCTTACATGCACTGGGGGTACAGCGCCATCAGGCGGCGCGAGACGGCACCGGGATTTTCAATCGGCACCAGGTGCGAAGTTTCGTGGACCTCCACGACCTCGGTATGGGCGGCCTGAGCCATCGCGGCGGCACGCTCGGGGGAAATGACCGGGTCCTCTTCACCGCGCATGACCAGGACGGGTTTGCCAAAACTTTCCAGCAGCGCCATCTGGTCCGGGCGCGCCGCCATAGCCCGTTGTGCCCAGGAAATTCCTTCGTTGGAGGCTTCCTCGGACCATTGCACGGCCTCGGACACGACTTCCGGGCGCGCCCGGCGGGTCGAGGCGGTGAACTGGGATTCAATCTGAGGAGTCAGCAGGCTCGCGCGGTCCCCAGCCAGCATGGTGATGAGGTTTTCAAACCGGTCGGCTTTTTCGCTGACCGTATCCGCGTCCGCCCGGGTCCCAATCAGCCCCAGACCGGCCACGACATCCGGGTGACGTTCCAAAATGGTGAGCGCCACGTAGCCGCCCAGCGAGTTACCTACCGGAATAATGCGTTCGATGCCGAACTTGCCCAGGTTTGCCACGATTTCATCCGCAAACGCGTCCAGCGAGGGGGTGTCCATCATCGGCGGAGTCTGGCCAAATCCGGGCGCATCCACCATCAGCAGCGGCACCCCACCCAAGCGGTCCGCGGTAGGCAGCCACATCCGGTGATCCATCGGGAAAGCGTGAAGCAGCACCATCGTAGGACCAATCGGTCCGGGGATAATGTCGCGGGCAATCATGTTCAGCATGGTTTTATCTTAAAGGATTTCGTCTAATACCGGGTAAACCCGAACAGTTTTACCCCCAACCCGGCACTGCCGGCATCGCGTCCACGGCGTCAGCCGCCCGAACCGGTCGCCACCCGGCAGATGCTCGACACGACTAGGGAGCGAAAAAATTACTTTGAAACAGCGCAAAAATGCGATAATCGGAACATGAGTGAACCTTTTGCAGTACGCGGGCGCATCGTCACGCCGTCTTCCATAATCGTTGATGGAGCTGTCATTGTTGACGGGGACTCCATAGTGTGGATGGGAGAAGCACCCCAAGCGCAGGCGGCAGGTTACGGTACCGAAGTCGTGGCCGCACCTTCCCCGACTGACGGGCGCTACATTTTGCCGGGCCTGGTCGACACCCACTGCCACGGAGGCGGGGGCAGCTCTTTCCCCACCGCCGCCACAGTGGAAGCCATGATGACCGCGGTGTGGGAGCACCGGGTACACGGCACCACCACCCTGGTCGGTTCACTCTCGACAGCTTCCCCGGAGGACCTGCGCCGACAGGGCCAAATGATGGCAGATTTGTGTGACGCAGGCGAACTGGACGGGATTCACTTTGAAGGGCCGTTCCTGGCGTCGGGACGGTTGGGTGTGACCGGGATGCTCCCCGGAGACTCCCCCGCTGATTCCCTCCCGACCGAAGGGCTCAGCGCCAAGGAACGCGAGGAACAGGCTCGTGCCGTCCTAGGGTCCCAAGATTTTGCACAAGTCCAGCCGCCAAACCCGGCCCTGACCCGCGAACTCATGATTACTACCCGCGGGCATACGGTATCGATGACGCTGGCTCCGGAAGGCAAACGCGCTATCGGTTCCGGTTCCGTGGCGGAAGTTTTGATTGAAAACGGGGCGGTTCCCGCCTTTGGACACACGGTCGCCTCCGCCGAATTTATGCGTGGAGCCGCGGCCTGGACGCGGGAAAAGCTGGGGCTGACCCCCTCGGAAAAGCTGCGTTGCCCCCGCTACGTGGTGACCCACTTCTTTAACGGGATGCAGCCCTTCCACCATCGCCACCCCGGCCCGATGTTAGAGCTGCTGGCGGACGCGGCCGGAGGCGGCTGTATTCTGGAGCTGATTGCGGACGGGGAGCACGTGGACCTCAGTGCCGTGCGCAACGTGTTTGAGTTGGTCGGACGCGATTCAGTAGTGTTTGTCAGCAACGCGACCGCCGCCACGGGCATGCCCTTGAGCGAACCGAACTCCGTCCAGGAAGATCCAAACTTGCACCTGGTAGACATCGTGCGCCGCGCCTGGAAAGGCGCGGGAATTCCACTGACTGACGCGGTGTACTGCGCCTCGGTACAGGGCGCCCGTATTTTGGGTCAGACCAACATCGGCGAAATTGCAACGGGCAAACGCGCGGATTTGCTGGTCACAGATGAGAATCTCTATCCGCTTTCGGTGTATCGCTACGGCACCCTGGTGGCATCCGTACCAAAGAATTTTTCGGATTAGCCCGTGCCCAGTCAGCGAAAGTCCAAACGGCGCGGTCAACCCTATCGCCCCTTGGATATGCAGCGCCTCGCCAGTGTCCCGCGGGTCGTGACGCGTGGCGGGCAGGAATATCACGTCCAGAGTCTGACCGGCAGCGCCGGCCAGAAATCTTACGTCTGCCCCGGTTGCGGGCACGCTGTCGAAGCGAATACCCCGCATATCGTGGCTTGGCCGCTGAACGCGCCCTTTGGAGTGGACACCGGGGTGAGGGCTCGCCGCCACTGGCACAACTATTGCTGGGAGTCCGGCACTACCGGGGGCTATTAGAGCCGATTCTGTGACGCCCTAGTCCGAACAGGTTATGCGTGGCACAAGCGGGGTGCGTGGCGTTTTCCGGGCCTTCTTTCGGGGTAAAACCATGCTTCAGGAAAGGTTTTACGGGGTTTAGAACAGCCGATTTTCGGCATCGAAATCCAAGCCGCGCATTTCATCGTAATCCAGCACGACGCAGCGAATCCCGCGGTCTGTCGCCAGCGTGCGGGCCTGGGGTTTAATCTCTTGGGCGGCAAAAATCCCGGTAATGCCCTCCAGGTCGGCTTGCCGACCCAGCAAATCCAGGTAGCGAGTCAACTGCTCAACCCCGTCAATTTCGCCGCGACGTTTCACCTCCACCGCCACCGGACGCCCTTGTGCATCACGAACCAGCAGGTCAACCGGACCAATGGGAGTGGGCCATTCCCGGCGCACCAAAGTCCAGCCCTCTCCCAGCCGTAGTGCGACCTGTTCCGCCAGCAGCTTTTGCAGATGCGCCTCCACCCCGTCCTTTTCCAGTCCCGGATCGACCCCCAAATCACACACGACATCTTCATAGACCGCAGTGATGTTAATCAGCAGGGCATCCCCGGATTTGGCCTGTACCCGCCACGTTTGCGGGCCTTGCGGGGAGTCGGAATCTTCCAGCTCAATGTGCAGCTGGCAGGGCGGGCTCATCCAGTTCAGGGGCTTGTAGGAACCGCCATCGCTGTGAATCAGCACCGAGCCATCGGCTTTCACCATCAACAGGCGTTTCGCCGCGGCCAAATGCGCATCCAAACGTCCCGAATAATTGACTTCACAATCCGCTATGACCAGGCGCATACTGCTAGCCTAGCCGAACCGCGCGAGGCAAGAAACTCAGTAAACCATCTGAGAGCGTGGCGGAGAGGACTCTTTCCAGCTGACCAAGCCGGAATAATCATGTTCATCCATCGCCAACCAAAAATCGTCCGGCTCAGAAAAACCCTGACGCGGCGCGCGGCAATGCAAAATAGCCAGGGTATAGTCCGACCCCGGCTCGGTATCTACCGCCGATTCCAAAATCTCAAAATCCGCCCGTTCCCAACGGCGATTCGAGCCCCAACGCAGAGAAATGACCCGATACCACTTCAGAAAATCCTCGGAATAATGGCATACCCCGGCCCGCCACGGATCGGTAGTATTGGCCCGCCACGCCACGTTGAAAGAACCATCATTTTGGGCCTTAAACCGCAAGCGCGCCAGGAAGTAAATCGCCAGCGCGCAAACGAGGAACAGCACCAGGAGCAGACTGGTAAACATCACACTGGTTGCCGTACCCATGATGTTCCTTCTCACTCCCTAGAGCCGCTACATTGAAGCCCGGCTCTGGGGACAATGCCCAAAGTGTCGGGCATCTCAATGACCCCGCCACTGCTATCCCCAAGTTGCCTTGGAGAAAAACCGAAGAGCCTTATGGGCAATCATATCCCAATCGGACTGATTCGCGGAAGTTGTTTATTTTAGTTTGCCGATGCGGAAGCCTGATTCGCAGAGCTGGCAGCCAAGTAGCGATCCAGCACTACGGTCACGGTGTTATTATCCACCGAAGCGAAACCGGCTTCGACCGGGAAGTTATGCGAATCCGCTTTTCCGGTCGAGCCCGGCGCGTCGACGCGCACCTGGCCGGCCCGCAGCACGACCAGTAACGGCTGGTGACCCGGCAAGACCCCCAGGTCGCCGTCTGCGGCAGGCATGATGACCTGGGACGCTTCTCCCTGATACAGGGTGCGCGAGCGGTCTACCACCGCAACTTTCAGCGTGTCTGCCATGGGTTATCACATTTCCTTTTGCAGTTTCGCCCAGGCCGCTTCGAGGTCCTCGATACCGCCAATGTTAAAGAACGCCTGTTCGGGAATGTGGTCGTACTTTCCTTCGCAAATCCGCTTGAACGCTTCGATGGTTTCACTCATCGGCACGGTCGAGCCGGGTACGCCCGTGAACTTTTCCGCCATGTAGGTGTTTTGGGACAGGAACTGTTCGATACGACGCGCGCGCGCCACCGTGACCTTGTCCTCTTCCGACAGTTCGTCCACACCGAGGATGGCGATGATGTCCTGCAGTTCCTTGTTCTTTTGCAGAATCTGTTTGACCTGTGTCGCGACCTCGTAGTGTTCCTTGCCGACATAGCGCGGGTCGAGGATACGCGAGGTGGAGGCCAACGGATCCACCGCCGGGTACAGGCCGCGGGACGCGATGTCACGAGACAGGTTCGTGGTTGCGTCCAGGTGCGCGAAGGTCGTGGCAGGAGCTGGGTCGGTGTAGTCGTCCGCCGGCACGTAGATGGCCTGCAGGGAGGTAATGGAGTGGCCGCCCGCGGAAGTAATGCGCTCCTGGAGCTGGCCCATTTCGTCAGCCAGGTTCGGCTGGTAGCCCACGGCGGAGGGCATCCGACCCAGCAGGGTGGACACCTCCGAGCCGGCCTGGGTGAAACGGAATATGTTGTCGATGAACAGCAGCACGTCCTGGTTTTGCACGTCACGGAAGTATTCCGCCATCGTCAAACCGGACAGAGCCACGCGCAGACGCGTCCCCGGCGGCTCGTCCATCTGGCCGAACACCATCGCGGTCTTGTCCAACACTCCCGCGTCAGCCATCTCGTGAATCAGGTCGTTGCCCTCACGAGTGCGTTCGCCCACCCCGGCGAACACGGACACGCCGCCGTGGTCCTGAGCCACACGCTGAATCATCTCTTGAATCAACACGGTCTTGCCCACACCGGCACCGCCGAACAGGCCAATCTTGCCGCCCTGCACGTAGGGGGTCAGCAAGTCGATGACCTTAATGCCGGTCTCGAACATCTGAGTCTTGGATTCCAGCTTGTCGAAGGCCGGAGGGGTGCGGTGGATGGACCAACGCTCCTTGACGTCCAAGGTTTCGCCTTCTTTCAAGTTCAGGCAGTCGCCAATCACGTTAAAGACGTGACCCTTGGTGATGTCGCCCACCGGTACCGAAATCGGGGAGCCGGTATCGACCACCTTGGCTCCGCGCACCAAACCGTCAGTAGGCTTCAGGGCGATGGACCGGACAATGTTGTCGCCCAAGTGCTGAGCCACCTCCATCGTCATGGTCTGGGTCTGACCGGCTTCAGTGCTGCCCATGCCCGTGTATTCCACGGTCAAAGCGTTGTACATCTCAGGCAGTTGATCCGGGGGGAACTCCACGTCCACGACCGGGCCAATAACCCGGGAGATACGACCGGTTCCTGGGGTTTTCTCACTCATTTTCGTTTCCTCTAATCGGCGTTTGGTAATCGGTTATTTCTTAGAATCTTGGAGCGCGTCAGCACCGGACACGATTTCCGTAATCTCGGTGGTGATGTCGGCCTGACGAGCCTTGTTCATGTCCAAAGTCAAGGTGTTAATCAAGTTGGACGCGTTATCGGTAGCGGCGTGCATGGCGTTTTGACGGCTGGCCAGCTCGGCGGCAGCCGCGTGCAGCAGGGCGGTGCGAATCCGCGACTCGACATACAGCGGCATGACGGTCTCGAGCACTTCCTCAGCGCTGGGTTCAAAGTCATACAGCGGCATGACGGACTTGTCGTCCGCTTCGCCCAAACCCATCCCGTCAATCTGGACCGGTTCGTCGGGGTCAATGACCTTAATCGGCAGCATCTTGCGCACCTGGGGCACTTGGGACACCATCGAACGGAACTTGGTGTAAACCATGTACAGCTCGCACACCCCGCCATCTTCGGGCGACTTCAGGAACGCTGCCAAGAGCGCCTTGGCGATTTCCATGGTGCGTTCCTCGCTGGGTTTGTCCGAATCCCCGGTCCACGCCCGACGCACTTCCATACCACGGAAGTTGAAGTAGGACAGGCCGCGGCGACCCGAAACGTACACCACCGGGTCTTTGCCTTCGTCACGCAGACGCTCCAGCAAACGCTCGGTTTCCCGCAAGATGGAAGCGGAATAAGCACCGGCCATGCCGCGGTCAGAGGTGACCGCCAAAACCGCCACGCGGTTGGTGTCGGTGCGTTCCGTAATCAGCGGATGATCGAGTTTGGCGTGGGCGGACACGGCCGCGACTGCCGCCGCGATGGCCGAGTCATAGGTGGTGATGGATTCCGCCCCGGCGCGAGCCTTGCCGACCCGGGAGGCCGCAATCATCTCCATGGCACGGAAAATCTTTTGCAGAGTCTCAGTAGACTTGATTCTCTGCTTGAGAGCCCTTTGCGAACCTGACACTTTGCCCTTCCCTTACGTTTCTGTTCGGTTACTTTCGGTGCTGGCCAACAGCGCTGGCACGAGCGCCTCAGCGCTGCTTAACGATTTGTTCCTCGGACTGCTCAGCCTCGGCTTCGCCCTGAATGGCATCTAAGTTAGCCTGAGGGACCAAGTCGTAAGACTTGCGGAAATCCTTGACGGCAGTTTCCAAACGGGCCACCAGTTCATCGGGCCAAGCGCCCTTTTCCTTGATTTCGTTGAGAATCGTGCCCTCGTTACGCAGGTAATCCAACCAGTCCTTTTCAAACTGCAGTACCTTGTCGGTCGGGATGTCGTCCAGGTAGCCGTTCGTGCCAGCCCAGATGGAGCACACCTGTTCCTCCACGGGGTAAGGCGTGTACTGGGGCTGTTTCAACAGTTCCATCAGCCTCTCGCCGCGGGTCAGCTGCCTGCGGGTCGTGGCGTCCAGGTCAGAAGCCAGCATGGCGAAAGCCGCCATCGAACGGTACTGCGCCAACGTCAGCTTCAACGTACCGGCAACCTTCTTCATGGCCTTAATCTGAGCGTCGCCACCCACACGAGACACCGAAATGCCCACGTCCACGGCCGGACGCTGGTTCGCGTTGAACAGGTCGGACTGGAGGAAGATTTGGCCGTCCGTGATGGAGATGACGTTGGTCGGAATGTAGGCCGACACGTCATTTGCCTTCGTTTCGATAATCGGCAAGCCGGTCATCGAACCGCCGCCCAAATCATCGGACAGTTTCGCGCAGCGTTCCAGCAAGCGAGAGTGCAGGTAGAACACGTCACCAGGGTAGGCTTCACGCCCCGGCGGACGGCGCAGCAACAGCGACACCGCACGGTAGGCCTCGGCCTGCTTGGACAGGTCATCAAACACAATCAACACGTGCTTGCCCTGGTACATCCAGTGCTGACCGATGGCCGAACCGGTGTAGGGAGCCAGGTACTTGAACCCGGCCGCGTCCGAAGCCGGGGAAGCCACGATGGTGGTGAACTCCATCGCACCGGCGTCTTCCAACGCACCCTTTACCGAGGCAATCGTGGAGCCCTTTTGTCCGACCGCCACGTAGATGCAGCGTACCTGCTTGTTGGGGTCACCGGACTTCCAGTTGTCGCGCTGGTTCAAAATCGTGTCAATGGCGATAGCGGTCTTGCCGGTCTGACGGTCACCAATAATCAGCTCACGCTGGCCGCGACCAATCGGAATCATCGAGTCGATGGCTTTCAGCCCGGTCTGGAGCGGCTCGAACACGGAACGGCGCATCATCACGCCAGGAGCCTGTAATTCCAGAGCACGACGCTCGCCCAAGTCCTTGATTTCGCCCAGGCCGTCAATCGGGTTGCCCAGCGGGTCAACCACGCGGCCCAGGTAACCATCACCCACCGGCACGGAGAGCACGTCACCCGTGCGGTAGACCTCTTGACCTTCCTCAATCCCCGTGAAATCACCCAAGACGATAGCGCCGATCTCGCGCTCGTCCAGGTTCATTGCCAGACCCAGGGTACCGTCTTGGAAGCGCAGCAGCTCGTTGGCCATAGTGCCGGGCAAGCCCTCGATGTGGGCAATGCCGTCAGCAGTTTCGGTCACGTAGCCGATTTCCTCCGCAGTCGCGGCGGATGGTTCGTACGCATCCACAAACTTGTCCAGGGCGCTCTTAATGTCCTGGGGACTTATTGATAGCTCAGCCATCAGCATTCCTTCTGTTGTCGTTCCATAGGGCCTAGCCCTATCGGTCATATTTTCGTTTCGTATTAGCTTGCCAGCTTGCGCCGGAACTGCTCGGCGCGGGACTTGACCGCGCCATCCATCACTGTGTCGCCCTGCACAATCTTTATGCCGCCCACCAGGTTCGGGTCAATGACTACGTTGACCTCAACCTGTTCGCCGCTGCGGTCAGACAGCAACTGAATGAGCCGGGACTTTTGGGTGTCGCTCAAAGGCGTAGCGGTGTAAACCGTCGCCATCCCTCGCTGCCGTAACCGCGCGGCCGAATCCAGCAAAGCCCGCAGGTCTGACGCGAGACGACCGGGCGCCGCTTTGGCAATCACAGCATTCACCAGGCGCAACGCCAGGGGCTTGACCCCGGAACCAACCAGAGAGTTGAACGTCTCCAGACGCTGGTCCAGGGGGGCGCGATGATTGTCAGTCAGGAAGTTGCGCAAATCGCGGTTCTTGGCGACGACCTGGCTCATGGCAAAGATGTCACGTTCGACGTCTTCTAGCTGGCCGTTGTCCTGGGCGGTTTTCAGCAACACGTGGTTTGCCAGCAACCGGCAGGCTTCCTGCAGGTCAAGCTCGCTGGACCAACGGCCGGCGGCGAGTTCCAGTACTCCCGCCAGGGCCGGTTCAGAAAGTTTAGAACCCAAGATGGTGCGAGCCAGTTCTTGCTTGTCAGGGGCGGTACGCGCCGGGTCGGACAGGTTGCGGGCCAGACGGATGTTGTTTTCCAGCAGTTCAGACAGGGCAAAGTATTCCTCGGCGACCGCGGGGCCAGTCTTCATCGTGTCTTTCCCCAGGGTCTTATCGACGGCCATGACCATAGCGGCCAAGGTCCTTACCGACGAGGCTCTCATTGACTTCCCTTACCTTCTCTATCTTTAAGCCACCGGCTGAGCTTCGAGTTCGTCGAGGAAACGATCCACGACGCGCGAGCTCAGGGCTTCATCCTTCAGCTGTTCGCCCACAATCTTTTCCGCGAGCTGGGTAGCCAAATCGCCCACATCCTGACGCAGGGAGGCTTCTGCCGCGGCCCGCTCAGCGGCAATCTGGCGCTGAGCTTGCTCGATAATGCGCTTAGCTTCTTGATCAGCGCGTTCGGTGGCACGGGAGACGATGTCCTCCGCTTGGGCGTTGGCTTTGTTGCGGATTTGCGCGGCTTCTTCCTTCGCGTCACGCAGTTCGGATTCAATCCGCTGCGCCGCGGCCGCCGAGTCCGCCTGTGCCTTTGCTGTGGCGTTCAAGCCCTCTTGGAGCTTGTCGGCACGCTCCTGCACCAGTCCGTTGTACTTCGGCAGAGCGACCTTCACAACCACCACCAAGATGACCACGAAGATTACTGCCGACCAAACGATGTCGTAAGTCGCTGGCAGCATAGGGTTCGGGGTATCGCCCGCCTTAGCTACTAGTGATACTAAAGTGCCTAACATACGTGCTCCTTACCGGAACAGGAAGCCCGTTACCAAACCAATCAAAGCCAAGGCTTCGACGAAGGCGATACCGATGAACATGTTAGTGGTGAGCTTTCCGGACAGTTCCGGCTGGCGGGCAATAGCGTCCTGAGTGTGACCAATCAGAATGCCCAAGCCAATGCCAGGTCCAATAGCGGCCAGACCATAGCCGATGGTTGCGAGAACAAGTGCACTTCCAGTCATGTTTTCTTTCCTTATTTGTTGTTATTCTCACGCCGGTTGGCGTGAGAAGCCTATTGTTTTTCTAATGTGCGTGTACGGAGAGGTTCACATACACCGCGGTCAGAATCGCGAAAATGTACGCCTGCAGGAAAGCCACCAGGATTTCGAACAGGGTAAACGCGAAAGCTGCCGCAAAAGTCAGAATCCCTATCGGGGACAGCGCCGAGAGATGCGCAAAGAGGAAATAGTTCGTGGCGCTCAGAGTCAAAGCCAGCAAGAAGTGACCGGCAATCATGTTGGCCAACAAACGGACGAACAGGGTAAACGGGCGAATGATAAAAGTGGAAATCGCCTCAATGGGGGTCAGCAGAATGTACAGCGGCCACGGCACCCCCGGCGGGAACAGGGAGGACTTAAAGAACTGGCCCACGCCGGTCTCTCGAATTCCGGCGTAAATGAAAACGAACCAGGCAAACACCGCTAACAACAGCGGGAAGCCCGGTTTTGCGGAACCAGCCAGGTTGAAGCCCGGAATGATACCCGCAATGTTCATGAACAAGACCGAGAAGAATACGGAAGTCACGATGGGCGTGTATTTGCGCCCGATTTCCTTGCCGATGACTTCCTCAGCAATGTTTTCCTGGCAGAATTTGAACCCGAACTCCATCACGTACTGGGCGCGTCCCGGGATGAGCTTGGCCCGCGTGGCGTACAGCACCAGACACAGCACCAGCAGCATCGTCATGATGAGACGAATCATCATGACACGGTCGATAGCGAAAGGAGTTCCGGCGAAAGCAACGACCGGGGGGAACAAGTCCATAATGGTGGGGGCATGGAACGAGTCATCTGTAGCGGGAACCAAATTCGGCATCAATGCCGACATGAGCGTCAACTGCACTCCCATTGTTCTCCTTTGAGTCCTAAATCATGAGTTCGCCTAACAACGTTATCATGAATTTCAAACGGGATTTGCACGGGTAAAAACTAGCGTGGGTGAAAAAATGCAAAATTTCACTACGGGGTCGGATTTTCCCCTTCGGTTTCCGGCTGTGTCGGGGGCGAGACCGGGTCTAACAAGGGCACTTGCGCTTTTGCCAACGCCACCGGAAAGACGATGGCTTGCACCAAAATCATGGCCAGCAGGGTGAAAAAAATTGTTTTTGCGTCCAGACCCGGCAACGCACGCGCCACCCCCAGAGCCAGCAAAATGACGATGATTTTCAGGACGAAATCCGCACCCATGCCCGCCATCATCAAGTCGTGATGATTCAAGGTAAACAGGTGCGTGGCAAACGTCACCGCCACCAAGCCCGCCCCCACTGCGGCGCATAAACCTACGGAACGCAGCCCCGCCGTCCCTACCAGCCATGCTGCTAACCCGGTCGAGACCAACAGCACCACCACCACCGCTAGGGAAATCGCGGTCAGAGAAAACTTCACCGCCCGGCGAGTCCGGGGACCCAAAGGAGCCGACAAAGCAGAAGTGTCCAAACTACGCATGGTAATAAAGCTATCATCTCGGAAGGTATTTTCGGCCCAGATATTTTTGAACGGTCTCGAGCAAAGCGTGTCAGCGAATCTTGGCTAGGTTCTTGGCGATGGCTTCGGGACTCAAGAGTCCGACTTGAGTGGATTTGAGCACGCCATCACTGTCAAGAAAGAAATGCGCGGGAATCCCCATGACTCCCCAGCTGGCGCCGATGTGGGAATCCGTGTCTGCCACCGCAGCTAAATCCAGCCCGGTGCGTTCCTGGAAGGCATTGACATCCTCGGCATTCTCACCTAAATACACCACCACTACCTGCAGGTTCTCTTCGCGAGCAGCGGCAGCGATATCCGGCATCTCGACTCGACACTCCGAGCACCATGTGGCGGCAAAAACCACCCATACTGGTTTACCTCGCAACTGCGAAAAGAATTCGACACCAACAGGCTGACCGGCGGCCTGGTTAAGGCGAAAATCCGGAGGAGCCTGGCCCAACTGCGGCGCCGCCGCAGCACCGATGTTTACCGCTGTAATCTTTCCTTCTGTTGCGGATCTCGCATCGGGATTGGCGCTACCCGGTAGTGTGGGTTTTGCAATCCAGAGGCCCAGAGCTACCGCCATGGCAGTAACTCCCAAGATTCCCAGCGTTGCCCAGCGGCTCTCTCTCAGTTTGGTGCGCCACTTCGGTTCCAGCCGAGGGGTGGAAGTTGCAGGCACTGCCAAATTCGCGCTGGTGGAAGACTCGCCAGCATCAGGCATAGGCGTGCATACCCCCAAACCAAAGATTTCCGAAATACGTAAAGACTATCGCTACGAACCCTAAGACCAACAACCAGGCTGCGCGATTCCCGTTCCATCCACGCATGACACGTGCGTGCAGATAGCCGCCGTAAATCAGCCAGGTTACCAGCGCTGCGGTTTCTTTGGGATCCCAGCTCCAGTATTGACCCCAGGCGATGTTGGCCCAGATAGCTCCGAGCACAATCATGATAGTGAGCAGGGGGAAGGTGAAGAACACGGCTTTGTAACCCACCTCGTCAAGCATTTCAGGCTTTGGCCAGCCCGGCCACTTCACATAAGGCGAAAGCAGGTACATCACCGCGGCACCAAAAGACACCACCGCTGCCCCATAGGCGAGAGCTGCGGTGAACACGTGTAGCGTGAGCAGTGGGCTGTTCTGCAGGGCAGGCATGAGGGGCTTTGCCTGATACGACAAAGTAGTGGCATAGGCCAGCATTCCGAGAATAACAGGGAGGACAAAGACCGCTAAGGTGCGCAGCTGATAGCGCCATTGGAAGTAGCAGTGGAACAAAGTCATCCCCCAACAGAACGCCACCGCAAACTCGTAGTGGTTAGCCATCGGTGGATGACCTGTTCCAATCCATCGCAATACCGCAGAAGCGGTTAAAGCTAACAGCACCATCCACGACAGTCCGCTCGCCACCGTGATAATCCCGCCGCGAGACGTCCCGGGACGCGCCTCGTTGTCGCCATCCCCACTACTATTAGGCAAAACACGAGAGGGTGCGGAACCGTATTCTGACTGGCTCGCTGCTACCGAGACCATTTCTCGTCGCACCTTTTTCGCGTTATAGGAGGCAATAAACGCCAGCGTATATAAGCCCCAGGCGAGGGCTACGAGAACAGTCGCTGCGAATAGCAGGCCTTGAGAAAAACCAAGCATATTATCCCTTCTTTGGGGTATTGAGTTCGCTGTCAATATAGCGCGCCACAGCGGCGAACTGTCGCTCGTATGTTGTTTCCAATTTATCGTGTGACGCTAGACGTATCAAAGTTTTCCCGTCCTGGTTCTCCACGCGCAGCCAGAAGCGTCGGTGACGCAACAGCATCGTCATGAATGTCCCGACAATGAGGAAACCCGAACCCACCCACACAATGACTGTCCCCGGGTCTTTCTTAACTAATACGCCCGTGTACTGCGCTTCACGTTCGAAAACATAAGTGAGGTCGCCTATCTTTCCGTTTTCGCCCTGGTTGAGTACTTTTACCCCGAGAATATCTTGCTTCCCCGCAGGATAGACCTCTAAACGGGCTTGACCTGGCGCTATACCCGAAGGTTTTTGCCCGGAGGCGGGCATCATCACGAAAAGTTCCAGGTTTTGGCCCGGTAACGTCACGATGCCATAAACGCAGCCTTGCTCCGGGAGCTCGTAGAGCATCGGGACGCCGCCACTAAACACGGTCTTTCCAGAGTCGTCGCGCACCGCAACCACCCCGGAAACTCCGAAGCTGGCCTGATGAAACATGATGCCATCCAAGGTCAACGGACTGTTGACTCGAATTTGTTGCCGTGCGACGGTCTTGCCGTCCCGGCTCAACACCAGGTCCGTGACGTAATCTTTGGGGGAACCGTCGGGGTAGTACGAATCCGTGAAGGACTTGGCTTCGGCGCTCAATCCGGTATCGAAGCCGACGGGTTGCGGATAACCCACCGTCAGGTTGAAGGCATCGTTACGAAAACCGAAAAATCCGCTGACCAGGAATCCTGCCATAATCAGGATGAATGCCAGGTGTGCAAAAACGGTGCCAAACGGACCATAGTAAAAACGGTCAACGTAAGCGCTGTGAGGAGAGCTCTCGTTGGGTAACACCCGCCAATGTCGGTTTCGCAAGGTCTGTTGAACCCGAGCATACGCTGCATCTGGATCCAGGACAGTTTCTACGGTGGTTCGATAACGTGCTTGCTCAAAGAAGGCATCGGTGACGGATACGTGGGGATGAAATGCCTTGCGCCACAGTAGTGGTAGGCGGTGGGTAGTACAAGCCAAGATACTCAAAGCCAGTAATATCAACACCGTCAGGAACAACGGCGAAGAGAACATATTAAAGAAACCGAGGAATGCGAGGATGCCAGTCCAGCCCCCGTAGATTTCACGCGGTCCTTCCAGCCAGGCCGACCTAGAGTCAGGATTGTCGAAAACCCCACCTGGAGCCTGCGGAAAGATGATTCCCAGCAGCGCCAACAATCCGGCGGCAAGAATCAGAGCCAATCCGACCTTTTTGTTGTAGAACAGTGCGTAGGCACTCCCGAAAGCTCGCTTCCAGGTGATGTGTTCACTCTCATGACCGTCCGTTTTGCCAAGTTCAAGAGCTGGAGCCGTCTCGCTGTCCTCCGCCTCAGAGTACGTGACATCATCCTTTCGCTGGATTTCGCTCAAAATGCCCGCCCTTTCTCTACGATTACAGCTCTGCAGCTCTGTTGAAAGTGTTTTCCTGTCATCAACCTGCAGCTGGGATAACGCCAGCGAGTTTACCCCACAGATTCGCTACCATCATGAAACCTATTATAACCAAGAAACCTCCGCTCACCAGCGATACTGCCACGTGATGGCGACGAAACCAACCAAAGTGTTCTTGCGAAGCAACGACTCCTATTGCCAACAGAAATATCGGCAGCCCTAAACCCAAGCAGTAGACGGCCATCAACGATATACCTTGCAAACTGGTGGTGCTGACTGTAGTGAGTGCCAAAATTCCGCTGAGGATAGGTCCGATACAGGGGGTCCACCCGGAAGCAAATACCACTCCCATCAGAGCAGAACGACCCCATCCCGGCCCAGTCGGTTTCGAGTCAGGTAAACTGCGTGGCTCGTCGTGGTGTTTCCGCCCCGGCAGCGGTACACGCCACATCCAGTTCAGAGGGGCGATAGTGATAATCCCAGCGACGTGCAGACCCATCAACATCAATATGATTCCCGCGACAGTGCGGAAAATCGCCGAGTATTGACCCACGAAATTCCCCATGAAAGCGACCGTCGCCCATAGAGCCATAAACACCACACTGAATCCCGCAATAAAGCCCAGAGCGTTTCCCGCTGCTATCCAGCGATTAATGCGCGGAGTCTTGCCCTCGAAACGGGGCTCTCCCACCAGCTGTCCTATAAAAGCAGGCACTATCGGCAGAAAGCAGGGGGAAAAGAAGGACAGCAAACCGCCCAGGAACGCTAGCGGAAGTGTCACCTCCACTAGCGGGCACCCTGCTGCGTAGAGGTGCTCGGGGCCGGCTTACCTGGAAGTTTGCCAATATTTTCCAGCTGTCGCTGAACCTCTTGAGCCATGTCCGAATCTGGAGCGAGTTCCTGCAC
Organism: Mobiluncus sp.; assembly: GCF_034180645.1. Lineage (GTDB taxonomy): Bacteria > Actinomycetota > Actinomycetes > Actinomycetales > Actinomycetaceae > Mobiluncus. The sequence goes on along the minus strand of NZ_JAXFNY010000003.1, from coordinate 30,832 downwards.
CTTGTTCCACACACGGCGAGTGTTGTCGTAGTCTGGAGGCTCGCTCATGAGGTAGACAAAACCCAAGTTATACCAGGGTTCTGCCTTAGTTGGATCCAAGTTGGTGGCTTGTTCCCAGGCCTGTTTGGCAGCTGTGTAGTCGCTCATGCCGTAGAGTGAGGCTCCCAGCATCATTTGGATTTCAATATCGCGGCTGTCACGTTTAGCTGCCTCTCGAAAGGTAGAAGCCGCGTCAGAATAGTAGCCTTGGTCAAAAAAGAGCTTCCCTAACTGTTTTGCCGGGGCGGGATCTTGAGGCCTTTGTGACATCTGTTTGCGAAGCTTTTGAATCTCGGATGCGTCCGCTTCGGGATTCGTGCGCCCCCCCGGGGACATCATTTGGGAGACATCAGGGTGATTTTTCGGCATCTCCATCCCGGATTTCGAGTGAATCGCTCCCTGTTGTTGAATAATCACCGTCACCGAGACGGCCAATGCGGCTACCAGCACCAGGTTCAGTTTCTTGGCGTGGCGAGTAAAGAACCCCTCAGATTTGGGTGCTTTTCCAGCCGTCTCGGTACTGGTTTTGCTCGCCGCACCACCATCCGACTGGTTTCCCGGCCCCGATGAAACGGCAGTCTCATTCTCTTCCTCGAAGGCTTCTATTCCGACGGGGATGTTTTCGGAGTTATCCATAGTCCCTTATTATATGAAACGCTCGGGTTCTGGTTACTCCAGCACTCCGGGACGCGGCACCGGTTTAATGTTGTAGCTGTCGGGAGTGCGCTGGTTTTCTACCTTCACTCCTCGCAGGGCAAGTTGTCCCGAACGGGCGTAGTCGGTGGCCTCGTTGAGAATCTTCACGGAATACTGCGGGGCGTGGAAACCCAGAGAGTTCTCAGAGAAAGAGTAGTCCACGATGAACTGCGCCTTGCGCTGGAACTGGTAAGCCTGCTGGAAATTCTCTTCGGGAACATTCCCGGCGGCTTTCGCGGCCACGATATCGTCAATCAGAGCCTGTACTGCGGTGAAGGCCGTGTTCTTGGCCTCGAGGTAACGGTTCTGAATCGTGTCCACTCGGTTTTTCATCTCAGTGGCGGTGGAGTGGTGGCAGGTCAGGCAGGAAGCGTTAATGGTTTTTTCGTTAATCATCGGGGAACGCACCTGGTGGTCCGACACCTTGGCGGCTCCGTCACGGTTATACGCCATGTGGCAGTCTGCGCAAGTCACGCCATTTTGAGCGTGGATGCCCTGGGACCAGGTTTCAAAGTCTGGGTGCTGTGCCTTGATGACCTCCGCACCCGTGTCCTTATGGGTGAAGTCGCTGAATCCGGCTTCGTCATAGTAGGCGATGGCATCATCAACGGTCAGACCCTTAGTCCAGGGGAAGGTCAAGGTCTTGGCATCGCCCTTGAAGTAATACTCTACGTGGCATTGGGCGCACACATAGGTACGCATCTCTTGGGTGGTGGCATCCTTGTTGACATCGAAGTCTTTAACTCCCACAGAAGCTTTGTAAGCTTTTATGCCTTCGATGAAGGCGGGGCGAACCACCCGCAGTTTCATGGTTCCTGGAGTGTGGCAGTCTATGCACGCTACCGGACCGTGAGCGTGTTTAGCGACTTCTTTGTAGGGAAGTTTGTTCATGGTCGCCCAGCCTGCTGCCTGATCCCCGTTGCCGAGTTCATCCATCACCTGAGGCAGGGAGGCGTGGCAATTCAAGCAGGCTCCGGGCTGTTTGAAGTCTGTCATGCGCTTGACAAACTCCTGGTCAGTGAGCATATATTCGTGTCCGCGCGGTTCGTTATACTCCACTGAGAAGGCATAGCCTTTCCAGATGGACACCAGCCTCGGCTCTATGGCGAGCTTAGAGTGTGTTTTCGTAGCGCGAGTGTCGGCGGGGACATTAGGTTCAGTATTTTGGACCACGTCCTCAGGTTGCATCTCTGAGGTAGCCTTGTAGCCCTCGTACTGGAGGGGGAAGTTCTGACCCCAGACTGCCGGATCGTAGGTTTTCTCGGTAATCTCAGTTACTGCGGTGAAAGGCTGAGAGGATTCTTGCTTGTGAGAGGTAATCGTAGTGAGGAACCATGCCAGTCCCAGCGCTACCAGCGCCGCTACCAGAAGCACCACTAGGGGAGCCAGGTTGCGCTTCTTGGCGGTCTCGCCGGAAGAATCTGACTGGAGCCCCTTCGCTTTGTCGGAAGTTTCTTTGTCACTGTTCATGACTGATCACCTCTTGTGTCCTACGCCGTCATGGCACTTTATACAGGATAGGTTTTCGCCGCGATGGTTCGCATCGTTGCGAATCTGGTCGGTCAAGTCGGCATGGCAGTACAGGCACGCTGCCTCGGTCACCTGACGATTGTGTGGTCGAATTTGGATGTTTTCGGGATAGTTACCCAGCGTGAACTTTAGGGAATGCATAAAGCCATTCTCGGCTTTGTTGGCATACTTACTGATGATATTGTCGTGCGGAGCATGGCAGTCGTTGCAGGTAGCCACGTTTTTATGGCTTCCACGAAGCCACCCGTCGTATTGCTCTGTCATGGCGTGACATTGGGCGCAGGTAGTGGGATCGTTGCCCAGATAATTAGTAAAGCCGGAATAACCCAGAGTGTATATCCCCAGACCACCGACGATGCCAATCGCAGCCGCGGCGCATAAACCCAAAGCATCCGAAAAAGTTCGCGAACACCAAGCAATGAGTCGGTGCAGACACCCACGCTTCGCCATCGCAACCTCCTCGTGTTGAGGCAATTCTATCTGTATTAACGCAGCCTCACATGGGAATTAGGTCCTGTTTTATTACTATAGCTGGACCGGTTGTGCAGGTTGAGAAAGCGTCACAAGCTCAAGTTATCAGATGGGGTGACCGGCAGGGAGGGGGAGTGGTACAGGGCGTGTTCCGGGCCGTGGGGCTGGCGATATCCCGGGTTGAACCAGCGGCGCACCCCTTCGCGCCAGGCGGGCAGAATCTCGATGGTCGCCACCATTGCCAGCAGGGAGGCTACCAGCATCAACACCAACACGTAGCGCATCCGCAGCAAAGTCAGCGAGGCCGCCCCCAGGGAAAACACCGCCGTCCACAGGTACATGACCAGCACGGCGCGCACCCGAGAACGTCCGGCATGGGAGAGGCGATGGTGCAGGTGACCGGCATCGGCTTGGAAAGGAGACTGGTGATGATACAGCCGGCGAATCACGGAGGCGACCATGTCAAAAATGGGGATAGCCAGCACCGCCAGGGGCAAAACGATAGGCAGGAAAGACGGAAAAGCCTGGCGGAAATAGACCACAGCCGGGTCGATTTGACCGGTGACAATGATGGCGGCGGCCACCGTCAGTAAACCCAGCAGCATGGCTCCGGTATCGCCCATAAAAATGGAGGCGGGAGAAAAGTTGTGTGCCAAGAATCCCAGGCAGATTCCGGCCAGAGCCGCCGCCACCGTTGAGGCCAAAGAGGCGTAGGACGCGGCACCCAGCGTGCGCGACAGCGTGTAGGAATAGATGAACAGGCCGGTAGCGCTGATGGCCATCATGCCGGAAGCTAAACCATCCAAGCCGTCCACGAAGTTCACCGCGTTGATGGCAGCCACCACTACCAGCACTGTGACCAGCAAGGACAGGCGAGATGAGCCGATGGTAAGGCCGAAAATCGGGAATGATGTCAGCTGGATACCCAGCCAGGACATCAATCCTGCCACCAGGATTTGGCCTGCCAGTTTCGTGTACCAATCCAAGTCCCAGATGTCATCGATGACCCCCAGAATCACAATCAGGATGACGCCCACTGCCAAACCCTTGACGTGTTCAAAGCTGGCGGCATCAGCCAAAAATGGCGTGTGCGAGGCGATGGCCAGCGCCACGAGGAAACCCACGCCCATCGCTACTCCGCCCAGACGCGGGGTCGGAAATTCGTGGACATCACGTTCCCGCACCGGCGCTAAAGTCCCTGTCGCCAGGGCAAACTGACGCACCAGCGGAACCGTGAGGAACGTGACCGCGGCCGCAACCAGGAATATCAACAGGTAAAACTTCATACGGGCTTTAGTTTATCCGGTTAGAGGCGAGTTATTTTGCTCCGATGTGAATATAGGGGGAGATATGCCGGGTAGCTGCCATTATTGGCAGCTACCCGGCATATCTCCCGGTATAACCGCACGAGGCCTCAAGCCAGAGCTGCCAGGATATCGGACAGAGGAATATCGCCCTGTCGAATCAAGCGCGGGGTGCCCTCCACCAAGCTGATGATGGTGGACGGATGCCCGGAGGGCGAAGGGCCAGCGTCCACGTAAACACTGACCTGCTCACCAAAATATTGGGTGGCGGCGGCAATGTCGGTGGCAGGAGGCCGAGTGTGCAGGTTGGCGGACGTGACGGCCAGCGGGCCGGTGTGGCCCAGGATTTCCAACGCCACCGGGTGATTGGGCTGACGCAGCGCAATCGTCCCGTGGGTTTGCCCCAAATCCCAGCCCAGAGCCGGATTGGCGGTCACGATAATAGTCAGGGCCCCGGGCCAAAAGCGCTCAGCAAGTACGCGGGCGGCGCGCCGCTGACTCGCGCTAGCCTGCGGTTCCGGGGCCATCAATTCCTCCAACGCCGCCGGACCGGAAACCAGCACCGGCGGGGGAAAGTCCTCCCCCCGGCCTTTGGCCTGCTGCAAACGCGCAACCGCCGCGGGGGCAAACGGCACCGAGGCTATTCCATAAACCGTATCGGTAGGCATGACCAGCAGCTCATCGCGTTTCACCGCCGCGTCAATCGCCGCCAGGTCAGACAGGGTAATCGGCCCGGTCAGGGCATCAACAATCTTCATAGAGCTGATTTTAGTCCCCACGCCAGCTAAACCGGATAAACCGGATAAACCAACTCAACCGGCGTCCCCGGACCCACCGCGCTTGTGACCGTGCTCCCAAAAACAGGCACGCCGGACAGCGTCTCAGCTGACAAACCCCATCAGCGCCCACATCCGCGGCAGCGCGAACACCAGTGCCACAGTGGCGGCGGTCCCGACCACCAAACCCAGCAAAGCCATCTGTTTCACCGAGATTTCCCCAGTGGCATAGGCAATGGCGTTCGGCGGGGTCGAGATAGGCAGCGACATGCCCAGCGAGCAGGCGATGGCTACGGCACAAGCGACCGTGACCGTATCGACCGAATCACCCAGGGATACCGCCAGGGACACGGCCAGGGGCACCAGCAGATTCGCGGAAGCCGAGTGGGAGATGACGTTGGCGATAGCGAAACCGACAAAACCGAGCAGCGCCACAATCAGCACCGCACCCAGGGAATCCCACGGCACGGAGTCGACCAGGAACTTGTCCAGGCCGGTGTTCCCGATGCCCTCGCCCATCGCGATACCGCCTGCCACCAGCCACAGAACCGGCCAGTCGATGCTCTTAATGTCCTCGCCCTTCATGACCTTGAGACACAGCAGCGCCACAACGGGCAGGAACCCGACCACGTTGGAGGAAATCCCGTGCAGACTCTCGGTCATCCACAACAGAATCGTGGATCCGGCGATGATGTAGAACAGCACGGCTTTCGGGGTTTTGTTCCACTGGGAAGTCATTTCAATGTGAATCACGGCATCGCGCGGGATAAACACGGCGCTGAGGAACAGCCACGACAAAAACAGCACCACCAGCATAAACGGCACCGCCATCATCATCCACTGCCCGAAGGACACGTGAATGCCCTGGGCGGCCAGGGCGCCGACCGCAATGGCATTGGGCGGGGTGCCGACCGGGGTACCGATACCGCCCACGTTGGCGGCCAAGGGAATCGACAGCGCCACGCCGGCTCGCGCCCGCCCCTTTGGCAGGGCCGCCAAAATGGGGATGACCACGGTAAACATGGTGGCGGTCGTGGCGGTGTTGGACATAAACATGGACAGCAGAGCGGTAATCAGCATCAGTCCCAAGGTCGTCAGACGCGCCTTTTCCGGGAAAGGTTTGAGCAACACCGCCGCCAGGTTGCGGTCCAGCGAAAACTTTTCAGCGCCTTCCGCAATCATAAAACCACCCATGAACAGGATGATTGTCGGGTTTGCCAGGGTCGCGAAGTATTCTGAATACTTGGCGACGTGTTCGGCTTGCGACGGGTCGCCGCCGGTGGGGTCAAACGGCGACCCGGTGGACACCAGCATGACCTCCAGGCCGATGACCAGCACCGCGGTGGCGGTCAGGGGAATCGGCTCGGTAATCCAAAACACGATAGCCAGCAGGAAAATCGCCAGCATGCGTTCGCCAGGCACGCCCAGATTCGGGATGTCGACCAGCAGGGGGACGAAAAACGCGATAGCCCCCAGCACCAGGCCAATCTTTTCTTTCAAGCCTAGCGGGGCGGTTTTCTTAACGTTAGAAGGGGGTTTGGGCCGCAAAGTGCGGATGGGACGTTTTGCGGGTTTCGGGGTGGCAGCACGAGACTGGGGCGGAGCTGCCGCCGGTTCGTTTCCTTCCCGGCCCGCACCTGATGGTTCGATAGCGTTTTCGGATTGCGGATTATCTGGATTACTCACTGATCCTGCCCCTTTGTTCCTCGCTGTTCGATGCTGCGTGCCGACAACCGGTCAGTCCGGGCGGCTGAGCCCTTTGGTCAGCTCCATCGCCCGCGCCGGATCCAGCGCCGAGAGATAGGGCACCGGATCAATCCCGGCCAGTTCCACATAATCGGTCAACATGGTGCGCACCACGTCTTGGAGTTCTTCGGGTTTCCAGGGTTTCGCCACGTACTGATCGAGCCCGGCTTCGTTCACCGCACGCACGGTGTCAGCCAGGTCAGCCTGACCGGTCACCAGGACTTTGCGGGTCAGCTGGGTGCGTTCGTCGGACATCATCTGGCCCATGAACTCGATGCCGGTCGTGCCGGGTAGCCGATGGTCGCACAGTGCCAGAGCCAGGGCGTCGCCATCGTTTGAAATCTCATCGATGACCTCCCACGCGTCAGGCACATCCTCCGCCGGTTCGATGCGTAAAGTGTCCGCAAATCCCAGCAGGTCACGGGTCACAGCGGCACGAACTTCCGGTTCGTCTTCAAGGATTAGGATGGCGAGTTTCATGGTTTCTCCTTCATTGGGGACTTTTCTATTCTTTCATTCTGTCGCGGGATTTGGACCAATTTGCCGGAAAACGTCAGAAAACGAGAACCAGCAGTCCGCGCGAAACCGCCCGACCGGGCTTGTGACCCTAAAGCGAGACCGGAATTCCGGTGGTCGGTAGTTCCACGGTGGCCAAGGTGCCCGTCGGATTGGATACGTTTTCCAGCCGGATGGTTCCGCCGTGGTTTTCCACAATCGAACGACACAGCCCCAGGCCGATACCCATACCGAACCTCACTTCGCCGCCTTTGGTAGAGAAATGCGGCTGGAAAATGTGTTCGATGACATCGGGGGCAATGCCTGGTCCGGTATCGCGGAACGTCACCACGATTTGGTCGCCGCAGGCTTCCGTTTTAATGGTTAGCTGCCCAATCATTCCCGCCAGTTCGTCTCGGTCGGTGGGGCGCTTGCCGACCGCGTCGCTGGCAGCGGAAGCCTCGCCGGACATGGCTTCCACCGCGTTCGTAATCAGGTTTGTCCACACTTCGTCAAGCTGGCCGGGGTGGCAAGAAATCCGCGGTAGTTCGCCATAATGCACGTCGAGGTCGATTTTGTCCAAGCGGTGAGACAACAGGCGCAGCGTGTCTTGCAGGCCCGTGTTGACGTCGACGTTTTGTACCGGATCCCCATCGGGACGCGCATAAGAGCGCAGGGACGCCACCAGGTCGATGATGCGTCCCGAGGCGGTACGCAGGTTGCGCAGACTGGTGCCGATGGCGGCCGCCTGTTCCAAGGCCCCCAGATCCGTGTCCGGGTTGGCTTTCATGTCCCTGGCGAGGTTGCGGGCCAGGTCGGTGCTGTAGACTCCCGCCACGGACAGGCGTTCCACCAAGGTCGCGTCTCCCAGGATTTCCAACAGTTCACGTTTGCGCGCCCGTGTTTCCTTGGTGGACAAGAACGGGGCCTCCTCGGCATTTTCCAGGGATTCCAGAGCCAGGTTCCGCCACGTTTCGTCGGGGCAGGTCGACAGCAGCATGCGCATATCCTCGTGAATGTAATCCGCAGCACGGCGAATCGCCGCCACCGGATTATTGAGTTCGTGGGCCACACCCGCCGCCAGCTCACCGAGCGAGGCAAACCGGGCTTGTGCAGCCATTTCCTCCCGAGTCTCGCGCAGTTTGTCCAGGGCTTTCGCCAAGTTCGCCCGCTGCAGCGCCAGTTGATCGGCCAGGACCGCCGACTCTAGGTGCAGATTCTCCGCGCGACGCAACCGGCGATCATAAGTGCGCATAAACAAGGCTGCCACCAGCAGCGATACTCGGGAGTCCCCGGCAATAATCATGTTCATTTCGTCGAGGGTGAGGCTGACCCCCACGACCTCTTCAGTCACCACGGCGGTAAAGAACGCGCCGATTTCCTCCCCCGAGGACAGCATGCCGATGATGCGCCCGGTCGAAGCATGGTGCATCAGCAGATCCCCGCTCTCTGAGGAGCGTTCCAGCGCGATACTGCCGGATAGCGCCAGAATAATGCTGCGAACCGGCTGGCCTTCCTCGGTTAGGTGCGCTCCCACCGGGAAGGTAATCCGTTCCTGGGGTCCCAAGATAGCCTCGGCGCGACACACGATTTCGGCGATGATTTCTTCATCGTCCTGTTCGAGGTCAAAAACAAAGCGTCTTTCGTACATGCCACTATCATGCCGGAATTTTGCTGGTGGACGGGTACGTTTGCGAACCGAGGATAATTTTCCGGCGTTAATCCTATTAATTTGCCTCGGTGTGCCATATATGGCACACCGAGGCGTAAAAATAGTTTTTAGATAGGGAACCCCGGGCTACTCGTAGCGCAGTGCCTCGATGGGGTCGAGTTTGGCGGCTTTGGACGCTGGATAGTAGCCGAAGAAAATCCCGATACCCAGCGAGAACGCCAGCGAGAACAGCACCCCACCCAAGGGCGGGATAGCAGGATTGCCCATCGCGTTGGACCCCAAGTATCCGGCCAGGCCCCCCAGGGCCACGCCGAGAATCCCTCCCAGCAGACACACCATCATGGCCTCGACCAGGAACTGCATCCGGATATTCCACTGGGTCGCCCCCAGAGCCTTGCGAATACCTATCTCTCGGGTACGTTCGGTGACCGACACCAGCATGATGTTCATCACCCCGATGCCGCCGACCAGCAAGCTCAGTCCCGCAATGACCGACAGTCCCAAGGAGATAGTGGAAAAGACATTCTTAATCTCATCCATCATCGAGTCCATGGAATCAATCTCGACCCCGTAATCCGAGTCAGCCCAGGCTTTATCCAAGAACTCCTGCAAATCGTGTTTCAAAGCCTTGGCATCGGTGCCGGGAATCGGGCGCAGCGTCGCCCAGTTGAACCCCGGATCCTTAACCCCGCTAATCTCCTCTTCCAAAGTGTAGGGGATATAGAAACTGTCCCCGCTCGGCCCGCCGCCACTGATGAGAGCGTTGGCAGCCCCTTTCATTTGCACCTGCCGGGCAACCCCGATGACTTGAAAAGTCATTTGGGATTCGTCACTGTCAAACTCGAAGCTCTGACCCACGGCGTTTTGTGCCGCTCCCCCGAACAATTTTTTCGCCAGGATATCGGTGATAACCGCCACCGTGTCGGCGCTTTCGATTTCACCGGCATCAAAACCGCGGCCGGCGACCATTTCCATATTGGACCCAATCAGGAAATCCTGGTTGGTGGTTTGCACATCCGCGTCCACATCTCCGGCCGTGCCCTTAGCGGTGCCGAAACTGCCCATACCTTGCACGCTGATACCTTTAACCTGGTCGGAAAATTCCTCACGAATCTGATCCAGGATTTCCGGAGTCAGGTATTGGTCATCCCCGTTACTGTCCGCGAAAGCCGAGCCAGACCCGCTATCCCCAGACATGTCCTCGTCCTCGGTACTCTCGGAATCCCCAACCACATCAGTGGGGTCGTCCGAGCCGGACTGTGCTTGGCGAGACTTTGCTTTGGCAATATTGTCCTTGGTATCCACCGAGAGGTACATATCCTGCCCCCCTAAGGAACCGAGCGAGTCGGTGACCGCGCTGGTCACACCGCGGGAAATGGTGAGAATCGTCACCACGGAGGCGATACCGATGATGATGCCCAGCAGGGTCAAAATGGCGCGCAGTTTGTTCGCCCACAATCCCGCCAGGGCCAGGCGCACGTTTTCTCCGAAAGTCATTGGGCGCCTCCTTTGGTCGACACACCCTCGCCCAACACACCGTCAACCATGGTGAAGATGCGCTGGGTTTGCTGAGCCAACTCCGGGTTGTGGGTAATCAGAACGATGGTTTTGCCCTGCTCGCGGTGCAGCCGATGGAACAGGTCCATGACCATGTGTCCGGTGGCAGTGTCCAAAGCGCCGGTCGGCTCGTCAGCCAAAATAATGTCCGGGTCATTGGCCATCGCCCGCGCAATCGCCACCCGCTGCTTTTGCCCGCCAGACAACTCGCTGGGCTGATGGTGGATTCGTTCGCTCATTTCGACCAGTTCCAACAGTTTCAGTGCCCGTTCCCGGCGCTGAGCACGCCCGATGCCGGCGTACATCATGGGCAGCTCCACGTTTTTTAACGCGTCGGTACGCCCCACCAGGTTGAAGTTTTGGAACACGAACCCGATGGAAAGCGAGCGAATCAACGCCGCCTCGTTGTCGTCAGCTTCGGAAATGTCCACGTCCCCCAGCAGGTAACTGCCCGAGGTGGGCCGGTCCAGCAAGCCGATGATGTTCATCAGGGTGGATTTGCCCGAACCGGAGGACCCTACGATGGACACGAATTCTCCCGGATAAATCGCCAGGTTCACGCCTTTCAGCACGGTCAACTCGTGGTCGGTGCCCAGGAAGAATCCCTTATAGATGTCGCTCAGCTCGATGACCGGCTGTCCCTTCGCCGCCCCCGGCTGTTCGCTACCCTGCCCGGTGGGCGCGGGAGGGGACGCTTGTGAATGCGCCCGACCCTCAGAAAAGACCCCCGGCAGGCTCATGATGTCACTCAACAGTCCCCTCCATCACCGGCGGAGTATCGACATAGTGACCGGTTTCCCCGGACAAGCCGACATAGTTCATGGCGTTATCCAGCACGGTCGTGCCTTCTTTGATGCCTTTACCCTTGATTGCGGCCATGCCGTTGCCTTCTACCAGGACTTCCACCTGGACTTCGCGAATCTTCGGCTTTTCCGAGTCGGGGTTGTCTATCACCAGTACGGACTTCGGGCCATCTTCCCGAGAGACTTCCGGCCCGGACATGTCCCCCGGAGCGGGAGCCGCCACGGATTGCGAATCTTTGTCGTTGTCGTCAAGCGGAATCATCGCATCAACCAAAGCACCCTTCGGCACGGTCAGAGCGTTCTTTTCACCGGCAACAATCGCCTTTACTTTGGCGGTAGACCCCAGACGCAAGCCCTGCAAATCGCCCGTCACCGTGATTTGCACCGGAAACATGACCGAGGCGTTGCCGCCCCCACCCTGTTCGCCGCCCTGTCCGGGCTGCGTGGAAGTCTGGTCGAGCGCAGCCGGAGAAATAAAGGACACCACGCCCGTAAATTCCTTATCCCCGGTGGCCGGAGTGGTGAAAGTGACCTGGTTACCCACGCTGAGCTTGGAGACCCCGGATTCTTTAATCTGGGTTTCGATGACCATATTTTGGTCATCTTCCACCGTCATCAAGGCGCCTTCCGGTGTGGCGCCAACCTTGGCGGTTACGGAGGTCACAATGCCTGACATCGGGGAAGTTACGTGCGCCGAGCTGATGTCAGCCCGCAGCTTTTGGATGGCGCTTTGCCCTTCCGCCATGCCTGAACCCGCCGAGGCTTGCGCGGCCCGCAACGCCCGCAGATTCGAACTCACTTCCTGAGCTGCGTGGATTTTGGCGTATTCCAAGCTGATTTTGGCGTCAGACAAAGCGCCTTGCGCCTTCGCGACCGCCTCGCCGGCCTCGGCTATCTGGGTGTCAATCTGGCGTAACGCAGCCTGGAATTGGCGCCGCGCCATCCCCAAGTTTTCGTTCGCGTGGCCCACGGAAATATTGGCCTGAGCCTGCTGGGACCAGGCCGACCTGGCACCCTTGCTACCATCATCAACATTTTGATCCAAGGTGGCGACCTGCGCTTCCAGCTCCGCGATACGCTGGTTGGTGGCCTTGATGAGTTCCGCGCGACGCGCGGGGTCTAGGGCCGTGTCGACCCGCAGCCGGGACAGTTCCTTCTTGGCCAGGTCCAAATCCGCTGCGGCCGAATTCCGCTCAATGATGGCGATGTCGCGCTGCAGGTTCGCTTCGGAAACCGCGGCTCCGGCCCGGCCCGCTTCCATCCTGGCGTTTTCCACCTCTTGATAAGCCGAGCGCAGGGCATTTTCCTGTTCCAGCAAGGCTTGCAAAGTGCGGTTGTCTCTCTCCTGCTTCATTTGTTCGTAGGCCCGTGAAGATTTCACGTATTCTGTTTCGGCTTCCCGCAACGAGGTTTGGGCTCCGCGGATTTCCTGGTTCATGCCCTGATCCAGGGCGCTTTTCGCATTTTGATAGTTTTGGGCAGCCTCATCAATGCTGTTTTGCTGGGTGACGCGGCTTTCGTTCAGCTGCGCCTGCTGGCTAGCCAGTTGCGAATTTGCCTCGGAACTGTCCAACTGTGCCAGCAGCTGACCCTGGTTCACCCGGTCCCCCGCCTTCACGTTGAGAGCCTGTACTTTCGAGTTCAGCGAGGAGAACAAGGTCATGGTCTTGGCGCTTTTTAGCGTGCCGGTCATGCTAATGGTTTTGGTGACGTCCTCCCTGACGACGGTGGTGACGTCCCCGCGATAGACGGCAGTGGGGTCGTACTTGGGAGCCCCCAGGCCCATCACTGCGGGAATACCAAACCCGGCGAGAGCCAAGACAGCTACCGCGCTCACTCCAATGATGACTTTCTTTTTACGTCCCCATTTACGCCCGGACTTTTTGTTTCCCAACTGCGGTTTTTTCTTTGCTTTCCATCGTTCTTTCGGGGACTTCAGTCCTTTGGCAGGCTTTTCCGCACTGTCCCCAGCCGCGGCGGGGGTGACGGTCGGGTCCTCGAGGGGAGTGAACACAGGTTCGTCGCTCACAAATTACTCCTTATTTCAAAAACGCACTTGAAAAACTATAAACTCCCGAAGGTGCTTTTACCCTGTTGAGAGCGGAAAATCCAGGAGAATCAGTCCGAAGTAGGAGGCTTCGTCACGCCCCGGACATGCCGCTCTCACCCTTCAGGAGGAGACAGTCCCAGATTATCTTGCCTCCCCACCCAGCCGCCATCAGGGTTACCCCTGATTTAACCCTGACGAGCCCCGCGGCATCCCCCCGGAGTCGCCAGGCCGGTGCTATTTCGACAGGCCGGCGACGGTCAGGCTAGAGCTTGTAAGAATCGGGGGCGACCGGCCAGGTCGCATCGGGTTTGCGCGTCCCTCAGCCCCAGCGCTTGGGCCGCTTTCACCAGGGCGGCACCTTGAGTCTCGGCGTGTTCCATCACGATGGTGGCACCGGGGGCTGCGACCGCGGCGGCGGCAGCCAAAAATGCCCGCGGGCGCTCTAAACCATCGTCGCCCCCTCCATAGAGCGCCAACTGCGGGTCCTGGGACGCTTCAGGCTGGGTCACCGGATCGACCACATAAGGCGGGTTGGTGGCGATGACGTGGAACTTTGGCGGGATTTCGGCGCGCACAAGGGCGTTGCGCAGCGTTTGCGGGTCGGTAGCGTCAGCGAGCAGGATTCGCGCCGCTACCCCGGTAAACCGGGCGTTTTCCGCCGTCAGGTCCATCGCCGCTTCTGACACGTCCACGCAGGTCAGAACAGACTCGGGAACTTCGGAGGCGATAGACAACCCCAGCGCCCCCGAACCGCAGCCGAGATCCAGCACCCGCGGAGAGACCCCTCGCCGCACCCAATCCGCAGCCGCGTCAATGGCCCCTTGTGCGACCCACTCCGTCTCGGGACGCACCACAAACACTCCGGGGCGGGCGTGCAAGGTCAGGTGGCGAAAGTACATGACCCCCATGACGTGCTGCAACGGGACCCGGGTGGCGCGCTGTCCGACCAGCTCAAAGAACCGCTGCCAGGTCGGCCCGTCCAGACGCTCGCCGTAGCCGGGCTGGTGACCCAACACGTGCTCCAGCAGCAGACGCGCCTCACCGGGGGCGTTGTTGATTCCGGCCTCGCTCAACACGAACGCCGCGTCATTGAGCGCCGAGCGAGCTGCCGCTTGCTGGGGTATCTGCATCGGAGTCCTTCCGCCGTCCCGGGCGACACGCATGTGGACTAGTGGGCGGACTTGCCCACCGCCGCCAAACGGGCGGCTTCATCGGCATCAATAGCGGACTGGATGACCGGGGCCAGGTCGCCGTTTAGCACCTGGTCCAGGTTGTAAGCCTTGTATCCGGTGCGGTGATCGGCGATACGGTTTTCCGGGAAGTTGTAGGTACGGATTCGCTCGGAGCGGTCCACGGTGCGGACCTGGGAGGCACGCGCCTCAGCCGCTTCCGCCTCGCGCTTTTCCGCCTCCAGCTGCATCAGGCGCGAACGCAACACCCGCATACCGGCCTCTTTGTTTTGTAGCTGGGACTTTTCGTTTTGCATCGACACCACGATTCCCGTAGGCACGTGGGTGATACGCACCGCCGAGTCGGTGGTGTTCACGGACTGACCTCCCGGCCCCGAGGACCGGTACACGTCAATGCGCAGGTCATTAGGGTCAATCTCGATGTCCCCGGTTTCCTCAGCCTCCGGCATAACCAGCACGCCTGCCGCCGAAGTGTGGATCCGCCCTTGTGACTCGGTGACCGGAACGCGCTGCACCCGGTGCACCCCACCCTCGTATTTCAGGTGGGCCCACACGCCTTCCTCCGGGGTGGGGTTACCTTTCGCTTTGAATGCAATCGAGGCGTCCTTGACGCCGCCGAGGTCCGATTCGGTCAAGCCCAGGACCTGCACCGTCCAGCCCATCTTTTCGGCGTAATGCTGATACATTCGCAGCAAATCGCCAGCGAACAGGGCGGATTCCTCGCCGCCCTCGCCGGCTTTGATTTCCATGATGACATCGCGGGCATCATCGGGGTCGCGCGGAGTTAGCGCCTCAATCAAATCGGCGTTGGCCTGGTCGAAAGCGGCCTCAAGCCCGGGGATTTCCGCGGCAAAGTCCGGGTCCTCACCAGCCATTTCGCGCCCGACTTCCAAGTCGTCACGCGCCTGCAACCAGCTTTGCACCACGGTGTTGATGCGGCTCAGTTCCGCATAGCGGCGGCCAACCTTGCGGGCATGAGCCTGGTTGGAGTGTAAATCCGGGTCGCTCATCTGTGCCTCGACCTGGTGGAACTCCTCCAGCAGGGCTTCCACGCCGGCAAATTCTTCAGGGAAGTCACTCATTTCTGACCTTTCATTTCATGTGCAAATCTGGGTGTTCACCAGGCAAACCCTGGGAAATAAAAGACACCGGTCGGTAACGTGTACCGACCGGTGTCAAAGTTTCGCTATTCCGCGGCGGCGGGAGCCTTAGCTTCCTCAGCTTTTGCGGCCTGCTTGGCAGCCTTTTCGGCGTCCTTCTTAGCTTTATCAGCAGCTTTCTTCTTGGCGTCGTTGAACTTGGCGTAGCGAGCCTCGAAACGAGCCACTCGACCGCCGGTGTCAAGAATCTTTTGCTTGCCGGTATAGAACGGGTGGCAAGCCGAGCACACGTCCACGCGCATCTGACCGGAAGTCAGGGTGGAGCGAGTCGTAAAGCGATTTCCGCAGGTGCAGGTGACCTCGGTCAAAACATATTCGGGGTGAATTCCCTGTTTCATGATTACTCCTTGGGTTCGAGGGCCCCGGGTCCCGCAGCGGAGGCTTTGGGTGAACCGGACAGACCAAGGGTCTATTCTGGCACAAACCACCGCGTTTCACCAAAAGTGGGGATGATAGTCCGCTGGTTAGCCAGAATCCCTAGATAGTGTCGTTGACCGTAATTGGAGGAACACGTCGGACAGTATGCCAATAGTGAGCCAATTGGGTCAGGAAAACCACGACAGCAAGCAGTGTGATTACCCATCCAGTGAACATCTCTAGGTTTGTCCCTGCCGAACAGAGGAGGCAAATGAATCCACAATCCATTTGGCCAATTGATCACGAAAACGCACTAGCATCACCAGTAGCAGGACAAAAACTGCCAATAAACTGCTGAGAGTAACTACTGTAGCCGGTAGAAACTCTATGTCAGGACGTATTTGAAAATTTGCCAGCATGATTCCGCAAGCAATCAGGTAAAGTCCTACCATCGTCGTGAGTACAAATACCGGAACTGCACCCCGAAAGGGTGAAGACGGAACACGCCAAACGAAAGGCAAGACCAAAACTATTCCTAACAAATACACTAGGGAAAGCCCTGAATGTGCGAAAACTGAGGGCAGTGAAGCGTTCGAGAAAAACGGGGTGGGAATGACACTGCAAACAATTAGCGCCAGCCCAACCAGAGCAAAAGCAGTTCTAGCGCGCATAATAACTCGTATCTGGGTGTACCGTATCAACTATGCAGCCTCGCAAATCATGCGAAAATCCAGCTGAATAACTGCCGTTGGGATTAGAAGTAGCCGAATTGCTCATGTTGTAGGTTTACCCCTGCAGGTAACAAAGTCAGTTTTAAAATCCGCAACTGCACTAATTCGCGCGTTCCTACCAACAGTGTCTCCAATCGAGGTAAAACGTGCATTATTCACAACATGGTTCCAGGATAATGGTGCGGTAGCGTTGGCGTATCTGGGAGCTCTATCGTTTCGAACCACCTCATTGACACGGAAAGACTCGCAATTACCCTCATTCCAATTTTTCAGGGTTGCTCCCGTAAGGGAATCCGTGACCTCGCGGTACTCAGCCGCTTGCGCTGGCAAAGCGGCTGCTGAGCCCAAAGCTAAAATGCTCACCACTACATAAATCAGGGATTTCATCAAATTTCCACCTAAGAAATTGGTTACAGAAATAACGCGCTGAACGAGACACGCCGCCGACCTCCAGCGCTATTTCATTGTATCGCGATTCTCCGTTGAAAACTAGGGTAAATTTTTTGATTAAGTATGCCCAGCGACCATCCACTTACAGTCAGTCAGATGACAGACTGTAAACAATCCCAGCGAAATAAATAGCGCAAATCATCCACTTGAAAAGTCAGGATGCTCAGACAATCATTCACTTGGGAAACAACAGGTTTCAGCTATGATTAACGAGGATCGAGAGGTGGCAATGACAGCAGACAATTTGAACCCCACTTTAGAGATTCGTGGTGTCGTCAAGCAAAAACGCCGCTGGCCCATCGTTACTGGCATCAGTGTGGGGGTTCTCGCCCTCGCCCTTGGGGGCAGCGGCTGGGCTTACGCCACGCACTATTCCAACTTGGCGCTGCCCCACACGATGGTGGGAAACCACGATGTCGGAGGCCAGACTCCCGATGAACTGAAACGCGGTTTGACGGATCGCTGCCAGACTCTGAAAGCCACATTTAGCGGTGACGTCCCTGAAACCTCGTTAAGTCTGGGCCAGATGGGTTTGGACTGCGACGTTCCCGGCACCGCCGCTGCCGTAATGAAAGCGAATGAAAACCTCAGCGAAGTCCTGGCCTCCACCGTCAGAGAACGCAAAGTCACCCCCCTTTTCACCCTCGACAAAACCACCGCCACCCAGGCAGCCCGGGCTTTGACCGCGAAGCGACCTGACACCGTCGTCGACCCGCAGCTGGGGTTCAACAGCGAACAAGGCTCCTTTGCGGTGCAGCCGGGCAGCGCCGGGCAAGGCGTTGACCCGACAGTCCTCATCGCGGCCGCCGAAAAAACTTGGGAAACTCAGACGAAACAATCCGTCCCGGTGAAACTGACCGAAGTTACGCCGAGCGAAGCGGATCCGCAGCTGGAAACCTGGGCGCAGCGAGCCAACACGCTCATCGCCCCGAAAGTGAACCTGATTGGCCGCCGCGTTGGGCACATCATTTCCCCCGCGGACAAAGCCCAGTGGGTCGAAGTCACTGAGGACGGACCGGTCATCAGCGAAAAGAAAGTATTGGCTTGGCTCAAGACATTCACCGACGAAAAAATTGACGTGAACAACGGTCCGGGCGAACGCACCATGTCGAAAGACGGCTACCTCTTGACCATGACGAAAATGGCTCTGGACTCAAAGAAAGTCTCGAACAATGACACCATTGCCGCCGAAATCACCACGGCGCTGAACGCCGGACAAAACTACCGCGGGGTCTTTGAGATGGAAGTCCAGGAAGGCAAGTTCAACGACACCGTGGTGGACCAAAACCTTCCCCGCCCTCCCTACAACGCCAAACCTGGGGAGAAGTTCATCAGCGTCGACCTGACCAACCACACTGTCGCAGCATGGGCTGGGGACAAGGTCGTGTGGGGACCGGTCGAGGCGGTGCACGGTTCGCTACCTTCCCCGACCTATCCGGGCATTTTTCGTGTCCAAACCAAGCTGGTCAACGCCCATATGAAAAGCGATAATGCCTGGGACGGACCCTACGACACCTGGAGCCCATGGACCATGTACTACCACGGCGACTACGCCGTACACGGCACCTATACACGCTGGAACTGGGTGCAAACGAACTACGGCGGGTCGCACGGCTGTGTGAACCTGAAGCCTGCGAAAGCCAAGGAGCTGTTCGACTGGGCTCGGGTAGGAACCCCGGTAGTCATCCACCGAGCTGGGGTTATCTAGGTTTTTGAAAGGTTTTACGAATGAGCTTCCTCTATCGCCCCACGCATCTGACGCCGCAACATCGGCGTCGGTCGTTGGCGACCAACCCCAGATGGCTCGCGGCTGCGGCCACGTTGCTGGTGGTGGCCGGGGGCGGCTGGCTCGCATTTGGCTACACGCCGTTTTGGAATGAGGACCAGTCCGCCCAAATCAGCGCGGCGCGGGACTCGGCATGCCAGCGCAGCGTCACTTTACGCCTCGGCGACAGCAGCTTTTTGGCAAAGCCTGACCAGGTTTGCTCCTGGCTACATCCGGTTCCCCAACCGGTCAAGCAGCTCAGCTCGCAACCCCTGCCCCCACCCCGCTTTAGCACTGACGCAATCACTCAGTGGGTGAGTTCCTGCATCGCCCAAGTCGATAAACCCGCCGTGAACGGAAAGCGGCAGGTGGACAGTGCCGGCCACCTGGTACGTTTACTCAAAGACCCAGTTGACGGTGCGGTCGTGGACAAACCGGACAGTCTGGTTTCACGCATCACCACGGCCCTGGACAAAATAACAGGTAACGTAGAAGTCGCCACGAAGTTGTCTGCCCGCCGAGGCGGTTTTGACGACACCGTCGTTCCGGCTCCGGCGATGCCCTACGCGCCCCAGCCACAAGAACGGTGGGTCGATGTGAACCTGACGAACCACACTACTGCCGTCTATGACGGGACGAAAGTCATTTACGGGCCGGTGGCCGCGGTGGACGGCCACGCCCAAGCCCCCACGGTGCAAGGGGTTTACAAAGTGTACGCCAAGCTGGAAATGCAAACCATGACCGGGGTGGGATTTGACGGACCCTACAGTGAGACAGCCCCGTGGATTTCATACTTTTCGGGAGATTTTGCGCTGCACGGGGCACCGTGGCGCTCCACTTTCGTCTATATCCCTGAAAAAGGCTCTCACGGTTGCGTGAACCTGAGCGTGACGGATGCCAAAGCGATTTATGACCTGATAACCATCGGCACTACTGTCGTGTCTCACACTTAGTCCACGTAGCCGGCGACCGATTCCTCCAGGTCCCCGCTCAGGCCCGCCCGCAGCGCCCGCCGACCGAAAAACACCACCCATGCTACCAGGGCCACATAGACCACTACCGCGACCGCAATCTTTACGGGGGTCAGCAACGCCGAGGGCGTCAAGAACGCTTCTTCCAGGCCCGAAATCCCCAACAGGATAATCAAACCTACCGCTACCGGCCCGAACTGGCGGCCCGCACGCGCTAGGGACACCATGCGCGGATTCTCACCGGGCACAAACAGCGCCCAGAACAGCCGCAAGGCCGCGGCGCAAGCCAAGACAATGCAGGACAGCTCGAGCAGCCCGTGGGGGGTAATCAACCCAAAGAAAATCCCTAGGTCACCGTACTTGGCCATGATGGCCCCGGCGACTCCCACATTGGCGAAGTTCGTCAGCAACAGGTAGACCGGATAGGCGCCGGTAAAGAACAGGGCCACCATCAGCACGGCAATCGTCGCGTTGTTCGTCCACACCTGGGCGGCAAAATCCGGAGCCGGATAGTTTGAATAATAGGCTTTGAAAGAATCTTCGGCGTATTGGCGCAGTTCCATCTCAGATTGCTGGGCCAGCAGAGTCTCCGGGTGGGTGTAGACCCAAAAACCGGTGAACACGGCGGTAATGAGTGACAGAGCCGTGAGCACCAGGAAAACCGACCCGATACGGTACAGCGCCAGGGGCAGAGTCACGGTAAAGAACCCGCCAACAGACTCCCGAAACGTTCGGCGCGTCCCCCCGATACGCCCTCGTGCCATGGACACCAGGTTCGTCAGATCCAGCACGACATCCGGGTCGGTCGGCACGGAAGTAATGGTCGCCAAGTCCGCGCTGGCTCGATGATACAAGCCCATCAATTCATCGATTTCCGCCCCGCTCAGACGGCGTTTCCGGTTCAGTTGAGCCAGGCGCGACCAGTCCTCAGCTCGCCCTGCGGTATACGCATCGATGTCCATGCTGCTAATTTATACTTAATGGAACAATTTAGCGGAACGAAAATCCGGCCCGACGTGGTCATCACCGGCGAAGCTATCGCCTTGCTGGTGCAGCCGGCTTCGTTATTTTTGCGTGTCGTTTCGGCCATTATTGATGCCATCGCCATCATTTTAGGGATGATTATCACCTACGAGGTGCTGTTCCTGATACTGAGTCTGAGCGGGGAAAGTGACGACTTCATGTATTTTTCCAATGAGGCACATGCCGCCGCGTTGGTTTCGATAGTCACGGCGCTGTGGCTGTTCCTGGTGCCGATGACGGTAGAAACTTTGAGTCGCGGAAAGTCACTAGGGCGTTTCATCGTGGGGACGCGCATAGTCCGTGATGACGGCGGTCCTATCACGTTGCGCCACGCGTTCGTGCGTACCTTGATTGGTTTGGGCGAACTGTGGGCGACGATGGGCGCCGGGGCCATTATCGCGGCGTGGACGAACCGCAGAGGCAAACGTATCGGGGATATTTTCGCTGGAACCTACGCCGTTTCCGAGACTTCCGGGCTGACCCGCCGACCGCTGCTGCTGGCTCCGGAACTTGCTCAGTGGGCCAGCGAGGCCAATGTCGGCGAGCTGGACGGGGTTACCACCGTGACTGCGCGCCGGTTCCTGCAAAGCGCCACCAAGATAGACCCGCTCCACCGACAGCAGGCGGCGCAAACGCTGGCCACCGCCCTTTTGAACCAGGTGTATCCGCCGCCTCCCCCCGGCACAGACCCGGAGCGGTTCATTGCGGCGGTCCTGGTGTTGCGCCGGGACGCCGAATACCGCACGAACAAGGCTATCCAGGCCCGACTGGAGAAAAAACTTTCCGCAGTATCCGGTTCCCGGTACGGGATTTAGAGCCGGACTGACCGGTATTTCCGCGGCGTTTGCCCTGGCTTAGCGGGGTCGCTTCCGGTTTCCTGCCCCCCATCAGCAGCGTGGTTAGCTGGTGAGGTGGACGTAGATTTGGCTGGATACGGACAGGTCTGGAATCGGTTCCAGGGCATCAATCCCGTCGCCATCCCCCAGATTAGTGGTGACCAGCTGAGTTACATACAGGTCGGGAGCCTCCACCAGTTGCGGGAGCTCCTCTTGGAGGGGCACGACCACAGTCGTCATGGCGTTGACGACGTGAGTGGCTCCGGCAACCCGGTATTCCATATTTTCGGCGTTAAGGTTCGTCACCAGCAACTGGCGCTGTGTCGCGGCGGGTCCCATCACCACTCCTCCTCCGGTAGTCAGAGCGGGCAACCACGCCAGGTCACGCACGAATTTATCCGGGTCGGTGGCGGAAACCGAGCCTTGCCGATAGACCACCGCCCCTGCCGCCACGGGCTGGGTGGCGTTGACGATGACTGCGTAGTTGCCCGGCTGCAGGCCACCCAGCGTGAAATCGAGCACTGCGCCAGGATCCAAATCCAGGTCTTTGCCCCCCGGCAGCGGGAAACGGCCGTTCTCATTCACGACTTCAATGGTGGCTCGCGCCGAATCCGCACCGGGATTCAACAGGCGTACCGCCCCGAGACTCCCG
Source organism: Mobiluncus sp. (assembly GCF_034180645.1). GTDB lineage: Bacteria > Actinomycetota > Actinomycetes > Actinomycetales > Actinomycetaceae > Mobiluncus. The sequence continues at coordinate 8,558 of NZ_JAXFNY010000003.1, read as the reverse complement.
TCCATCGCCACGCCAGGAATGACCTGGGTGGTGTGAGGCAGGGTCGAGGCGTGCACCAGCGAGACACCCCCCGCAGTCAAACCCAGCAAACTATGTGTCATCAGTGAAGATGCCAGACCAGCTCCGTTCGCAGTGACCCGCACTACCAGGCGCTGGGTTCCTCCCACCTGGGATTCCAAAGGAATGGCCTGCAGCTGGTGGGCAGGGACGCTGATTTTGTCTCCGCGGGGGAAATCGAGTTTCCCGGTGTCGCCCCACACTTCTACCTTGGCGTCAACCGTATTGGCCGAGGGGTTCATCAACTGCAGGACGCTCGATTCCCCGACCTCGGTCGACCCGCCGACCAGCCAAGATTCCAGCTGAGCCGGCTGGCAGGACGCACTGGCCAGGCCGCGGTAGTCTCCTGAGGAAACTGACTGTTCGATATCCGCCCCAGCTAGGGCCACCTTGCCATCCCACGGCTGGGCGGTGAGGAAACCGCTGACCGGAGTGGAAAAACTGCCGTAAAGCATTGCCGATTTCGGGGTCAAGTCCAGGTCGTTGCGGGGATTTTCCGGAGGCGGCGCCACTTCTTCGGCGTCGTCCGCCGCTAAGTGCATCCCTCCGGCACGATGCGTTTTGCTCGAGGCCGTTTCCTCCGGTGTCGCAGCGGCGGGCTGCGGGGCGGGGCCTAACGAACCCAAAGGCTGGTACACCGCCTTTTCCGGGACTCGGTCAGTGCGCGCCAGCACAGTGGAAGTCATCGATCCCGCAATTTTGGGCGGGGCTAACGGATTGCCGGCTCCATCGACCGCCGCGGGGTTAACTGTGGGCGGCACCTGGGGACAAGCCAGGGTAATCTGGCCGGGAGGCACCGGCACGGGCTCACCATAGCGAGGCTTCTGGACGGCTGCCGGTCGGGTCAATCCAACGGCGACCACCAGGCCCGTCACGGCAACGACCAGCAGGGTGGCCAGGAACCAACGCACCCCGTCCCAGCGACTGACCGCCACGTAACGAGAACCAGCCGCCCCCACCTCTGGAGGCTCCATCTCTGGCAGAGAATCCTCGATGGTTTCCAGTTTCACAATCTCACCTCCGACACCCGACGCAGCGGTATGGCCGCAGCCAGGGCAATCAGCAGGGACAGCAGCAGCACCGCACCCCATAACTGGTAAGGAAGATAAGCATAGGTGATGGTCACGGTGCCAGGATTGGGAGGCAACTGGTAGAGCGCATTCCACTGACCCGAATCTACCGGTTCAATGATTTTGCCGTTGAATCGCACCGTAAAGCTGCTATCAGCGCGTTCGCTGAACGCCAGCAGCCGCCCGGCCGGACCCGCCTCGACGTGGGTCTTTCCACCCCGCACGTTGAGCGCTTGCGCCGTTACTTCGCCGGTCGGCCAGGAGGGATGCCCCCCCTTCCACTGGGCCGGGGCGACCCGGGCCACGCTGACTGCAGCAGAATCGACCAGGCGCCACACCGTGCCGGCCTCCGTGGTGGTAATCCTTTCCAGCGGCGCGGCCGAGTCCAACGTGTTAATCAGGGTGGTGGTCGCCGCGTCCTTGCTGTGGGGCACGATGATGAAGTTCACATCCAGCTGGGCGAGCTGCTCTCCCAGCTTCGGGGTGGAGCCTCCCAGCACCGACGCCACCGTAGCCTGCAGCACCGCGTCAGCCGCATCGGGGGTACGCGAACCGGTCACGTTGCGGTAGTTTTTCAGTTTCAGGTAGGGGGACGCCTCAAAAGTCGTGTCGCGCCAGTCCCGCCATAAACCGGCCATCACCAGGGTGGATTGGTTAGGGGCGCTGGAGACCTCCAGGTTTAGGGCCCGCAGGTGGCGTGGGGAGGACTGACCTTGGGCGACCGTGGCGGGGAGGCTCACATCCCGAAAAGTTGCCAGCGCGTTGAAATCGGACGCGCTGGGAGCAACCATCTGGTTCACCAGCATCGGAGTGGCCCCCAAAACCGGGATCAGCACCGCCACAGCCACCACGGCCTGGACACTGCGGTTACTCCAGTTAGCTATCTCCGCCGGCACCGTCAGCTGCAGACGCCCCACCGAGAACAGGGCGGAAGTAATCAATCCCGCGTGAAACAATGCCAATCCCGGCCCACCCCAGGCGCACACGGCGTTGGCTCCAGAGACGGAAACCGGGGTGGAACTCGCCAACCACGCCGTCACCAAGCCGCCCAACGCGAACAGCAGACTCCAGTGAGCCCCGGTGGAATGGCCCGGAATAATCACCCCGGCCACCACGGTCAACAGCAGCAAAGCCAGGGGCAGGAAAGCAAGGAGTTGCCAGCCGGGCAGGGCAATAGGCAGAGACGTCGCCACCACGTCCACCGGCCAGGCTGCGAGTAAATCCCACCAGTTCGGCCTCGGGGTGGGTAGCGGCACAGAAAGACTGGACAGCCACAGGGGCCATTGGGCGGGAGTACCGACTGTGCGCACCACCGTGGGCACCGCCAACAAAACAGCCGGAGCCAGCACAATCAGGGCATGGACGGCTTTCAGCCGCAGACGGGCCGGAATTGGGCTCCAGCCCGGGTCTGGCGCCTCAGTTTGCGCCTCGGCAAAAAGCGGGTTAGCGATCCCTTTCAGCATCGCCATTCCCACCAGGAGTACCACCGGGATGACCATAATCACGGACGCACTAACCGTCAGGAAACCGGTGAGGGCGGCGATGCCGACCTGGATAATCGCAGCGGAATGCACGTTGACCGTGACCGGTTCGATTTCTCCCATCACGGTGCGGGACACCGGCATCCCGGTACCACGGGCTAGAGAACCGGCAAAAAGGGGCACGCTCACCGCTAAAACCCACACCGGCAACTGCCCCAAACCCATACTAACCAGCAGGTTCGGGCTAAAGGCCCAGGAGAGGGCAACCAGGGCACGCAGCGTGCGGGAATCAGTGAGAACCCCGGCAGCCCACCACGCGCTAAGCCAGGCCAGCGGCAGGGTTGCGAAGAGCAAAACCGCCAGCACCACCGACCCTTTTACCCCGACGAAACCCGCGATTTGCCCCAGGCTCGCCACCTCCAGACCCAGGGGGTCCACCGCCCCGACCGCCGAGCCGTAGCCCAGACCGGCGGGAATCCACCCGGAAATGAGGTCGGCCCAAAAATCCTGGTTGTTCACCGGCAGGTTCGCCAGCGCTCCGCCGGACACCCCGCCGATGGCAAAACGCCAGCCCAACAGCCCTATCAGGGTTAGGGCAGCAGCAACGACCCACACGAGAGTGCGATCCACGGCCTTTTCGGTATAAAAGCTGCGCCGCGCTGCCGCGTCCGCGATTTGCGGGCGGCGCTGGTCTTTGGCGACACGCCGGGCCGTGGTTTTGGCTTGGCGAATCTGGGAAGATTTCACCTGAAGAGGCCGCAAAGTGCGGGGACTCAACTTGCTTTGGCGCACCCGCCGCAGCCGGGATTGCCACGCGGCAAAAGGCCGGAACACCGTCACCAGGGTGGATTGCAGTTCTCCGGCCGCGAGCTTGGGCTCTTTCGTGAGGATACGCCAGAAAAACCGCAGTAGCCCGAGTACCAGAACAATCAGCGGGAGGAAGATAAACAGCCACCAGGGTGCCGCCACCATCCAGTTGTGCAGCTGAGCGGTACGCCGGGCGGTAAAGGAACGCTTCGCATCGGACTCCAGCTTGCCGTTGGCTTCCACGTCGCGCCCGGTGGGGTCGAAGCTGCGGGCGGAACGGGCGGGACGTCCCCCATCGGGACCGCGCAGCCCAAAGTAGCCCGCCATCTTGTGATACACCACAGCGCGCGGCGCCACCACGACCCGATACCCGGCCAGGTGTACACGCCGGGAAAACTCCAGGCCATCGCCGAAAGGGCCCAGGTGCGGGTCAAAACCGTCCAGGCGGCAAAACGTTTCCCAGTCCACCAGCATTCCCGCCGTGCCCACGCCTAGCACGTCCTTGCGACCGTCATATTGACCCTGGTCGACCTCGCCGGTGTCCATTTCTTGCAAGCGCCGTCCGGAGATGGTAGCGCGAATGCCGACCTCCACGATTTGATTGGCTTTGTCCCACAATCGTTGTTTCGCGCCGACGACTTTGATGGATGAGCCAGATTCTAGGACTTTCAGCTGTTCGGCCAGGCAGGAGGGAGCCGGGGCGGAGTCGTCATGCAAAATCCACAGGGCGTGAGGTTTACCCGGAGCGGGCGTGGGGAAATCGGGCTGAGCTTTGGCTTGGCGCAGCGCCTCGCCCAAGTTGGGGGCGCCGGGAGTTTTCAGTACTTTCGTGCCGGAGCGATGAACCACTCCGGAACTGGAAACGTCGATGACGAACACCTGCCGTGGCGCCAGGGTCTGCCGAGACACCGCCAAAAGGGTCGCCGCCAGGTAGGGTGTCTCCCCGGAAGTGACGATGAGGGCGGTAACTGCAGTGTGCACAGAGTTAAGGATATTACGTCCCTATTGAGGTCAGGACGCGCGACGCTTCAAACGACGGCGTTCCCGCTCGGACAGACCGCCCCAGATTCCAAAGCGTTCGTCGTTTTCCAGCGCATATTGAAGACACTCGGCCTTAACCGGGCAGCGAGAGCAAACGTTTTTCGCTTCACGGGTCGAACCGCCCTTTTCCGGGAAAAAAGCCTCCGGGTCGGTTTGCGCACACAGTGCCTGAGCCTGCCAGGCCAGCGGTCCATTGAGAATTTCGCCTATCTCTGGGGTTGCATCAGCGAAATCGAGACCGCCTTCACCAAACAGATTCCACAAGGACCCTTCACCTCATTCGCTCTGACAACTTTTGTAAATTTGGCGCCGCGTCTCAGGGACACCAAAAACGTTACCTCTAAGTTACACGCGTGTGATTCAATAGTTCAAGTGGTTTCAGGCGCCGAGTTTGGCTCAAGTATGCGAAAATCCACCAATTGCACAGTTCGAGCGCAAATGTGAGATATGTCACATAGGCTCGACACGCCCGTGGAACGTTTGCCACAAAAACGGGTTTGGGACTAATTGCTGGCTCGTCTCAGGGGATGTCGGTCTGGAGCACGACCCCGGTTCCGGCAGCGCAGACCGGCACCTTATCTGCCCGAACAAACACGACTTCTCCCGGGTGCAGCACCAAACTGGCAGTCGCTCCGTCACGCAAGGTCGGAGTGCCTTCGAGGCCCAGAATCAGCCGTCCGCCGTGGCCGGGCAGCGCCAGTTCCCGCCCGTCCAGGCGGGTCACGGAAAACTCGAAATCGTCCACTGGGGCATAGAATACCTGGGTCGATTCCGTCACCCACTCCGGGGCTATGCGTACCGGCGGGGCGGCGACATAATCCAGGCAGTTCAATAGCTCCTGGCAATCCACGTGCTTCTCAGTCAGCCCTGCCCGCAGCACGTTATCCGAGCTGGCCATCACCTCCACCCCGAGCCCGGACAGATAGGCGTGAATCCCGCCGGGAGGCGTAAACAGCACTTCCCCCGGTCGCAGGGTCACTGGGTTCAGCATCGCTGCCACCACCGCTCCGGCATCCCCAGGATAGGAACGCGCCAAACCCATCACGGTACGGTCCACCCGCACGGACGGCGAAGTCCCCGCCTGCAGACGGTCCGTCATCGCCGCCACCGTGGCCTCGACCTGGGCCGCTTGTGGTGTCGTATGCGGAGACAAGAGCCGATCCACCACCGTGCGGATACCCTCAGGGGACGTATTATCCCGCAGCATAGACACGATTTGCACCGCTAGCTCCGTATCCAAATCAGCGAAAATCTCGATGATGCGCCGAGGCGCCCGAAACCCCGCCAGCGCCTCGAACTTCGTAATCGCATAGATGAGTTCGGGTTTATAGTTGGGGTCCTTGTAGAGCCGCTGCGGGGAATCCAGCGGGATACCCGCCAATTCCTCAGCTTTGTAGCGGGCTTCGGCACGCTCCCGGTCCGGGTGGACCTGCAGGGACAGCGGGCGTTTCGGGGCGATGAACTTCATCAGGTAGGGCAAGCGCGGTCCAAAACGCTCCACCACCGAAGCCCCCAGAGTGCCCACGGGGTCAGCCGCAATCCAGTCCCCCAAAGTCAAGGGGTCCTCCTCAGGCTGCCCCGACTCGTCGAGCAGGACCGAGGGCGACAGCTGGTGGGCGCCGAACCACACTTCTGCCAGCGTCTGACCGGGCGTACCGATGCCAAAGCGCTCCTGAATAGCCGTATCCGAGCCCCAGGCGTAACGTTTCTCAATCCCTCCGATGCGCTCCACGGCGTTTCCCCTTTCGTTTGCTTGGGATTAATTTTAGGGAGGTTTTCGCCGTTCATTAGTACTTTCGGGGGGGTTTGGTTGGTAGGCTTGGTTTCATGCGTGGAATTATTTTGGCCGGCGGATCCGGCACTCGTTTGCATCCCATTACTTTGGGCACCTCGAAACAGCTGGTTCCGGTCTATGACAAGCCGATGGTGTACTACCCCTTAACGACCTTGATTCTGGCCGGGATTCAAGACGTCCTGGTCATCACCACCCCGCACGATGCCCCGTCTTTTCACCGTCTGCTCGGCGACGGCTCCCAGTTCGGGATTCACCTGGAATATCAGGTGCAAGAGGTCCCCAACGGCCTAGCCCAGGCGTTCGTGCTGGGGGCGGACTTCATCGGTTCGGAAGAAGCCGCCCTGGTGCTGGGCGACAACATTTTCTATGGTCCGGGCATGGGCGACCAGCTGCAGCGATTTAAGGGCATAGATGGCGGAGCCGTGTTCGCCTACCACGTCCACAACCCCAAGGCTTACGGCGTCGTGGAATTCGATGAGAACTTCCGCGCCATTTCCATTGAGGAAAAACCCGCGCAGCCCAAGTCAAACTATGCCGTGCCGGGTCTGTATTTCTATGACAATGACGTGGTAGGGATTGCCCGAGATTTGAAACCCAGCGCCCGCGGGGAATACGAGATTACGGACGTCAACCGGGTTTACCTCGAAGCCGGGAAACTGCAGGTCGAGGTCCTGCCACGCGGCACGGCCTGGCTGGACACCGGGACTTTTGATTCCCTGGCAGACGCGACCGCTTTCGTGCGAACCGTAGAAAAACGCCAAGACCTGAAAGTTGGCTGCCCCGAAGAGGCCGCTTGGCGCCGCGGATTTTTGAGTGACGCAGAGCTGGCCAAACGCGCCGAGCCGCTGCGGAAATCCGGCTACGGGGACTACCTGCTGGGTCTGCTGGAAGCCTAGCGCCCCCGCGTTGTCAGAAATCGGGGATTAAATCGGGGTTGCTGGTCTATATGACCAGCAACCCCGATTTAATCGCAAAATAGCTACAGCGGCTCCGTCTAGTGGCCCTGTTTGGCGTATTTCGCCTCAGTTTCGGCCTTGGCTGACCGCCACCAGTCCTCGTGGACGGTGTACCAGTCGATAGTGTCACGCAGCCCCTCCTCAAACGAGGTAAACTGCGGTGTCCAGCCAGTTTCCTGACACAGCTTCGTGTTGTCAATCGCGTAGCGCCGGTCATGGCCAGGACGGTCCTTAACATGGTCGAAGTCGTCCTCGGGGAATCCCATCATCCGGTTCAGAGTTTGCACGACTTCCAGGTTGTTTTTCTCACCGTTGGCGCCAATCAGGTAGGTTTCGCCCAAGCGGCCTTTCTCAATAATGGCCCACACAGCAGTGTTGTGGTCATGCACATGAATCCAGTCGCGCACATTCAAGCCATCGCCGTACAGGCGCGGACGCACCCCGTCGATGCGGTTTGTGATCATGCGGGGAATGAACTTTTCCACGTGCTGATAAGGGCCATAGTTGTTTGAACAGTTTGAAATGGTCGCTTCCACCCCAAAGGAACGCACCCAGGCGCGCACCAGCATATCGGACCCTGCTTTTGAAGCCGAGTAGGGTGAGGAGGGCCAGTAGGGCGTTTCGGGAGTGAACTTGTGGGGGTCGTCTAGCGCCAGGTCGCCGTAGACTTCATCGGTCGAGATGTGGTGGAGACGCACGTGGTGGCGCCGACAGGCCTCGAGGATATGAAAGGTGCCCACCAGGTTGGAATAAATAAACGGCGAAGGATCGACCAGCGAGTTGTCATTGTGAGACTCGGCAGCAAAATGAACCACCAGGTCAGCGTCCTTCACAAGGGAGTCCACCAGGTCGCGGTCGGCCAGGTCACCGACCACCAGGTTCACCCAATCCAGCCCCGCAATCGAGTCCGGGTTACCGGCATAGCCCAGCTTATCCAACGCCGTCACGGTGGCATCCGGGTAATCCTCCACAGTCGTGTGGACAAAGTTAGCGCCAATGAAACCGGCTCCGCCGGTGACCAAAACGTGCATGAAGTTCCTCCTTTATTTCGACGCTTTCCAGCCTACCTTGGCCAGGGTGGGTTTTAAAACCATCTCTGTGCAAAAGTCTACCGCCCCCGGTTATCTCTGGCGCATCTCTAGCCGGTTTACCGAGGGGGTCAGCCCGCAAAGTTCTCGGCCTGGAGTATGACTTGCTAGACTGAGTGGGTTCAAAAATTCAAGGGGAAAATAGTTATGTCGAATGGTTGCCTGGTCACGGGCGGAGCGGGGTTTATCGGGTGCGCACTATCCCGGCCGCTCGCTGAACGTTTTGACCGCGTGGTTGCCCTGGACAACCTCCAGCCTCAGGT
>NZ_JAXFNY010000018.1:0-38293 GCF_034180645.1 Mobiluncus sp. | reverse complement strand
GTAAAATGAACCATGAAATGGAAACACGCCCTAAACGCGTTCTCCATCACCCTCGCCGACCGCATGCCAGACGCGAAGGAATACTAGAAATAAAACCGCCACTTACACACTAAATGAGATAGTCCCGACGGGCAAAACCCCCATCAGATAGAAGCACGCTCCTATCAGATAGAACCGTCCTCCCCCGTCCGTTCCGCTAGTCTCGTGGTTAGTAGGCATTCTGGGTTGCCCAGCGGACACCTCTACTGGCAGAACTCCTACATCGGAAGACAGGGATTTTTGTCTTTCGGGAGTCCAATTTGGGTTTTTGGTATAGCCATTGGTCTAGCCATTTCATGGATAATCTACACCATTGTTGGTCATTCTTGGACGTACCCGTGTTGGGGGTTTAGGCCGGTTTTTTGGCTATATTGTGGGCGTTTGCCCTGGTCGGGGTATTCGCAATCGCTGCGCGATTGCATGCCCCTTAGCTGGGGTTTTCTGTATTCTCGTCGGGGTATTCGCAATCGCTGCGCGATTGCATGCCCCTTAGCCGAAGCGGCAAATACCTTCCGGTTTTGTTTTGCCGCGGACTGCGTCCGCGGCTACGTTGTGCGGCCCAGCCCGCTTACGCAAGCAAGCTTGCGACGCGGCTGTGTCGCGCAACTAGCCCGCTTCGCGGGCAAAACAAAACCGGCCAAGGTGCTTACCTTGACCGGAGTCGGGGTGGCGGGATTTGAACCCGCGGCCTCTTCGTCCCGAACGGTTCTTTTTGGTGTTGTATAGTGTGTTTGGCTTGTTTTATTTGGGTGTTTATTGCAGGGATTTGTGTGTATTGCGTTGTGGGGGTACGCGGGGGGTACGCGTTTTGTTGTGGGTTAGGTTGGTAGTGGTGATTGTGTTGGTGTGTTTTCTTGTGGTGTGGGTGACTGTTTTGCGTGGGTTTTAACTTGCGAGTGGGTGTGGTTTTTGGGGTTGGAGGGAATATCTACCGATATCCAGGGAAATGGAATGGATATCCAGGGAAGTATGACGGATATCCAGGGGGTCGAATCGGATATCCAAGGGCTGGAAAGGATATCCAGGTAGTTTTGGTGGATATCCAAGGATAGCGGAATGGATATACAGGGGCGTTGACGGATATCCAAGGGTTATTTACGGGTATCCAGGAAAATGACACGGATATCCAGGGGAATCGTTTGGATATCTAAGAGGGGTGGAATGGATAAGAGGGCGAATCGTCACGGGTTTGTAAGGCCGGATATGGAGACATTACACAGGGAGCACTTAGATGAGTGCCCGCGCTGAAAGAAAGCAGCGCCAAATTAACGATGATTCAGGAGGTTAATCATGAATGATTATCCAAATAAAAAGACTATCGATGGTTCCCGTCGGGAGGCCCGCGGAGCGGGGCCGACCGGCGGGGAAGTCCCCTTTAGTGTTACAGGGGACTTCCGTGCCAGTGCCACAGAGACCGCTGACACACCAGCACCCGGAACATCGGTTGTCGTGTCGGCTGCTGGGACGGGTGCTGTGGTTAAGGACAGTTGCTGCTGGGATGCGGATGCTGTGGAGGCTGTAATAAAGCAAGCCCAGTCCGACCTTGCGGAGTTTGAGCAAGGTAAGAAGGATGATGCGCCACCAGTTTCTGGTGGGAACGACAGTCCTTCGCCTGAGCCCAAGGAGAAAACGCGAGAGTGGATGTTGACGCTAAGTGCGGAGCAGTATTCATTCCCGCAAATCCTAGAAGCACTTGGCAAATATGATGCCTTGATTGGGCAACTCGAAATTGGGGAAGAAAGGGGGTACCCGCATTGGCAGATGTTCTTGCAGCATCGCTCGCCAATTGCCTTCAACACATTAAAGACTCTGCTTCCAACAGCTCATATCGAGCCAAGGAGGGATAGTGTAAGGGCTTGCGTGAACTACGTCACAAAGACCGAGACACGCGCTCCTGGGACTAAACCGTTTTCTTGGGGTGAAATTAACTTCAAGGAAAGCCAGGGTAAACGCAGCGATTTGGTGTCGCTCAAGGAACTCATAGACTCTGGGTTGACTGTCCGGCAGGTTATTAAGGAGTGTCCTCAGGCTGCTCGGTACAAGACTGCGTTAGCGGAGTTCGAAGCTATACATGCCGAGGATAGCGCTAAGATGGTTGTTGACCGGGTAGTGAATTACCTGTGGGGCAAGCCTGGTGTGGGTAAGACCCGACTGATGTACGAAAAGTACAAGCCAGAAGAAATGTTCCGCGTTACTGACCAAACCCATCCTTTTGATAACTATAATGGGCAAAAGGTTCTAGTATGGGACGAGTTCGATAGTGCGAAAGTACCGCTGGACTTGATTCTCAACATCACGGATATTTATCCCATGGAGCTACCCGCGAGGTACGCGAACAAGTTTGCTAACTTCACAGAAGTGTGGATTATTAGCAACAAGCGTCTGCGGGAACAGTATTCCTACTTGTTCCGCTCGAACGATCCGAGGTGGGAAGCATTCGAGCGCAGGTTTACACACATCTATAAGATGACCGAAAAAGGTAAGCTACTCGAACAACCGCGTCTAAGGAGCAAGTCTAAGAACGATAACGCTGTTATCGAAACTTCTACAGAAACTACCTCTCCGGCGGAGATTGAGAAATCACAGGTTGTGGATAAATTACACGATAAAGACAATAACCACAATTCTAATTCTGACGAGTAGTGCGTTAGAGAATAACTGAATAAAATGCCCCTTCCCTATCTCTCAGGATAGGGAAGGGGCATTCGGAAGCCATACTTGTTATTTACCGAGCGTAGGTACGACCATAAATAGACACAATACCTTCGCAACTTACTATTACAACCGACCGAGCATTACAAGCAGCACCCACGCAATACAGGTTGATAGCTGAACTGGTGTAGGAATTGGCTGGGATAGTACCCTCAGAATTCATCTGAATAATCGGGCTACCCTTGATATTAGCCTGAGTGAGTAGAGTATCTATCGGAGTAGCTGTAAGATATACGTCCCCAGTAGGTTGCTTACCCCCAAACACCGCGTCATTTACAGAAACCGTATCTTGAGGAACGGAACCCGTAATCTTAACCTCTGGAAACTTGGTAGCATTCTTAGAAGCAGCAACCACTTCCGATAAAGGACTCGTCTGAGACCACTGAGGGTCTTTAGAATCTACGATAATCTTGGGGGCATCTTGATACAACCCAACATTAACACTAGCGGAAACGTCCGACCTATCTACCAAATAAACCTTGGTATAGCCAGGGTGAAACCGTTGAGCAATGGTAAAAGAATCACCGCCCAAATGGTTCACGTGAACCGCATCATTCTCATCAGCTACCGCAGCAGATACCCCTGCCATAGATAGCAATGAGAAACCTAGTGCAACGGACGCTGCACTTCTCAAATAACTCATAGTTATCTCCTTACTCGTTTGACTGTGATGGACAAACAAGTGAAAAAGAAAATAAAACTCCCCTATCAACCTGAATAGGGAGATAGGGGAGTAATACGGTATGAAATTTTAGTGGTAAACGGTCACTCTAGAGTTTTCAAAAGAACCACAAGAAACTGTTAATCTGCCATCTCCAATCATAACCCCGTTAGTATCAGGACGGAACCACGGCCCATGTGTAGTAACAGCAGAAGCACCACAAGCAAAAGACTTACCCGAGCGACCAGCTATCTTCACCCAATTCCAGTGTCTGGAAGACACTAAATAACCTTGAGCCATATCCTCAGCAATATCTTTTAGATAAAAGGAACCATTAGTTCTATCTAAACTGAAATCGATCAAAATACCCTCATGAACGCTTGAACCCTTATACGAAGGCATAACCTTTGTTACAATATTCTGAGGTAAATAAGAGAGGTGTTGGATACCTATAACAGCTCCACCACTAGGGCTACGGTAATTGCTAATGTCATTATCGCCTTGCTGGTCGCGAGGCATACCCGAAGCCCACTCCCGATACTGGGCAATAAGCTCAGGATTACGGTCAAGATTCAAACGATACTCAGGTAAACGTTTCTGGATAGCATTCTCCAAAGCTACCTCAAACTCATCAATATGCGCCTGAATGTACAAGGCACGCTGCTGAATAGTCATAGCACCCAAGTCATCTGGAGATGGTGTATTAACTGTATAACGCCAGTTCTTATCAAAAATTACTGACTGTGCCGTCCAATCCTCATTAGCAATGCTACGAGACGCCACAAAACCCTGCGACTGTAATTTATCGACAGCGTCCTCCACCGGTAAATTAGCAGACCAGCCGTATAAACCAGCGATTTGCGCCCAGGAATAAGCCTCAACATACTCGGAAAACACAAACGGCCCAAATGCTCCAGTACCGGCGAAAAGCGGGTTGATTTTGCCTGCCCAAGGTAAGCCGAGACCGCTGGTAGGCTTGGGTTGAGGTTTTAGGGTAAGGACGTTATCGGGTAACGCTCCAGGCCCACCCAGGAAAGTCACGTGGGCGAGGTTCAAAGCGTTGATACGGTTATTGCCATGACCGGAGGGGTGTACTAAAAGAATCGGTGCGTCAGTCAAAGTGCCGCCGACCACAGCGTCAATAAAGTTATCCGAACGCCCCACATACGCCCTTGTGAAACCGTTAGGGAAAGCCCGCTTCGCTAACAGTTCAGCCGTCTCGAAACGGTCTTTACCCTGCACACGTTCCTTAGCAGACACATAATTACAGGCTGCACCGATACAAACCCGTGCCATGTTAGCGGGAAGACCCGCCACGCTAGGAACACGCCCGTCAGGGTAAGCCAAAACGATAGGCGCGTCAGTCAAAGCGCCGGAAGCAACCGCGTCTACCCCATCAGGGGCAGCCACATACAAGTGATACAAGGACTTACCATTAAAAGCCCGTCCGGCTATCAAAGCCGAAGTTTCCTGACGGTCTTTCCCGCCCATAACCCAGGACTTAGCGCCGGAAGTCTGGTAAGCGTTGATAGTAGAAGCGGGGAAGGCTTTGCCCAGGAAAATGATTTCTTTAGGGGAATACCCCTGCAAGGCTTGCAAGGTACGGGGGTTTACCTGACCGAGTGGGGACAACAAGACTGGCCCATCGGTAAGCTGACCAGCTACCAAAGCATCTACAGGCAAGTCACCACGGGCGATGTAAACCGTGTCTTGATGACCCGTGAAAGTACGAGCCGCTATCTGTACCGCCGTATCATAACGGTCGATACCGCCGATACGGTCAGTGGCTGGGGTCGCGTAGGCCATGCTGACACCGGTGGTGGTGAGGGCTAGGCCGGTTAGAGTTGCTATTGTTTTTCGTTTCATGTGTTTGTGCTCCTTTCCTTGGTGCTGGTTTTCCCGTGTTGATAGGGAAAATTGGTTCTATTTTGTCATGGACTTGCGACTGGTGGGGCGGTTTGTTGGGTCTGGTTCTTAGTGTTACCTCTTGGTCACTTATCAGACAGAGACTAGTAGCGGTGTTTTTTGGGTGCGGGGTTTTGTCGTTCCTGTTTCCCGCTCTTTTTCATTACCAAGCAATCGCTTGGTAACAGTTTTTCTCTTGGACTGTTGAGGTTCGGGAGAACTATTCTTCCGTGGTTACGGAAGAGGAAGGGGTGAGCATTATGTCTCTCACCAAGATAGAAATTAACGGTAACGGGTCTGTGTTATTCCTGGAGTCTGGTAGTGCTAGGGGACGTAAGGAGTATGTTGATGGAGAGCCTACCGGGAGGTTAGAAAAGGATTCTGCAGGGCGGGAGTTGTATTGGACTAACGCTGCGGTGGAGTTCAATGGTCAAGACCTTGGTTCTGTCAGGGTTGTGTGTCCTGATGAGGAAGTGTTGAACCTTGGTATGGGTGAGAAAAGGTTTTACCGTGAGGGCCGTTTGAGGGTATCAGCGGCTCGTGAGTTCGGGTTGTCCGCGACTTTGTTTGTTAGCGAGTTCCTTGCTGATACTGATTTGTCGTTGTTTGACGATGATGAGAGCGGGAGCCTGAAATGAGCGAGTTCGTTAGCTGGATAGTTTGTGAGGCTAGGCATAGCTGGCAGATTACCGCCCTGTTAGGGTTGTGTGTCGTTGCTGGCGCGTTTAGCGTGTTCGGCTGGCTGGGTCTACTCGTGTCTATCACGGGGCTAGGGCTGGTAGCTGGATGGCTTTTCTCTTTTCCGGCTGCTCGTGAGGGTCTTGCTCGGGCGGATTTGTTGATAGAAGCGGATAAGAATGTGTATCGAGTCGCTTTGATTGCGCAAGTGTTCGAGTCTTGTTTGCGTTCTTGTCTGGATTTATCGCCTTACGAGCCTGTGCCACGGTGGGAACAGCGTGTGTTACCGGAAGGTTTTTCTGCGTTGGTAGTGCTTACTCCTAGCCAGATTAAAACCGTGTTGGATAACTTACCTGCCGCGTTACAATCGCGTCTGGCTGGTCGGGTGTGTTTGTCTAGGGTGGAAGTTGTTCCTGACAGTGTGCCGGGAATGGCTATGGTCAAGGTATTCCTTGATGACCCGTTAGCTGGGACTAGGGGGGTGAGCCTCCATGAGTGAGATTCCTTTATTGCTAGGTCGTGACCCTGACGGTAAGGACGTAAGGGCTGATTTAGCGGATGCTTATCACTGGTTGATTACCGGACGGACTCGTTCCGGGAAATCAGTAGCGCTGTACACGATTCTGGGTCAGCTCGCTGGTCGGGATGATGTCATAGTGGCGGGGGTTGACCCTTCCGGGATAGTGTTCAACGCGTTGGGTCAACAACTCGGCGGGAACTCGTGGAGGGTTCAGACCCTTCGTGAGGCTTCTCGCTGTTTGACGGTATTAACCGACCTGGTAGAAATGATGGACGCGAGGATTGATGATTTACTGGCTCTAGGGCTAGACAAATTTGATGATTTCTCGTTCTCTCGCCCACTGGTGTTAGTAGTGTTCGAGGAATATCCAGGAATGTTGGAAGCCTTGAAAGGCTACGACCAGGCTAGCGGGGCAAAACCTGTAGACCGGGTGAGCGGGAAATGTCAAAGCGCTATCCTGCGTTTAGCGTTGGAAGGAGCGAAAGTCGGTTTCCGTCTCGTGGTGTGTTCCCAACGTGGGGACGCGTCTATCCTGACCGGGATTCTGCGTTCCCAACTAGCAGTGAAACTCACGTTCGCTCAGGACATAGACGGGGTGAATATGCTCCATCCTGGTTTAGACCCGGCACTAGCCGGCATGGTTTGCGGGTTCGAGCCCGGTCAAGGACTCATCGAGACCCCGAACCAGGGACTAACCATGTTCAAAGGCGATTTCCTGTCCTATACAGGGCTGAGAAGAATAGCGAGGAACACTAATGGTGTCTGATAGCCTTCCAGCCTTGCTCACTGAGAGAGAGGCCGCGCAATTCCTGCGGGTTCATCCCTCTACCCTGTGCCGGTGGGCGAAAACCAGTAACCCGCCTATCAAGCCCGTGTTCTTGACCCCGAAAATCCGCCGGTACCGCCGGTGTGATTTAGAACAATACGCCGGAATCCGGGCATAACTCAATAACCCCTGCAAGCAACCCCCGGCTCTGGGAAGGGTCGGGGGTTGCTAAACAGGAACAGGTTCATCATCATTCTTTTCAACCAGCAAACATAACCAAGGAGAGCAAACATGGCAGTAGTGAAAACCCCTTCCGGGCGTTGGCGTGGAAAAGTCAAGCAAGGCCGCCTCACCCTGAAAACCAAAACCTTCAATACCCGCCGTGAAGCCGCCGCCTGGGTCGAACGCCAAAAAGCCATCCTCGACGGCGGTGTAGACCTCAAAGCTGGTAAACAAACCCTGGGATACTACCTCCCCGAATATCTTGAACAACGCCGCTATCAAGTAGCGCAAACCACCTATAACACCGACGTCATCAACGCCAACAAGATTACGCCGTGGCTTAAAGGTCGTTCCATCAGCGAAATCTCGCCCCTGGAAATCGAGCAATCCTTTATCGCCCTTACCAAAACCGGCCTGAAATGGACCTCCGTGAAACGCTACCGGGACTCGCTAAGAGCCGTATTCGCCTGGGCAATGCGACAAGGACTCGTGAAAACCAACCCCGTATCCACCGCGCAACTCCCCCGCCGCACAGACCCGCCCCACGAAATGCGCCCCTGGAGCATCGAAGAAGTAAACGAACGCTACGAAATCTGGCACCAACTCAACCCCACCAACGCCAAAATAGCCAAATTCCTCGCCCTGACCGGGCTGCGCTGGTCAGAAGCCCGTGCTCTAAGAGTCGGAGATGTCTCCTATGTCCCCTACCCCGCCGTAACCGTCCAACGCGCTCAACCCGAGGGGGTAGACCTCAAAACCACCAAATCAAACAAAACCCGCCTTGTGCCCCTCGCCAACGAACTCATCCCCTGGATAAAGACCCTCCAACAAGACAAGAAACCCGCAGACACACTCCTCCCACCCATGCACCGCCACCGCTTCGTTGACTCCCTCGACTGGTACAACACCGCCCAAGGCCGCACCATCCACGACCTACGTCACACCGCCATCTGTATCTGGCTCGCGGCTGGAATAGACCTCGCCACCGTACGCGCCTGGGCCGGACACGCAGACCTCACCACCACATCACGCTACACCCACTGGCTCGGCACCAAAGCCGACCAAACTTCCCTAGCCACCCTCAACCAAGCCATAAAAAACACCACCAGCCCCAGCCCCGTCACCAGCATCAACGCAGTAAACGGGGGTACGCACGGGGTACGCGAAATATGAAACACAACCATGTAACACAAAATCAAACAGGCTACCACCTGCGAAAACAAACAGTCGGGGTGGCGGGATTTGAACCCGCGGCCTCTTCGTCCCGAACGAAGCACGCTACCAAGCTGCGCCACACCCCGTGCGTTTTACAACCCCTCAATTATACAGATGAACCGAAATATCAGAAATCGCAGCCGGTCCGAAATCCGCGTCGCGCCATGAGTCCCACCCAAAACTGCCATGCACTGGCAAGCATCGCGCAGGTGGCGCAGTCGCCCCTAGAGCCAGGGGTTCGCGGCTTTCGATACAATCGACTCGTGAATATCCTCGTCGTTTGTACCGGCAATATCTGCCGCTCCCCGATGGCTGAAATCGTCCTGCGCGAAACCGCCCAGAGAGAGGGGCTTGACCTGCGCGTATCCTCAGCAGGAACCTCGGATGAAGAGCACGGCCACGGTCTGGATCGGCGTGCGGCACAGGTCCTTCGCGAAGCCGGATATAACCTGCCCGCCAGCCACTTCGCCCACCGCGCCACCACCGCGGAACTACGCGAGGCCGATCTGGTGCTGGCTATGACCACAGGTCACGCCCGCATTCTCCAGCGCATGATGGCAACAGCTGGGGTCAGTGCCGACAAACTGCACCTGTGGCGGGAGTTCGACGGCACCGTGCCTTTCGGCTCCATCAGCGATTATCTGCAATCGTCACCAGGGTATTCCGACCTGTATTCTTCCGGAGGTCACGCGGACGTGCCCGACCCCTGGTATGGAAACCAGGACGGATTCTATCGCACTTTGGCGGTCGTGGAGTCCGGTGTTCAGGGTCTGTTGTGCTGGCACAAGGCCGGAGGCGCAGAAGCCCGGTAAGGTTAGGCTTGCCGGTCTCACGCTGTTACGGAAACGCTCTCTTGGGTTGAGGGTTTCACCCTCAACCCAATGCGTCTTTCTGTTTGGAGTTCGACCGGCGCAATGTCCACTGGACATTGCTTTTATGCCGGTCTCACACTGTGACGGAAACGCATTGAGCTAACGGCGTATGCCGTTAGCTCAATGCGTTTCCGCAATTTGCACAAAACTTTGGTTTCGGGTCGGGGAGTTTTGCCCCGCAGTTCGAGCAAAAGCCGCCGGTGCCCCCAGCCGGGGCCGCCGGCTGCGGTTTACCGCAGTTAGAACAGAACTTACCGGTGTTTTGCGCCCCGCAATCGCAAGCCCACGCCGCGCCGGCCGCACCGGCAGCGCCCGCCGCCCCTGCCTGCTGAGCCTGCTGCTGCATCTGTGCCTGGTTCGAAGCCGAAGCCGCCCCCATGAAACCGCCGCCGGCCTGCATTCCCAAGCCAACACCCATCATGGCCATACCCGCTCCGGCCGGATTCGACCCGGCGTTCTCGATACCGCGCGCCACGGAGCCTTGCACAAATCCCTCGCGAATCGTGGGATCTTGGAGCATCGCGCCCTGATTGCGCATATCAATCATCTTGCGCGACTGTTCGTCGTAAGAAATCGAAGCAATACCAACGGCCTGAACCTCGATACCGCGTTGTTGCAGCCACTCGGCGTCCAAAGCGTCGCGCATATACTTCGACAGCTCGCTCATCTTAGAGGTGACCTGGGAAATGCGGATTCCGTCCACGCTCATCTGGTTGATGGAAACCTGCAGCGCCTCCAGGAACTCGTTTTGGTACTGTTCCTTGATGTCGTCTATGTGTACGCGCGTGGCATCACGCGGAATCGCCTCGGCATAGAACTTCAGCGGGTCGACGATACGAATGGAATAGGTGCCGTGCGCGCGCAGGAACAGCTCGGCGTTATAGAAGTTGTCAAAGTATTGCACCGCATTAGGGGTGCCGAACTTGATGCCCTTAATCTCTTGCAGATTGACGTAAAAGGCCTGTTGTGCCCCGGAGGGAGTGCCGCCGAACTTGAAACGATTCCACGTCTCTTTCAGCGCATCGCCCAAGCTCCCGGTAAACAGCGACGGCGCCGAACCGGAATTAAATGTGTACGCGCCCGGCTCGGTGGAGAAGTCCACAATCTTGCCCGAATCAGTAACCAGCAACGCCTGGCGGTCGTAAACCAGCAGCTTAGAGCCGTCCGTAATGATGTCCTCGGAGCCGCGCTTGTTAGACCCGCGCCCGCCTTGGCGCATCTGGGCGCCCTTGGTAAAGACGATGCCTTCCCCCATGTCTTGAGCGGCGATGGCGTCCACCCACTGATCCGCTAAAGTTCCGCCGATAGCGCCTGCTGCCGCCTGAATCAAGCCCATGTTTTCCTCCTAATGTTGGTGTTTTCAACAGTCCACTCGGGTCGCCTCGCTGACTACCCGGCTGATTCGTCTCTAGCTTTCACTAAAAATCTAGACGATTTAACACCCAAAAGGGTGAAAACCCAGCTGGTTTCGTGTCGAACGGGCATTACTCACGAGGGCGTGAGCGGTCACAAGGGCGGCGCGCGCGGGTTTTCACCCATTTGGGTGTTCGTTTTGGGTGGCGGCGCTGTAAATATAGGGGTACAAATCCCCGCAGAGGGGATCAAACCAAGGAGGAAATCATGGGTTTATTTGATGCGAAAGAATGCGCACTATGCTCTCAAAAGGCCGGAATGCTTACTAAGCAAAAGCTGCAAGACGGCTTCCTGTGCGGGGATTGCAAGAAGAAACTGTCCGACCTGTCTTCAGGGTGGAAACAACGCACTGTCGCGGATGTGAACGAACACCTGGCGTTGCGTGAAGCAAACAAGGAACGTTCCGCCCAGTTCCAAGTTACCCGCTCAATCGGAACCGGGGGCTGTATGGAACTTGATGATACCCACGGCTGGTTCCGGTTTAAGATTGGGCGCGATTACAAGCAGGGCAATGCCCAAATATTTGCTTTCAATGAATTGGGCAATTTTTATGCGGAAATTCACTACGATTCCATAGCTGATGATGAGGATGGGGATGGTGTGCCAGACCAATTTGATCGTGATTCCTCGGGCTCACACCGAAACAGCATGGGAATGATGGGCGCTATGGGCGGCGAACTAAACTCCCAATCAGCCAATATGTTCGTCAACGGTTCGGGAATGGCTCAGTATTTCCGTTCCATCGGCAATCAAATCAACGATGCGGGAATGCCTTCCGAAGTCACGGATATCACCATGGTGGTGGGCACCACGAACCGGTTCTGGCCCGAAGTGCGGTTGCGCGGTTCGTTCTTTGGGGTGGGTAACGATATGCAAAAGTTGCAGGAAGCTCAACAGACCATTCAGGCCCTCGCCCAGCTCCGCGCCGGTGCTGGCGGCATGGGGGCTCCGATGGGTCAGCCGGGTATAGCGGGCACAATGCCGATGCAGCCCGGTATGCAGCCGGGCATGATGGGTCAGCCGGGTATGGCTCCTATGGCGGGCGGCATGATGGCCGGAGGCATGGGTATGCCACAACCCGGTATGCCCCAGCAGGGTATGGCGCAGCCGGGTATGCAGCCCGGTATGCCTGGCGCTATGCCGATGCCCCAGCCCCAGATGGGGGCAGTTCCCCCGCAGGGCATGGGTGCCCAGATGGGTGGGGTGCCAGCTCAGGGCGCACACCCGACAAACTGCCCCGCCTGTAATGCCCCGGTAGACGGGCAATTCTGCGGCAGTTGTGGCACCAAAGTATATTGAAAACCCCAAACTGGGCGCTAGCCCATCGAAATTCCAGATGCGCAGCGAACCTATGGAGTGAGGTTCGTGCAAACGGGGGCCTCCGCGAGGAGGCCCCCGCTGGTTTTTCCCCGGCAAACCCCGGGCCAGACCCTCCCCTTTGCATAGCGGTGAATGTGGTTGCCGCAACTCCCGGCTTTGCTGGGGTTTTGTTTTGGCATAAGTGTGGGTGGTGAGGTTGCCAGAGCGGCTCTCCTCATGTAGCCGGACACGCCTAAATAGGGCGAGTACTCAGCTTTTTACTCAGCCTTTACTCATAGACAATCGGCGTTAGTATGAATCCTGTGAGACATTCAGCATTTATTCATAAATAATTTCGCCTTTTCTATATCTATTAGCTGGATTAACTCAGATTAGATATTATTTGTCACCTGAAATGTTTTCTCCATAGAGAGTATGTTAGGACAATTTCACTTTGTCTAAATGCCGACTTTTTCGCGCTATTTCAATGTTTCACACCAATGATTTAAATTTTCTCAAAAGACGTATTCTAGTGATGCACAGCGCAACTTTGTCTATGGCTACGTGACCGATACGAAGGGCTCCGTCATGCCGGCGTACTCTGCGTTCACCGACAACGCGTGGAACGCCCCGAACGAGTTTGCCGCCGCGATTCCAACAGCTTCGCCGGCCTTCAACCTCACTCACTGGTACAACACCCACTTCGCGGTCACACCGTACTACAACGTGGGTATCAACCTGGACAAGTATGTGGCGAATAAGGTCGGAGAAACCGTGACCGCTTTCGCCACCGGTAAGTCCGTCCACCCTGGCGGCTCCAAAGTCGTGTGGACTGATCCCGCCGGTACAGTAGTTAAGTCTTGTGACCCGGTGGAACCCGGTTCCGGCAGTTGTGCCATGGAAGTTCCTGCTGGTGCGGTTGACGGCACCGCCTACACCGCGTCGCTGTACTTGGGCGACACGTTGATGGCGATGGACTCTTTTGAATTCGTAGAGCCCGAAAAGGTCGCGCCGAGCTTCACCGCAGAAGCGCCGGAAGTTACGGGCGTCATTAATGAGCTCATTGCGGAAAAGGTCGTTCCTCTCAATAACCCTGATGGTTTCGAAGTCGCTTGTGCCGGTACGGGCTTAGCCAAGGGGCTGCAAATTTTCTATAACGCAGACAAGGGTGGTTGTGTCATCTCGGGCGTGCCTGAGGAACTGAAAGATGTCGACAGCACCTATACCGTCAGCGCCACGTGGCTTGATAAGGCCGGTAAAGATACCACCGTCACTGCCGAGGGCAAGATTAACATCACCAAACCCGGTGATGACGATGAAGACGGTGTCAACAACCACGATGACAAGTGCCCTAACACCCCGAAAGGTGCGGCAGTAGACGCTGATGGGTGCGCTATTGCGCCTACCATCAACGATCCGCAGGGCAAGGGATTCGCGGTAACCAGTATTAAAGGTCAACCCATCACGCCAGTGATTATTCCCGTGAATAATGCCGGCAATCTGACCATCACCAGCTGTGAAGCGGATACCTACACCGGTGGGGACACCCTTCCGACTGAAACCACAAAGACCAGCGAACCCGCTAGTGCCGGCAAAGAACCTGCGGGCAATACTGCGCCCAGCGAGCCTGCCGAATCTAGTGAGGAATCAAGCACAGAGACGACCCAGAGCGCACCCGAACCTGCCCCGGCGGCAGAACCGGTGACTCCGGCGTCCGGTCAAGGTGTGGGCGTGTTCGCTGAACCTAAGGAAAGCACGGTTGCTGGACTGCCGAAAGGCTTAAAGGTGGAATGGGATCAGGATAAAAGCGCCTGCGTTATCTCCGGAACCACTGATGTGGCGCTGGACACCCCCATCAATGCCACCGTCCATGTCAAGTACAACGCGGACAAGCGCGCTGACGCGACCCTAAGCACTTCTGAAGAAGAACTTGAGGTCGACGGGACCGTGTTTATTCACGACCCGGGCCTGGACGACGACGACAACGATGGTGTGTTGAACAAGGACGATGCCTGCGCGAATACCCCTACGGACACTGCGGTGGACGAAAAGGGTTGTGCCAAGGCTCCGGTGGTCACCAAGGTTCCGCTGATTGAGGGGACGGTCAACCAGGAAATTTCTCCGATTACTGTTCCGGTGGCCAACGACGGCAATAACACCATTGTCTCGTGTGAGGCTACCGGTCTGGTGGCTGGTCTGACGATTGCTTGGGACGAAACTGCCAAGGCGTGCGTGATTTCCGGCACTCCGACCGAACCGACCGCGGGAACCGACCCGGTGGAAGTCAATGTCAGCCTGAAGTATGACTCCCCGGATAACAAGGCGTCTGAACCGAAAGACAGCGCCTCAACCTCCGGTCAACAAATTGTCAAGTATGGAGATGCGGACGGCGATGGCACCCCTGACGATGTGGACAAATGTACGGGAACTCCTACCGGAGCCAAAGTCAACCCCGCTACGGGTTGTACCGTCGCTCCCGAAGTCGGTTCTTTCCCGAAGGTAGTTGGCACTGTGGGTGAAGAAATCGTCCCGGTCAAGGTTCCGGTGGCTAACCCCGGTCAGGCAACCGATTTGGTTTGCCACGCCACGGGCTTGGCGGCAGGGCTAAAGATTGATTACGTGGCGTCAGAACACGCCTGCGTCATCTCCGGCACTCCCACCGAGCCGACCGAAAAGGTGGATTACACCGTGACCGTAACCTATGACCCGCAGGACGACGGCAAGAAAGAGCCGGCGACCGTGGAGGGCAAGGGTAGCGCGACCATCAAGCCGGCACCGCGACCGGGCGGATTTGGCGGAAGCATCGGTTTCATCGAGCCAGGTGACCGACTGCCTGACCCTGACAACCCTGTGGTTGCCGGAGTCACGGAAAAGCCCAAGGCGGGTGTTGCCCAGCCCGGTAAGTCCCCGGTGGCGGGTGTGAATGAAGCGCCGCGCACGATTGCTCCGCTGACGGTGACGAGTCAGCCGCGTCTGCCGCAGGCTCTGGCACGTACCGGTGCGATTGCAATCCCGGTGTTCCTTGGGGTGGCGCTGGTGATGATTGCCGGTGGTTTGATGTTCGTTCGTCAAAGCCGTCGCGAGGAAAAGAAACACTGAGTATTCTCAGGGCTGATTCGGGTTTTCCCTCTCAGGTGTTTGCTGCGGAGGAAACCCCCGACCCCCTGGTTTGACCAGGAGTATTAACTGAATATGTCCCCGGTTCGCCGCGAGTGCGGCGGGCCGGGGACTTTGATTTTTAGGGTGCGGTTGCGGGTGCGGCTCGGGGAGGTCTCCCAGGTTTGTCCGACGTTTCTCTTTTCGGGGTCACAAGCGCGGTGGTGGGGTTTACTGGTGCACAAGCCCTTTGCGGGGGCAGGGCCGGGACTCTCAGAGGATTTTCAGGTTAGAAGCGAAATTTCCAGTATTTTTACAGGTTTGTATATACAAATAAAGCCGTTATACCACGGGTTAAATCTTGTTCATCAGGGCAAACGCGGGATAGGGTAATACTTGATAAATCCTGTTTGTATTCTGAGTAACAGCTGGAGTAATATCGTATCAAGGAAAACAGTTTCCGAGTATATGTTTCTATAGGAAGGTAAGGATACGTGCGTAAGACTAATTTGACGAAAGCCGCACTCGCCTACGTCGGGGCTGCTTCTTTGGTTTTCTCGACGCTGGTTGCGGGAACAGCAGGCGCACATGCCACTGGGCCAGCGACTGCAGGGGCGATTGAGGCCACGACCTCAGTTAAATCTCACCATTCAATTTCGGGTTTTGTGTTTCAGCAGCTGGGTGGAGATCTCTTGCAGGCGTCTAATTCTGAAAAAGGCTACGGCGTTCCCTTGTCTGGTGTTCGTGTTTATGCGCAGTGGACCGAAGAGGACGGCTCCACCTCCCCGATTTATACGACGACCTCAGTAACTGACGGTTCTTTCGCGATTGCAATGAAGCAGTTCGTGAAGGATAACGGTGAGTTGGCAAAATTTGATGCCGACCCAAACTTGCCCGAAGGTGAGAAGTGGCGAGTGTGGACGGTTAACCCCGACACTAGCAAGTATCAGCTTTTGTGGTCCTGGAACCATTCTCAAGTAGGACCAAAAGGCATTGTCATGGACACTGCAGGTGGTGCAGCCAACCTAGTCGATTCCGATCAGGTAACGGGACTGCGTTTCGTTTACTCGGAAAAGGTGGACTCCGCTCTGATGCATCTTTCCGAAGCCAGTGACAATGGTCAG
This sequence comes from Mobiluncus sp., assembly GCF_034180645.1. Classification (GTDB taxonomy): domain Bacteria; phylum Actinomycetota; class Actinomycetes; order Actinomycetales; family Actinomycetaceae; genus Mobiluncus. Next base: position 21,771 of record NZ_JAXFNY010000018.1, on the reverse strand, counting down.
GCACAAAATGCTGGCTATGTTAAAGGTCGTGTGTACTGGAACCTTTTTGAGCTGCCGGGTGGACTGAACTGGAGAACCGTAACTAATTTCAACCCAAAAAAGGACAAAGCTGTTGAGGGTGTAACAGTGACTGGTTCCTATTTGAAGGACTCTGCTGTCCAACGCATCATGACTGAGTACAAAACGATTGCCGGTAAGGCCCCTCGGGCGGGTGGTATCGGTTTCTGGACACAAAAAGATGAAGCCTCAATGCAGGCATGGATTAAAGACCAGATCGCCAAGGAAGGCGTGGATAACTGGATTGCGGAAACTGCAACCACGAAAACGGATGCGAATGGTGAGTATGTTCTGCAATTCAAGGGAACTTGGGGTAGCAGTGTTGCGGAAATGGAAAAATGCCGCCTTGCTGACAAAAAATTGTGTGGCACTCTCGCGGCCGATGCGAAAACAGGCTCGTGGCTCAAGGCAAACAAGCATTCAAAGCACATTAATGACGATTGGATGTTCATCTCTATAGAAAACCATCCGGGCATTGCCCAAACTAGCCCTTTCTATAACAATGCTTTCAAAGGTTATGTAGATTCTCTGACCAGTGCGGGTTGGCCAGTGACTAAGCTGGTGAGCATTCTCAATGACGTAAATTTCGCGCTTTACCCCGAATACGTAGTTTTTGACGTAAACCCTTACAACACAACCGATAACTTGGCAAAGCGTGGAGATACGGCCGACACAACCACCACCGGATTACCGAAGGCATGGAACAACTCCACGACGTACCAAATCGAGTGGAGTGCGGAGGGTAAGGTCGTACCCGGTGGCAGTTGCGAGAAGCAGCGTCCCAACGCTATGGGTGATTTGAAATCCTGTCCTTTGACAGTTCCCGCCAACTTGGAGCATAAGACCACCTATACCGCAAAGCTCTATGCTTTTGCCGCTGATGGCACCCGTATCGATACCCCGCTGGCAATGGATGCTTTCACGGCGGTTCCTGAGACGAAGGATGCCGACGGAGACGGTGTGCCCGACAACAAGGACAAGTGCGCCGATACCCCGCCTGGGTCTGTTGTGGACGAGGATGGCTGCACCTTGGCGCAGCGCTACAAGCCGAACTACACCGACACTCAGGCTAAAGTCGGCCAGGCCGCTACCTCCGAGCCTCCCACGTTTGACGACGTGACAACCTCGCAGGTGGAGCACAAGCCGTACAACGGACTGGGCAAGGACGGCAAGGCTTCCGCAACGAACTTCGCCCCTGAGAAGGGCACGGCCGCCAAGAACGGTGCCATCACCTTCACTCCCACTGAGGAAGGCATAACTGGAGTGTCGGTCACCGTCACCTACAGCGATAAGAGCAGTGAGAAAACCACCGCGCCCTTCATCGCTACCGATGGCGATGGGGACGGCGACGGTGTACCGGACAGCAAAGACAAGTGCCCGAACACCCCGAATGGATACCTGGGCAAGGTGACCGAAGACGGTTGTGCCATCCCCACTGTGAGCGACTTCGCAGTGCGCGGCACTGTGGGCAAGGTCATCAACCCTGTTCAGATTGCCATCGTTGACCCGGACAATATTGTTACGGACTGCACCTCGACGGATTTGCCCCTGGGCTTGACCGCCAAGTGGGAAAACAATAAGTGCGTGGTCAGCACCGACACTGTTCCCGACAGTGCTTTCAGCCAGGACGACCTGAAGGTTGATGTTGCGTACAAGGGCGGTTCCGCCACCAGCAATGGCAGCGTCGTTATCTCTAACAAACCCGATAGCGATGGAGACGGCGTGCCCGATCCCGAGGATCCGAACAATCCCGGAAACGGTGAGGACCACTGCCAGGGCACCCCGAAGGGCGCTCAGGTTGATCCCAACGGTTGCTCCGTAGCCCCGACTGTGGGTGCGGCCCCGACCATCAACGGCACGGTAAACGAGCCCATCACCGAAGTTGTGGTGCCGGTTACCAACCCCGGCAAGGCCAATATCACCTGCGAATCCAAGGATTTGCCGGCGGGCTTGACCATTGCCTATGACGAAGCGAAGGGTGGGTGCGTGATTTCAGACACCCCGACCGTGAAGGTTCCGGCTGGCACCACCTACACCGTGACCGTCAAATACATCCCGCAGGATGAAAACAATCCTGGTGGTTCGATTGATGCGACAGGTAATGTCACCATCAAGGGCAAGGATTCTGATGGAGACGGCGTGGACGATCCAATCGACCCGAACAATCCCGGAAACGGTGAGGACCACTGCCAGGGCACCCCGAAGGGCGCTCAGGTTGATTCCAACGGTTGCTCCGTAGCCCCGACCGTCGGGACTGTCCCGGACGTGGATGGAACGAAAGGCCAGCTCATCACCCCGATAGAGGTGCCGGTGGACAATCCCGGCAAGACCACCAACCTGGTGTGCCACGCGGAGGGTCTGGCTGCTGGTTTGACCATCAAGTTGAACGAGGACGGCAAGGCTTGCGTCATCTCGGGAACCCCGACTGAGGCCAAGACCGGAGAAGTGAAGGTCACCCTAACCTACACCGATCCGACAGATCCGAACACGCCGAAGACCTCTGATCCCAGCACTGGCAACCAGTACATCAAGGACAACGTCCCCACTGTGGGTAATGTCCCGGATGTGGTTGGAGAAACCGGGAAACCGATTGCTCCCGTCGAAGTGCCGGTGGACAATCCCGGCAAGACCACCAACCTGGTGTGCCACGCGGAGGGTCTGGCTGCTGGTTTGACCATCAAGTTGAACGAGGACGGCAAGGCTTGCGTCATCTCGGGAACCCCGACTGAGTCCAAGACCGGCGAGGTCACGGTCACCGTAACTTACACCGATCCGACTGACCCGGATAATCCGAAGACGACGAAACCTTCGACCGGCAAGATCACCATCACCACGCCCAACAGCGGCGGCAACACCGGCCCGACCGGCCCGACCGGCCCGCAAGGACCGACCGGCCCGACCGGCCCGACTGGCCCCCAGGGTCCCGCTGGCCCTGCTGGTCCTGGTAACACCAATCCGACCCCCCCGGTGGCTGGTGTCCAGGAGTATCCGCAGCCTGCCCCGAACGCAAACGGTGGCAAGCAAGCTCCGCAGCCTCCGGTGGCGGGAGTGACCGGAACACCGTCCCTGGTTCCGGGTACTCCGTCTCAGCCAAAGATGCCTAGCTCCTTGGCTCGCACGGGCGTGAACTCGGTACCCTCCAGCATCGCTTTTGCGGTTCTGCTGTTGGGATTGGGCGCGTGGTTCAGCCTGCGCAGTCGCAAGCTCGACCAGGAGTAATCAGCTGAACATAACTGCATAAACCGAGAGACTGGCTCTCTGCGGTAGAACCATTGGCGGGAACCTCCGGTGAGGTTCCCGCCAATGGTTTTTAATCGCATGACTATCCCCATCAAGCAGGGTCAGCATTTTAGGGTATAAATTCTCGATTATGAGCGTGGAATTTGGCTCGGAGAGCTACGCTTAATCACAAAAGAGGGGGAAACGACCGTGGAAAACAACCAGGGAAACCTTGTGAACGCGACAGAAACACCTCACACGACGGCAACAATCGATGCCCCTATCCGCCAGGCTTACCGCGGAAAACGTCCCGCTTCCACCCCGGTGTGGTTCTTGGGGCAGTCCGTGTTTCAGCGCCCCGACAACTGGCAGGATTTGAGCGGACGCGAACAGGTGGATTATTGTCTGCTTCCTGAAGTTGGGGTCAACACCGCGCTGACCCCGGTGCAGCAATTCGATGTTGACGCCGCCCTGTGTACTTCTGACGTGCTGTTTCCCTTGCGGCTGGTAGGTTTTGACCTGGCGCGCCAGATTGATCCCAGCGGTGAACCCTTGCGGCCGCTGCGTTCTTCTATGGACGTGGATCGAATTCTGGCTCTGCCCGACCCCGATTGGTCGCGTGTCGAGGCCGTCAGCCGGGCGCAGCGCAGCGAACTCGCGTCGGAAAAAGCCCTCATCGCTATTGCTGGAGCGCCTTTCGTACTGTCGTCACTGCTGGTGGAAGGCTCCGCCAGCGCCCCGCAAAACCTGCAGACCCGCATCTTCATGCAGTCCCAGCCGCGCAACTGGGAGCGGCTCATGGGCTGGACTTCGAGTCTGGTGCGGAATTTCCTGGCTGCACAAGTGCAGGGAGGAGCTGAAGTGATTCAGTTGGTCGATCCGTGGGTGCGGACGTTGACCGAGGGGGAGTACTCCTGCCTGGCGGAATCCTACGTGCGCGATATTTTCAACGAGTTTGACGACGACATCACCCGGATTTCCTGCAGCCTCGGCGCTGAACATTTGCTGTCCTCGGTTGCCCCCTATGTTGACGTGCTGGGCGTTGGCGAGGATCTGAACCTCGCGAAGGCGGCCAGCATCGCGCCGGGCAAAGTCTTGCAGGGTAATCTCGACCCGGACCTCATTCTGCTGGGTGGTGATGAAGTGCGGGCCGCGGCTCGCGAAGTGCTGGAATCCGGGTTGAGTGCGCCCGCTCATGTTTTCAACGTGGCGGGTCGGTTGGATCCGGAATCGAACCCCGCCGAGGTTCACCAGCTGGTTGATTTTATTCACGACTACCGGTTTTAACGGTTTGCGGCGGCTCTCGCCAGATTTCCCCTCAGCTTAATTTACGCTGTCTACCTGCATATACGTATCTAAAAAAACAAAGTTGAGTCTATATATATCAAGTTTGGCTGGCACTCTGGGAATAAGAGTGCTAATCTGGTTGTTGTACTGAATGGAACCGGAAAAAACCGGGACCGCAGCTGAAAACTGAAAAACAACCCAAACTGCAAAACTACATGGAGGATACAAATCATGGCTACTTATCGTGACCCGTTTGCTGAAATTGATCGCATGTTCAACACGGCGATGCACTCTCCGGCGACCCCGGCGATGCCCCTGGATCTGTACCGGGAGGGCGACAAGTTCGTTGCCCGCGTGGACCTGCCCGGTGTGGACCCCGCGACTATTGACATCGATGTCGAGGACCGCACCCTGACTATCTCTGCCCAGCGCAAACCCACCGAGGGTGAGGACCTGCACTGGTTGAACCGCGAGCGTCCCGCCGGGACCTTTGCTCGCCAGCTGACCTTGGGATACGGCTTGGCCGTGGATCAGATTGCCGCCTCGTATGAAGGTGGAGTCCTGACCGTGACTATTCCGGTCGCCGAAGAGAACAAGCCGCGCAAGATTCAAGTCGCGGTGGGCGGCGATGCCGACAAGGTCATCGAAAGCTAACGGCGGGCGGACCGCACCACAAACCGGGAAACCCCGGCCCCGCTCTTGTGAATAATAATTCTCCCCGGTCAAAGTGCTTGACCGGGGAGAATGTCGAATTTTTTGAAAGATTCGCTACCGGAAACTAGCCGACAGAAACCGAATCTTTCGTTTCAGCGGAGGTTTCCGGGGTGGTGACCGGGGCATCCAGCGGGGGACGCACGCCACGCGGATCCTTGACAATCAAGTAAACCGCCCAAATCATGCCGCCCAAGGCCACCACAAACAGGCCCAGGTAGGCATCATTGAGCATATCGAGAGGCTCGGGGTTGAACACCTCAACACCGTCTGCGATGTATTCAGAAATCAAGTCCACAATCCACATCAGGGAAGCGCCCCAGTACATCCAGCACAGCAGGTCTACCCGCATCTTGGATTGCGGAGCGTGGGAATACCACCAAGCGGTCGAGGCAATGGCGGCAAATAGAGTAATCAATAGGGTCATGTCTGGCTCCTTACGCTTTCGGGTTCATCTCGGAGACGCCGCGGCGCTCGGTGGCGCGAATGACCGCGAGTCCGACTGCCCATACGACCGTCACCAGCACGGCCATTCCGACTCCGACAGTACTCATCTCGAAGAGCATTTGCCGTGCGTCGGCAGGGTTGGCGGCCGCCGTGAGGAAGGGGAAATACGGCACGATTTCGCCATGCCAGAAGTGTTCAAACATCAACAGTACAGCCCCGCCCCACAGCAGGTTCGTCAGCCAGTTCAGTTTGCGAACCAAAACCAGGGTGCGCTCGGACTTTTCCGAGGCTTCGCCGGTCTCGGCTTTATTAGCGAGATGCTTTTTCACAGCCGTCACCGCAACAGCTTCAGCGGTGGGAACGAGAAAACATGCCATTATGAATCCTTACTTAAGTGCGGATAAAACCTAGCATTTATTCTACACAGGTTCGCCTAACATTGATAAAAACTGACGCTCTCGCGATATGTTACGGAAATCCGAATTCGCCGCGGCCAGCGCCCTGACCCTGTCCAAAAGCTGAAACGCTAGGAAATCATGCCCAGTTCCCGCCAGGTATCCAGAGATTCCTGAGCTTCCAGTGGGGTCAGCAGGTTCATCGCGAACCCGTTTTGAATCAGGACATAATCACCCACGCGTGCTTCGGGAACGTAGGCCATGCAGGCGTCTTGCACTTGACCAGCCACGTCGATGCGTCCCATCGGCATCACGCCGGGAGTAATCGACAAAATCTGGCAGGGCACTCCTACGCACATGACTGGATCCTTTCCACCGGGGGACGCGAATCGGTAGCCGAACCGCTCCCGCTCTCCCTATTCTAGACGTTTTCGACTTTCAGTCCCATCTGGCCGGCAGGGGCAGAACTGATGGGCAGGCAGGGGTCGGCTTCGCGAATGGATTGTTCCCAAGCGCCGGCCTGTTGTGCCTGGTCCAGGGCACTAGCCTGGGTCAGCAGTTGTGCCAGCCAGGGTTCGTTTTGAGCGGTGGGGGTGAGGATGCGTGCCGCTTGAATCGCGCCGTCGGCTCCGATGGTGAAGGTGTGGGCGAGGATGCCGCGCGGCCCGTCTACCAGTCCGGTCCCGCTGCCGGGAGTGAACTGCACGGTGGCCGGATTCACGAGTTCTCCCAGGTCGCGGCCCTCCACGAGTTGAGTGAGCTGCTCGGTCAAGGCTTCGGTGCGTTCCAAGACGTGCAAGGTGATAATGGCACGAGCCCCGGCGGCACCGCGTGCGCCAGCCAGCCACCGTTCTTGTGCTGCCGCCGCCCGCGGGGTGGGCAAAGTACCGATGGAAAGCTGGGCGACCGGCCCGACCCGGTAGCGTCCGTTCTCAGGTCCGTCAGCCCGCAAGTATGGCCGCGGAGCGGGGGAACCGGGAATTTCCTCCGTGACCCGCTCATTCCACAAGGAAAAATCAAACTCGTCTATCGTGCTGGTACCCCGCACCACTCTGACCTTGGTTCCGAACACGTCGGGGGCGCCGTCGGCATCAATGAGCGCCACGTCTGCTCCGGTAAAGTCGCCGGTCCCAGCCAATTCCGGGCGGGGTGCGAGAGCCGAATCGCAGAGACGCTCGGCGGTGTCTCGGGCCGCGGTCAGGTCTGCGGACAGGTCGCACAAGGCCGGGGTAGTGGGCCACACGCTGACCCCGCCGGGTACTGCCGTCGCCGGAAAATGACCCGGAGAACCGGCCGCAACCAGCATCTTTTTCGACACCCGCTTCAGCGCCACCCCGGCGTCACGGTCCTGCATTAAAAACCGCAGCGAATGGGCCTCCACAATCGACCCGTAGTGCAGCAGTCGGCGGGTCAGTTGCGCCGCGGGAGCAATCGGGGGTAAACCGCTCAACATGTCCAGCGCCCGGGTCCCGGCCAAGTGATGCGCCACCGGGCAAATCCCGCACAGATGCTCGGTCATTTTCAGGGCTGCGAGCGCGGTCTGGCCCTCCAACATGGCGTCCACCCGCGGCAAGCCCTGCAGGTCAAAGCGGGCGTGCGGGCGGCCGGAAGAATCGTGGGTGACGACGATGCGTCCCTCCATCGGGTCGATGATTTCGTCAAGATTGATTTTCATGATTCTCCTGAGACAATTGATTTATGCATGAACTTGGGCTGTTAACTTCGGTGGTGGCAGCGGTCGAAATTGCGGCCGCTCAGGCTGATTCCCAGGTTACCCGAGTTGAAAAGGTCGCGCTCGAGGTCGGCACCATGTCCGGGGCGATTCCCGAGGCGCTCTACGGTTCTTGGCCCATCGCCAGGCAGGACAGTATCTGCGCCGAAGCAGAACTGGAAGTCACCAGCATTCCCGCCAGAGTCTACTGTCCGCGTTGCGCCCGGGACGTGCCCATCGACGAGTTTTTCGCCCTAGCCTGCCCGGAATGTGGAATGCCCACCGGTAATCTGACCCACGGGCGTGAGTTCAAAATCGCCTGGGTGCAGTGGGACACCGCGCCGGCGGATGCCAGCCACACCGAGGATTCCTAGTCCGCGTGGGGTTTTTAGCTGAGCCAGGAATCGAGGACTTCCGCTGCGAGTCCGACCGCGCTGGGGATACCGCCTCGGGCACTCTCGGTCAGACCCAGGCGCAAATCTACGTTTTCACTAACCACCCCGACGACTTCGAGAACGTGCGGTTCCTTGCCGGTCAGGCGGGCAGAAGTCAAAATATCGAGCAAACCGACCTGGTGAGGCGACATTTTCATGGAAAGCAGGCGCGGCACATGGTCCCCGCTCAGGTGCAGGGCTTGACCGGGGGTGCGCCCGTTGCCGGGAGCCACCGAATCCAGAATCAACAGCTGTTCCGATTCCTGCACCACCGGCACCAGCTCCATGCCGCCGGTACCGCCCTCCAGCAGAGCCAACTCACCGGCCTTTTGCGCAGCCTGCCAGGCAGGACGGGTCGGCAGGAGCTGCTGGAGGCCAGCCAAAATCTGTAGGCCGATACCGTCGTCACCCATAATTGGGTTGCCCACCGCCAGGACGGTAAAACGCGCCCCGGCCCAGCCGGTGGCATCGACGTCAGAAATATCCGGCAACGGAACCTGACCATCGAGCGGGTCCGGGGCGTCTGGTGAAAGGGAACACTCAGCGGAACGATCCGCTTGAGTAATCGCGGCAGGCTTTCGAGCCATCAAAACCTTTCTACAGTTCGGGGGCATCAACCGGCTTAGACGTGCGACGCATCCACACACCGCCGGAAATCATGGCCGAGATACCGCCGTGACGTTCTAGGGAATCCGCCCGGAAAGCCAGGTAGATATGCGCAATCACGAAACCCCAGAGCAGGAACATGATGGCGGCGTGAATCAGCCGCATTTGCGGAATACCAATCCAGTCGTTCGGAGCGGCCATAATCTGCCAGAACAGACCCTCGTAGCGGTGGGGCAAAGCGTAAAGCGCCAGGCCAATGACCATTTGGAAAGCGCCCAGCACGTAAATGGACGTGTAGGTGAGCTGCTGCAGCGGGTTGTGCGCCACGTACAGCGGGCTTTCCTTGCGCAGGAACAGGTAGAACCCCAACGTCTCGCCCAGGTGTTTCCAATCTTGCTTTTTCTTTAACGGCCAGAACGTTTCCCAGCGCATATAGCGGTCCTTGGAAACGAAAGCGATAAAGACCCGGATCACGCCGACCGCAATCCAGGTGAACGCACAGGTGAAGTGGATAAAACGCATAATCCCCATCAGATACCCGATTTCGACACCACGGAAGAACGTGTCACCAAAGAACGGATCCATGATGTAGTACCCGGTGATGGACAGCATCACAATCAACAGTACGTTCAGCCAGTGCAGGAAACGCAGGCTTGCGGACCACACGCTCAAGCGTACCCAGTCCTCCGTGGTGGGGGTCAGGTCGCCGCCCTGCAAGCCGGTGCCGACCGGGCGGACGTTAACGAAGCCTTCCATCTGGAACGGGCTGAGTTCACCGTTTTCGTCCACGGTGGCGGTGGCGACCCCCAGGCAGCGGTAGCCACGCGAGCCCGCCATCTGGGCGTTCTTGCGCAACAGGGTACGCTGAGCGCGCTTGGGCTGAGCCACGTTCATGACGGATTCCAAATCGCCGCGCGCAATCACGGTCGGTTTCGATTCGCCCGTCTTGGTGCGCCGCATGTCAGCGATACGCGCCAGGGAATAGCGACGTTCGTGCGGAGGATCGAAGTCCGCGGCGGGAATGTCAACGTTCGGGGCGCCGTGGCGGAAACGGTAGCGCAGGGACTCCTTAAGGGCGACATCAACCGGGTCGGTGCTGCCCTCGGGAGAAACCGCTGCCATCGCCAAGAGACGACGCATCGACAGGTCAGAGCAGCTGAAGCCGCCGCCAACCTCGATACCGTTCGCCTGGTTGCTGTCCGCCGCAAAGAACTGAATCTGGTTTTGTCCCTGCGGGGACGCGCCGGAAGCTGGGCTGGCCTGCACGGTTCCCGTGGCCGTGCCTCCGGTCAACGAATCCGGGGCAGGAGTGCTCTCGGTACTCATGAGGTCACCGCCTCGCCAATCAGTTTCCCGTCCGGATCGAGGATGTGCACCCCGCAGGACATGCACGGATCATAAGAGTGGATGGTGCGCATCGGCTCCAGCGGGGCCTTCGGATCGACCAGCGGGTGAGTGCCAGTGCCCATTAAGGATTCTTCATAAGGACCCGTCACGCCGTTGGCATCACGACCCCCGGCCAGCCAAGTGGTAGGCACGACCGCCTGGTACCGCTCGACCCTGCCGTCCTTAATGGAGACCCAGTGGGATAGGTTGCCACGGGCGACCTCAACGAACGAGTAACCCTCGCACTGCGCCGGCCAGCTGGACGGCTCCCACTTGCTGGCATCGAAAACGTCAATCCGGCCTTCCTTAATGTTGTCGACCAGGGCGTTGTAGTCCTCCAACAGCAGCTGGGCGGAAACCGTGGCTTCCGCGGCGCGAGCAAAAGTGCGCCCCATCGTGGAGTTAATCTGTGCCGGGGTAATCCCCAGGGTATCGATAGCCCCATCAACGAGCTTTTTGACCGGTTCGTAGCCCTGAGCGTAGGCCAGCATCATGCGTGCCACCGGTCCGACCTGCATCGGCTTGCCGTCATAGCGTGGCGCTTTCGACCAGGTGTACTTATCGTTGTCGCTCAGCCATTCAAAAGGTGGCTCGGGGCCGGTGTACTTGACGGTGGTTTCGCCCTTGTCCGGGGTCAAACCTTTATCGTCACCCACCGAGTACTCGTACCAGGCCGAGCTGATGAACTCTTCAATCTTGTGCGGATCGAAGGGGAGAACCTTGCTGATGTCTCCGTCCATGATGACCCCCGGCTTAATGGCCGTGTGTGAAGAGGAGATACGGGACTTATTGGGATCACCAGCAAAAATGGACCCGGACAAACCGACCGCGAGGTAGTTCGGGTGGGTTGCGCCAATATCGAAGTAGTCCTTGTAAACTCCGGCAATCGCCAATACATCGGGGTAGTAGCAGTCATTGACAAACTCGACGATTTCGTCAATCCAAGTCTTGATTTGATCCATCTGGACTTGGTTGATGGATTCTGACGAGTTCGGGTCAATAGAGCAAGCCATGCCTCCCACCAGGAAGTTCGGGTGGGGGTTCTTGCCGCCGAACACCGTGTTGATACGAATCATGGACCGCTGGAATTCCAAAGCATCTAGGTAGTGCGCGACGCACATCAGGTCAGCTTCGGGAGGCAGGCGGTAGTCGGGATGGTCCCAGTAGCCGCCGGTGAAAATCGACAGCTGGCCGGAATCCAGCACCTGCTGAACCGTGTCCCGAACTTCCGTGAAATGCTTCAGGTTGTTGCCGCGCCACTTGGAACCGATGGAATGCGCGAACTCCAGAGTCTTTTCCGGGTCGGCTTTGGCTGCATTCACCACGTTGACGAAGTCCAGGGCGTGCAGGTGATAGAAGTGAATGACGTGATCTTGGATTTCTTGCGAACCTAGGACCAGGGAGCGAATCAACCGCGCATTTTCCGGCGGGTTAGAGCCAATCGCATTCTCTACCGCGGTGATGGAAGCGATGGCGTGCACCGAGGTGCAAACCCCGCAAATCCTCTGGACGAAGGCCCACACATCGCGGGGATCACGATTTTGGACAATCGTCTCGATGCCACGGAACTGGGTACTGACGCTCCAGGCTTTTTTGATTTGTTTACCTTCGGTTTCCATCTCGATACGCAGGTGACCCTCAATACGGGTCAACGGATCAATGAGAACTTTCTCTGCCATTACTTAGCCTCGCTGTTCTGTTCAGTAGCTTGCTCGGTTGACGACGGGTTCGGGGAACCGGTGGGAGCGTCGCCGAATGCGGCCATCGGGGAGTTCTTGGTGGCTTTGCGGTCGGCGGCGGCACGGGCGGCGGTCACACCGGCGTGAACCGCCACACCCGCGGCGACAACGCCGGTCAGACCAAGGCCAATCTTTTCTGCGGTGGCCTCCACCCCAAAACCGGGAACTGTAGGCAGTTTCTGGTAGAAAGGCGTGAAACGATCATAGAAATCACGTTCCGTACAACCGATACAGGGGTGACCGGCGCCGATAGGCCAACCGGCCTTGAGGTTCCACTGCAAAATCGGGCAGGGGCTAAAGGTGGAAGGTCCTTTACAACCCACATCGTAGAGACACCAGCCTTCGCGGGCTCCGGCATCGTCGAAGCTGCGCACGTATTGGCCGGCGTCGAAGTGTGGGCGGCGCGGGCACGAGTCGTGGATACGCTGGCCGTAGGCGAACAGCGGGCGACCTTCGGAGTCGAGTTCGGGGGCTTTGCCGTGGGTCAGGATGTAAGCCAGGGAGGCGGTGATGACTTCCCCAATCGGAGGGCAGCCGGACACATTGATGACCTGCTTGTCCTTGATGATTTCGTCCACCCCGACCGCGCCGGTGGGGTTGGGTTTGGCAGCCTGCACCGAGCCAAAGACCGCGCAGGCCCCGACAGCCAGAATCATGGTGGCGTTCTCAGCGGATTCGCGTAGCACCTGCTCGGCAGATTTGCCGCCGATAGTGCAATAGATGCCGCCGTCCTTGAGTGGAATGGAACCGTTTACGACCAGGATGTGTTCCTTCGCGTTCGTGTCGGCCAAGGCCTTTTCGGCGGCTTCCCCGGAGGCGGCCATCACGAGTTCGTTGTAGTCGACGGACAGCAGATTCAGGACAACTTCTTCCACCGTGGTCCCGCCGGAACGCAGTGCAGATTCCATGCAGCCGGTGCATTCCTGCAACTGGAGCCACACCACGTTCGGTTTCGTGATAGCTCCCAGCTTGTCAGCCAGTTCTTCGCCAGCAGTCCGCGCCGCAGAGGCGTGCGCCAGTTCGGGTGTCCCCACCGCGAAGATGGCTGCCAAACCGGCACAGAACTTGACGAAGTCACGTCGGCTCACACCGGCACTGGCAAGGTTTTCTGCGAGCGTACCCGCCCGCCAGGGTTTAATCTCATAGGTCATATTGCGGTCCCTCAGTAGTATCGAATTGGACAACAACGTCCATGCTATTATCCTACCTCGTTTTCGCAGTTGAGCCTAAAAACCGGGTAAAAATTGTATTCCTTTTTCGCAAAATGAAAATGATTAATTCACAGATTTTCCAGCCATTTAACCCACGCGTCGACACCGTCGCCATTCTGGGCGGAAATCTCGATAACCTTCACGCCCGGATTGACCTGCTCGAGGTAGCCGCGGAATTTGTCCATGTCGAAGTTCAGGTAGGGAGCCAAATCCATCTTGTTCACCACCACGATTTTCACCGAGCGGAACATGACCGGATACTTCAACGGCTTGTCCTCGCCCTCTGTAATCGAGAACAGCATGGCTTTCGCGGTCTCGCCGACATCAAATTCGGCTGGGCACACCAGGTTGCCCACGTTTTCGATAATGACCAAATCCAGCTGGCTCAAATCGAGATTGTCCAGGGCGTGATGCACCATGGGGGCATCCAGGTGACATTCCCCGCCGAAACCGTGACCGGTATTCAACAGGGAAATTTGGGCACCGGAGCCGCTCAACCGCTCGGCGTCCAACGGCGTCTCAATGTCGCCCTCAATGATTCCAACCCGCAGTTTGCCCTGTAGCTGCGCCAAAGTGCGCTCCAGCAAAGTCGTCTTGCCCGACCCTGGTGAACTCATGAGGTTCACGACTTTCACCCCGTGTGCGGCGAAAGATTCCCGGTTGTGCTGGGCTAAGTGGTCATTTTCCGCATAGATGTCTTCCAAAATCTCGATGCGTTCGCGTTCGGTGTCGTATCCCGAGTGATCCCCGATAACTTCCGGGTCTGCCACGTACTCGCCGTGGTCGTGGTGGTGGGGATGATCCCCGTGGTCATGTTCGTGTACTGTGCCGTCGTCGTGGCGATGAAAACGTCCCATGTTAGTGATTCCTCTCTGGCGTGACATCTATCGATACCACTCTAAACTCTTCGCCGCTGATTGTCTGGACCTCACGGGAAGAACACTGGCCGCAACGGAAATCCAGATACTCGCCCAGCTGCGTTTTCGCCTGGCATTCCCGACAGACGACGACTGCCGGAATCTCGGTGATGTGCAGCTCGGCGGGACCCCGGAGGGTGCTTTTTCGTACCGCACTCCAAGCAAAGCGCAGCGCCTCGGGCACAACCTGACGCAGATGTCCGACTTCTACCTGGACAGACAGTACTTCGCGTCCCGCCGCCCCGCGCGCTACCACGCGAGCGAGTTGTTGGGACAAGGCGACTTCGTGCATATTGTCTCCTCACTGAGTTTCGGGTTCCTCGCGGCGCATTCCACCTTACCGTTTTCTGCCTTAGGACGTCAGAACTACTAGGCTTAGGGGTGAGCCAGATCGCGGACAGGAGGTTAGAGATGCGCCGAGCGTATGAGTTGCGGGGTGTGGTGCAGGGAGTCGGTTTCCGCCCGCACGTTGCTCAGGTCGCCGCCCAGTTCCCCATCACCGGTTTCGTGGGTAATGACGACGAGTCGGTGTTTATCGAAGCCCAAGGCACGCTTGAGGCGGTGGAGGGTTTCATGGAAACTATGCTGGCGACCCTGCCTCCGCTGGCCAGCGTGTTGCGCAACGTGTCCAAAGACCTGCCCGAGCAGGAGGACGAAACTGAGTTCCGTATCGTGCCTTCCCGCCGTCGTTCCGGCGCCCGCACGTTGATACCCCCGGACACCGCCACCTGTCCCGACTGTCAAGCCGAAATGGCTGACCCGACGAACCGACGCTACCTCTATCCCTTCACCACCTGCACGAACTGCGGACCACGCGCCACCATCATGGTGGACCTCCCTTATGACCGCGACACCACGACTATGGTGAAGTTTCCGATGTGTCCCGCTTGTCACGAGGAATACACGAACCCGACCAACCGGCGTTATCACGCCCAGCCCGTCAGCTGCTACGACTGCGGTCCAGTGCTGTGGGCCAGCCCCGCTGACGTCCCGGATTTGCGCCCACCCGAAGGGGACCGCCGGCCGTTGATAGCCGCGGCTCTGGACGAAGCCCGCCAGCGGCTGCGTGCCGGGGAAATCCTGGCGGTGAAAGGCATCGGCGGCTTTCACCTCATGTGCGACGCCCGCAACGAAGAGGTGGTCGCGCGGCTGCGGAAACGGAAAAATCGGGGGGATAAGCCGTTTGCGGTCATGGTGGGGGATGCTGCGGCTGCGGCCCGGCTGGCTCAGCTCGATGCGGACCAGCTGCATACCCTGCAAACCGCCGCCCGTCCTATTGTGATTGCTCCGTTCGGAGCGGAATATGACTTGGCTCCCGCGATTGCTCCCGGGTTGGGGGACGTGGGGATTTTGCTGCCTTACGCGCCGCTGCACCTGGAGCTGCTGAGCGGGGAATGTGCCCAGATGGCGCTGGTGGCGACGTCGGGAAACCTGGCGGGAGAACCGCTGTGTTTCACGAACGAAGACGCCGCCGAGCGGCTGGCGGGAATAGTCGATGCGTTCGTGTTTCACGACCGCGACATTCACCTGCCGATGGAGGACTCTGTATTTCTGGCTAACTCGCAGGTCACCATTCCTTCGCGGCGCTCTCGGGGCTACGCGCCGCTGCCTGTCGCGCTGTCGCGACCTGCCACCGTGCCGATATTGGCGGTGGGTGGAGAACTGAAAAACACGTTCTGCCTAGCTAACGGAAACTGGGCGCATATTTCGGGGCATATCGGGGATATGGGCACGCTCGCCAGCCAGGAAGCGTTCGACCGAGCGGTGACGCAAATGCTGAACTTCCAGCGACAACGACCCGAGAAAGTTGTGTGTGACCTGCACCCGAACTATTCCACGGTCAGTTGGGCCGAGCGTTTTGCCGCCTCTAACGACATCGAGCTGGCCCAGGTGCAGCATCACGTCGCCCACGCCTATTCCCTGTTGGTGGAACATTCCTGGCTCGATCCGGCGGTCGTAGTGGCGGTGGATGGCACCGGCTACGGGACGGACGGTACCATTTGGGGCGGAGAAGTCCTGAATATTGAGGGTTCGCAGTGGCAGCGAAGTGCGCACGTGCCGACTTTCAGCCTGGTCGGTGGTGACCGGGCAGTGCGCTATCCCTGGCGGGTCGCGTTGGGGATTGCCCACGATTGGGGCTTGGACTGGATTACGGAGATAATCAGCGCCGAAATCGGGGAGCGACAAGGCAAATCAACCGAACTGGAACTGGTGAAAAGCCAGCTTGCCAGTGGTTTCGGGGTGAGCACGACCACCAGTTGCGGGCGGATGTTCGATGCGGCCGCGGCGATTTTAGGGATTCGCACCGAGGTGACCTATGAGGCTCAGGCCGCGATGGAACTGGAACGCGTGGCTACCGGCTGGGTAAAAGCCCACCCGGAGGCAGTTTTGCCACAGGTGGACAGCTACCTGGAACTTGTCGAGCAGTTGGGGGAGGCTGACCGGCCGGTCGGTCAGCGGGCTTGGGCTTTCCACGTGGGGTTAGCGCAACTGTTGGGGAATCAAGCCCGTCAAGCCGCCGAGCAGGCCGAAGCAAAAACGGTGGGATTGACCGGTGGGGTCGCCCTCAATCGCCTGTTTACCAGATACTTTGTGGATTTTCTGGAGGAGAGCGGATACCGGGTACTGACCCACCGCAACGTTCCGCCCAACGATGGGGGTCTGAGCCTGGGGCAAGCGTGGGCGGCAGTTCTCGGCGCGTGCTGAAGGGGCAACTCTACGGTGCCAACTCTGGTAATCTCGCCACTGCTACCAGGCGGGTGTGGATTATAGGGGGAGATATGCCCGATTGCTGCCAATAATGGCAGCTACCCGGCTATTCTCCCCCTATAAATACAATCCAGTTGGATACACCGAGATTTTCGCAGGCTTTTTGAGTTAGCAAATCCGCGGCAGCGGGTCGCCGACCAGCATATCTATCATGCGGGTGCCGGAAAACGCGGTTACCATCACGACCGAGGACTCCGGTTTGGACACAACCCTACCGATATTCGCCGCTTCCTCGCCGCCGGGCAGTTTCCGCAGCGCCGCCACGGCCGCATCGGCCTGGTCAGCCGGAACCACAGCCACAAACATGCCCTCGTTGGCGACATAAATCGGGTCAATCCCCAACATGTCGCACGCTCCACGAGTCATCTCGTGCACCGGCACGGCCTCATCCTCGATGGCGATGCCCCAGCCGGTCGCAATCGCCAGCTCATTCAACACGGTTCCCAAGCCGCCGCGGGTTGCGTCACGCATCCAGCGGGTCTCTGGAACCGCCTCTATTAGGGCTTCCACCAGGTGATTGACCGCTCTGGTATCGGATTTGATGGGAGCCTGAATAGCCAGGTCACCCCGCGCCATCATGACCGACATACCGTGGTCAGCAATCGCGCCGGACACAATCAGGCGATCCCCGCGCTGCACTTTGCTGGCGCCCAGTTCCCTACCTGCCGGCACAATCCCGACCCCGGCTGTGTTGATGAACAGCTTGTCGCCACTGCCCTGGGGCACGACCTTGGTGTCTCCGGTGATAATCCGCACCCCCGCCGCCTCGGCGGCATCGCGCATTGCCTGGACTTCCCGGCGCAAATCTGCGATGGGCAGGCCCTCTTCCAGGATGAAACCGGCACTGATGACTTTCGGAATAGCCCCGCTGACCGCCAGGTCGTTGACCGTGCCGTTCACCGCCAGTTCCCCGATGGAGCCGCCGGGGAAAATCAGCGGATTGACCACATAAGAATCGGTAGACATCGCGAGTTTGCCGCCCACCGGGCTTGTGCCCTCCGCGGTCAAACCCGTGAGCAGTTCCGCTAGGGGAAGCACCCCGGCGTCGGTCAGCTCCTCGAGAACCTCGTTGCCGTAACCGGGGACGAAAACCTGTTCGACCAGGGCTGCTGAAGCCTTACCCCCCGCCCCGTGAGAAAGCGTCACATAGTCGTCTTTCAGCTGCATTCCGCGGCGGCGTACCCGCGCGATATTCGAGTTCACTTGCGATTCATCTTGGTTTAGGCGGTTTTTCGGATCCACACATTGATAATCGCACAAACGACTCGCCTTTTTCATCTTTTGGACGGACTGGGAAAATGCAAGTAATCTGGAATGGTAGATGGAAGGGGGGCAGCCGATGTGTTTGGGAGTGCCTGCCGAGATTGTGGCATTTGACGAGGCGGAAAGCGGACGGGCGAAAGTGTCACTGTCCGGGGTGGAACGCATGATTTCCACGGATTTGCTGATGGACGAGGACGTCAAGGTCGGCGATTGGGTGCTGGTGCACGTTGGTTTCGCCATGTCCAAGATTGACGCTGCGGAAGCCGCCACCACCCTGGATCAAATTAAGAAACTGGGCCAGTTTGAGAGCGAGTTGGAACAGTTTAAGACGACTTCGGCGGATTAGGGCATCCTGTCCCCGGCGCCCGCACGAAAGCCTGTCGAGGAATCTGTCGAGAAGAGAGCAATCACGAGATGAAGTACGTTGACGAATTTCGCGACCCCGAGTTCGCCCGGAAACTGGTCGGTCGCATCAACGCTGAGGCCGCCCATTTTGAACGCCCGCTGGCGTTTATGGAGATTTGCGGAGGCCACACCCACACGATTTACCGTCACGGGTTGGAGCATTTGCTGCCGGAAAACGTCCAGTTTATTCACGGTCCCGGCTGTCCGGTGTGTGTTATTCCGATGGGACGGGTGGATGATGCGCTGTGGCTGGCGAATCAGCCGGACGTGATTTTGACGACTTTTGGGGACATGATGCGGGTTCCCGGTTCACAAGAGTCTTTGCTGCAGGCTCGTGCGCGCGGTTGCGATGTGCGGTTCGTGTATTCCCCGTTGGATGCCCTGAAAATTGCCAAAGAAAACCCGGATAAACAGGTCGTTTTCTTTGCTATCGGGTTTGAAACGACCGCGCCCTCCACGGCAGTGACCCTGGTGGCGGCTCAGAAACAGCAGGTGCGGAACTTTTCCGTGTTTTCCAACCACGTCAAAATTGAGCCGCCCTTGCGAGCTATTGTCGGGGCTGATGAGACACGGATTGACGGGTTTATCGGGCCGGGACACGTGGCGACCGTGGTGGGTTCGAACGCGTTCAAATTCCTGCCTGAGGAATACAACAAACCCGTGGTCGTGACCGGTTTCGAGCCGTTGGATATTTTGCAGTCCGTGGCGATGCTCATCGACCAGTACACCAGCGGGGCGGTAGACCGCGGCGAGACTCGGGTGGAAAACCAGTATTCTAGGGTCGTGCGCGATGGCGGGAATCCGGCGGCTTTGCGGTTGTTGGATCGTGTGTTTGCTACCCGCGACACATTCGAGTGGCGCGGCTTGGGGTGGATGCCGTATTCCGGCATGGGGATTTCTGAGGAGTTCGCTGCCTGGGACGCCGAACGGCTGTTTGACGTTCCCGGCCAGCGGGTGCCTGACCCGCCGGCCTGCGAATGCGGCTCCGTGCTGACCGGGCGGATTAAACCGTGGGAATGCAAAGTGTTCGGCACTGCTTGCTCGCCAGAGAAACCCATCGGGACCTGCATGGTTTCCCCCGAAGGAGCCTGTGCCGCGTTCTATAACTTCGGTCGTATCGACCGGGAGACCGCCCACGCTATCGTGATAGAGGACTAGGCTCGCGGGAACCAGGCTCGCGCCGAGTTGTATGAAATCGGTGATTAGATTGGGGTTGCTGGCTTATATAACCAGCAACCCCGTTTTAAACGCAAATTAGCAACACCCCCGCCCCTCACTCGTGGGCTAAAGGTTATTGTTGTACGCAGTTTGGCTGGTAAACCGAGAAGCTAGCAGTGCCCTACCTGATGGGTGGGCGCGGTAGCCCGCGAAGTTGCCCGCGAGAGCTAGACGTTGAACTTGAACTCGACCGCATTGCGTAAGTTGCGTACATCATAGAAACATCTCCAACTTAATGCTACTTGCCCTCATTTGACACCTTGTGTTATAATCGCGTTAGCTCTCTAGCGACGACACGCGAGCCGCTAGAGAGGGGATAACCCCGAGGGTGGATGGGAGTGGGCTCCGGCCGGAAATTCTCCTCCCACGGTGTAGCACACCGAACGGCCAAGCAGCCGGTAAATCCTCCGACGAAGTGAGCTGGGTAACGCCCTGGCACGGCAGGTCAGGCGCCAGAAGAGGCTGGGTATGGAGTT
Organism: Mobiluncus sp.; assembly: GCF_034180645.1. Lineage (GTDB taxonomy): Bacteria > Actinomycetota > Actinomycetes > Actinomycetales > Actinomycetaceae > Mobiluncus. The sequence goes on along the minus strand of NZ_JAXFNY010000018.1, from coordinate 1,520 downwards.
AGCGCTCCTGTAAAGCAATGGCGGGTCCGCCCATTAGCGAGTTGAGCACGGTACATCAGGCCGCCCAAACAGCAAGCCGGGAAAGCACCCCTCTCCGGATACTTCGTCGTATCTGGAGACTTTCCATGGGAACCTACTCCCCTTCGTCCGATCGGACGCATTACCTCACTCTTCAGGAAGCCGTGGCCGAAGGCTTCGGCGCTTACTCCACGCTCCGCTCGTGGATTGCGCAAGGCCGCCTGCCCGCCTATAAGACCGGTAATCGCGTCAAGGTTCTGCGCGAAGACCTCGAAGCCCTTGCCGTTCCGATGGGCATCGACCCCGTTGAGCCTCACATCAAGGCACTTGTCGATGCCGCTCCCCGTTTGAGTGACGATCAAATCGCCCGCCTTCGAGTTGCTCTCGGGGGTGGTTCCAGGTGAGTTCGCAAGCCTTGAAACCTCTTGAAGAAAAGGTGCTTCGCGGGGTCGAAAAACTTGAAGATAAGAGCTTATCTTCAAGTGAGAGCCCTCAAAAAATCCCTTCTGACCTGGGCTTTCTCTCAACGGCGGCAGAGTTGTATGGGGAGAGCCCCATTGCCGCCGCTCCTTTGGTTGTGGTCGACGGTCTTGACCTCTTCGGTCTCGCCGACCTGTGGAGAGAGTCTCGTGAGGCTCTCACAGGCTCGCGACAGATGTGGGAGGAAAAACACCACCAGTCTGACCTGCTCAACATCAACACACGCGCAAACTTTTCGCGTGAACCTCACGGTGTGCTCGCTCATGGGGGTTACAAACTCCCCGAGGGCATCGAGGAGGACTCGCAGGAGGACCGCGACCTCATGTGGTCGCTGATGGTGACACGTGAGGGGGGCTCTGCCGGTCACGATGAAGGTCTTCCCGAGCGTGCAGGAGCTGACGCGGGTCGAGAACCGTCTCGACTTCGCCCCGAAGGTCGTGAACAAGCAGTTGACGATCGAGAGATTAATGACGTCGCTATATTTACTGAGCGCTGCGACGTCAAGACTGAAGCTTTCACTGGCCTTCCACTTGTGCGCAACGAAGTGTTCAGGACAGAAAGGAGGCAAGGGCGTCTCAACGCCAGAACGCTTCGCATCTCGCGGTGGAGTCTGCGCACCGCCGAGCGCCTGAGAGGTAGAACTTATCGAGTTGCGAGGTGTGTCGCCCTCGCCAGAGCGTACCGCTTGATAGCAATGCACTCGTTCGCCTTCCCTTCGCTACATCTCACATGGTCATATATGGCTGTGCCGCTGTGCCGCTGTGCATAATTATTCTCGTGTATGCATATACTTGTCAATACCAGGCCGCTCTGCAAACCGTGACGCTCGGCACTATACTTAGTCTCCAGAGCGAAAGGAGAGGCAATGTCCGATATGAATATTTCCCCCGAAGAACGCGAAGTCACTCCACGCCCACCACGGTGCGCAGGCGGCGCAAAAGTAGAGATCATCACCTCGCGAGACGTCCCTCTCGGTGGCCCTCGTGCAATGAGCGTTAAGCGCACTCTTCCACAGCGCCAGC
>NZ_JAXFNY010000017.1:0-9087 GCF_034180645.1 Mobiluncus sp. | reverse complement strand
GTACCCGCCTGTCGCGGCCTCCCTGCCGACCCTCACCTGTGCCGACTTCGAGGCAGTTCACCTGGCACGTGGCGACGCGGCGCGTGTGGCGAGGGGGTGGGGGCGGGTGGATCTCTACAGCTGGTCTGCTCCTCAGCGGGCTCGGCCAACCGCGCAGAAATACTTGGAATCAAACAGGGTATTAACCCCCAAGCGCGCAGACTTCGCAGGGAACGCTCACCGCAAAGGAGGGCGAAAGTGGTGGAATAAGCCTCGGACAGGGGATATGCGGGACTTCCGTTCGTGACGATAACTGATGTTAAAACATGGGCTAGTCGTAGCGTGATTGAAGTTCAGCTCTTAGGTCACGGAAGTACTGGGTTTGATAGGCAGTGAGGAATCTTCTTGCTATCCAGTTTGGAATTAGTTTGTTTCGAAGGGTGACGTCTTCGGTGAATTTGACTCGGCAGCCACCATTTTCGTTCGGCTCGAAGGTGCCTTGCCATGTGCCAATCAGAGTTTGTGAATCCATGCGGAATTCCCAGATGTGAGGTTATTCCAGGCGGGTTATTCGAAACCTTATAGGTTTTCCCTTTTTCGGAGTCTCAATAAAGCTTTGTTCATCAGTGATCGTGCAGTCTGATAGATCGCTGCGCCATTGCCAGTTCGTTAAATCCGTGACGACTTGCCAGACCTGTAAGGGAATATAGGGAAGGTCTTCCTCCCAGACTACAACTACGTTTCCCATGTCTACCTACCTTTATCCACCACTTCCTATCGTACTGGAGGACGCATGGCTCGTGACGGCACAAACCGTGGCGGACGCAGGGTGCGCGCTGGCGCGAAACCGGATGCGTTGAACGACAAGCTCGCAGCCGGTCGGCCAGCCACACGACTTTCGACCCCAGCCGAGCTGGATGTGTTCGACCTGAACGGCACCGATATTGGTGACGGGGCAGTGCTTGCTGGGGAGGCGATGCCGGAGCCGAGTTCTTATCTTGCGGCTGTGCAGAGGGACGGGAACCCGCTCGGCGCTGACATTGTCTATAGGGAGACGTGGCGCTGGCTTGATGAGCGTGGCTGTACCAGGTTTGTTTCTAAGCGTCTGATTGAGCAGTACGCGCAGGCATTCGCCCGCTATGTGCAGTGTGAGCAGGCGATTTCTAAGTTCGGTCTGCTGGGTAAGCACCCGACCACTGGGGCTGCGATCGCCAGCCCTTTTGTGGCGATGTCGCAGTCGTTTGGGAAGCAGGCGAATATGTATTGGTATGAGATTTTCGACATCGTGCGCGCTACCTGCACCACCGATTATTCCGGCACCACACCCGGTGACGAGGTCATGGAGCAACTACTCAAAGCCCGCTCTTGACATCTTTCGATTTCTTCTTGGCCTGCCCTGATGAGGGTGGGTCTTCTTCATGTTTCACAGCTTCTCGGAAGGAGCCCCTGTGTCTGTTCGGACTGCTGAATCTGTGTGTATTGGTCACCCTGACAAGCTGTGTGACCTGATCGCAGACCACATCCTCGATGACATTCTTACCTGCGACCCGACGGCACGCGTGGCCATTGAGGTCATGGCAAGTGGCAGGCGCATCATCGTCACCGGCGAGATCACCACCGCCATCCGGCCACAGCTGCGCGCCTGCGCACGGGAGGCGCTGCGCCTGGCCGGGTACAACCCGAACCGGTTCCTCATCTACGTGTGGGTACGCCGCCAATCCGCAGACATCAGCGCAGGCGAGACCACCTCGTTGGAAGCCCGCGACGGCGACGAGAGTGCGTACGCCACCCAAGGTGCGGGTGACCAAGGCACTCTCTACGGGTACGCCACGAACGAGACGCCCCAGCGCCTGCCGCTGCCGCTCGTGCTCGCCCACGACATTTGCCGCAGGCTGGATGCCGCCCGTACCCAGGGCACGATCACGGGCATCTACTCGGACGGCAAAGCGCAGGTCAGTGTTGTCTACGACGAGCTGGGCACCCCTGTTGGGATCGACACCGTGGTTGTCTCGGTACAGCACGACGAGCACAAGCCGCTGGACGTGCTCGAGCGTGAAATCAACGCATTGGTTGTGGCTCCGGCGATTGAGGCCCACCTGCCAGGTGCTGTGCCTGTAAGTGTGTTGGTGAATCCGTCGGGGTGGTTCGTCACCGGTGGGCCCACCGCTGACACCGGGCTGACCGGACGCAAGTTGATGGTTGATACCTATGGCGGGCTTGGTCCGCATGGTGGTGGCGCGTTTAGTGGTAAGGACGCTAGCAAGGTTGACCGGACGGGCGCATACATAGCGCGGCTAATCGCCAGGACAATCGTCGACGTAGGCCTGGCCGAGGAATGCCACGTGAGTGTCTCCTATGCGATTGGGAAGGCCAATCCGGTCGCGTTCCACGTCGACACGTTCGGCTCTGGCCAGCACCCCGACGGGCTGCTCACCAACGCCGCCCGGGCAGTATTCCCGCTACGCCCGGCGGCAATGATCGACGCGCTCGGACTGCGAGCCCCGGTCTTCGTGGGGCTGGCGACGTACGGCCACATGGGTCGTGCTGGCCGCCCGTGGGAGAACACCGAACCATTCATAAACAAGCTCCTTGAGGAGGTGAAGGATCGTGCTGATCAAGCAGCTACCGATTGGTGAACTGAAGCCCGCCGAATATAACCCGCGTAAAGACCTAACACCAGGAGACCCCGAATACGACAGGCTCAAGCGCTCGCTAACGGAGTTTGGCTATGTCGAGCCGGTCATTTTCAACCAGACCACCGGACGGGTTGTGGGTGGCCACCAGCGGCTGAAAGTGCTCGCCGATCTCGGCAACGAGGCTGTGGATTGCGTGGTGGTTGAGCTTGATGAGACCCGAGAAAAAGCGCTCAACGTTGCCCTGAACAAGATCAGTGGGGAGTGGGACGAGAACAAACTCGCCCTGCTAATTGCTGACCTTGACGCTTCCGACTTCGACGCGGAACTCACTGGTTTCGATGATGACGAGATCGCACAGTTGATTGGTTCCCTCGACGAAGGCGACATCGAAGACGACGATTTTGACCTGACCGCCGCTCTCGAAGCCACATCGTTTGTTGAGCGTGGCGACGTGTGGACCGTTGGGCGGCATCGCCTGGTGTGCGCAGACGCCACCAACCCAGACGATGTCGCGGTGCTCATGGATGGCAAGAGTGCGAACCTGGTGCTGACTGACCCGCCCTACAACGTCGCCTTCGAATCTGCAGGCGGCTTGAAAATCAAGAATGACGCGATGAACAACGACACGTTCTTTGAGTTTCTGCTGGCCGCATTCACCAACATGAACGCTGTGTTGGACAAGGGCGGGTCGGCGTATGTGTTCCACGCTGATACCGAAGGGTTGAATATCCGTCGTGCTTTCACCCAATCAGGATTCAAACTGTCCGGGTGTTGCATTTGGGTTAAAGACTCCCTCGTACTCGGCAGGAGTCCGTATCAGTGGCAGCACGAACCAGTGCTCTTTGGCTGGAAGCAAGGAGGCAAACACAAGTGGTATGCCGACCGGAAACAAACCACTATCTGGAACTTTAATAAACCCCGGAAGAACTCAGATCATCCCACTTCTAAGCCGTTGGATTTGTTGGCTTACCCGATCAAGTATTCTACGCAGGCCAACGCGATTGTGCTCGACTTGTTCGCAGGCTCCGGCTCCACGCTCATGGCAGCCGAAGAAACTGACCGCATCTGCTACTGCATGGAGTTGGACGAGAAATATGCCTCGGTGATTTTGCGCCGGTACGCCGAAGCTACGGGTGATGCCGCTGGGATCACCTGCCAGCGCGACGGCGAGCAACTGGCGTACCTGGATGTGGTGAAGGACGTGGACCGGGCCAGCGACTATACCTCTCAAAATTGATGGCTGACAAGGGCGAATACCGCTGGATAAGTGGCGGAACCTATGGCTGACGCTTCTATATTTGTCAAGCCGCGAGAGCGACTTGGTTGTGGGTTAGTTCTTTGGTGAGGAGCCGGTAGATTTTGCGGGCTAGGTAGCGTTTTATTAGCCGTATAGTTTCACGTTTAGTTTTTCCTTCAGCTAGCCGCTTTTCCATGTATGCGCGGGTCTGCTCATCGTTTTCAGGCGTATGAGGGCAACGGTGTGTAGAGCGTTATTGAGCGCTCGGTCTCCGCCTCTGTTGAGCCGGTAGCGCACCTTGTTACCCGATGAGGCAGGTATCGGGCTTGTGCCTGCTAATGCTGCGAAGGCTGCCTCGCTTTTGAGTCTTCCTACGTGGGAGTAAGAAATAATCATCTGCGCCGCTGTGACGGGCCCTACTCCTGGCATTTCCAGTAGCCCTGGCGCTGCCAACTGGACGATCATCGCTAGTTGGGCTTGGTTTTCTACCAGCTGCGCACGAGCATCAATGATGGCTTTGGCTAGGCGCTATGCTTCTTGTTTAGCGACAAGCACGTCGATAGCGTCCCCAGGCTGTGGCTCAAGACCAGCGAGTTGGTAAATCTGTCTTACAGACAGCGATCTTCTGGCATCAATGCCAAGGTCGGTGCAGCGGGATAAAGCGGTGAGCGAGTTGATGTTAACGGTTGTGGCGCGGGTGAGTTGTTTCCTCGCAGCTAGGAGGATTCGTAGGGCTTCACGATAATTGCCTTACCTGGGGATAGTCAGCTCGGTTTCGTCTTTACTAAGAGTTCTGGCAGCTATCTGGAAGGCATCAATTGCATCATTTTTAGCGAGTTTATTACGACCCCTTACCAACAGGCGCGGGGCTTCAACCACCCGGTAACCTGCTTCCTCCAAGTACATGCGGAACCTAGTTCCGTAGGAGGCTGTTCCCTCCATCGATATCAAAGTATCGTAGGTGTTAACGCTTACATGTCTGGCTATCCATGTCTGTGCGCGAGCGTGTCCTTTAGTGGTGTTAGCAAATGAATGGCAGACGACTTGGGCACCTGTAGCGCATTCAAGGATGGAAAGGACATGGTTTTTGGCGTGTGTATCGACTCCTACGATGAAACGGTAGACGTGTGCGACAATTGCCATATGGATTCAACCTCCTTGTTGTTGAAACTGCGGGTTGTTTCTTACCTTGAGGTCTGATCCGGTTCCATCTTCTTAGAGTCGTGTCTAGGACAAGGTTTGCTGGCAATACTGTGACGAGTCACGCCAAAAAAAGGGCGGACATGCTTCTAATCAAGCCAATGCTTACCGGCCGGGTCAGACCACAACCCCGGTAGCGGACATGTCAGCCAAAAAGCACCACAAACCACGAGTTCTCATAAACAGATCACGATCCGTGAGCCAGTATGTACACGAGTCACACCACCAGAGCTATGGTCTAATCCTGCCAGCCGATCCCAGACCAGCCACAACTAAAAATCTCACATTATGTACATACCGAAAACATCGGCAACCCGAATATGCACGAAAGGCAAAGGATTATGAAAACAAGGAAGTACGTGGTGAAAAACCGCAAGCAACTCGACCGGCTCGCCCGGTTCCTCGAAGCAATGCTCGAGCACCCCGCCAAGCTGCGTGAAGACGGGTCTTACGAGATAGACCAAACCGTTCTCGACACCGACGGGACAATCACCTGGGGCAAGAAAACCAAACCAGGCCTCATCGACCTGGTGAGCTGGGAAGCCCAAACCGAGGGATTCACCCCCGCCAACCCCGAGGCAGAACCTTCCAAGCCAGATGCCCAACCGGAACCCGACAAGACGGAGAGCAGGCGCGAGGCGGAGGAGCACGGTCTGGTGTTGAGCATCTACGCCGGGGACGAACCTGAAGCCACCTTCGAGAAGTTGAAGATACTGGTTAACGCCCGGGCGGTGATAATCCGGAAAGCCTGTCAAGCCGAGCAGACAGTCGCCTCCTACGAACGCGGCTGGGATATCAAACCCGTCGACGCCAACACCGACTTCGCCCTCGACCTGTTCCTCCACAACGAAAACTACTAAACCCCCGACCCCACAACCCCAAGCCCCGACCCGCCACCGGGTTCGGGGCGCGGGTCTCTTAGTCTTGGGGGCGGCGCTTGCTGTTTCTGCCTTTCTCACAAGCCCCGCCCCCGCCAAAAGTTAATAAAAAAACCTCTTAACATCGCTTCCGTAGAGCCGTATAATATGTATGGGTGTATTGTGTGCCGTTGACTAGGACTTGTAGAGTGATGAAATGATGAAGACGCGTAGGATAGTGGCAGCTGTCGCCGCCATGGTAGTTAGCTTCATGGTTGCAGGACCCGCATTTGCTGCGGACGGCTCGTGGAGTTTGACCAGGCGTCACTATAGCGTATATACCCCCAACGACACTGTCGATCCGACAAGTACTTACTTCACGGCTCCTGCTTATGTGGATTCGCTCGACGTAGCCACCTCTGTAGCAGCACAAATTACCAGATATCAGGGCGACCATGTTGAATGGGGGAGGGTATGCTATTCGCAGCCGTACGGAAATCAACCCGTGGCCTGCACGCCCTGGTACAACTTAGTCAATCCCGTCTCTGGCCTTGAAGCCATCGGACAGTTCAGGGTTGTTGATGCGAATCAGAACGCTACCGGAGGAGCATATAACGTCATATATGCAAAAGGATCTTTCCAGATTCAACATCGTTTCCCCAACGGTTTGCCTGGACCTATTTACAGTGATCCAGGATACGACAGTCTTGTAGTCACATATACAGAAGGATAGTTATCAATCACAGGATGTGAGGAGATGGTCAGCATGGATGCGCTTAGTTTGAGTAATTACGCGGCTGCCGCTGGTGTGACCCAGCAGGCAAAGACCGCTGGTACCACCACGAAAAGCGAGGCAACCCAGGCAACCAGCCCGGGGACGCTATTGAATTCCCCCATTGCGGACACCGTAGAAATCACCACCCCGCCCGCAACCGAAACCACCACCACGCCGGTTGCCGCGTTCGACCCGACCGCGACCGACGGGCCTTACGAACAGAAACATACCGGCGGGGCTTTGGCTACGTCCTCAGCGAAGGACGGGTTTGACGGCTGGGATTATATGTTGAAGAACGTCTTTTACATTGAAGAAGGCGGTAACCGGACAGATATGCCCCATATTTACAAGTACAACTATGGTCGTCAAGGGGCATTTAGTTCCGGTGAGGGGTACACTCCGGCGGATGCTTTGACGGATCAGGAGCGTAACCTGATTGCGAATTTGTATGTTTATGCCCATGATAATGGTCTTGATATGAGCAATGGTGGCACGAACGCTATTTCGACTTTGGTGTGGGGCATTGTGAATTATGCGGCTTCGGGTCATTCGATAACGTCAATGAATAATGCTATGGAGGCTAACTTTAATGGGGCTACGGGCCAGTTCGCGACCAGTTCGGGGGTGTTGACGCAGGCCAATGCGGTTGCCGGGATGGGCGCGGAGGTTGACCTGGCGGTCGCGGGGATCCAGGCGGGCTGGCACGCGACGGGGTCTTATTTGGATGATAATCGGAGTTTGACTGATGCCCAGATGGCTTTGACTACCGAGATTTTGTCGTCGTCTGCGATGCAGGACAACCTGATTCCGACGGGCTACTTGGATAATGTTTTGGCTGGTCAGATTAGTCCACGTCAGAGCCTGTCGACTTTCGAGGACATCCGTCAGGTGATTTATGCTTACTCTCCGGGCGCCTCGAAGGGTGATGTGAGTGTGAGTTCGACGCCTAGTGCGCAGGCACAGAACGTGATTAACTGGCGTCAGAACATTGATGATTTTTGGTCCGCGGTAAACGCCAAGTTGGGCAGCGCGGACTCGAATGGGGTTTCAGGCAAGAACGGTTTGACCGATTTGTTTGGTGCCGGAAACACAAAATCGAAGACGGAAGATTATTTGAAGATTTTCGACCAGTATTCTGACCGCGTTAGCTTTGTGGCGAGTTCCTTGACTGATGAGCAAAAGTCAAGCCTGGGCATGATGTACAAGATGGCCGCGGAAAAAGGCACTGACGCAGCCTTGGCGAAAGTGGACCAGCTGGCCGGAGCATTGGCGGCTATGAATTATGTGAACAAGACGGTCGGTGAAGGCGACACGATGGGGGCCGGAAACTTCTGGACCCAGATGCTCAAACAGAACCAAGACCAGGCCAACGAGGTCCTGAAAGACGCGATACAAAAACGCCTCGACAAGGCAAGCGTGCATCTCGATTTAGAAGGGTAGAAGTAAAGAACTCCTCCTATAGAGTGTGTCTTCCATGAAGCTACCATGGAAGACACACTTTTTATGCAACCGGTTGAAAAGACCATTTGAGTGATGATGTTCACTAATTTTTCGTTGGAATATCAACGAAAACGGCTTGATATGTGTCGGAGAGTATGGCTGTATATACATACCGGATTGAACCGGAAACAACAATGAACGAAAGGCAAAACAATGGAAACGAAAACCCTGAAGAGTTTGGAACAGGAAAACACGCAATGCTTGGTGGCACGCGCCGAACGACTGGGCTACACGATTTGGCAGATTCACCCCGAATACGAATGGAACGCCATCGCGATTACCCCCACCAACTGGGAAGACTACACGCCGGAACTGTGCTGGAACCCCGAAGACGGCGGCGCATCCAGACCACATCCTACGGGCCGGTCAACCTCGAACGCCTCGAGAAAATCAGCGAAGGCATGCAGCGCGGGGTTGCCATGCTCAACATGCTGGAAAGCACCAAAATGGACGACCTCGTCGAATATGTGAAAAGCGAGGGCAAGTAATGAACACCACGACCCTGGAACGACTCAACAAGCTCTACAATGAGCACGACATCATCAAGGGAACCGGGTACCTCCACGTCCTGCACCAAACCTACCTACAAGACGAGGGTCGAATCTGGTACGTCCACCGATACCTCTCCAACGGCAACGGGTTTTACGACCTGACCGGAATATCGCCCTACTACTTCACCAGCCGCGACCAAGCCCTTGCTTACGCCATCCGCGCCTGCTAACCACCGGGCCGGTATTACCTTCGACAAGACCCCGCTCTTGCGGGGTTTTGCCCGTCGGGACTATCTCATTTAGTGTGTAAGTGGCGGTTTTATTTCTAGTATTCCTTCGCGTCTGGCATGCGGTCGGCGAGGGTGATGGAGAACGCGTTTAGGGCGTGTTTCCATTTCATGGTTCATTTTAC